>NZ_BAFP01000109.1 GCF_000308455.1 Nocardia abscessus NBRC 100374 | reverse complement strand
CACCGCGGCGCCGAGCCCGGTCGCCGGGCCCGCGCCGGTGCCGAGCCTCGATCTGGACCGTTACCTGGGCACGTGGCGTCAGCTCGCCGCCGTGCCGCAGTACTTCAACCTGGCCTGCGCGCGCGACACGCAGGCGAACTACGCACTCGACCCACAGGGCGATATCGCGGTGCGCAACACCTGCACCACGTGGGCGAACACGCGCAACGAGATCAACGGCACGGCGACGGTCACCGACCGGGAGACCAGGGCGCAGCTGCACGTCAGCTTCCCCGGCGTGCCGACCCAGGACCGCCTGGAGGGGGCGACGAACTACATCGTCACCGCGCTCGGCCCGGACTATTCGTGGGCGCTGGTCACCGACCCGAGCCGGATATCCGGGTTCGTCCTTGCCCGCGCCGCGGCGCTGGACGCGGACGCCTGGCAGCAGGTGCGCGCGGCGATCACCGCGGCCGGTCAGAACTCGTGCCTGTACCTGACCTCCCCGACGACGGGCGGTGACTCGCGCATCGCTCCGCTCTGCGCGGGGTGACGGCATGCTCGGCGCTTGTAAGGGTCGCGTCGTCGGCGGTATGGCTGAGCCGCCCGATGCCGCCCCGGCGCGGCCCTCATGGGCGCCGAGCACCCGCTGCCGCTCAGAGCGAGGGGGAGGTTCGCGGACGAACAGCGTTGCCGTACAGGGGGAGCGCCTCCGATGACCGTCACGATCGCTTTGTTCACCCGCGACCTGCGGGTGTGGGACAACCCGGTGCTCACCGCGGCACACCGGGAAGGTGCGGCGGTGGTGCCGCTGTTCGTCCTCGACGACGCCATTCTCTCGGGCCGCTTCGCCGCGCCGAACCGCGCCCGGTTCCTGTCCACGGCGCTCGCCGAGCTGGACGACGAATTGCGCGCCATCGGCGGCAGCCTGGTCCTGCGCCGGGGCGATGTGGCCACGGAGGTCGACCGCGTGGCTGCGCAGGTCCACGCCGAGAGCGTGCACGTGGCCGCGGACGTCAGCGGCTACAGCCGCCATCGGGAACGTGCTCTGCGCGAGCGTCTCGCGCGCCGCGACTGTCTGCTGAACACGCATCCCGCCACCATCACCACCGTCGATCCGGAGTCGCTGCTGCCCGCCACCGGGCGCGACCACTTCGCGATCTTCGGCCCGTACTTCCGGCGCTGGTGCGAGGCGCCGCAGCGCAAGCCGCTCGGCAAGCCGCGCAACCTCACGGTGCCCCGGGTGTCGAGCTTGCCGCTGCCGGACGCGGGCGAACTGTGCGCGGGCCCGGCCTCGCCGCAGCTGGCCGTCGGCGGTGAGACCACGGGACGGAAGATCCTGCGCGACTGGCTGTCCGGGCCGGTCGAGAACTACGCGCGCGACGACGACGATCTCGCCGCCGACGCCACCTCGCGGCTGTCGCCGTATCTGCATTTCGGCTGCGTGTCCCCGGTGGAGCTGGTGCACCGGGTGGACATGTCCACCGATTTTGGGCACGCGTTCGCCCGGCAGCTGGCCTGGCGCGACTTCCACCACCAGTTGCTGGCTGCCCGCCCGTCCGCGGCCTGGTCGGACTACCACGGGCGCGCGATCCGCTGGCGCGACGATCCGCAGGCCGTCGACGCCTGGCGCGCGGGGCGCACCGGGCACCCGATCGTGGACGCCGGGATGCGGCAGTTACGCGCGGAGGGCTGGATGCACAACCGGGCGCGGCTGATCACCGGCAGCTTCCTGACCAAGTCGCTGCGCGTCGACTGGCGGGTCGGGGCGGAGCACTTCCTGCGCTGGCTGGTGGACGGCGACCTGGCGAACAACCAGCTCAACTGGCAGTGGGTGGCGGGCACCGGCACCGACACCAGGCCGAACCGGGTGCTCAACCCGCTGCGCCAAGCCGAACGCTACGACCCGGACGGCGCGTACGTACGGCGCTGGGTGCCCGAACTGGCGCACCTGCCCGGCGCGCGCATCCATCGGCCGTGGCGCGCAGGCGTCGATCCGGCGGACTATCCGGCGCCGATCATCGAATTCGCCGGAATGTAGTGTCGCCGAAGCGGATCATCGGGGTAGCTCGCTCGGCTGGTCCGCGACGGTCGCAGGCACGGCGTCGGCGACCTCCTCGAAGGCGCGCACCACGTTCTCCAGTTCGTCGCTGATATCCCGCATCCCGGCCACCGCCGAGAGGTCGTCGGTGTCGAAGTACCACCGCGCGAACAGGCGGCGGAAAGCGTCGTCGGCGTCGTCCGCCAGCCGGAGGATCTCGGCGCGATACCACGCGGCCCAGGTGGGGTCGAACGGCGCCGCGAACAGTCCGGCGGTGTGCCGACCGCATTCCTCGACGATGCCGATGACTTCCGCGAGTTCCTCCGCGAGCGACGTGACGCGGTGCCGGTTCGCGCGTTCGGCCGTCGTCCGGAGGTGGATGAGGACACTGTGCAGGGACCGGCCGAGGTGGCGGCGGTCCGCCGGGGCCGCACGCACCATGTCGTCGCTTCGATCGGCGAGTATCGCGATCCGCGCGTGCACCGCGGCGTGATCGGCGGGGACCCGACGGAGCCTGCCGAGTATCGCCGTGGCTTGCCCGACCGTGTTCACCGCATCCCGGAAACAGTCGTGCTGGTCTCTTGGGGCCAACGGGTGCGACGACGACACAGATGCTCCTGACGATGGATGGAATTGTCTGCTCGGTGCGGTATTCCGCGTGCACGGCCGCGACCGGTGCCGCGACATAGATGATTCGAAGAGACGGGCCTCGCGGATCAACCCTTCTCGACAGCCCTCCGCCGCGACTCCGGTGCACGAATCATGCTCCGCCGGGCCGGCCGTACGGCGCGGACGGTCGGGCGGAGCCTTCCGATACCGGCCCGAGCTTCCGAATCCCGTTTATCCACGCTTGAATTGAGGGGTCGAGGATTCACCATGCCCGAGGAAAGGGGCCTGTCATGGGCACCGTCGAAATCGCCATCACCATCGGCCGCATCGTGGACACCCTGCAGAAAGCGCTGATACTGCTCATTCTCTGAGCGCATCGTGATTCCCGGGAGAGCGAACCAGGATCGGCCGGGAACCCACGGAGCGGCCGCCCGGTCGATCGGTCGTCGTACACCGACCGGTGGAAACCCCTGCGTCGGCCGCCATGTCGGCCACATGCACGTAGTCACGGACACGGGTGCCGTCCGGCGTCGGATAGTCGATGCCCCAGGGGGGAGGGAATCACGCTGTCCCGCCGCGGCTCGCGGCAGGATCGGGCTCAGGCGCGACTCCGGGTCGCGCCGCTCGCCCAGCCGCACCCCGTGCGCGACGACGGCTGCCGATGTAGCCGGTGACGAGGTCGATTACCTCGCAGGTAATCGACCTGACGGCGTTTGTCGGTCAGGCTCGGGACATGGTGACCAACAGCATGCGGCAGTCCTGCTCTCCGTTGGCCGGCGCACTGCGTGGCCTGGCGTTCGGCCGGGTCGCGCTGGGGTCGGCCGCCCTCGTGGCCCCGGCGATGTTGACCAAGGCGCTCGGCGTGCGTCCCACGCCCGAGCTCGACTACATGACCCGCATCTTCGGTGCGCGGGCGATCGCGCTCGGCCTCGGATACCTGACCGCACCCGCCGAAGAATTGCCCCGCTGGCAGCGCCTCGCGTTGCTGGTGGACATCCTCGACACGACGCACGGCGGGGTGCGCGTGCTGCGCGGTGACGTGCCGCGGCCGACCGCCGTCGCGTTGGTCGCTCTGACCGGCGGCTACATGCTCGTCGGTGCGACCCGCCTGGCCCGGGACCTGCGCTGAGAGTCTTTGGCACACTGGGGCGATGGCGACCGTTGTGGCATTCCACGCGCATCCGGACGACGAGACACTGCTGACCGGGGGAACGCTGGCCGAGTTGTCGGCCACCGGGCACCGAACCGTCATCGTGGTGGCCACCGACGGTCACATGGCCGATCTGGCCGGGCGCGAAGCGCTGCGGCTGCGCGAGTTGCAGGCCAGCGCCGCCGCCCTCGGCGTGCACCGGGTGGCGCATCTCGGCTACGCCGACAGCGGACACGGCGCCGTACTGTACGCGGACCCGCCGGACCGGACGCGGTTCGTCCGTGCGGATTCCGAGGAGGCGGCCGAGCGGTTGGCCGCGATCCTCCGCGACGAGAACGCCGACATCCTGCTCAGCTACGACCGCAACGGCGGGTACGGGCACCGAGACCACGTCCGGGTGCACGAGGTGGGCAAGCGCGCGGCCGAACTCGCGGGTGTCTCCCGCGTGCTCGACGCCACCCTGCCGCGCGAGGGCTTCGCACGCCCGGCCCGTTTCCTGGGGCGGTTGCCGATCCCGTTCCGCTACGACCCAGCGATCCTCGCCTCGCTGTTCAGCCCGCGCTCGGAGATCACGCACCGCATCGATGTCGGCGCACACGCTTCGCGGCGCAGAGCCGCCTTGACCGCGCACCGCTCGATCATCGAGGGCTCCGGCCGGTTCGCCACCATCGCCGCTGTCCTGCTCCGCCTGCCCGTTCCCGTGCTCGGCCGGGTCCTGCGCTGGGAATGGTTCGCCGAGGAAGGCGCCGTTCCCGGCGCCGGCGCACCGCTCACCGACATCTTCGAACCGGCGCCGCGCTGAACGCGTCCGCCGCCGCGTCCGCCCCACGGGCGAGCGGATTCGCGGATCGCCGGCGCGCGGTCAGTCGCGCGGGGACAGCAGTGCGGTGGCTGCCGATTCGGCGACCGTGCGGGTGAGTTCCGGAACCTTGTCGCGGTCGCCGTCCAGGATCAGCAGCCAGGCGAAGATCGGGCCGAGCAGCAGGGCGTGCACCGTGGCCGGGTCGGGTAGCGCGGCCAGTTCGCCGCGGCCGACCGCGCGGTCGAGCACTTCGATCACGGCCTGTCGTTCCCGTTCGAGGAAGGTCTCGGTGAAGCGGGTGCTCAGCGCGGGATCGGCGTAGATGTCCGCCAGCAGACCGGCGAGCACGTCGGTCGGCGCGCGGCCCAGTTGGGCGGCGATGGTCCGGGTGAGGGCGCCCAGGTCCGCGCGCAGGGTTCCGGCGTCCGGAGGCGGCTGCTCCCGCATGTCGTGCACGGTGGCCGCGAAGATCATCTCTTGCTTCGTCGCGTAGCGCCGGTAGATCGCGGCCTTGCCGATTCCGGCGTGCGCCGCCACGGCGTCGACCGTCAACCCGGCGTAGCCGCGCTCGGCCAGGAGTTCTCGCGTGGCGCGGACGATAGCGAGATCAACCTCACTGTTGCGCGGACGTCCTTGGCCTTGTTTCGGTTTCGGCACGCTCCTAGTATACGGAACTGACAGTATCGGAACTGTCAGTTCCGTAATGGAGGGTGGTTTTCAATGATCAAGTGGGCAGGACGTCTCCTGGTGTTTCTCGGACTCGGGCACACACTCGGCAGTTATGTACTGGTGGCTCCCGACCATGCCGACTCATGGTTCGGCGCGAAGCTGTGGAGCCCCGAGGAGGGGATCAGCGAGATGAGCCCGGCTATGGCCTCGTTCTGGCTGACCACCGGCAGCTTCGGTGTGCCGTTGGCCCTGATCGGCGTGCTCGTGCTGTGGCTGGATCGACGGGGCATCGTGCCGCCGTCGTTCGTGACGTGGACGCTGGGCCTCTGGTCCGTGCTCGCCGGCGTCATCCTCGAGCCCGCCCCGTGGGCGCTGGCCTGGATCGCGGTCGGGCTGCTCGCGGTAGGCGCACGGCGTGCCGTGCAGGCCGAGCCGGCCTCCCGGCTCGCCGCCGCGCCGAGGTGAGGTGAGCGCTCGGCACGCGTCTCGAACGGGTAGGCGGCATGCCGCTTCGGTTCACCGCGACCGGACCGGCTGATCCGTGGTCGGCGGGGCGGACGGCTCACGGGGCAGCACCACCGTGAAGGTGCTTCCGCGGCCCGGTTCGCTCGCTACCGATACCCGTCCACCGTGCGCCGTGACCAGGGCTTGGACGATGGCCAGGCCGAGCCCGGTGCCGCCGCTGCCGCGGGTGCGCGAGGCGTCCGCGCGGTAGAACCGCTCGAACACACGATGTGTGGCATCGGGTGAAAGTCCGGGACCGGTGTCGATCACGTCGATGCGGACGCGGTCGGGGGCGGGCGTGAGCCGCACCGCGACCGCCGCTTCGCACGGGGTGTGGGTGAGGGCGTTGCCGAGCAGGTTGGCGAGTACCTGGCGCAGGCGGGCCTCGTCGCCGATGACGTCCATGGTTCCGTCGCCGTCGCCGATCGCCAGCGTGATCGAGCGGTCCGGCGCGTCCGGTGACGGCTTCTGGCGGGCGGCGACGGCCCGCGCGTTGTGCACGGCGTCGCCCGCCAGCGCGAGCAGGTCGACGGGCTTGCGCTCCAGCGGGCGCTTCTCGTCCAGCCGCGCCAGCAGCAGCAGATCTTCGACGAGCAGACCCATCCGCTCGGCCTCGGCCTCGATCCGGCCGACCACCATCCCGGCGTCGGTACTGGCGCCCTGCCGGTACAACTCGGCGAACCCGCGAATCGTGGTCAGTGGCGTGCGCAGTTCGTGGCTCGCGTCGGCGACGAAGCGGCGCATCCGCGCCTCCGAGCGCCGGGCCGCCTCCTCCGACGCCTCGGTGGCGGCCACGCCGTGCTGGATCTGCGCGAGCATCTCGTTCAGCGACCGCGCCAGATGGTCGACCTCGGTGTCCACGCCGCGCACCGGCACCCGCCGGTCCAGGTCACCGCCCGCGATCGCCGCCGCCGTCTGCTCCACCTCGCGCAGCGGCCGCAGGCTGCGCCGGATCACCAGGTAGCCGACGGCGCCCAGGGCCAGCAGAGCCGCTGCCCCCGTGCCGATTTCGAAGAAGATCAACCGGGAGACCGTCTCCTGGTTGTCGGTCAGGGGCAGGCCGATGGTGGTGGAACCGTACTGGTTGGTGGTGGTCAGCACCCGCCAATCCGTCGAAGAACCATCCGAGGACGGCACCGTCTTCGGTGCGCCCGCGGTCGTGCCGCCGAGATCGGGAGATCCGGCGCTGCCGGCGCCCGCCAGGTCTTGATACACCTGCCCGTCGGTGCCTGTGCGCAGTTCGAAGAACCGCCGCGGCTGTTCGCCCGCCGACCTCGGCTGCACGGGCGCGGCGGGCAGATCGGCCGGAATCCACTGCGCGCGACCGTCGCTGGTGATCACCTGGCGCATCGGACGCGGCTGCGCCCAGGACCGCGCCGCGTCGTAGAGCTGTTCGTCGGTGCGCTGCGTCAGCGAGCGACTCAGCGCCGAGGTCACCGCCGCGCCCGACGCGAACAGCGCCGTCGCCGTCAGCAACAGCAACACGATCACCAGCCCCACCCGCAGCGGGACCGCCGATATCCGCCGCGCTGGTCTCGCCCGCGCGCTCACGTCCGGCTCGGCTGGGGTTCGCGACTGGTCATGAGCCCATGATCGCGGCGCAAGCGCCGAGCAATCTGCGAGCGAGCTGGGTGTTTCCTGTGCGGGTCAGCTGCGGCGAATGCGAAGGACGTTGTCTTTCCGGGTGCCGGGCTGCCCCTCGGGGCCGGGGTGCTCGCGCTCGACGACCTCGTCCACCTCCACCTGCCATGCGGCCGGGTCCAGAGCCAGGCCAGCGCGCACCTCGGCCGTGGTCGGGAAGTGCACGTCGGCGGGCGGCTCCAGCACCCAGCTGGGCCATTCCGCGTGCCCGACGATCAGCAGCAGCCCGCCGGGCGCCACCGCCTCGGCGGCTCGTCGGAGGATGCGCATCCGTTCGCCGTCCTGGGCGAGCGGCGAATGCAGGAACTGCGCCGTGACGAGGTCGAACCGTCCGTCCGGGAAGGTGTGGTCGAGATCGTGCCGCTGCCAATCGATTCGGCCGGCCAGTTCCTGGCGTGCCGCCTGTGCCCTGGCACGCGCCAGCGCGGTCTCCGACACGTCCACGGCGGTGACCCGCCAGCCGCGCTCGGCCAGCCAGATCGCGTCGGCTCCTTCGGCGCAGCCCAGATCCAGTGCCGAGCCCGCGGCGACCGATTCGATCTCTCGCACCAGCAAGAAGTTCGGCAGTCCCGACCAGATCCGCTCGCGCTCCCGGTAGAAGGTCTCCCAGTACTCGACCGTCGTCGGCGTCGTCCGGTCCGCGTGCTCGTGGTGTGTCGCGTTCATGCGTCCCACCATCCATGGGAGCGACCGGATCAGCAAATATCGTTGCTGCTTCGGCAACCTACCCGCGGGCCGGCCGTTGCTGCCCGGCGGCCGCGTGCCCGTGCCGCTCGTTCGCTCGGGACCGGCGACCGCCCGCGGGTCAACACTCTTCGAGCGGGTCGCGCAGGATCATGCCCTCGGCCGCACGGAGGCGGGTGGTCATCGTCGTCAGCAGATCGACGGAATCCTCGGAGAGGCCGATGGCCGTGTGCAAGAGCCTGCGCAGGCGCGGGCTGGTGAGCTGTTCGGCCACGGCGCTGTCGTGCTCGGTGGGTTCGGCGTCGAGCTGTCGGTCGAGATTCACGGAAAGGTACTCACAATCGGTCATCGGGCCCCCAGGAACCATTGTGGATGCGCCGGACCGTGCCAGGAACGATGCGTAGGCACGGGCAGGGTCGTTCCGGGCGCAGCGTACATCGCACTCATTTGGTCGCTGGACCGGGTCGGAATTGTCGCATGTGATCTCCCTGTCCCAGTCGGATCGCTCCGCCCGTGCCGTGACCGTGCCCGCTCCGGTGCCAGCATCGGAATCATTGTCCCACTGCGCCTTGATATTTCGGCAAAGTGCCTCGTCAGCGCAGGGTGCGCCGGTGCCGCGCACCGGCGGGCGAGCCGGAGTGCGTCCGCCCGTGACAGGTTCCCACATCTGGGAAATCGCCGGTCGGTGAGGTGGCCGCCGAAAATCGGGAGCTCACTCGGTGCGCCCGTGACACGATGGGTGGCGGCCGGAGCAGGTACCGACGATGAAGGGCCCGCCATGGGGAATCTGGACGACAGGGTAGCGGTGATCACCGGTGGCGCCCGCGGACAGGGCCGCGCACACGCCCTGGCCCTGGCGAACGCGGGCGCGAACATCGTGGTGTGCGATATCGCCGCCCCGCTATCGGGCCTGCCCTACGAGCTGAGCACTCCGGACGACCTGGCCGAGACCGCCGCCCTGGTCGAGCGGGCGGGCCGCCGCTGCGTCGCCGTGCGGGCCGACGTGCGCAGCCTGGAACAGATGCGGACGGTCGCCGACCGCGCGATCGAGGAATTCGGCCGCATCGACATCCTGATCGCCAACGCGGGCATCGCGTCCAACTCACCCGTCGCCGAGATGGACGAGCAGTTGTGGCGGGACATGATCGACACCAACCTGACCGGCGTGTTCCACAGCTTCCGCGCGGTGGTCCCGCACATGATCGAGCGCCGCTGGGGCCGCGTGGTGGCCACCTCGTCGATCGTGGCGAAGATGGGCGTGCGCAACGCGGCGCACTACGCGGCGAGCAAATGGGGCGTGCTCGGACTGGTGAAATCGCTGTCGCTGGAGGTGGCGGAGTACGGCATCACCGTCAACGCCCTGCTGCCCTCCGGCGTGGACACCGACATGATCCAGAACCCGGCGACGTGGCGGCTCATGGTGCCGGACAAGGAGAACCCCACCAAGCAGGACTGGATGGCGATCATCGAATCCGGCCCGCCCAACGGCGATCTGATCCAGCCCGCCGAGGTGGCCGAGGCGACGCTGTTGCTGGTCTCCGAACACGGCCGCCACTTCAACGGGGAGGCGATCACCATCTCCTGCGGCGGGAGCGCGAGTACGTCCTAGCGGCGGAAACGCCGGGCGGCGGACGTAGTTCGCGCCTGTACAGACCTCACGCCCCGTGCTTCACTGGAAGCAGAAGGTCTGTGCAGTGCCAGCTTCCGGCCAGGAGTCAGCGCATGTCCCGCCACACCGAATGGACTGACCCGCTTCGCTTTTCGGTGTGCCGCCCGCGCCACGACGTCACCATGCTGATGGTCGCGGGCGAAATCGATGTCGCGACCGCGCCCCGGTTCCGTGCCGAGCTGGCGTGCGCCTTCCTGCGCCGCGCGGCCACGCTCGTGCTCGACCTCTCACCGGTCACTTTCCTCGCCGCGGCGGGACTGAGCGTCTTGGTCGAGGCGCAGACCGAAGCTACGCGCTCGCGCCACCGGATCGTGCTGATCACCACGGTACGGCCGGTGGACCGGGCCATCGAGGTCACCGGCCTGGCCGACCGGTTCCATCGGGTCGCCTCGCTCGACGCCGCCCTCGTGGACCTCTCGCCCGGCTACGACGAGACCGCCTGACCGGCGCATGCGTAAACGCGTTCGGCGGCCCGAGTGGGGCCGCCGAGCACGTATTTCACCGCCGAGCCGAGGCCGGCGCCTGCCTGTCCGAAGCGTCAGTGGCGACGCGACTCGATCGCCTCTCGGGCTGCCTGCGCTTTCTGCGCACCCCGCTCGCGGGCCAGCTGCGCTGTGTGCGCGCTGCGTTCCCGCGCGGCATCGGCGATCTCCGGTCCGCGCTCCTTGGCGAGCTCCGCCCATTCGGCGCTGCGTTCTTTGGCGATCTCGGCCCATGTGCCGCCGCGCTGCTTGGCGAGATCAGCGAGACGAACACCCCGTTCCTTGGCGAGCTCCGCCCATTCGGCCCCCCGCTCCTTGGCGATCTCGGCCCATTCCGCGCCGTGCTCTTTGGCGAACTCGGCCCAATCGGTGCCGCGATCTTTGGCTACCTCGGCCCATTCGGACCCGTGCACCTTGGCGGTCTCCGCGAGGTCGCTGCCGTGTTCCTTGGCTGCTTCCGCCCAATCCGGCCCGCGCCGCTGAGCCGTTTCGGCCAGTTCCGCTCCCTTGCTCGCGGCGACCGCGCCCAGCGCCCGCGCCCGTTCCGCGGCCTCGTGCGCGTGCTTGCGCAGTGCCGCGCCGGTCGTGGTGTCCGAGCTCGCGCCGAGCGGCAGTGCGGCGGTGACCGCGGCGGCGGCGTCACGCGCGGCCCGGCGGCCGCGCCAGCCCAGCGACGGCTTGCCCTCGGTATCGGCCGCGGCGATCATCAGCCCGCCCAGCAGTCCGAGGTCCTTGAGGAACGCGGTCCGCTTCGCCGACTTCCGCGCCGGGTCCTGCTCGTTCCAGAAATCCTGCTCGGTGACGGCCGCGGGCACCACGGTCGCGGCGAGCACCAGGGCGGCCAATCGCGGCGCCTTGCCCAGTGCCAGCAGGACGCCGCCGCTCACCTGAGCGAGCGCGTTCACCTGCACGACGGTCGTAGGATTGGATGGCAACTTGGTGGCAATCTCTTCCGGGAGCTGCCGCTGCCCCCGTTCGAGCAGTGCGTTCGCCGCCTTGACCCGCTCGTCCGGGCGCCGCAGCGTATCGACCCCGTCTACGACGAACGCGGTGGCCAGCAGCGGCCGGGCGAGTCGGCGCAATAACATGACAGAACCCCTTCCCTTGATGTCGTCACGATTCGGATTCCCGCGCGATTCGTGACCAAACAAGCCGGTCCGCCGCCGTGTGAAGGCCGCCTCATCCGGGTAACAGCAATTCGAGGGAGATCGATCCAGGAGTAGAGGCGCCGTGGCGCACGCTCCCGCCTCCCGCCCCTGCTTCGCCGGAAGGTATCTGCTGTGAACACCCGTACGGCCACAACGGCTTTCGAGGCCGTCGTTGCCGCGTTGCCCGCTGCGCCGAGGTGCACGTTCCGCTTCGACTCCGTGCCGTGTCGTCATCGCGCGGAATGGTTCATCCGTAAACGGTCCTGCTGCCACCCGGCGGGTGTGGATTTCTTGTGCGAGACCTGCCATACGCGCATTCACTGGATGCTCGACATGGGCATGGCGTTCGAATGCACCGGCTGCGGAGTGCGCTCCGCCAGTTTCCCGGAACTCTGCCCGACCGCGGCTCCGCTGTGAGCGGGGCTCAGCGGCCGTCGGCCTGCTTCGGGGTGGGCGTCTCGATCGCGGCGAGAAAGCCGGTGATGATCGAAGTGACCTGGTCGGGGGCCTCCACCATCGGAAGATGACCGCAGTCGGGTAGTTCCACCGCGATGTGCGGGCGCAGCTTGCGGTTGAGCCGCCCGCCCGCTTTCGCCGACAGGATGCGATTGCGCCGTCCCCAGATCGTGCAGATCGGCGGGAACCCGGCAGGCGGATCGAACGTGTCCAACGCGCGGTAGGACGGGAAATCCTGCACCAGGCCGTGCAGCGCATGCAGCCTGCCTCGATCGGTCCAGTGCGCGCGCACGCGCGGCTCGTGCTGGTTCTTCTGTTCTCGGCCGCGGGGACCGAGCTGATTGCCGAGGATCAGCGAGACGATCGGGCTCGGCAAGCTGATCCGGCGCGCCAGCGGCGCCAGCGGCAGCCGCGCGTCGAGCCAGGCCAAGCCCGCCGACCGGCCCGAACTGACGGTGTCCGAGGTGAGCGGATTGATCAGCACGAGCGCACGCACCCGCCCCGGATGACCCATGGTGTAGCGCAGCGAGGTGGCGCTGCCGAGGCAGTTGCCGATCAGCACCACGTCGGTCAGGCGGTGGGCGTCCAGGAACTCCGTGAGCATGTCGACATAGTCGGTGAGCCGGTAGCCCGTGGCGGGCCGGTCGGACTGACCGTAGCCGGGGAGATCGAGCGCGAAGACCTCGTGCTCCTCCCGCAGGGCTGCGACCTGGTCGTCCCAGATCCGCCGTTGCGTGCCCGCGTTGTGCAGGAAGACGACCGGCGACCCGCTGCCCGTGCGGTCGAAGACGACGGCCCTGCCCCGATGTGCGAAAACGTCCACGCCGACTCCCTACGGACTGCGGGCGGACGAGCCGCCGCATCTTCGCGATTCTACGTGGCGGGAGCGGCCGAGCAGGGGTACTCGGGTCACCGGATGGCGGTCGACGCGCGGAGGAACCGGCCGGTCCGGCGGGTGCCGAGTACCGGAGCGGGAGCGCCCTCGCCGAAGACCGGCACGCCGCCGACGAACACCGCGGTGACCGTGTCGTCGTTGCGGTTCACCATGCGCGGCAGGTTGTCGAACGGGGCGATCGGGGATTCGTGGTAGGCGTCGAGCGAATCGTCCAGGCGGTCCGGGTCGAGGATGACGACGTCGGCTCGGTCGCCCACCCGCAGGTGCCCGGCGTCCAGGCCGTACCAGTCGGCGAGTTCGCCGGTGAGCCGGTGCACCGCCCGTTCCACGGACAGGAACGGGCGACCCGCTTCGGCGGCGTCGCGCACCCGGCGCAGGAAACGCAGCCCGAAGTTGTAGAACGCCATGTTGCGCAGATGCGCCCCCGCGTCGGAGAAGCCCAGTTGCACGCCGGGGTCGGCGGCGAGGCGATCGAGCACTTCCGATCGATGGTTGGAGATCGTCGTGCGCCAGCGGACCTTGTTGCCGTGCTCCACCACGAGGTCGAGGAAGGCGTCCACCGGATGCAAGCCGCCGCGGTCGGAGCCCACCTGGCCGAAGGACTTGCCGATCACCGCCGGGTCGGGGCATTCGACGATCTGCGCGTCGAAGAAGTCGCGATGCCACACCCTCGGGCCGAATCTCTTGTCGTAATCCGCGCGGAAACGGCGTCGATAGTCTTCGTCGCGCAGCAGTTCCCGTCGTCGGTCCACCTGGTCGGCCAGGTGCAACGCTTCGGCGCCGGAACCGAACTCCTCGAACACCACCAGGTCGATGCCGTCGGCGTAGACCTCGAAGGGCACCGGAAGGTGCTGCCAGCGGAAGTTGCCCCCCAGCGCGTTCAGCACCCGCGCGATCAGTGGAAACAGGTGCACCACGCCGGGAATCGCCTTGATGTCGGCGGCCGAGAGCAGGCTGACCTTCAGCGGCCTGCGCAACAGGCCGAGGCTGCTCGCCGCCATGGTGACCAGGCTGTGCGGCCGGGACACATCGGGTCCGCCCTGTAGCGCCCCGCCGCGCCGTCGCAGAACGGCGTTGAGCCTGCGCCGCTCCCGGATGGTCGCGTAGGTGGAGGGCAGGGTGCGCGAGCGGCACACTTCGCCGTCGAGTTTGTCGAACATCAGTTGCTGTGAGGACATTCCGACGAACCCGGCGTCCAGCGCCTCGGTCAGCTTCGCCTCCATCCCGGCCAGCTCGGCGGCATCGGGCCGGACGTCCTTGCGGGTCGCGCGCTCCAATCCCAGCTCGGCCGCACGGATATCCGAATGCCCGATGAACGCGGCGACGTTCGGACCCAACGGCAGTCGTTCCAGCGCGGCCGAATACTCGTGCGCCGAGCGCCAGGTCTTGTGCTCCTCGACCGCCTCGACGACGTGCTTGCGCGGAATCGCCTCGACCCGCGCGAACAGGTCGCCCGCGTCGGAGGCGTCGACGTGGACGGTCGACAGCGAGCAGGAGCCCAGCAACACCGTGGTGATGCCGTGGCGCACCGATTCGGTCAGCGCGGGATGCTGCAACACCTCCACGTCGTAGTGGGTGTGGATGTCGAGCATGCCGGGCATCACCCACTTCCCGGTGGCGTCCACGATGTTCGGACAGGCCGGGTCCTCGATCGGGTCGGCCGAGACGGTCGCGATCCGCCCGTCGTGAATGCCGAGGTGCCTGATCGCCGAGGGAGCGCCGGTGCCGTCGAACCAGCGGCCGTTGGCGATGATGGTGTCGTACATGGATCTACATCTCGAGATCGGTGCGCACGACCTTGCCGGTCGCATTGCGCGGGAGTGCGGTGGTGGTGAGCCGCCAGCGGGCGGGCACTTTGTAGTAGGCGAGCCGTTCGGCGGCGAACGCGCGCAGCTCGTCTTCGGTGGTCACCGTGGTGTCGTCGACCACGACCAAGGCGGCGACCTGCTGTCCGAGGTCGGCGTCGGGCACGCCTACGACCGCGCACTCGCGCACCGCCGGATGCTCCTCGAGGCACTGCTCGATCTCCGTGGGATAGACGTTCTCCCCGCCGCGCAGGATCAGATCCGAACGGCGCCCGGACAGACGCAGCCTGCCGTCCTCCAGCACCCCGATATCGCCGGTGCGCAGCCAGCGGTCCGGCGTGATCGCCGCGGCGGTCGCCGCCTCGTCCTGCCAGTACCCCAGCATCACGTAGGGGCTGCGCACCCAGATCTCACCTTCGGTGCCGTCGGGGACCGCATCGCCCGCGCTGTCGCGGATCTCCAGCGTGACCCCGACGACCGGTCGTCCCACGGTGTCCGGGAACGCCGCCAGCTCGGCCGGACTCGCCAGCGTCGCGGCGGTGCTGCATTCGGTCAGTCCGTAGCTGGTCACCAGCGCGTTGCGGGCGACGGGCAGCTGATCGCGCAGTTTCTGTTGCAGCGCGGCCGAGGACGGCGCCGAGTTCAGCGAGAAGGCGGCCAGCGAGGAGAGGTCGTAGCCGGACAGGTCGAGTTCGAGCATCCTGGTGGCCATGGTCGGCATGGCGCCCCAATTGGTGATCCGTTCGGACCCGATCAGCCGCAGCACCCGGTCGGCGTCGAACGACCCCTGGTGGATCACCGCCGCGTCGCCGGTGACCAGCCGGGGGACCACCAGGTTGTGCAGGCTGGCGATGTGGAACAGCGGTGAGGTGACCAGGAAGCGCCGCCCGCTGGGCAGTTCGTCCGCCCCGGTGAGCGCCGCGGCAAGCGCGTCGTTGAAGACGTGGTAGTCGGTGACCGCGACCAGGTTTCGGTGCGAATGCACCGCGCCTTTGGGTCGCCCGCTGGTGCCGCTGGTGTACAAGATCACCGCCGGGTCGTCTTCGTCGATCGGGGTGTCCGGCAGGACGTCGGTCCGGTATTCGGCGACGAGCGCGGGTACGTCGTGCTCCATGGTGAGCACCGGGATCCGGATGTCGAGCTCCGCCACCAGCGCGGCGCGCTTCGCGTCGACCACGAGCACCGCGGGGCTGGTGTGTTCGACGCCGTAGGCGATCTCGCGCGGCGCCCACCACGCGTTGTAGCCCACCGCGATCGCACCGAGCGCCTGGGCCGCCCAGAAGGTGAGCACCCACTCGGGTGTGTTCGCCGCCAGAATGCCGACGCGGTCGCCCTTGCCGACGCCGTATCGGTCGCGCAGGGCCGTGGCCAGCGCCGCTACGGCGGCGGCATGCTCGGTGAAGGAGATCCTGCGGTCCGCGGTGACCAGGTAGTCCCGATCGCCGTGCGCCGCCGCGGCGACTAGCACTTCGCGCAGTGAGGACTTGCGGTGGCGCACCACCGGCATCGGTGCGCCGAGCACGTCCTCGACCACCATCTCGAATCGACCGCCGGGTCCGGTGAGCCGGCCCGCGGCCTGTGCCACGAACGCCTGCGGGTCGATGGGCTTCGTCATATCGGGTACTTCCTCGTCACTGCACTGGGTTGATTCGTCACGGCTCGGGCACCAGGACCGCTCGGCCGGTGACCAGGCCGCGTTCCAGCCGGTCGAGCGCGTCGCGGCCCTCGGTCAGCGGGTAGCGCTCCACCTCGACCCGTAGCTTGCCCGACGCGGCCAGCGCCACGGCGTCGATCAAGTCGGATTTTGTGCCGCCGTAGGACTTTCGCACCGAGGCGCCCCACGGCCAGCCCGTGCCGCCCGCCGGCCCCGCCGTGATCTCCGGCGTGCCGCCGCCGAGGCCGATCATCCGGTACGCCCCGTTGGGCGCCACCGACTCCACCGCGAGCCGTGCGGTCGCGTCGACGCCGACGAAATCGAAGACCGCGTCCGCGCCGCGGCCTTCGGTGCGGTCGAGGATCTCGCGTGCGGTGTGGTCGTCGGCGAGGAGTCCCTCCGCCGCACCGCACCGCGCGGCGAGGTCGAGTTTGTCGGCGCTCACGTCCACGGCCAGCACCCGCGCCGCGGTGGTCGCGGCGAGGATCTGCACCGCGACGTGGCCGAGGCCGCCGATCCCGACGACCACCGCCACCGACCCGGGCCCGAGCTGCTCGCGAGCGCCGCGGATGGCGTGATAGCTCGACAGCGCGGCGTCGGCCAGCGGCGCGGCCTGGCCGAAATCGAGGTCGCCGATCGGCACGAACGAACTCGCGGGGATACGGATGTAGTCCGCCATGCCGCCATCCGGCCCGAGACCGGGGCACGGCGGCATGGCGGTGCGGCCCGCGGCGCGGCAGACGTTCTCGTTGCCGCTCACGCACTCCCGGCAGACGCCGCACGACCAGCACAGGTACACGATGCCGCGCTCGCCTGCCCGGCGGCCGTCCACCCCGTCACCGACGGCCTCGACGGTGCCCGCGATCTCGTGGCCGAGGGTCAACGGCTCCTCGCGCATCCGGAAGGGGATGTGCAGCACGTGCAGGTCCGAGTGGCAGATGCCCGCCGCGCCCACGCGCAGCAGCAGGTCGGTGGGCCCGATCTCCGGGATCGGTACCTCACGCAGTTCCAGCACACCGGGCTCGGTGAGCTGCAATGCCCGCATCATCCGCGGATCGCCGCGAACGTCGCGCGCAGATAGGCGTCGGCGCGGTCCGAGCCGATCAGGCCGGGAGCCATCCGGTTCATCGCGTAGGCGAACGTGGTGCGATGTTCGAGGTCGTTGACCACCATCGCGCCGCCGTATCCGGCCCACCAGCACACCTGGCCGCCGGGCACTTCCGGGGCGGTCCGGCGCTGGGGCAGGCCGTAGCCGATGCCGAACCGCAGCGGCACCAGCAGCGCGAGATCCACGCCGTCGGACTGCTGCTGGAAGATCAGCTCGATCGTCTCCTCCGACAGCAGCCGCCGTCCGGCGAGTTCGCCGCCGCAGGACACCAGTGACTGCACCCGCGCCACCGAACGCGCGTTGCCGTGGCCGTTCACCGCGCCGATCTCGGCCTGCCGCCATTGCGCGCTCGCCGTCTCGGCGATGTCGAGCAGCGGGCTGGTGAGCGTCTTGACCAGCACGCTGTCCTGGTCGAGCGCGGCCATGTCGAATTCCGGCATCGCGGGCGGGATCAAGGTGGCGATCCGACCGTGGTGCTCGGGCGCGGTGCCGATGTGGAAGTCCGCGCCCAGCGGCCCCGCGAGTTCCTCGGCGAAGAACTCGCCCAGCGAGCGTCCGGTGACGCGGCGGATCACCGCGCCGATCAGGTGGCCGTAGGCGAGGGCGTGATACCCCGACGCGGTGCCCGGCTCCCACCACGGCGGCTGGCTCGCGAGGCGGGCGGCGGACGCTTCCGCGTCGTAGATGTCGGCGAGCTCGATCGGCGGCTGCCAGCCCGAGACGCCTGAGGTGTGCGCGAGCAGATGGCGGATCTCGATGTCGCCCTTGCCGTTCGCCGCGAACTCCGGCCAGTACCTGGCCACCTTCGCGTACACGTCCAGTTCGCCGCGCTCGACCAGCAGCAGAGCGCTGAGCGCGGTCATGGTCTTGGTGATCGAGAAGACATCGACCAAGGTGTCCTCGGTCCACGGTGCGGTGCGCTCGGGATCGCGGTAACCGCCCCAGAGGTCGACGACCGGTTCGCCGTCGACCGTGACGCAGATCGACGCGCCCAGCTCCTCGCCGGAGGCGAGCCGGGTCTCCAGTTCCGTTCGGACCTGCGCGAATCGCTCGGCGCAGAACCCCGACGTCGCGGTTCCTGTCGTAGTGGTCATCCCGGCCTCACACGTGTTCGAGCGTGCGAGCCGGAACCGGCAGGGCGTTCCCCGCGGCGGCGGCACGTTTCGCGCCGCGTGCCAGCTCCCGCCGCATGTCCCGCACATACGGTTCGAATTCGATCTGGATGGTGTGCCGGGGCGAGTCGTAGTAGCGCCCCGTCCTGGCCGATTCCGCGGACCGGATGGCCGCCCGCATCTCCTCCACCGACGGCGGGTGGTAGCGGCCGGTCAGGTAGGCGGCGACCAGCTTGCTCTGCTGCTCGGCGAAGTTCACCAGTGTGGGCAGCGGCTGGGCCAGGCCGAGGAAGAACAGATTGTCGATGCCGGGCTTGATCATCTGCTTGAACAGCGGGAAGCGATTGTCGCTGTCGGGCAGCAGTTCGGGATCGGTGAAGAACGGGAAGGAGATGCGGTAGCCGGTGGCGCAGACGATCACGTCCACCTCTTCGGCGCTGCCGTCGGCGAAGCGCACCCGCGACCCCTCCAGCGCGGTGATGGCGGGCTTGAACGAGACGTCGCCGCAACCCGCGCGGTGCAGGAACTCCTCGCTGGCCGACGGATGCGCCTCGAACGGCAGGTGGTCGGGCTTGGGCAGGCCGTAGTCCTCCATGTTGCCGCGGAACTTGCGCACGAAGCGCTGCTTGAGCCGAAGGCCCAGTTTCGGCGGCATCCACCGCGGCATCGAGCGCTTGTCGCCGACCTTGCCGTTGACGTACTTGGGCAGCACCCAGACCCCGCGCCGCGCGGAAACGTAGAGCTTCGCGGCGAGAAAACGCTGCGACAGCTCGGAGGCGATGTCCAGGCCGGAATTCCCCATCCCCACCACCACAACGCGTTTGCCCCGCATGTCGACGGGGTCGAACGGGTCGTTGTAGGCGTGGCTGTGCAGCAGCGTGCCGTCGAAATCACCCGGGTAGTCCGGGATCCGGGGGTCCCAGTGATGCCCGTTGCAGACGACGAGCGCGTCGTAGTCTCTGGTGTGCCCCTCGCTCGTGGTGATCAGCCAGCGACCGTCGGCCACCCGCTCGGCCGCGGTCACCACGGTGTCGAACACGATCCGGTCTCGGATGCCGAAATGGTCGACGTAGTCCCGGAAATACTGGAACAGCTGGGAATGGTGGGGGAAGTCCGGCCACTCGTCGGGCGCCGGGAAGTCCTCGAACGCCAAGCGGAACTTGGACGTGTCGATGTGCAGGCTCTGGTAGCAGGCCGACATGCCGTTCGGGTTCTTGAAGTACCAGTTGCCGCCGACTTCGTCGGACGCCTCGTAGCAGTCGAAGGGGATGCCGTGGTCGTTCAAGCGTTTGGCTGCGGTGATCCCGGAGGGCCCCGCACCGATCACACAGACCCGGGGGAGTGCGGTTGACGTCATTCACTGTCCTCGTGCTGGAGGCCGTCGCACAGGACGGCCGAACGTCCGATGCGGGTCGCGCACCGGAGTGACGTAGGCAACAAAGTAACACTGGGTAGACATCATGTCTAGTGAGTGACGCACTGTCTATCGAGCCCGTCCGCGCGTAGACTCGGTCGGCGGCAGCCGCACGTCAGCCCTACTTTTACGGATACGAGGTACCTGTTCACCATGCGTACGAACGCGAACCTGCGGGAGGAGCAGAAGCAGCAGACCAGGGCCCGCCTGCTGGAGGCCGCCAAGGAGCTGTTCGCCACCCGCGGCTACGCGGCGGTGCGGGTGGACGACATCGCCGCGGCGGTCGGCTGTAGCCGCGCCACCTTCTACCTGCACTTCGCGGGGAAACTGGAGTTGCTGCGCGCGATCGCCGAGCAGGGCACCGCGCCCACCGCGCTGCACTTCTATCAGGACCTCGACCGGGTGCTTGAGACCGGTTCGCGCGCCGAGTTCGCCGGCTGGATGGCCCGCGCGATCGAGTGGTTCCACGAGTACAAGGACCTGCTGCCAGCGTGGGACGAGGCGACGGCGCTGGAGCCGGAGTTCCGCGAGATCGCCCGCGACGGCATTCTCGCCCTGCCCAACGCGATGACCGCCTACCTCGCCGGGTGGCCTGCCGAGCGGCGCGACGAGGCACGGTTGCGCGTGGAATTGCTTGTCGCGCAACTGGAACGGTTCTTCACCCGTTGGGCGATGCAGGGCACCATCGACGTCTCGGTGGACCAAGCCGTCGAAGTGCTCACCGACATCTGGTTCCCCGCGCTGCGCGCGCCGTCGGCGGCGAGCTGATCGCCACGGCGGCCCGGATCCGGCGCACGGTGCGCCACGCGGACCGCGTTGGGGCGGCGCCGGATCGCCGGTGCCGGCAAACCGATTCGCCGGAATCGGAGCATGCCGCGCACGGGGGGCCGAAGCGGGCTGCCGGGCTGCCGCTCGAGGCGCTGCCGCAGCTGTTGCCGGATATTCGCTGAATGTTCGGATCGGGCTCTGCGCCGACCCGATTCGACGGTGGCTCGCGAATCTGTCGGCGGCGTGGGGCATCATCTGTGCACGCAGCCAACCACGAAATCGCTCGGAGTCACCATGCCGTCCCCACGAACCAAGCCGCAACCATTGTCGGACAGCGAGATTCGACAGATCGCCACGGACATAGCCGGTGGCCGCCCGCCTATGGTGTGGTTCACCTCGGCCGCGGTGGGCGTTCCGGAGGGCCGCTCGGGCAAGGTGATCGCCCTCGGCGACCCTGCCGACGGTGACTTCCTGCAGGTCCGGCCGACCGGATCGAAGGATGTACTGTCCTTCTCTCCCACCGAGGTGACCTTGACAAAGCCGCCGCGAGGGGCGGCGGGCGCCACTGCCCAGCCGAAGTCGTCAACCAGGAAGGAAACCCCTGTGACCCAGCCGTCGACCGCGACGAGCACCGCGCAGCAGCCCGCTCAGGCGAGCGCCCCCACGGCCCCGAAGCCGGTGGAAGCCACCGGAGAAGCGAGCCGAACCGAGACGGGCAAGCAGGCCCCGGCGTCGCCCAAGCCCGCGAAGGCGCCCGCGGCCCGCAAGGCCAAGGCGGCGCCCGAGGTCACCGTGACGCTCACCGGCACCGCCGACGGCGAGTGGTCGGTCGACGTGGTCAGCGGCAAGAAGCGCACCCTGCGCGGCCTGCCGGTGGCCGGATCCGCGGTGGCGCAGGCGGCGAAGATCCTGCATCCCGAGGTGGCCGAGGTGGTCGCGGGGGTCTTGGACGCGCTGCGCGGGGTGCAGGAGGCCAAGGTGCAGCAGTTACAGGCCGAGCTCGAGGAGGCCAAGCGCCTGCTGGACGAGCTGAGCGACTGAGTCACACCGCGGGACTGGCGGATCGGGTGGCCGTGCGCCAGATCCGGCGCTCGGTGTCGGCGGGCTGACGGCGCACGTCGTCGTGGAACGCGTAGCCGAGCGAGTCGTGCTTCGCGTGATACATGGCCGCGTCCGCGTCCCGGAGCAGGCTGTGCATGTCGGGGTCCGAGCTGCGCGGACCGACGCACGCGACGCCGACGCTCGCGGTGATCGGGATCTCACCCGCGCTCAGCCCGAACGGCCGGACGAACGTGCCGAGCAGCCGTTCGGCCAGCACGGCGGCCTCCGGCCGGGCCAGCGCGGCGAGCACGACGAATTCGTCACCGCCGTAGCGGCTCACCACGTCCTCGGGGCGCACCACGCGCCGGATCCGGGCCGCCGCGGTGGCGATCAGCTCGTCGCCGACGGCGTGTCCGTAGCTGTCGTTGACCCGCTTGAAGCCGTCGAGGTCGATGAACAGCAAGCAGATCGGTTGCTCGGTCCACTGCCGGCCACGCTGGCGCAGAGCGCGCAACAGCGCGGACCGATTCAGCAGTCCGGTGAGCATGTCGTGGTCGGCCTGGTACTGCGCGCGCCGCTCGCTGCGGGCGCTGCGCACGATCGCGCGCTCGCTGCGCACCAGCATGCCGATCAGCAGCAGCGCGAACAGCGACGACACCACCACACGGTCGAGCGGGTGCAGGCTGGACCCCACCACCGGCACCAGCGAGGCCACGATCAGCGCGATCGCGATGAGACTGGCGCGCTGCCGGGAGTGGTGCGGGTGGATGCGCCGCGGCGTGCCGAGTGCGGCCATGGTCGGGTGCAGGGCCGCCACCCCCACGGTGGCGTAGGCCGCGAGCAAGGGAGCCAGCAGCACCTCGCGCCCGAACGCGGTGGCGCCCGCGGTCTCCAAGCTGTAGCCGAGATCGCCGACCAGCACCGCGATCAGTCCGGCGTGCAGCAGCCACAGCGAGGTCTCCGCACGCGTGGAGGTGGCCATCGAGTGTGCGACCAACGTGAGCAGCAGTGCGTCGAGCACGGGGTAGGTCGCGGCCACGAGCACGTCCAGCCCGGCTTCGGTGGACTGCAGGATCGGTGAGATGAGGAAAGTCCAGGAGGCGAGCAGCGCGCCGAGCCCGATGAGGGCGGAATCCAGGAGCAGGTCGTAGTTGCCGTGCACTTGGCGCGGCCACAACCAGATCAGTGCGGCGAGCCCGACGCCGAGATAACCGAGCAGGGTGAACGCGTCGTCGAGCGGGTGGACCGCGTGGTCGCCGATGTCACGCAGCGTGGTGCCGACGGCGAACAGCACTGCCGAGCCGGACAGCAGATACCACGGCAGCGGGTGCGAGGGCCGGTGCGTGTGCACGCCGACGGCGATCATGGCGAGGGTCTCGCCGACGATGACCACCATCGTCACGAACGCCACCAGCTCGGAGTCGAGCGCCAGGTGAACCGCGATCGCGGCCGCGCTTCCGCCCAGAAGCACCGCGTGCCAGCCTGATCCGAGCGTCGGCCGGCAGCTCGTCTGTGGCTGTTCACTGGGTGTCATCAGCCCCCCTTGGTCGCTCCGTCCCCGGTGAACCGGGCCGCGTAGTAGATCTGGGAATCCTCCACCGCGACTTCGACGTTCGCCTGTTCGTCGAGCACCGCCCGAATACTGTCGGCGAACGAGAACCGAGTGTTGTTGTACGAGCAGATGTCCCAACCGACCGCAGCGCGTTCGGCAACCAAAACATGGACAACTGATTTGATCATGGCATGGAACGCCGCCCCTTCGCGGGCACTTGGCGCAACAAGGGTGAAACCCGCGTAGTAGATCGCGTCGCGCGCCGCGTGTTCGGGATAGCGGACCGCGAAATAGTCCGGGCTGATCCACGGCACGGTCTCCAGATGCTTGGTCAGCGTGGTCACGCCGATCGGCTCGCCGCCCGCGTGCGCGACGTACTTCTGCACGCGGGGGTCCACCATCTCCTCCCGGAACTCCTCCGGATGCAGCACCTGTCGCGCGATGGCTTTCGCGCGCAGCGGGCCGAACGCCTCCTCGTAGAGGCGATGGAACACCGCGATCCGTTCCTCCGGAATCGTCCCCTCGACGGTCACGGAGATTTCGCTCATCGCGGGCCCCACGGAATCGTGTGGTAGGCCGCGAGGACCAACGCGCAGGCCGGGTCGCCGTCGGAGGTGGCGTCCACCGTGCACAGCTGGACCGGGCCGAAGCCGCCGCCGCGGTGGCGGGTCATGTCCGCCAGGCTGGCCCGGATCAGTGCGGCGACTTCCTCGCTGGTCTCGGCCTCGTGTTCGACGAAAAGCCCCGCGCCGGAGTCGTCGTCGCGCAGCGCCCAGCCGATGCCGGCCGCGGCGGTCGAGCCGCGCCCGTAGGCGTGCCGCACGGCGTAGACGCAGTAGAGCCGGTCGCCCCAGGGGATCGGCTTGCGCACCCGGCCGATGCGTTCGACGGTGGCGCGCGGCGGAATGACCGACGACAACCTGATCAGGTTGGCCTCGCCCACCCCGAGGTCGCGCAGCGCCGCGTCGAATGCCGACATGGCGGTCGGTCCCGCCCCGGTCGCCGCGCCGATCTCGATGGTCAGCGGCGCCGGGAGTGGACGGTCCAGCGGCGGCCGCAGCCGATCCGCGCGAGACCGCGCGCGTAAGTCGCCGCGTGGGGTGTCGTGAATCATGATGCCCTCCCGATCCGACGCGGCCACCAGATTTTGCAGGCCGGTCTTGCTTCGAAATCGACTGTGCTTCATGAACCGCGATCACGCACCCGAGAGCGTCGAAAACAATGCTCGTGCGGCGTGTCTCGTACCCTGGCACCACCCCACGAGAACAGCGAGGAACGAGCGTGCGGACATGGGTGGCGCCGGGACGGGTCAACATCATCGGTGAGCACACCGACTACAACGACGGCTACGTGCTGCCGATCGCGTTGCCGCTGGTGGTGCGCTGCACGGCGGCGGAGCGCACCGACGGGCGGGTGCGGGTGGTGTCGCGGCAACGGCCCGGTGAGCCGGTGCTCGTCGCGGTCTGCGACCTCGCGTCGCAGCGGGCGCGGGTGCCGGGATGGGCGCGCTATCCGCTCGGCGTGGTCGCCGAGTTCGCCCGGAGCGGGCACCGGATTCCCGGCGTGGATCTCGACCTAGACGGCGCGGTGCCGATCGGTGCGGGACTGTCGTCCTCGGCAGCGCTGTCATGTGCGGTGGCGGTCGCGCTGCGTGATCTGTTCGCCCCGGAACTGACCGACCGCGCGCTGATCGACGTGGCCCGCGCCGCCGAGAACGACTACGTCGGCGCTCCGACCGGCCTGCTCGACCAGTCGGCCGCCATGCTGTGCACGGCCGGGCACGCGCTGCTGCTGGACGTGCGGGCATTCGCCGGCGACGCCACCGCGCCGCGCGGCGCCGGGTACGAGCAGATCCCCTTCGATCTCGGCGCGTTCGGACTCGAACTGCTGGTGATCGATACCGGGCAGCCGCACGAGCTGGTCGACGGCCGCTACGCCGAGCGTCGCGAGCAATGTGCGTCGGCGGCCGGGGCGCTCGGCGTCGCCACCTTGCGCGAGGTGATTTCCCCCGCGGACGCCGACCGGATCACCGACGGCGTGCTGCGCCGCCGCGCCAGGCACGTGGTGACCGAGAACGCCAGGGTGCTCGCGGTTGCCAAGAAATTGCGCGCGGGTGCCGACCCCCGCGGTATCGGCCCCGTACTGACCGCGGGGCACGTCTCGCTGCGGGATGACTTCGAGGTGTCCACCCCGGCTTTGGACGCCGCGGTCGACGCCGCGCTGGCGGCAGGAGCGCACGGCGCGCGGATGGTCGGCGGCGGATTCGGCGGCAGCGTCATCGCGCTCGTCGACCACGACCGCACCGCGATCGTGGTGGAGTCCGTGCGGCGGCATTTCGCACGGACGGGTTTCACTGAGCCGCGCACGTTCGTCGTCGTTCCCGCCGCCGGAGCACACCGGATCTACTGAGCGACCGTCCAGAATTTGTGGGCGAATGTGCCACGCCGATACGGCATGATCACGCAGAGTAAACGTCAGCCGACACCATTCGGCGGGCGACGAGGAGGTCGCTCGCGCCGGGCAGCACCAGCACGACGCACGGTCT
Source organism: Nocardia abscessus NBRC 100374 (assembly GCF_000308455.1). Classification (GTDB taxonomy): domain Bacteria; phylum Actinomycetota; class Actinomycetes; order Mycobacteriales; family Mycobacteriaceae; genus Nocardia; species Nocardia abscessus. The sequence continues at coordinate 158,679 of NZ_BAFP01000109.1, read as the reverse complement.
CGCTCGACGCCCCGGTTTCACCGCCAGGAGGAACGCTGTGCCGCTCGCCGCTCCATCCGTTCTAGCTGCCGTGCCGATCGGGTCCCCCCTGGCCGCATCGCCCCCGCTAGCCGCCGAGACCCTGCGGCTGGATGCGCAGCCGGTCGATTACGCGCTGGTGGCACTGTATTTCGTGTTCGTCATGGGCATCGGCCTGCTGGCCAGGCAGCGCGTGTCCTCCAGCATCGATTTCTTCCTGTCCGGACGCTCGCTGCCCGCCTGGGTGACCGGTCTGGCATTCATCTCCGCGAACCTCGGCGCGGTGGAGATCATGGGCATGTCCGCCAACGGCGCGGAGTACGGGTTCCCGACCTTCCACTACTTCTGGATCGGCGCGGTGCCCGCCATGCTGTTCCTCGGCGTGGTGATGATGCCGTTCTACTACGGCTCGAAGGTGCGCAGCGTGCCGGAGTTCATGCGCCGCCGCTTCGGCACCGGCGCCCACCTGGTGAACGCGCTGAGCTTCGCCGTCGCCCAGGTGCTCATCGCCGGGGTCAACCTGTACCTGCTCGGCTCCATCCTCAACGTGCTGCTGGGCTGGCCGCTGTGGGTGTCGGTGATCGTGGCCGCCGTGATCGTGCTGTCCTACATCACCCTCGGCGGCCTCTCGGCCGCGATCTACAACGAGGTGCTCCAGTTCTTCGTCATCGTGGCCGCGCTGCTGCCGCTCACCCTGGTCGGACTGCACAAGATCGGAGGCTGGGACGGCCTGCGGGAGAAGGTCGCCGCGTCACCCGGCGGTCCGGAACAGCTGGAATCCTGGCCGGGTAACGCGCTCAGCGGGTTCACCAACGACTTCCTGTCGATCCTCGGCATCGTGTTCGGCCTGGGGTTCGTGCTCTCGTTCGGGTACTGGACGACGAACTTCGTCGAAGTGCAGCGCGCGATGGCCACGCACTCCATCGCGGCGGCGCGGCGCACCCCGATCATCGGCGCCTACCCGAAGATGTTCATCCCGCTGATCGTGGTGATCCCCGGCATGATCAGCGCCGTGCTGGTGCCGCAGATGGCGGAGTACAAGGCGGCGGTCACCGCGAATCCGGACTTCGAAAGCGACACCACCTACAACCAGGCGTTGCTGTACCTCATGAAGGACGTGCTGCCCAACGGCCTGCTCGGCGTGGGGCTGGCCGGTCTGCTCGCGGCGTTCATGGCCGGCATGGCCGCCAACATCTCCGCGTTCAACACGGTGTTCAGCTACGACCTGTGGCAGCAGTACGTGCGGCGCGACCGCCCGGACGGCTATTACCTCGGCGTGGGCCGGCTGGCCACCGTGGGGGCGACCGTGGCCGCGATCTTCACCGCGTTCATCGCCTCCGGGTTCAGCAACATGATGGACTACCTGCAAACCCTGTTCAGCTTCTTCAACGCCCCACTGTTCGCCACGTTCATCCTCGGCATGTTCTGGAAACGAATGACGCCGACCGCGGGCTGGATGGGCTTGGTCTCCGGAACAGGTTCGGCCATCGCGGTTTTCATCCTGCACGAGATGAAAGTGTTCGAATTATCCGGCCAAGGGGCGAGTTTCGTCGCCGCGGGTGTGGCGTTCGTGGTCGACATCGTGGTCAGCGTCGCGGTCACCCAGGTGACCGAGCCGAAACCGGCGGCGGAGCTGGTCGGGCTGGTGTACTCGGAGACGCCGAAGGAAGTGCGCACCGACCCCGAGGCGGACACGCTGCCCTGGTACCAGCGTCCCGTCCTGCTGGCGGGCATCGCGTTCGTGCTCGTGCTCATACTCAATATCGTCGTCGGATAGGGAGCCGCCGCAATGCTTTTCGATATCCGCACCATCGTCGGCGCGTTGCTCGGCTGCTACGCGATCGTCCTCGTCGTCACCGGCCTGGTGCACGACACCGCGGCCCAGCAGGCCAAGACCGGCGGCGTCAACGTGAACCTCTGGGCCGGGCTCGGCATGGGCGTGGTGGCCATCGCCTTCGTGGCGTGGGCACTGCTGCGTCCGGTCCAGGTGCCGCCGCAACCGCATCCGGCGGACGGTACCGATGAGGAGCCCGACTCCGCCTGACACGGGCAGCGCCCCCTGGGAATCCCAGGGGGCGCTGGTTGTTGTCGCGCGGTTCAGGCGTCAGGGGCGGGTAGTACCGCCGGGCCAGTTGCCGGCCCCGCCTTCGCCTGGGATGCCGGTTCCGCCGGCACCCGGGCGTGGAGTCTCGCCGGGCATGGTGCCGGTTCCGCCGACGCCACCGGGGCGAGGAGTTCCGCCGGGCATGCCGCCGGTCTCGCCGGGGCGGGGAGCCCCGCCGCGCTCCGCGGCGGTGTTTCCGGCGTCCGGGCGCGGAATGTCGCCGCGCCAAGCACCCGTTTCGCGACCCCGTTCTTCGACGAAGTGCTTGAAGCGCTCCAGGTCACCGCTCACCCGGTGCTTCAGCACGCCGAGCTTGTCGGCGACGTTCTCCACGAACCCTTCGGGGTCGACATCCATCTGCGCGGTGACCCTGGTGTGGGTGTCGTCGAGCCGATGGAAGGTGACTACCCCCGCGTGCTTGGGTCCGCTGTCGGACTTCCAGGCGACCCGTTCGTCGGGATGCTGTTCGGTGATCGTCGCGTCGAACTCCCGCGTCGACGGGCCGACATGGACACGCCAGTGCATATGCCGGTCATCGAGCTGGTCTACCGCTTCGACACCCTCCATGAACTGCGGAAACGACTCGAACTGCGTCCACTGGTTGTAGGCGGTGCGAACCGGAACGTCGACGTCCACCGTGGCGGCCATTGTGCTCACTTGCTACCCCTTTCCTCGCCCACCCGCACCGATCGCGCGGACGGGCGTCTTTCGGTTGACAAGCGCTCCCTTGGGGGCGACTCGGGACATCCATCGCATACCCGGGTCACCCGGGGACAAACAGGCGCAGGACTGCTACGCCAACACGGTCGTCGCGTAGACGTCCAGATCCCGGACCGGTCGCGCCGTGGCCCACGGCTCGAACTTCTCCCTGGTCTGCGCGTACGCCTGCCGCAGCCGCGGCGAGGTGTTCCGCGCGGCCAGGTCCAGCGCACGCTCGGCGGCCGCACACGCACGGTCGATATCCCGCGTGATCGTCAGCTGTGCGAGGCTGAGATTCCACAGAGCCCGGTCGCGGGTCGCATGGGCCGGGATGAGCCCCAGCACCGCGTCGATCGTGTCGGCCGCCACGTCCAGCTCGCCCCCCGTTTCCAGGCAGCGGGCAGTCATGGCGCCGGTCGTCCACGCACTCTGGTAGTAGCAGTACGACTCATCCGGCGTCGTCTGCTCGGTGAACTCGTCGCTCACCTGGAGCAGTTGGCGCCACGCATCAGACCTGCGTCCATCGGACGCGAACGCCTGCGCCGCGCACAACTTTCTGAAGTCGTCGACCCGACCGTCCTGGACGGGCAGTCGCAGCATCCGGTCCGCGATCGTGGCGGCTTTCGGAAACGCACGCATCTGCACCGCCAATTGTGCTCGGTGGCAGAGGATGCCGGTCGCGATGTCGATGTCGCCGGACTCCTCCGCGTGCTGGTAGGCGGTGCGGAACAGTTGTTCCGCACGCACCAGGTCGCCCTGATCCCACGCGGACCATGCGCTGCTGGCCGTGGCCTCTCCGGTCAACGATTGCAGTGCGGGCCGCAAACCGGTCGGGCAGTCGCGCAGCAGCGCCGCGCACGTGTGTGCTTGCGCTTCGATGATCGGCCGGGCGGCGTCGGAACCGAGCTGATCGTCCAGCAGTTGTGCGGAGTGCACGGTTTTTCGCAGATGACCGATCGCGTCCGGCGTGACGGTCGGAGAACCGCCCCTGCTCATTGTCGCCGCGCCGATGACCGCGCCGGTGGCGGCGATGAAGTCTCGCCGGTTCACGTCTGGGTCTCCAATCAACGCCCGGAAACGTCTGTGCGCCCCATGGTCCGCATCTTTCAGAACCCTGTCCAGCCGCGCTTGATGGCCGATACTCACCCGGCGGTACGGTCGGCTTTCCCAAAAGCTCACCGTCCGTTGCGCACAACGCAGCAATTCCGCGAGCTCGCTCTGGGTCAACCTGCACGCGTCCCGGAGCGTCTTCACATCCGCGCCGGTCCACATCGTCACTTCTGCCACGGTGCCCCCTTACCCTGCCGGACGGTCATTGCTGCCGATTGCTCGAGTCTGCGTGTCCGTTACCTTCCACCAGGCATTTTGCACCGGCACTCTGTAATCCGTACCCGGAACCGGGAAACCCTGTCGCACAACCGAACCCCCGTGTGACGGGACATCCGAATCGTGCACGACGCATCGTGACGGGTGGCGACCCCGCCCCGGTTCCCGGTCGACCGACGACCGCGAGGGGCCTGACAGTGCAGAACATCCAGGTGTCGCCGCCTCGTGACTTGTCACGGCCTGCCGGGCGGACCGCCGCGGCCATCCTGGGCTGCGTTCGCGCGCGGGGGCGCCGTCGGTCGGCGACCGCATGACCTCCGACGACCGCGCCGAAGCCGAGATAGCCGTTCTCGCCGACGTGATCGCCGCTGTCGACGCGGCCCTGAGCGGTGCCGCCTGCGGGCACCCCAGCGAGCAGCGCGCCTACGTGCTCGCAACAGTGCTCTACGAATTGATCGCCAGCGCCCGAACCGCGGCGGGGCCCGACAGCGGCCGCCTCTACGCCGCTCCGATTCTCGATTCGATCATCGAGAACGTGGCCGCCGCCGACGAGCTGTCCCTCCTCGACCTCCTGGTGTCTTTCCTCGTCACCCGGCACAAAACCACAGACCCCTGATCGAGACCGGTATTTTCGTCTCGCACCCCCGGAGCAATTCCTCGCACACGTCGCACCGTCCCCGAGGACCACCCGAAATGTGCGAGGCCGACTGACCCGACCGTGGTCAGGGTTGATGGCGAACACAAAATCCGACCATCGAGTAACGGAGGGTTACCGGAATGAAGCGAGTCGAGATCTTCGAAAGGCCCAGCCGGAGCGAGATGCGCAACCCCGAGGCGCTGAAGAAGCGCATACCGGCCACGAACGGCGGCCGGGACGACGCGTACGACGCCTACCGCCTCGCCTGCATGATGGCTGCCACCGAGGCCGAGGAGAACGGGGGTGACGACCAGACCTGCCTCAGCCACTTCGAGGGCGCGCTACCCGGCTGGTTGAGCCGCCTCGGTTTGGATCTGGACGTGCACGTCTACGGCATTTGCCATGTGGAGGATGACAACAGCGCCGATCGCGGCGACGCGTCCTCGATCTATTGGACGATGTCGGGGTTCAGCGACCGGCCCCGTGTCTACGAGGCGATCGCGTTCCCCTCCGGAACACCGGCGCCTTCCGGCTCGCTGAGGGAGCAATACGACGAGTGGGCGCAGAGTGCCGCCGCGCTGGCCGACCGTGAGTCCAGCGACTCGGCGCGGTTTTCCGCGTTCGTAGCAGCGATGTCCAGCTGGCTGAACTCGTCAGGCAAGAATTTTCCCGGGACCTCGTTCGGCTACTACAACAGCGACGGCGACGAAATGTACACCCCCAGCATCGACGAAACCCGAATGCTGTGGAGTGTGGCCCCCATGTACTACCTCGACGGCCACATGTACGAATGCATCACCGCCCTCCCGAAGTAGGCGTCCTGTTCGAAATCGGTTTACTCCTCGCACATGCCGCAACATGTGCGAGGAGTGGCGCAATTTCCGGCCACGGTGATACCCCCAGGGTCTCTGGTGCGGTCGAGACCCCGTTGGTCAGCGGCAGCAGTTGGGGTCGAGCACTACGCACAACGCGGCCAGGGCATCGCGGCGAGCGCGGTGAAAGGTATTCATGCCGCGACGTTCGGACTCCACGAGCCCGGCCTTGCGGAGCTGGCCGAGGTGATGACTGACCGTCGATTCCGACAGTCCCACCGCTGCGGCGAGGTCGCCGCCGTTCTCTTCGCCGGGAGCGCTGGTCAACAGCAGTGACAGCAGCTTCACCCGCACCGGGTCGGCGATCGCCTTCAACCGCAGCGCCACTTCCAGCGCGGCGTCGTCGCCGACCGGCCCGGCCGCGACCGGCGGGCAGCACACGGGAGCGGACATGTCGATCACGGGCAGCGTCTTGGGCATGCGATCGACACTACCCGGGGGATTGACATATGTCGAAAAGGTGGCAGACTCGGCATCGAACCAGTTCTTCGATATATGTCACACAAGTGGAGGTAGTCATGTCCCGCATCCAGCTCGCCCTCAACGTCGACGACATCGACCAGGCCGTGCAGTTCTACTCGACCCTGTTCAACGCCGAGCCCGCCAAGCGCAAGCCCGGCTACGCCAACTTCGCCATCGCCGAGCCGCCCGTGAAACTCGTGCTGATCGAGAACCCCGGCCACGGCGGCAGCGTCAACCACCTCGGCGTCGAGGTCGAAACCTCCGACAAGGTGCACGCCGAGATCGCCCGCCTGTCCGAGGCGGGGCTGTTCACCGAGGAGCAGATCGCCACGACCTGTTGCTTCGCGACGCAGGACAAGGTCTGGGTCACGGCCCCGGACTCCGAACGCTGGGAGGTCTACACCGTCCTGGCCGACAGTGACACTTTCGGCACCGCACCCGAACTCGTCGGCGCAGCTGAGGTCTCCGACGCCGAGGCGGTCCAGGCCTGCTGCGGCACCGCCGAGGAGGCCGCCGCCGAAGGCGCTTGCTGCGGCACCACCGCGAAGAAAGAAGCAGTCGCCTCCGGGGCGACTTGCTGCAACTGACCCACCACCCCGGCAGCGAGCCCACCAGTTGCACTTTCCCCCGCACCAACCCCGCGAGTGGCACACCACTGCGGCGAACCGCGAGTAGATCTCTCGGTGATGTGCCACTCGCGCAATACGAGTTAGTTGAGGGGTTTGGTGGGCATGGGCGAGTTGATCGTGCTGAAGTACATGATCGCCGCGCCGATGGCGACGGGGGCCGTTACGAGGATTTGGCCGGCGACCGTGCCGAGGGCGCCGACGGCGACGATGCCGCCGAGACAGCCGACGGCGGCGGCCGGGATGAACGGGCCGAACATGCCGACGATGGTGGCGGCGGCGACGGTCGCTCCGGCGATGCCGCCGAGGATGCAGCCGACCGAGGCGCCGCCGATGCCGCCGACCAGGGTGCCGATGGTGGCACCCATGGAGACGGTGCTGGTCAAACGGGACCAGGCGGCCTGTTCACGGTCGTACTCGGTCTTCCACGGCGCCTTGTCCTCGAACGGCAGGGCAACCGGCTTGTAGGCCGCGCGCGCGAGGTCGAACTGCGGGGTCAGCGTCGCGGTGCGCTCGGAAATCTCCGCGGCGATGGGGAATTCGAACTCGTCGACCCGGAAGGTCAAGGGCGCGCCCGCGACGACGGTGCCGTCGGCGGCCTTCACCTTCAGCACCTGGTCCTCGACTACCAGTGAGCCGGAGTCGATGCTGATGATGCTCGCGGTCTCCGTGGCGTGCGCCGTGAAGCCGACAGCCTCGGCGGTAGCGGTCTCGGTAGAGGTGGCCTCGACGGACGTGCCGTCCACCGAAGCGGCCTCGGGAGCGGCGGAACCGGTGCCCGCGGCGATGCTCACCGCTGCGGTCGTGAACGCGGCGGCCAGGGCTAGTTTCGTGATCTGCATGGGAAATCCTTGGTTTCGAAGGCATGGCGAAGCGACGGCCATACCGATGACGTTCGATAGGTCGTGTGAGTAACGGGCTTTCGCCCGCGAATCCGGGGTCAGGCGATGGCGCGCATCCGTCCGGCGAGGCCGATCAGCACATCGATCACGAGGAACGCGAGCAGGCTCACCCCGACCAGCGGGACGAACCAGCCGACCACCAGCGCGGCGGCCACCAGCGGTACGACCGGCCACAGCGAGCTCTTGCGCAACGCGCCGCGCCGCGGAGCCCGGCCGAGGGCGAACCGGCCCGCATCCCGGGTCGGCCGCCTGCGCCACCACATCAGGTAGCCGCGCACGACCACGGTGATCAGTCCGATCATCGCCGCGAGCAGCAGCAACTGATTGAGCAGCCCGAACATCAGACCCATATGGAACTGGATGCCCCAGTTGGTGAGCTTCGCCATCAGCGGCCAGTCCGCGTAGGCCAGACGATCGGTGACGGCGCCGCTCGCACCGTCGACGGCGACCGCGTCGACGGTGTAAGTGCCCGGCATCCGGCGTTCCTTCACCGCGAACGCGTTACCCGGCGCGGCCGGGACGGCGATCTCCGTGGCCTGGGTGAGGCCTTCGGCGCGTGCGGTGGCGTACACCCGATCGAGCTGGGTGATCCGGTCGGTCGAGTCGGCAGGGGCGTGCTCCGCGTGGCCGCCGCCGTGGTGGTCGGAGCCCGAATCATGCTCGGGCGCAGTGGCTCCCGGCAGTGCGGTGCTGACCGCCGGAGTGGTCCAGCTCAACTTTTCACGCAGTTCGGTGATGTTCTCGCCCGCGTAGGTCGACCAGGTCATGCCGGTCGCCGACAGCAGCAGCACCAAGGGCAGCACCCACATCCCGACCGCACCGTGCCAGTTCAGGGTGCGGCCTCGTGCGCGCTGCGAACGATCGGCCGCGAACAGCCAGCCCCAGCCGTTGCGGGCCCGGCGGCTGCGTACCCGGCGTACCCAGATGACCAGACCGGCCAGCGCGACGATCCACAGCCAGGACGCGGCCAGCTCGCTGTAGAGCCGGCCTGGTTCGCCCAGGTGCAGATCCCGGTGCAACCGATCGATCCAGGTGCGCATCGGCAACGCGCCCGAGCTGCCGTAGACGACGGAATCGCCCACCGGCTGCGCGGTATATGGGTTCACGAACACTGCCCGCCGCTCGGATTCGCCCAGCGACGGGTCGCTGAACAGCACACGGGTGGTGTCCTCGGCGCCCCCGGCCGGGGCAACGGCGACCAGGTGGAGATCCGGCCGGGTGGCGACGGCCGCGCCGACCTGCTCGGTCAGTGGTTTCGGCGTTCCGGTCTGCGTGACCGTCAGCAGGTCGCGCGACACGATCGACTCCAGTGTCGGTGAGATCGCGTAGAGCGCGCCGGTGACGGCGGCGATGAGGACGAACGGCCCGACGAGCACTCCTGCGTAGAAGTGCAGTCGCATGGCCAGCGCGTACAGGCTGTTGCGTGCGGTGGTCCGGCGTGCGCCGGGGGAGTCCGACGGCTCCGGTAAGTCGGCGTCGGAAGTGATTGTTTCTGTTGTACTCACGGTCATTTCGTTTCTGACGGCGGAACCCGGCTGGGGCGCAAACCGTTGTCCCGGTGTCCGTGGGCGCGAGCCCGTGACGGCGCAGGCGCATACCGCGCGGACAGGACGCCACGGCGACAGCGCGCAGGCCGTGGCGAACACACGCGAGGAAGCGTGGTCTCGCCGCGGTGCGCGGAAGGATGGTTTGCGACCCGGACTACGGCGTCGCGTCGGCACGCTCAGGCGTGGGCACGAAGGTGCGGGGCGACGCTGTGCCGCACGGTGAGACGCCGTGGCCGTGAGCAGAACTCACGCCACGTGCTCCGTGCGCCGGGTATGGGAAGAGTTCAGAGAACGACCGCGAGCGGCGGAGCCCGTGTGCGCAGCGCCTCAGTGGCGAACACGCGCAGGACAACCCGGTCGCGATGGACCGTACGCAAAGGAGCGCGGTCCGCGACGACAGGCGGAGTATGCCGCAGCGGAAATACGCGGTGCAGCACCGCTGTCCCGATCCGGTAGGCAGCTTCCGCGCCCCGGATCACGATGGCCGCCGCGACCGCCGCGCACACGTGCGCGGTGAGCATGGCCGGAGTCAGCTGGGCGTCACCGTGATGCAGGTGGCCCGAGTTGATCCCCATGGTGAAGTGACCGAGCAGCTGTCCGGCGACCAGCGACGCGACCAGCCCGGCCGACGTGTCGCGCAGCGGGGCCAGACCCGCCACCAGCGCGCCGATCACGGCGGACGCGGCGGCCAGCAGCGCCACAGCGGTGGAGTCCGGCAGCATCCCGCCGGAAGCCCAGCCGTGCGCCGCGACGGAAACGGCCCCCGAGATCGCACCGGCCGAACCACCGCGCACCCGCGCGACGGCGCCGCGACGTTCCGCGGCAGACCGGTCGAACTCGTAACTCACCCGCTGATGATAGCCGACCGATTGCACGTGATCGACCGCATCGGCCGGCGCCGACAAGCCCGGCGACGTGCGGTTTCCAGGTGGAAGTAGGTCGGTCTCCCGGGCAGGCGGCGAGCGCGCCGCCCGGCAGACCCCGGACGCGCGCCGATCAGCCCGCGTCGACCTCCATCTCGATCAGCGGCTTGCGCAGCAGCTTGCCGGTCGCGTTGCGGGGCAGCTCGTCGAGGAAGACGACCTCGCGCGGGACCTTGTAGCGGGCCAGGTTCGCCTTGACGTAGTCCTTGATCTCCTGCGGGTCGCGCTTGGAATCAGGGCCCGGAACGACGAACGCGCGCAGCCGCTTGCCGAACTCGCGGTCGTCCACGCCGACCACCGCGGCTTCGAAGATGTCGTCGCGGCCCGCGATGAGATTCTCCACCTCGAGCGGGAAGACGTTCTCGCCGCCGGAGACGATCATGTCGTCGTCGCGACCGTCGATGTAGAGCAGGCCGTCTTCGTCGAAATGCCCCACGTCGCCGCTGGACATCATGCCGTCGACCACTTCCTTGGTGCGGCCGTCGGTGTAGCCGGTGAAGGCGAAGCCGTTGTCCACGAAGATGGTTCCGGTGACGTTCGGTTCGGTGATCGGCTTGCGGTTCTCGTCCAGCAGCACGATCCGGATGCCGACCGGAGCCTTGCCCGCCGTGGTCGGCGCCTTGCGCAGGTCCTCGGGGGTCGCGACCGTCATGACGGCGCACTCGGTGGAGCCGTAGAGGTTGTAGAGGCTGTCGTTGAAGTGGTCCAGCGTGCGGGTCACCACGTCCGGCGCGATGGCCGAGCCCGCCGCGAAGATCACCTTGATGCTGCTGACGTCGTACTTCGCCAGCACGTCGTCGCCGAGGTCGAGGATGCGTTGCAGCATGGTGGGCACCACGACCAGCGAATCAGCCCGGTACTTCGCGATATTGGCCAGCGTCACCTCGGGGTTGAAGCGGCGCTGCTGGAAGATCACCCGGTTGCCCAGCGCGAGACCGAGGGTGAACTGGGACAGGCCGGTGCCGTGGAAGATCGGCGCCGCCATGATCATGGTGCCGCCGTTGGGCAGCGGCACCCGGTCGATGAACTGCGCGGACGCGAACGGGCTCACCCGGTCGCGCGGCGCGCCCTTCGGGGTGCCGGTGGTGCCGCTGGTCAGGATGATCATGCCGCCCGGCTTGGCGGGGGTGGGCAGCGCAGCGCCGGACTGCCCGGCGATCAGCGAGTCGATGGTCGCGATCGCGGGGTCGGCGTTGTCCTTCTCGTCCACCCAGGTCAGGATGCGCGGGATCGCGGCGGGGATGGCGCTCATCAGGTCGATGAACTCGCTGTCGTGCAGCACCGCCTTGACCTGCTCGCGCTCGGCCACGTCGGCGAACTGCGGCTTGGCGAATCCGGTGTTCATCAGCACCCCGCGCACGCCCAGCTTGCCGGTGGCCAGCAGGCTCAGCACCATGCCGCGGTGATCGCGCGCCAGGATCGCCACCACGTCACCGGGATTGATGCCCTTGCTCTGCAAGCCGCGGGCCAGAGCGTTGGACTGTTCGTTGAGCTGGCCGAAGGTCAGCTCTCCGCGTTCGTCGACGATCGCCGCGGCATCGGGCCTGGTCTGCGCGGCGTGCATGACGACACCGGCGAACGGTCCGAACTTCAAGACGTTGAACGCCGAGCGCGCCGCATGGTCGGGGCGCAGCGGATTGAACAGCCGCCGCTTGACCATCACGTTCACGCCGAGGGCCAGATCGCCCGCCTTGCGGGCGGTGCCACCCAGCGCGGGGAGGGAAAGAGACATCGACGACAACCTTCCGGCGGTGCCACCCGGTGATCCTCCGAGTGGTGCGAACCGCAATTTCGAGTGCCAGTGCTGGTGCTTACACTAGCAAGCTCCTGTAACCGGATGTGTCACGTATCTCAGCGCAAGCTACCTGCTGGTAGCGGGGTGAGCGCGCCACTCACCCCGCCCGTCGATCAGGCCTGGACCTCGTAGTCCACCAGCACGCGGCGCAGCAGCTTGCCGGTCGCGTTGCGCGGCAGGTCGTCGAGGAAGACCACCTCGCGCGGCACCTTGTAGCGCGCCAGGGTGTTCTTGACGTACGCCTTGATCTCCTCGCCGTCCGGCGAGTGGCCCGGCTCCGGGACGACGAAGGCGCGCAACCGCTTTCCGAACTCCACGTCGTCCACGCCGACCACGGCGACGTCGAAGATGTCGGGCCGTTCCAGCAGCAGGTTCTCCACCTCCTGCGGGAAGACGTTCTCGCCGCCGGAGACGATCATGTCGTCGTCCCGGCCGTCGACCATCAGCAGGCCGTTCTCATCGAAATGGCCGACGTCGCCGCTGGACATGTAGCCGTCGATGATCTGCTTGTGCCTGCCGTCGGTGTACCCCTCGAACGGCGCGCCGCTGCGGATGAAGATCCGGCCCGTGGTGTTGACGGCGGTGACGCGCTGGTCGTTGTCGTCGTAGAGCCGCACTTCGCAGGTGATCGGCGCGCGACCGACGGTGCCGGGTGCGAGGGCGAGGTCCTCGGGGGTGCCCACGGTCGCGACGGCGCACTCGGTCGAGCCGTACAGGTTGTAGAGCACCGGACCGAACGCCTCGGTGGCCTTGATGGTGAGTTCGGGGGACAGCGCCGAACCGGCCAGCACGATCGCCTTCAGCGAGGACGTGTCGTATTTCGCCCGGATCACCGGATCCAGCTCGACCATCCGGTGCAGCATCGTGGGCACCGCCACCAGCATGTCGGCCTTGTGCTCCGCGATCATGGCGAGCGTCGCCTCGGCGTCGAACCGGCGGCGCACCACCACCTTGTTGGACAGGGCCGCCCCGACCAACCAGGTGGCCAGGCCGGTGCTGTGGAAGATCGGCGAGACGATCACCTGGGTGCCGCGCTGCGGGAACGGGATCCGGTCGACCAGCTGCGCCGTGGACAGCGGAGTGACCTTGGTGCGCGGCGCGCCCTTCGGCAGGCCGGTGGTGCCGCTGGTCAGGATGATGAAGCCGCCGGGCTTGCTCGGCGCGGGCAGCGGCTCGGTGGAGTTGGCGGCGACCAGGTCGTCGAGCGTCTGCGCGCCGCCGGGCAGTGCGGTGCCCTCATCGACCCAGGTGAGGTAGCGCGGCAGGTCGGCGGGCAGCGCGTCGAGCAGGCCGAGGAACTCGCTGTCGTGCAGCACCGCCTTCACCTTCTCGCGCTCGCACACCTCGGCGAACTGCGGCTTGGCGAACCCGGTGTTCATCAGCGCCACCCGCACGCCGAGCTTGCCCGCGGCGGCCATGGACAGGATCAGGCCGCGGTGATCGCGCGCGAGCACGCCGATCACCATCCCCTCGGTGATGCCCGCCGCCTGCAATCCGCGTGCGATCGCCGTGGACCGGTCGTCCAGCTCGCGATAGGTCAGCGGACCTGCCTCGTCCACGATGCCCGGCGCGTCCGGGGCCACCCGCGCGGAGTGCCGGATCAGCGTCGCCTGAGGGCCGTAGATGCGCGACTCCTTCATCGTCCGCAGCGTCTCCAGCGGCTTCCTGGGATCGGAAACACCCCGGCTGCGCAGCACCCCTAGCGCCTTCACGGCCTCCAGCGTGTGGGCCAAGTTCATGTCGCATAACCTCCACAAAACCCTCGCGTCGGTCCTCGACCTAGCGAACCGGTACGGCGTGTTGACTTGCCACCGTAGCAGTGCGGAGTGTGACAGGTCACAACTAAAACGGACAAATCCGTCTCGGTTGGGTTGCGTCCGCCGCAGGTAGGGGGCGGTTCTCGGTCCGATTCAGCTTTTTTGCCCGCAGTTACCGGCCGGTAGGGATAACCTCGCAACGTCTCGAAGACCGCTCGAAGGGAGACGCGGCCAATGTCCGATCCGACGGATCGTGAACCGTTCATCGACGTTCCCGGTGATCTGCCCGGCATCCGGGGGCTGTTCGCTTTCAAACCCGAAACCGGCACGGCGCTGAGCGAATTCGCCCAGACTCTGCTGCGCGGGACTTCTCCGCTCACGCCGGGGGAGCGGGAAACCATCGCCGCTTACGTGTCGTCGCGCAACAAGACCTACTTCTGCACGCAGTCGCACGCCGCGACCGCGGCGGCGCTGGTGGAAGGCGGTCGTGACCTGATCGATGCGGTCATCGAGGACGTGGAGTCCGCCGCCATCGATCCGAAACTCCGCGCACTGCTGCGGATCGCGGACAAGGTGCGTCGGTCGGGGCTCGACGTCACGCCGGAAGACGTCGAGAACGCGCGTGCCGCCGGCGCCAAGGACGAGGACATCCACGACGCGGTGCTGGTCGCGGCCGCCTTCTGCATGTTCAACCGCTACGTCGACGGTCTGGCGACGGTCGCGCCCCGGGAGCGGGCGACCTACGAGCAGATCGGTGGATTGCTCGCGACCGGCGGTTACGTCGCCGCGGCGGCGGCGCCCGGCTCAGCGTCGGGCGCTGGCCAGGGCGACCAGTAGCGGAACCACCCGGGCGGCGGGGACCTCGAACCGCCCCTGGCCCGCGGTGTGCAGCCAGCCGACCGCGGCCAGCTGACGCAGGTGGTGATAGATCTGGCCGGAGGTGCCGACACCGTCCACTCCGGCCAGTTCGGCCGCGGTTCTCCGCCCGCCCATGATCTCGCGCAGCAGGCGCAGCCGGACCGGGCTGCCCAGCGCGGCAAGACATTCCGCGGTCTCGGCCCAGTCGTCCTCGATGAGGTCGCCGGTGGTGAACCGGGCCTGCCATTCGCGTTGCTGATCGTTGGGCAGCCGGACCGATCCGGCGAAGACGACTCCGCCGTTGGGCTCGTCGGCCGCCGCGAACTCGTCCTGCAGGCGGGTCACCGCCCACTGCTCGGTATCCGCCCGGGAGGTTCTCCGGCCGTAGGTTCTCTTCCAGCGCGCTGAGCCGCCGCTCCAGCTCGGCGACTCGGTCTTCCAGGCTCACGAATGCAAAAGCTACGGATCTACGTGATGTCCGACAAACCGAAGGCTCCAGCCCCCGTGGCGGCGGGGAGCCGGAGCCTTCGCGCTCGGTCAGTTGTAGACGGCGCCGAACGACGGCACCGAGATCGTGCCCAGCCGGTAGGCGTACCCGTCCGGGTTCACGTCGCTCACGGGTACCGACCAGCGATGCCACAGCGATCCGTACACCGCGGCGACCACCGGTCCCGCGCCGGTGTCGAGTGCGCGTGTGCGAATGGTGGTGTCCACCGGAACGTCGTTGTGCTCGTAGAGCGATTCGGTGCCGCTGCGCCCGTTGGCGAGGTTGATCCACAGCACTTCGAGCTTGGCGCCGCCCTGATTCGGTGAGATGGTGCCCGGCCCGCCGAAGAACCCGATCCGGAATCCGTCCACGCCCAGCGCGATACCGGACCCGTACACGCCAGGCCCCTCACCGCGTCCGATATCCGACTGCGCCGGAATCTGGAACGGCTGCGCGGGCAAGGCCACCAACCCGGCCTCGGTGAGCTGACCGGAGGCGATCAGCCGGTCGATCGCCTGCTCGGCCGCCGGATTCCCGGCCGCGGCGGCGCGCAATTTCTGGTACTGCTCGAGTGAAATACGTCCGCTGACTAGTCGATCCAGCGACTCAGGGCGATAGGCTGCCTGTTCGGTGCGCGCCCTGTCCAGGGGTGAGCGCCGAATGGCGTGATCGTGTCGTTGACTCATCGATGCAGCGGCGTGCTTCTCGACGGGAGCAGGCGTACGGAGTCCAAGGGCAGCGGCGGCGCGAGCGTTTCGGCTGCCGACCGTGAGCGTGCGCGCACATTCTCGATAAAACCGTTCCGTATGTTCTGGCCAGGGTAGTGTGGTTTTACGAGGCGACCGCCGAATCCGCGGCGTTGGTGACCGCGTATGGCGGTATGCCACCCATTTGGGCGTCATCGATCGCGAGTGAGCGGAGAATCCAGAAATGCATCGAAGTAACCGGGCACCCTTGTTCAGCCATCCGAGTGAGCCCGCCGAGGTCAGCGCGCCGGTAGTCGGAGCGGTTCGGCTGCCCGTATTCAGCGACGTCGTCGCAGCAGCGCCTTCCGTGGCGACCGACGAAGCGGGGTCGGCCGAGTCCGGCGGCGAGTAGTGGATCCGGCCGGCCGGGTATGGGACCTGGGTTACGCCGCCGGTTGGCGGCTGGTACGCGCCCTGCCCGAACCGCTGGCCGTGCGCCTGTTCGATGCCGGGGCCGAACGCGCCGCCCGGGACGGTGGGCCGAACCAATTGCGCCGCAACCTGTCTCGGGTACTGGGCACCACGCCCGAGGCGGTGCCACAGACACTCATCCGTGCGAGCCTGCGCTCTTATGCCCGCTACTGGCGCGAAGCCTTTCGGCTGCCATCGATGGACCCGGTGCGACTGGCCGACACCATCGAATCCTCGGCCACCGGGCTCGAACACATCCACCACGCGGTCGAACGCGGAACCGGTGCCGTGCTCGCCTTGCCGCACAGCGGGAATTGGGACTTGGCGGGGGTCTGGCTGGTGCAACGCGTGGGCTCGCCAACTGTCGTCGCGGAGCGGCTCGCCCCGGAATCGTTGTTCCAGCGCTTCGTCCGCTTCCGCGAACGCTTGGGATTCGAGATCATCCCGCTCACCGGTACCGCGACGCCGCCGTTCGCACAGCTGATCACCCGGATTCGACAGGGGCGGGTAGTCGGTCTGCTCGGTGAACGCGACCTGTCCGGCACGGGCGTACCGGTCACATTCTTCGGGGAACCGGCACGGCTGCCAGCCGGGCCCGCGCGGCTGGCGATCGACACCGGAGCGCCACTGCTTCCCGTGCACTGCTGGTACACGCCCGACGGGTGGGGATTCCACGTCGATTCCCCCATCGACACCAGCGGTGGCGTGCCCGATACCACCCAGGCGCTGGCCGACCGATTCGCCGCCGGTATCGCCGCGCACCCCGCCGACTGGCACATGCTCCAGCCCCTCTGGACGGCCGACCTCACCGCTGCCCAGCTCGCTCGCCGCAACCGGAACGCAGTGCACTGAACCACGTGGAATGCGAGCGATGGCCCATCCTCAGTCGCGGGGCAGCCCCCACGCGAATCCAGCGGCGATCACAATACAACTGACAATCGAAATAAGCACGATGCTCCACATGGGTGCGAAGGCTACGGACCATCCGGTTCGAGGTCTATAGCAGCGGGGACACCGAAAATGTTGGGCGGCTGGAGTTGTCCGCTGGCCTACCGCCGAGTTGTGGAGTTGTCAATCGCCGATCCGGGTGCCGGAGCTGAGCGACTGGGTGGGATCCCGTACCGATCCACTCGCGTAGCCGGACCGGTTGGAAGGCGTCGAGCTGAATCAGCACAGGCCGCGCTGAGCTGGAAGCATTCCCCGATGACGGCCGACAGGCGGCCTGAGCGAGCTGTTACTGATGATCCGAACCCTGGGCACGAAAAAACCGGTGCGAGTTGATGAGTGGACTCGCACCGGTTTTCGTTGTCTACCAGGTCACTTCAGCTCAGCGCTGGTCTTGCCGAGGATGCGGCGCGCCACGATGAGCTGCTGGATCTGCTGGGTGCCTTCGAAGATGTCGAGGATCTTCGAGTCGCGGCCCCACTTCTCCAGCAGGGTGCGCTGCGAGTAGCCGATGGCGCCGGCCAGTTCGACGGACTTCAGGGTGACGTCGGTGCCGGTGCGTCCCGCCTTCGCCTTGGACATGGATGCCTCGAGCGAGTTGGGCTTCTTGTTGTCGGCCATCCACGCGGCGCGCAGGGCGAGCAGGTAGGCGGCCTCGTAATCGGCTTCCATCCGCAGGAATTCGGCGGCGGCGGCGTGCTGGTTGTTGGCCGGGCTGTCGTAGGAGATCTCCACGCCCGCGGCGGTCAGAATCGAGCGCAGCTCTTCCAGCGCGGCGCGGGCGACGCCGACCGCCATCGCGGCGACGAGCGGACGGGTGTTGTCGAAGGTCTGCATGACCCCGGCGAAACCCTTCTCCACGTTGACTTCCGGGCTGCCGAGGATGTTGTCCTTCGGAATCCGGCAGTCCTGCAACAGCAGTACGGCGGTGTCGGAGGCCTTGATGCCGAGCTTGTGCTCGAGTCGCGCCACCGAGAGGCCGGGAGCGTCGCGCGGCACGACGAACGATTTGATCGCCGCGCGGCCGAGGCTCTTGTCCACCGTCGCCCACACCACGATGTGGGTCGAGCGCTGGCCGGCGGTGACGAAGATCTTCTCGCCGTTGAGCACCCACTCGTCGCCGTCGAGCACGGCGGTGGTGGACACGGCGGCGGAGTCGGAGCCGAAGGAAGGCTCGGTGATCGCCATCGAGGCCCACACCTTGCCGAAGCGCTGGAGCTGCTCGTCGGTGGCGACGGCGGCGATGGCCGCGTTGCCCAGGCCCTGGTAGGGGATCGACAGCATGAGGCCGACGTCGCCCCACGACGTCTCCAGCGCGTTCAGCAAGGCGGACATGTTGCCGCCGTTGGTGTTTCCGAGCAGCTCGGTGGCGTGGCTGTCGCTGTCGTCGGAACGGCCACCGGCGGCACCGCCGATCTTCTGGGTGCCGGAGTCGGCCAAACCCTCGACCATGGCGGCCATGGTGTCCAGCTCGACCGGGTAGTCGTGCTCGCCGAGGTCGTACTTGCGCGAGATCGGGCGGAAGATCTCCTGCGCGACCTGATGCGCCTGATTCGCGCTGGCCCGCAGCTTCTTGGGGAGTTCGAGGTTGATCATGGGGGAGTTCTCCTGGAAAACGGAACGGGCCGGTTAGATGAGCACGACACCTTCGGCGATGCCGATGGCCCGCAAATCGCGGTACCAGCGCTCGACCGGGTGTTCCTTGGTGAAGCCGTGACCGCCGAGCAGCTGCACGCCGTCGAGGCCGATCTGCATGCCTTTGTCGGTGGCGAGCTTGCGGGCCAGCGCCGCCTCCCGGCCGAACGACAGGCCCTGCTCCGCGCGGGAAGCGCCGCGCAGGGTGACCAGCCGCAAGCCGTCGAGCTCGATCGCGATGTTGGCGACCATGAACGCCACCGCCTGGCGGTGCGAGATCGGCTCGCCGAACGCTTCCCGCTCGTTCACGTACGGGATCACGTAGTCCAGCACGGCCTGGCCGGTGCCCGCGGCGAGCGAAGCCCAGCCGAGACGGGCCAGGCGCACGGCGTCGGCGTACTCATCTGCACGGGTCGTGGCGTCGCCGTCGCCCAGGATGGCGTCGGCGCCGACCGCGACGTTGTCCAGGATCAGCCTGCCCAGGCCGGCGGCGCGCAGACCCATGCTCGGGTCGGCCTCCACGACCAGGCCGGGCGCGTCCGACTCGACGATGAACAGCGCCGGACGCCCGTCGAGTTCGGCGGCGACCAGGAACAGCTCGGCGTCGGCCGCGGCGGGCACCAGGCTCTTCACCCCCGAGAGGCGGTAGCCGCTCGGCGAGCGCACCGCCTTGGTCTCCAGCGCGAACGGGTCGAACAGCGCACGCGGCTCGCTGATCACGACCGAGGCCTGCGGCACGTTCTCCCCGGTGAAGGAGGGCAGGTAGGTCTTCTGCTGTGCGTCGCTGCCCCACTGCGCGAGGGCGATCGCGACACCGCTGGGCGCCAGGATGGGCAGGGCAAGACCCATGTCGCCGTGCGCCAGCGCCTCGGCGACCAGTGCGTTGGTCACCGCGCCGCGCTCGGAGGCCGCACCCTCGAGTTCCTCGGGGACGTTGATCAGGGTGATGCCGAGTTCGGCGGCGCGCTCGAGCAGGTCGCGCGGCGCCTTGGCGGCGTTGTCGGCCTCGTAGGCGGCCGGACGCAGGATCTCGGCGGCGAACTCCTTCACCGTCTCGACGATCATCTGCTGTTCGTCGGTCGGCGTCAGGTCGAAGTAGTCCTTGTTCTTCGCCTCGTTGGTGGCCAGGCGCTTCGGCGCACCGCTGCCCGCGACCTTGGCGAAGGCGCGCGTCGCGGCGCCGAGCGTGCGGAAGCCGGTCTTGGTGCCTTCGTAGGTGACGCGCTCGATCGGCTTGCGCAGGTTGTACTTCTCGGCGAGTTCCGACCCGGTGAGGGTCGTCATGACCCGCATCGCCGCGCCCATCCAATCCCGCTTGGGTTGGTTCATGCCGACCGCGGACGTGTCTGGACGTCGCGTCGTTGCGCTGTCTCGAGTGCTCATCATCACCTGTTTTTCTCGGATGGGTTGGTGCGGTCTATCCCCAGCTATCTTACTCCAGAGTAAGGCTATCTTACTCCCGAGTAAGAAGCGCGTCGAGAGGCAGCATCACCCGTTCTCGCGGCCTCCCGCGCCACGGAGATGCGGTCCGATGCGAATCACCAACCCGGGCAACCAGAAGGCTGTCCACCGGCTACTGGCGATGCTCGAGGCGGCCGCACGGGAGTACATGGCCGAAGATCCGTCGGCTCGCCTGGACGCCGATCACGATTTCGATGTAGTGCTCTGGGAAGTGCCCCGAGCGACAATCCGACGTCCCGACATCGCGGTGTTCGAGCGCGTACCGGCAGATGTCCGGTCGATGCCCGCACGGCATCTCGAGATCGCCGTCGAGGTGATCTCGCCCAGTGATGTCAAGACGGACCGGCTCGAGAAAATGGGTGAATACGCCGCTGCCGGAATTCCCTGGCACCGGTCGGACCGCCTTCGCCGTCGACCTGCCGATCCGGATCCAGCTCGACTGGGATCAGCTGACCGACCTCGTGCTGTGAAGTTCCGGGCGGTCGGCGCCCGTGCGGGCTCATCCACTCCTGGCGCGGCGGAGCCGGTGGCTCGGTAGCCACCGGCTCCGACGATCACTCGCGCACGTAGTAGCGCAGCGTCGCGTAGGCCGTGATCGCCGCGAAGACGATGCCGACCGGGGCGATGACCAGCGCGGTCATCGCGATGTCGTCGCCGGTGATCCGCGGGAACACCTTGCTGGCGAACAGGTCGCCGAGGGCGCGGTCGATCACCAGCGGGCGGGCGATGAGCAGGCCGATCATCGCGAGCAACGAACCGGCCAGCGCGGCGGCCACGGCCTCGAGCAGGAACGGCAACTGGGTATACCAGCGGGTCGCGCCGACCAGCCGCATGATGCCGACCTCGGTGCGGCGGGTGAACGCGGCGATCTGCACCATGTTCGCGATCAGCATCACCGCGGCCAGCGCTTGCAGCACGGCCAGGCCGAACGCGGCGTTGCGCAACCCGTCGAACAGGCTGACCAGCCGGTCCACGATGTCCTTGTCGTTGCGCACCATGCCGACGCCGGGGCGGTCGTAGAACTTCTCGTAGATGGTGGGGTAGAGCTCCGCGTTCTCCATCTTCACGCGCAGCGAGGCGGGCAACGGCGTCTCGCTGACGTACTTGGCCAGTTCGGGCTGGTCCTTGAAGGTCTTCTCCTTGGCCTCCCGGACCGCCTCTTCCCGGTTGAGGAACTGGACCGCCTCCACGCCGCTGGTGGCTTTCAGATCGGCCATGAGCGCGCGGCACGGGTCCAGCGAGCAGTCCGGGTCGTTGGCCGAGACGTCCTCGGTGAGGTACAGCCGCACCTCTAGCCGGTCGAGGAAGTACTGCTCGGTCTTGTCCGCGATGCGCACAGCCAGCAGGCCGCCGCCGAGCATGGTCAGCGAGACCGCGGTGGTCAGGATCATCGCGATGGTCATCGTGACGTTGCGGCGCAGGCCCGCGAAGACCTCGCCGAACAGGAAGCTCGCGCGCATTACCGGCCCACCCCGTACACGCCCGTCGCCTCGTCACGCACCAGGCGTCCGTGATCGAGCTCCACCACCCGCCTGCGCATCGCGTCGACGATGTGGTTGTCGTGGGTGGCCATCACCACCGTGGTGCCGATGCGGTTGATCCGCTCCAGCAGCATCATGATGTCGCCGCTGGTGTCGGGATCGAGGTTGCCGGTCGGTTCGTCGGCCAGCAGCACCAGCGGCCGGTTCACGAACGCCCGCGCGATCGCGACTCGCTGCTGCTCACCACCGGAAAGCTCGGTGGGCAGCCGGTCGGCCTTGCCGCCGAGGCCGACCATGTCGAGCACCTCGGGGACGGTGCGGTCGATGAACTGGCGCCGCTTGCCGATCACTTCGAGCGCGAACGCGACGTTCTGGTACACGGTCTTCTGCTGCAGCAGCCGGAAGTCCTGGAAGACGCACCCGATGCGCTGGCGCAACTTGGGCACCTTGCGACCGGGCAACCGGTCGACCCGGTAATCGGCGACTCTGATCTCGCCCGCCGTGGGCGTCTCCTCCTTGAGCAGCAACCGCATGAAGGTCGACTTACCCGAGCCGGACGGTCCGATGATGAAGACGAACTCGCCCTTGCCCACATCGACGGTGATGTTGTCCAGCGCGGGTCGCGTCGAGGTCTTGTACGACTTGGTCACGTTCCGCATGGTGATCACGGGGAGCCAGTGTAACCAGCAACCGGACGCGGCCTGCGTCGTCAACCGTGGGTGACAGCGCGGCGGCGGCTCGGCCCGCCGGGCTCAGCGGCCCGGCGCTTCGGTGAACACCGCTGCGGGAACGGCATTGACCAGGGTGGCCGGCGCGATGCTCGTTTCCTCGGGTTTGACGAATACGTACAGCACGAACGTGGCGACCCAGGTTGCCATCAGGATCGCCGTGGATCTACGTGGTCTCACTGATTCCCTCCCGGCGCAGCGCCGCGGCGACTCGCACGCGCAGCTCGCGTCCGACTTCGAACTGTTTACCCGGCAACGTCCGGGCAACCATTCGGATGTTCATCTGGTCGACGGTGAGGTCTTCCACACCCATGACGGTGGGCTCATCGAGCAGCAACGGCTTCAGACGAGCGTCTTCGTACGCCTTTGTACCCACCTCGTGCAGGATCTCGTTGACCCTGGTGATGTCAGCGCTCGCGGCCACCGGTACGTCGATCGCGGCGCGTGCCCAGTCCTTGGACAGGTTCGTGACCTTCACGATCTGGCCGTTGGGCACCGTGATCACTTCACCGTCCGCGTTGCGCAGCGTGGTGATCCGCAGCGTGACGTCCTCGACCGTACCTTCCGCCTGCTCCGCGGCTCCAGTCACCGCGATGCGGACCACATCGCCGAACCCGTACTGCCGCTCGGCGATCAGGAAGAACCCGGCGAGGATATCCTGCACGATGCGCTGCGCGCCGAAACCGAGCGCGGCGCCGAGCACCGCGGCGGGCGCGACCAACCCGGTGACGGCGAAGCCGAGCCGCCGCAGCACCTCCATGGTGATCAGCACGTAGACGATGGTCAGCACCACCCAGGTGATCACCTGCGCCAACGCGTGGCGGTGCTTGGCCGCCTCGGTGCGCACCAGTGCGTCACTGCTGCGGAATCCGGCGTCGATCTTGCGAGTGATCCGGTCCCTGACGTAGGTGGCGAACCGACTGAACAGGATGGCCCCGAGAATGAGCAGCACGATCTCCAGGCCGGAACCGCGTAGCCAGGTGGTGAAACCGGTGGACGCGATAGCCTGGATTCCCGCGACATTCATTTAGTTCGCCTGCTCTCGCATTCTCCAGCGGATACCCGACTCGATGAATCCGTCGATGTCCCCGTCGAGCACCGCCGAGGGATTGTTGACCTCGTAGTTCGTCCGCAGATCCTTGACCATCTGGTACGGGTGCAGCACGTAGGAGCGCATCTGATTGCCCCAGGACGCGCCCTCGTTGGTCTTCAGCGCGTCCATCTCGGCGCGCTCTTCCTGCCGCTTGCGCTCCAGGAGCTTGGCCTGCAGCACCCGCATGGCCGAGATCTTGTTCTGGAGCTGGGACTTCTCGTTCTGGCAGGTGACCACGATGCCGGTGGGCAGGTGGGTGATGCGGACCGCGGAGTCGGTCGTGTTGACGCTCTGGCCGCCCGGGCCGGAGGAGCGGTACACGTCGACGCGGATCTCCGTCTCCGGGATCTCGATATGGTCGGTGGTCTCGACCACGGGTAGCACCTCGACTTCGGCGAAGGAGGTCTGGCGGCGGCCCTGGTTGTCGAACGGGCTGATCCGCACCAGCCGGTGCGTGCCCATCTCGACCGACAGCGTGCCGTAGGCGTAGGGCGTCTTCACCGCGAAGGTGGCGCTCTTGATGCCCGCTTCTTCGGCGTAGGAGGTGTCGTAGACCTCGACCCCGTACTTGTGCCGGTCGGCCCAGCGGATGTACATGCGCATCAGCATCTCGGCCCAGTCGGCGGCGTCCACGCCACCGGCGCCGGAGCGGATGTTCACCAGCGCGTCGCGCTTGTCGTACTCGCCCGACAGCAGCGTGCGGACCTCCATCGCCTCCACGTCGCTGTGCAGCGCGGCGCGCTCGGCGTCGGCCTCGGCGAGTGCTGCGGTCATGGCCTCGCCCTCTTCGCCCTCCGCCAGCTCGTAGAGCACCGGCAGGTCGTCGAGCCGCTGGCGCAGCTCCTCCACCCGGCGCAATTCCCCTTGCGCGTGGGACAGCTCACTGGTGACCCGCTGTGCGTGGTCCTGGTCGTTCCACAGGTCGGGGTCGGCGGCCTGATGCTCGAGCTCGTCGATACGACGGCGCAGCTCGTCGATGTCGAGCACCGATTCGACCGTCTTCAGGGTGGCGTCGAGTTCGGCGAGATCAGCGGAAACGTCAGGATGCACGATTGTCAAGCCTAGCTGCCCCTCTGCGGCGGCAGCACACGAGTGCACGCCGGGTGGCCGGGGGCGGCCTCACCACGGGTGGGCGCCGTCGTTCGAGGGCCGAACGGGGTGATCGCCGGGACGTCACGCACTCGCTCCCTACCCGGCCCATGGCCGGTGCGCTGTGACGGTCGCCTCATGGGTTCCTACCCTAAACGGCGACCGCGCTTGGCGCAGTTGCTGTTTGGAATTCGCAGCGGAAGAGACCGGCTCTTCGCCAGGTCGGCGCCTTCCGCGCCCGTTCCGTTGTCCCGCCCGACCGACGGGTTCGGTGTGGCGCGCGCGGTGTGTCGAACTCCACTTCGTTCGCGCAGCCGAAGGAGTTCGTGCGACTCGTCGGCTCTGTGTTCGAGGTGCGGTTCGTCCGCGAGGTCCGTCGCCGAGGACGGTTCGCCCGGTCAGCCCGAGACCGCGTGCAGTCCGCCCGGGCGGCGTCCGTTGAGTGCGTCGAGGGCGGCGGCGGTGGCGTCGTCGGCAGGCAGGTAGACGATCACCCGCTGGTCGTCGTCGGCGGAGAGTTCGAGTAACTCGTAGGCCAGGCGCAGGGAACCGGCCTCGGGGTGGACGAGGCGGTTGATACCGGTGGCGGCGGCCAAGCTGGGCACCGTATCGACCCGGTCGGCGAACGCCGGGCCCACGGTGACGGTGAGCTCGTCGGCGAGGGCGGCGATGTGCGGGTCGGCGCGGAACGGGCCCTGCTTCAACGTGGCGACCGTCTCGTCGGCGACGTGCTCCCAGTCCGCGTAGAGGTTCCGGGCGCCGGGCAGGCAGAAGACGAAACGCGCCAGGTTCGCCGGGGTATGGGGTCCGTCGAAGAGACCGGTCGGCGCCATCAGCCGGTGGTAGCCGTCGGTGTAGGCGAGAACTTCGGTGAGGCGGTTGACCACCACGGCGGGCGCGGGTTCGAGCCGATCCAGGATCGCGCGCACCGTCGGCCGCACCTCGCGCAGCGGCTGCGCGTCGCCCATACAGGTGAACCCGCTGTCCACCGACTTGCTCAACCGGTGCAGATGGACGCGCTCGGCGGGGCTCAGCCGCAGCGCGTCGGCGAGCGCGGACAGCACCGGGGGCGAAGGATGCCGGTCGCGACCTTGCTCGAGGCGAGTGACGTACTCCACGCTCACCCCGGCCAGGGTGGCCAGTTCGGCGCGGCGCAACCCGGGGGTGCGCCGCCGTGGACCGGCGGGCAGGCCGACCTGGGCGGGCGTCACCGCTTCGCGGCGGGTGCGCAGGAAGAGCCCGAGTTCGTTGTCGCTCACCCGTCGAACCTAACAAGACGGAACGTCGCGAGGGTGTCCCTGTCACTACCACTCTTACGGCGGTCTCCCTGCCCTGCGTGCCGCACAGCAGTGTGGGTTCCGCGGCCCGCCCGGGTCGTTCTGTCATCCGAGGAGATGCGACATGTCCCACACCCCACTGAAGCTCGCGGTGATCATCGGCAGCGTCCGGGAGGGACGCTTCGGACCGGTCGTCGCGTCGTGGTTCACCGAACAGGCGCGGCGGCACGGTTCGTTCGAGGTGGACGTCATCGATCTGGCCGAGGCGCACCTTCCGCTCGACCTGCCCGCGGTGCCCCCGGCGCTCGATCCGAATCCGCCGCGCCCGGACGGCATGGCGGAACTCACCCGTCGGCTCGACGAGGCGGATGCGTTCGTCATCGTCACGCCGGATTACAACCGCAGCGTCCCCGCCTCGCTCAAGGCCGCCATCGACTGGCATTTCACCCAGTGGAACGCGAAGGCGATCGGCTTCGTCGGCTACAGCGGGGCCTCCGGCGGCCTGCTCGCCATCGAGCACCTGCGGCAGATCTTCAACGAACTCAACGCGCATACGGTGCGCAACTATGTGTCTTTCCCGCGCTACTACCTGCTCTTCGACGACCAGGGAACGCTGCTGGAGCCCGAAGAGCCCGCGGCTGCCGCGACGACGCTGCTCGACCAGCTGCACTGGTGGGCGAGCGCGTTGGCGGCGGCCCGGTCGTTGGAGACCGTGGCGTAGGCGCTGGGACGGAAAGGGGGAGTGACCGGGCGGGCCGATAGGGTGCGGGGCGTGGCTGTGTACTCCTCCGATCTCGAACTGGCCCTGCGGCTGGCCGATGCCGCCGACGCGATCACCCGGGCGCGCTTCGGTGCGCTGGACCTGAAGGTCGACGCGAAGCCGGATCTGACGCCGGTGTCGGACGCCGACTTGGCCGTGGAGCGGGCGATCCGGCAGGTGCTGTCCGAGGCACGGCCGGACGACGCGGTACTGGGCGAGGAATTCGGCGGCGCCGCCGAATTCAGCGGAAGGCAATGGGTGGTCGACCCGATCGACGGCACGAAGAACTTCGTGCGGGGAGTGCCCATCTGGGCGACGCTGATCGCGCTGCTGGAAGACGGCGAACCGGTCGTCGGCGTGGTGAGCGCGCCCGCCCTGGTCCGGCGCTGGTGGGCGGCGGCGGGGTCGGGCGCCTGGTCGAGCTTCGAAAAGGGAGCCGCCGAACAGATTTCGGTCTCCGCCGTCGGCGAACTCGGCTCGGCCAGCCTGGCGTTCTCCAGCCTGTCCGGCTGGCGCGACCGCGGGCTGCGGGAGCATTTCCTCGCCCTGACCGACGACGTGTGGCGCGTGCGTGGCTACGGCGATTTCTTCAGTTACTGCCTGCTCGCCGAAGGCGCGGTCGACATCGCCACCGAACCGGAGGTCTCCCTGTGGGATCTGGCCGCCCTGGACATCCTCGTCCGGGAAGCGGGCGGGCGTTTCTCCTCGCTGGACGGCAAACCCGGTCCGCACGGGGGCGACGCGATCGCCACCAACAGCCTGCTGCACGACGAGGTTCTCGACCGCCTGCGCGGTTGACCGCTCCGTTTTCGCGCCGCCGTGCGCGGACCCGAGGCGACATGGTCGCGGGCCCCGTCGGCTAAGGCACCTCTGGCGTATCCAGGAGCTTCTCCATCAGGACGACGTGAGTGGTGCCGTGGAACTGGGGCGGCAGTCTCGTCTCCCGGAGTTCGATGAAACCCTGTGTGGCGTAATACTTCCGGAGTACCTGGTTGTCCGAAGCGGTATCGAGGCGTTGGCGGGTGACGCCGTGAGCCAGTGTGTGCGCGGCGCAGAACCCGAGGATTCGCGGGCCGAGCCCGCGGCCCCGGTATTCCGGCGCGACCATCAGACCGTGGACGTAACCGGCCTCGGTGTCGTCGTCCGCGCCCCAGAACTCCGGGTCCCGCCAGATCAGGCGAACCGCGGCCACGAGCGCCGCGGACTCGTCGCGCCACACGAACCACTCATCCCTCGCGATCTCCTCCGCGACGACCGCCACCGCGTACTCGCCCGGCACCCATTGCCCGATGCCGTTGTCGACCATCCACTGCGCGAGCCGATCGCGCAGTCGTGCGATGTCCGTGGCGTCCATCGCGGTGGCCGCCACCATCGGCGCTGTTTCGACCACGGCTTTTCCTTCCTCCGATGGATACACCAGGGCGGTGACCTCGGGATTCCCGAAGTACAGCCAGAACTATCCGGCCCGCGTGGGATTCGCGGGAGTGAGGTCGATGCCCGCCGGTGGGCGCAAACGCCGCAGCGTGCCGTCCATGCTGGTGACGAACAATGCCCAGGAGTCACCGTCGCGGTCGATGCGGACCGAGGTGGCGCCGTCCGGCGGGTTGCGGAACGGGCCCGGCTTGATCAAGCCGGTGATGATCGCGCAGGTGGCGCCGGTGGTCGTATCCACGCGATAGACGGCGCCGAGAATATGGTCGGCGACGAAGAGCGCACCGGCTCGGGTGGCCTCCATGTCGTCGGGCAGTGCGACCAGGTCCGGGATGCCGGAGACGACCGTGGGGTGCGCCGGATCGTCCAGTCGGACGCGCAGGATCTGCATCGTCATCGTGTCGACGTAGACCGACTCGCCGTCGGCGGCCAGCGCGAGGCCGTTGGCGGGCGGCAGACTCGACCAGTCCCGCTCGTACTCGTTCGTCTCGGGCCAGTAGCGGGAGATCCCGTTCGTACCGTTCAGGCCGATGGTGGTGAACAGCAGGCTGCCGTCGGGCAGCAACAGCAGGCCGTTCGGCCCGTTCAGCCCGGTGAGCAGGACACTGACCGCGCCGGTCTCGACGTCGTAGCGCTGGAGCGTGCCCGGGGGTTCGCTGAGCCCGTCGCCGGTGAGGAAGTAGACGTAGCGCCCGGCGACGCGCACACCTGCGGGGCGGTGCACATCCGTGACCAGCTTCTTCATCCGCCCGGCGCGGTCGACATGCGCCAGATAACCGTCCATCAGGCCGGTGACGTAGAAACCTCCCTGCCCGTCGGAATCGAGATTCTCCAGGTTGCCGACTCCCTCGACGACGGTGCCGGCCTCCCAGCCGTCCGAGCACATCGCGGGGAATGTCTCCGCCCGCGCCGCAGGCAGTGCCGCGGTGACCGCGGCGGCCACGGCGACGGCGGTGAGCATCGCCGCGCGTGCCCTGGTCCCAATCCCTGTTGCCATGAGCCACAACTTAACAGCGTCGAAGGAGACGCCCGGGCCGGGAATTTCCGCCGGGGTGGGGAAACGACGAGGTCAGCGGCCATGACGGGAAACTTCGGCGTTGGTTGTGCACATGTGCACAACTCGGCCGCCCAGCAGGGCGAACGCCGAACCGTACCGGTACCGTGCCGTCGAGGCGCTCGTAGGATGGGCCGGGTGACTCCCCCCGATGATTTCGCGGCTGTAGCGGTCGAAGACGCGTCCGGATCGGACGCCGGATCCGTTGCGGCGCAACAGGTTCTACGTCGAGTCTTCGGTTACGACAGCTTCCGCGGCGACCAGGACGCGATCGTGCGGCACGTGATCGACGGCGGCGACGCGCTGGTGCTCATGCCGACCGGCGGCGGCAAGTCGCTCTGCTACCAGGTGCCCGCTTTGGTGCGCCCCGGCGTCGGTGTCGTGGTCTCGCCATTGATCGCCCTCATGCAAAACCAGGTGGACGCGCTCAGCGCCCTCGGCGTGCGCGCGGGGTTCCTCAACTCCACCCAGTACCCCGACGAGCGCCGGACCGTCGAGGCGCAATTCGTCGCGGGTGAACTCGATCTGCTGTATATGGCGCCGGAGCGGTTGCGCCTGGACTCGACCGCGCAGCTGTTCGACCGCGGCAAGATCGCGCTGTTCGCCATCGACGAAGCACACTGCGTTTCCCAGTGGGGTCACGACTTCCGTCCCGATTACCTGGGTCTTTCCGTGCTGCACGAGCGGTGGCCGGACATCCCGCGGATCGCGTTGACCGCGACCGCCACCGAGAAGACGCGCGACGAGATCATCCAGCGTCTCGACCTCGGCGGCGCCCGCCGCTTCGTGTCCAGCTTCGACAGGCCCAATATCCAGTACCGCATCGAGCCGAAGAACCGTCCCGAGCGCCAGCTGCTGGAATTCATCCGCACCGAGCATGCGGGCGACGCGGGCATCGTCTACTGCCTCTCGCGCAACTCGGTGGAGAAGACCGCGGCGTTTCTCACCGAGAACGGCGTCTCCGCGGTGCCGTACCACGCGGGCTTGGACAACCGGACCCGCGCGGCGAACCAGTCGCGCTTCCTGCGCGAAGACGGGCTGGTCGTGGTCGCGACCATCGCCTTCGGCATGGGCATCGATAAACCCGATGTGCGCTTCGTCGCCCATCTCGACCTGCCGAAGTCGGTCGAGGGGTATTACCAGGAGACCGGCCGCGCCGGCCGCGACGGATTGCCCTCCACGGCGTGGATGGTCTATGGGCTCAGCGACGTGGTGCAGCAGCGCAAGCTGATCGACTCCTCCGAGGGTGACGCCGCCCACCGCCGCCAGCTGCAGCTGCACTTGGACGCAATGCTCGCGCTGTGCGAGACCGTCGCCTGCCGCCGCACCCAGTTGCTCGCCTACTTCGGCGAGCCCGGGTTGCCCTGCGGCAACTGCGATACCTGTCTGGCCCCGCCGCAATCCTGGGACGGCACGGTGGCCGCGCAGAAGCTACTGTCCACGGTGCTGCGCCTGAAGCGGGAACGCGGCCAGAGCTTCGGCGCGGGCCACATCGTGGACATCCTGCTCGGCAAGAAGAACCCCAAGGTCGTGCAGCACGACCACCACGAACTGAAGGTCTTCGGCGTCGGCACCGATCTGCGCGACACGGAATGGCGCGGCGTGGTGCGGCAGTTGCTGGCCCACGGGCTGCTGGCCGTCCACGGCGACTACGGCGTGCTGACGCTCACGGAGGCCAGCAGCGAAGTGCTGTTCGACGGACGACAAGTACTGCTGCGCCGCGAACCCGAACGCGCGCCCAGGCCCGCGCGGGCCGCGAAGGCCGCCAAGGAGGCAGTGGCCGACCTGACACCCACCGATCTGCCGCTGTTCGAGAAGCTGCGCGAATGGCGCGCGGCCACCGCGAAGGAACAGGGCGTTCCCGCCTATGTCGTCTTCCACGACGCCACCCTGCGCGAGATAGCGGCCCGCAAGCCCGCGAGCCTGGCCCAGCTCGGCGGCGTCAGCGGTGTCGGCGAGAACAAACTCGCGAAATACGGAGAGCAGGTGCTCGAAGTGCTCGCCGCCGCGTGAGCCGTCGTAAGCGCGCGGTGCACCGATGGGCGAGGATGGTCGGTGGCCGAACCGCCGAAGACTGTGGAGGACAGCGTGAGCGAGACGATCGGGCGCCGGGAGTTCCTGGCCGGCGCGGCCACCCTCGCGGCCGGGGCGACGCTGGTCGGCCGGACACCGGCGCAGGCGGTACCCGTCGCCGAGGGCGTCACCAAATTCCCCTTTCCGGACGACCACCGGGTGCGGGTGCTGGTGACCGGCGACGCGGGCACCGGCACCCGCACCCAATGGGCGGTTGCCGACGCCATGCGCGCGTACCACGGCCGTGAACCCGTCTCGCTCGCACTGGGTCTCGGCGACAACATCTACGAGCACGGGCCCGACAGCGCGGCCGACGTCCAGTTCGCCGACAAGTTCGAGAACCCCAACGCCGGACTGGACTTCCCGTGGCTGATGGTGCTGGGCAACCACGACAACAGCTCGGTTCTCGGTGGCGACGGCGGGTGGCTGCTGCGCGGCAATGCCGAGGTGGAGTACCACGCCAACTCACGGCGCTGGTGGATGCCGAGCCGCTACTACTCGGTGCGGATTCCGGAGCGCAACCCCGTCGTCGAGTTCTTCGTCCTCGACGTCAATCCGTTGGCCGCCTACGTGCCACCGATCTTCTCGCCCTATTGGGCGGTCGACGGCCAGTTCATGAACGAGCAGCGCGACTGGCTCGACCGCGCCATCGCCGAGTCGCCCGCCCCGTGGAAGATCGCCTGCACGCACCAGCCGTATCTGAGCAACGGCCCGCACGGAGACGCGGGCCGCTACGAGGGCCTGTCCGTCGAGCCGATCAACGGCGTGCACGTGAAACGCTTCATCGAAGACCATGTGATCGGCCGGTGCCAGTTCATCCTGTCCGGGCACGATCACTCGCTGCAAGTGCTCGAACCCACGGCGGCGTCGAAGGGAACCAGGCAGATCGTGTCGGGCGCAGCCGCGAAGACGGTGGGCGCCGAACCGCGGCTCGGCGCGAGCGCGGGCCACAGTGCGCTGTACGAGAACCACCACGAGCTGGGCTTCATGGTGCTCGAACTCACGCAGGGCGGGGTCGAGCTGGGCGTGCACACGGTCGACCTGGCGACCGGCGCATCCGCCGAGGCGTTCCGGCGGCGCCTGGCCTGAGTTCCAACTGTGTTGCGCGGAGCGGGAATTGCGGCGCGTCGCCGTCGTGGCGGCTACCGTGCTGGCTATGGCACCGGGTGAGGGTTCCAGCGATGAGCGCGAAGATGTTTCCTCCGGCTCCGCGGGGGGTGAGGCTGCGGACGCGCCGCCGCACGTCCGGGGCAGGAGCGATCCGTCGGTCGAGAACGTGTGGCTGCGGCGCCGCCCGCCGCCGGAGCGTCCCGGCGCACCTCGGATGTCGACAGTGGCCCTGCTTGTAGTGTTCCTCGCTGTCCTCGCGCTCTACATCGTGCTGCATCAGGGTGGCTAGCGCGTCCGCGACCTGCGGGAATAAATTGGTTGCCGGGTCACTTAGAGTGGACCGTTATGAAGGAGAAGGGGCGCAAGGTCATCGCGACCAACCGCCGGGCGCGGCACAACTACACGATCCTGGACGTCTACGAGGCCGGGATCGCGCTGGTCGGCACCGAGGTGAAGAGCCTGCGGGAGGGCAAGGCCTCGCTGGTGGACGCCTTCGCGACGGTGGACAACGGCGAGGTGTGGCTGCGCGGGCTGCACATCCCCGAGTTCAGCCACGGCACCTGGACCAATCACTCGCCGCGCCGGGTGCGCAAGCTGCTGCTGCACAAGCGCGAGATCGAGCGGTTGGTCGGCAAGTCGCGGGAGGGCAACCAGACGCTGGTGCCGCTGTCGATGTATTTCTCCGACGGCAAGGTGAAGGTCGAACTGGCGCTGGCCAGGGGTAAGCAGGACTACGACAAGCGTCAGGACCTGGCCCGGCGCACCGCCGAGCGAGAGGTCACCCGCGAGCTAGGACGGCGGATCAAAGGCATCAGGTGACCGCCGTCCTGCTCGCGTTGGCAGCCGCGGTGGGCTACGGCGTGAGCGATTTCTACGGCGGTGTGGAATGGGCTGCTGCTCACTCCGGCGACCACTGCTGATCGCGATGACCCATTCCTGCGGGCGGCCGCGCTGGCCCGTATCAGCGCGAGCAAGCAGGCCATAGTCGTGCTCGGCAGGACCATCAACGAGACCCAGCACTCGCATCGCGTGACGATCCCGCCGCGTGCGCGGTGTATTCCGCATTGCACATGAAGGCGGGGCACGATCGCGGCGGTCGTCAACAACCGGGACGCGGAGAACTCGCACCTGGCCGAGGGCTGCGGACTTCGCGGGGAGCAAAGACCGCATCGTTCATGAGACCGTCGTCGGGCCGACCAATGTGAAGCTGCACCAGCTTTCCGCCGCGATCGATCTGGGGGACCTCGGTCAGGCCGGCCGCATCGTGGACAGTATCCAACTGCCGAAGGGCTACGCCAAAGAGCGGACCGCCTACTACTGGGTGGACAAGGCGCGAATGTACCTCGGCTTGGGAGAGGTGGACGCGGCGATCGAGTCGCTGTATGAAGCGCGGGAGGTTGCGCCGGAGCACTTACGGTCGGCGACGATCCGGTCCACAATCGACGCGGTCTCGGCGCAGGAGCGTCGCGCCAGCCGGGGTGTGCGGTCGCTGGCGGCTTCGGCGGGCATGATACTGATGCTTCCGATCGAGCCGGGCGTGTACGTCGAGGCCGCTGACAACGACCCGTGGGAGCTGGCTGAGGACGGCCTGTGGCGCGGTAGGCAGGATGCTGCTATTCGGCGGTATCGACCTCCAACCGGGCGGGCCGCCGTTGTCGGCTGAGCAGATGGCCCAGAACGGCGTGTACCCCACCGAGCGGGTGACAGTGCCAGACCACCCGCCGAAGTAGACCACGCACAACAAAGCCGCCCCGAACTCCGGGGCGGCTTTCGTCATGTCTGGGGTGCTGTCCGTCGTCTCTCCAGCCGGGTGAACGTGCCGTGGGCGAGTGGGTGGCCGTTGGGGCAGCGCACCGGGCGGGTCTCCGCGGCGCGCCCGTCGGGTTGGCGGATGAGCGTCCCCGGCTCGGCGGGGCGACCGTCGGGGCCGATGTAGTGCTGCCGCATCCGCTCATCGTGGCACGCTCCACCGACAGAAAGCCGCCCCAACCGTCGTGGCCGGGGCGGCTTCTTGCGTTCAAGGTCTAGCCTGTGCAGTTGACGACCGCATACTTCCCGGTGGAGGTCTTCTCGTCCTTCACCTTCCCGTCGACCACAACACGGCAGGTGACGCTGGTGCCGTTGGTTTGCGCGCCCACACCGGTGATCGCGTAGGTGGAAGTGTTGGTGACCGTCATCGTCCACGGAGCATCCGCGCCGGGCAGCTGCTGAAGCTCGGAGTTCTCATCCCAGTAGGTGACCGACCGCAGATCCGAATCCGAGATGATCTCGTACACGACGGTCTTGCCCTTCCCTCCCGGCTTCGGCGTCAACGGCGGGATCGGCGCGTCCGGCGGCGCTTCAGCAGCGGACTGGATGGAGGTCGCTGCCGCGTCGATGGCCTTGGCGGCTTCGTTGCCCGCGGCGCCGATGATCGCCACACACCCGCCGAACACGAGCACTACGACGGCGAGCAGGATCCACGGCCACACCTTCCGCTTCCGCGGCGGCTGCGGATAGGGCGGCGGGTACGGCTGCTGCCCGTATGGCTGCTGCGGGTACTGCGGACCGGTCATGGATTCCCCTCGGGGTTCGGCAGGGATCCCCCCTGCGATTGGATAGCCCTGTGTACAGGCTGTCGGCTGCACATCGCGCACGGCCAAGGCGTGTTACTGGGGTCACAGCGTGTTGGAGTAGGACACGCCGCCACCGCGCTCGGCCAGCCACTTCGCCAGCGGCTCCATGAAGTCGGCCAGCAACTCCATCTCGTGGGGCATGTTCTTCGCGCACTCGTCCGGCACATCGAACCGGATCACCACGGGACCTCGTGTCGGGGACCGCGGACCCCGCGTCGCTGGCGTGGGGAGCGGCGGTGGGCGTCGCGAGCGGTGTCGCGGTGTGGTGGTTCTACGCCGCGCTGGCCGATGGTCCGATGGCGGTGGTGTCGCCGCTGACGGCGGTGCTCGTCGCGGGCATTCCAGTGCTCGTCGGGCTGTTGACCGGCGAGCGCCCCGGTCCGCTCGCCTTCGCGGGGGTCGTGTTCGCACTGGTCGCGGTGCTCCTGGTGAGCCGGGAGTCGCCCGACGACGTGACCGAGGAGATCACCCGGCGCCCGCGAACTGCGGTTCACTCGCAAGGTCGCCGCCTTGACCATCGGATCCGGCGTCGCGTACGGCTTCGCTTTCGTCTTCCTGCACAAGACTTCGCCGGACTCGGGACTGTGGCCGCTGCTGATGCAGCGTGTCGCGGCCACCGCGGTCGTGTGGCTCACCGCACTGGCCGCCAGGGAGTTCGGTCGGCTACGCGGCGAACCGCTACGCCTGGCCTGCTATATCAGCGTGCTCGACGTGATCAGCAACGCGGCGCTGCTGTACGCCTTCCACGGATCGCTGCTGTCGCTGGTGAGCGTGATCGGCTCGCTGTATCCAGCGGTGACCGTGCTGCTGGCGATGGCGCTGCTCGGCGAGCGGGTCCACCGGCAGCAGCAGGTCGGCCTGGCCCTCGCGCTGGCAGCGGTCGCACTCATCGCCGCAGCCTGACGGCACACCTGCTCGGCCGCCTGAGCGAATACGGTTGCGGCACAGGCCAGATCACTCGGGCGGCGGGTGCCACAAGGACTGCCCGCCGCCTGAGTGAGCGCGAATCACCGCGTGCAGGGCTCGCGCATCGCGATCCGCTTCAACGTGGGGCTGCGGTAATCGGCGACCACCGTGCGCGAACCCAGTGACGTGGACGGGTCGGGCACGTTGACCACCGCGCGCTGCGCTGCCACGTCGGGTTCGTCGCGGCCGTAGATCTGCGGCGCCGCCATGCCTTCGGAATCCACGGTGAGCCCGGCCAGGGCCTTGCGCAGGGTCGGCCGGTCCAGACGACCCGACTCGGCTGCCTTGGTGAGCAGCGCCTTCATCGGATAGGAGATCGCCCAGCCCAGGTTGTAGCCGAAGTTCGTCGGTTCGCTGGTCGCGGCGTTCCTGGCGCGTTGGGCTCCGGTGCTCGTGCCGTCCCAGCCGTCGAACGGCGAGGT
This sequence comes from Nocardia abscessus NBRC 100374, assembly GCF_000308455.1. Taxonomy (GTDB): domain Bacteria; phylum Actinomycetota; class Actinomycetes; order Mycobacteriales; family Mycobacteriaceae; genus Nocardia; species Nocardia abscessus. The sequence continues at coordinate 122,369 of NZ_BAFP01000109.1, read as the reverse complement.
GTAGTTGTACAGCGCCGTGAGCGCGGGCGCGGCCGGAGTCTTGAGCAGCGCGCTGTTCCAGGTCGGAGTGGACCCCAGGAACCGGCCCTCGTAGCCGGATCTCGCCAGTTTGCCGACGATCTCGGCGGCTTCGCCCGGCCCGGTGGCCAACAGGACCACGTCGGGCGGGTCGGCCATGATCTCGGCGACCGGGTAGTCCTGATTACCGACCTCGGTGTTGGGTCCGGTGTCGATGCGCGAGGTGATCGTCGCGCCGTTGTCCAACGCCCACTTGAGCGCTCCGCTGGCGTAGTCGCCGCCGTAGTTGCCGCGGTAGGCGACCACGCCGAGGCTGCGCGGCTGATAATGGTTCTGCGCGAACCAGTCCAGGCCGAGCACGGCTTCGGTGCAGTACGAGAATCCGTCGTCCAACACCAGGTCGCGGTCGGTGGAGCGATATTGCCAGCCCGACCAGAGCGTGCCCGCCCCGGTCACCAGGTCCGCCTCGTCCATCTCGTGCAGGACGGCCAGCGTCTGCGCGGTCCCGAAACTCATCGCGAGCGCCAGCACGTGCGGCGCAACGTTCGCGAATTCCGTGACGTGCCTGCGCGGGTCGTAGGCGGTGTCGCGAGTGTAGGCGGCGATGTCGATCTCGTAGCCGCCGATACCGCCCTGCTTGTTCACCTCGTTCCAGAACGCGAGCTGCCCTTCCTGCAAGGACTTTCCGAGCGGGGCGAAGGGGCCGTTGTTCAGGTCCGACAACACGCCCAGATAGATACAGCCCTTGTCGCGGTGGATCGCGTGTGGACATGGTTCGCGGGTGACACCCGGTGTGGCGGCGGGCGTCGAAGTCGAACACCCGGCGGTCAGTACGAGCCCGAGTGCGAGCGGAACGACTACGAGTCGAAGTAGTCGACGGAAAACACGATGAAAAGGCATATCTGGCTCGCTTACGGCTGCACGCAGGGCTCGGTGAGGGTGATGCGGTCCTGAGTCGGGCCGTGATACGCGACCGCCAGGGTTTTCGCGCCCAGCGGCGCGGTCTGCTCCGGCGCTTCGATGACCGCCCGCTGACGGGTGAGATCGGGTTTGGCCGCGCCATAGACGTATTCGGGAATCGCGCCCTCGTAGTCGACTCGCAGGCCGTGCACCGCCTCCCGGACGCCCTTGCGGGTCAGCCTGCCTTCGTTGACCGCTCGGGCGAGCAGCGCCTTCATCGGGTAGGAGAACATCCATCCCGCGCTGTAGCCCCAGGTCGAGGGCTCCCTGGTCGCCGAGGCCCGCGCCTTCTTGGCCCCAGCGCTGACACCGTCCCAGCCGTCCAGCGGCGAGGTCATGTTGTAGCGGGTCGTGATCGCCGTCGCCGCAGGGCTTTTCAGCAAGCCGCCGTTCCAGGTCGGGCCCGAGCCCAGGAATCGGCCCGGGAAGCCGGCCAGCGCCGCTTTGCCCATGATCTCGCCCGCCTCCGCGGGTCCCGTGGCCAGGAGCACGAGATCCGCTCCGGCGCTCAGGATCCTGGCGACCGCCGCGTCCTGATTGCCGATCTGAGTGTTGGGCTCGGTGTCGATGTGGGCCACCATGTCGACGCGATTGGCGGAGGCCCATTTCTTCGCGCCGGTGGAGTAGTCGCCGCCGTAGTCGCCCTGGTAGCTCACCGTGGCGATCGAATTCGGCTTCGCCAGGTGCTCGGCGATCCAGTCCAGGGCGATGATCGCCTCCGAGCAGTAGGAGTAGCCGGACTCCAGCAACAGGCCCTTGTCGCTGTTCTCGAATTGCCAACCCGACCACAGGGTTCCGGCAATGGCGATCATGTTCGCCGCGTCCATCTCGGGAAGTACCTTCTGCGTCTGCACGGTGCCGAAACTCATCGAGAGCGCCAGTACATGCGGCTCGATCCGCCGGTAGGCCTCGGCGTGCTTCTGCAGATCGTAGTTCGTGTCCTCGGTGTAGGTGGCGATGTCCACCTCGTACTTGCCGCCGATCCCGCCCGCCTCGTTCACCGCCTTCCAGAACGCCAGCTGGCCGTTGTGAATGTCCTTGCCCAGCGCGGCGAACGGCCCACTCGTCAGATCGGACAGCACGCCGAGATAGATACATCCCTTTCGGGTGTCGACGGCGTTCGGGCACGGGTCCGCGGTGACACCCGGCTCGATCCCTTCGGCCGACTTGTCGCGTAGTGCGGAGCACCCGGTTAGGACGAGTCCGGCGATGACGGTGAGGGCGGACAGGCGCAGCAACCTGTCCCGAATGGTGCGAACTGCCAAAGTGTTTCCTTAGTCTGAAATCGAGATCCGCTGCTCAGAGCCGATCGTACGGCTCGTGCAGTGTAAGTCGGGTTGGTCGCCGAGCCAGGGGAATCGACTACCAGCATCCGGGAAAACTCGGGTGCTCGAACGCGCGGTGTTCGCCAACGGGCAGTGGTGGCGAGATTCGGTCTCGATCGTGCGAGGTGGTTGGCGAATGCGATTCCGAGTGCCCAGTGATCGCCACCTGGTCTATGCGGCGTGGCCGACGTCTTTGGTTGTCGTGACCGCCACCGGTTCACACTCCCGTCGATGGGTGGGCGAGCATCGTCGGCCGGTGCCTTCGGGGCCAGCGCGACCGGGCCCCTGGCCCGCAGCGGCCCGTCGTCGATCCGTCTACCGCCGTCGCCGCGTGACGCCGAGTCGAAGCTCTCGCGCCCTGTGGTCACGTACGCCCAGCTCCGCAGTGACTACGCACGGTGGGTAGGTGGCTGCGGCCGGAGCTGCGACGGGCTGAAAAGCATCGCATACGTCGCGGCGAGGTTCTGGGACGCCATGCGTTCCCGACATCGCGTGCCCCGGCAGGTTCGGCGGGGAAAGCTGGAGAGTCGGGGTGACACCCCGCGACCCGCTGGCAGGAGCCGGGTATTGGTGGTCCTGACCTGGGCTGATGCTCTACGTAGGCCCACCGGTCGACGCAGCCGGGCATGGCAGCCGCCCCCACCGGATATCGGGATGATCCTGGCTCTCGCCGGTGTTAACATGGACAGCCCGGCAAGGTGCCGGGGCGTACGGGGCTGAACGGTTTCGACTGCGTACGTAGATTCAGGGGAAGCGTGTCGGTGCAGGCAAGAGACCACCGTAAGCGTCGTTGCAACCAATTAAGCGCCGATTCCAATCAGCGCGAGTACGCTCTCGCTGCCTAACCAGCAGAGCGTCTCTGTCGGCCCGGGGCATGCCCTCGGCTCCGGTGCCGGCATCAGCTAGAGGGCTAACCGTCCTACTCGGTCGCGGAGTAGGACGGGACATCGAACAGCGACTGGGATCGTCATCCGGGCTTGTTCGCGGGACCCGGAGATCCGAGTAGAGGCACAGCGGACTGCACACGGAGAAGCCCTGAAGACGCGGCGGAGGACCCGGGTTCGATTCCCGGCAGCTCCACTTCGAGGCCCCCGACCTGATACCAGCAGGTCGGGGGCCTTTTTTATGCTCCGACCACCCGGAGGTCGGGCCGTATGGGCAGATTTTGGGCACATCTCGCAGCGGGGCTCGCGGAATCCGGCACCCATCCGATCGACCACGCCGTCGATTCTCCTTGGCCCGGGTCCGGCGCGGCCCGGTGCGACAACCGTTCTCGGTGTGCCCTTGCTGGTATCCCCGTACGTGACCGATGGTGACGTGTGGGCGATCCCGCAGGCGTTCGCATTCACCACGATGCGCACGGACACGCGGCTGACCACCTCCGAGGACGCGTATTTCTCGTCCGACCGGGTGGATGTGAAGGCGACGACGATGCGGCTGGCGTTCGGGTTCCCGCATCCGCAGGCGATCGTTCGTATCGGCGAACCGGACGGGTCCTGACCTGCGCACAGCGGCGGCCCCAGGGGGCGGACAACCCCGCCCTGGGCCGCACGCTGCCACGGGTAGGCCCCCGCAAATTCGCTGTCTACGGTTCCCCCGCACAAGTCCGAGCACGACAAGAGGGGTACGCGCCGAACGCATACCCCTTTACCGTCGCGTGATGGCAACCCGTTTGAGTGGTTACCTGTCCCGGTTGCTGTCCGTGCCCTGGCCTGCCGCACGCTCGCGGAGATAGCGCTCTGCGGACAGTTTCCGCGGGCACGGTGGCGTGCAGGTGGCGTGGAGCTTCATCAGTCCTTGCGCGTGCTGCTCGTCGGCGGGCGCGTTGCTATCGGTGCAGTAGTCGTCAATCCAGGAACGGCGGACCGTCATCGGCGGTCCTCGCGATCGATGCGTTCCATGACTTCCCGGAACGGGACCTGCTCGTCGGGCTCGCCCCCAAGCTCTAGGAGCCACGGCAGCACCCAGAACAAGAGGATGAGCAGACCGCCGACAGCGGCCATGACGATCAGGACGGTTGCGAGCTCTGCGGGCATTCGGTGACCCCTCGGCATTGTGGTGTGGTTGGTGAGCACCCGGCACCGAGGATTCGGGGGTCAACCCGGCGCCGGGGCCTGGAGTCAGCGTCTCGTTGATCGTTGGGACGACGGAACCTCCTACGTTTCCCACTTTGGGACGTCCCGACCGGTGTACAACGTCCCTATGGCGAATGAGAGGTTGCGTGCCGCGATAGCGGCGCGAGGATGGACTCACGCGAGCTTGGCTGAGGCAACAGGCGTGGACCCGAAATCGGTTGAACGCTGGGTGAACCTCGGCCGAGTACCCCGGCGGCGTACCGCAATCCATGCTGCCGAGTGTTTGGGGGAGGACGTCAATGCCCTGTGGCCCGCCCTACGGCAGGCGCGTACAGCCCGCGCCGTCAGCCCCGAACTCGTTGCCCTTTACGACCAGCGGGCCGAGGTCCCGGCGTCGATGTTCGTCAACCTGTTCGAGGCTGCGCGCCACCACATCGACGTCCTGGTCTACGCGGCTGTCTTTCTCCACGAGGCGTACCCCCGGCTCAACGATCTGTTGATCGAACGGGCCGAGGCGGGCTGTTCGATACGGATAGCCGTGGGTGACGCCGACAGCGCCAACGTCCAACAACGAGGCACGGAAGAGAAATTCGGGCACGGCATCGAATCTCGCTGCCGTCTCGCCTTGATGCATTACCAGGCACTGCAAGCAACGCCAGGCGTCGAGCTGCGGACCCATGCCACGACGCTCTACAACAGCATTTTCCGCGCCGACGAGGAAATGTTGGTCAATGCCCACGTGTGGGGAGTGAATGCTTACGGTGCGCCTGTCTGGCATCTGCGTCGTACTCTCGGCGGTGGTCTGTTCGACACGTATACAGACAGTTTCGACGCGGTCTGGCGATCAGGCCGACCGGTGGAAAGGTAAGCCGATGGCGCGCACCGAGTTCTACGACGACCCAGCCGCACCAGAGCCGAACAGTCTTGTCGTCGCGGCTTCCGCCGTGGTGTGCGACGACAAGGGCCGTATCCTGTTGCAGCGGCGCGCCGACAGCGGCCTATGGGCGTTGCCCGGTGGTGGCATGGAGATGACCGACAGCCTTCCCGGCTGCGCTGTGCGAGAGGTCAAGGAAGAAACCGGGCTGGACATCGAAATCACTGGACTCGTCGGCACCTACACCGATCCTCGCCACGTCATCGCCTACAGCGACGGCGAGGTCCGACGCCAGTTCAATGTGTGCTTCCTGGCCCATGTCATCGGTGGCGACCTCGCCGTATCCGATGAGTCCACCGAAGTACGGTTCGTAGCCCCTGCCGAACTGGACAGCCTAGACATGCACCACACGCAGCGACTCAGACTGACTCACTACCTGGAAGGGCGGTCCGCGCCATACCTCGGCTGAAGATTTGCGCAGGCGGGTGGTGGGCGGCATTTCTTCCGCCTGAACGTGATTTCGCACGGTGCGCGTGGGCACATTTTGGGCACAATCCGCCGAGATAACCCGTGATGAGGGTGACTCACAGTGATGTGTTTCTCAGGTATAGCCCATATCGGCGGCTCTGCCAGGACCCTGATCCGGGTTCGATTCCCAGTGGAATCGTTGGTATCGAGATGCGATCCCCCTCGCCGAACAGCGCTATGACGACTACCGAGCCACAAAGGAGGAGTCATGAAGGGTGTGTCCTGGGAAGAGAGCAAACGTCGAGCTCGCGAAATCGACCCGGCATGGGATTCGCCTGACCGCGTCGCAGCGCGAGACGAGAGCCGCGAGCAGATGCGCGCGGAGCAGCGGGCATCAACTCGCCGAACTACGCAAGCAGTGTGGGGCGACCCAGGCTCAGGTCGCTGAACTGATGGGAGTTTCGCAGGCCAGGGTGTCGCAGATCGAGCACGGCAAGATCACGTCCATGGACTTGGTTCGTGACTACATCGTCGCGCTCGGAGGAACCCTGGATGTTGTTGCTCACGTTGGTGATTGGAGCGTCAAAGTCGCCTAGATACCTGCGTCCTCACACCGCGCAGCGGCAGTTCGGGTGGAAAGGTTCTTCGAGTCGCTACGAAATGGGAGCGTTCAGGCGGCGTCGGTGTGGCTGGTGAAGTGTACTCGCGTGTCATCTGCGTCGAGGGTGGGGTCGAGGGCGTCGGCGAGCTTGGCGAGCAGGGGGAGGGTTGGCACGGTGTCGGAGCCTTCGTCAGGTTCGGTGGGGCCCGAGGCGAGTTTGCGATCCCGGAGGCTCTTCCAGCGTGCGTGGCTCATCGGTCCAGCTCGGCCTTCTCGACTATGCGGACGAATTCTTGATGGGCGGATTGGTGCACCCCCGCGACTGCGAGATTAGTCGTCCACGACATATGCCAGCTTGTCGGCCGGATAGGTGCTCGACCTGCAGGACCGTGATTGCGGTGGGGAGTGTTGCTCAGAGGTTGCTCTGGGGCAGTTCGGCTCTGTTGGGCATAGAACCAGAGTCTCTGGGGACGGCCACCTCGAGTGGCCGCGCCTGACGGTGAATCGCTTCGACCCCCGTGAACATCACCGCCTTGGTGATCACAGACCGCCTGCACAAGGACCACTTTGTGGACGTCTCCAGCGGGGCCTTTCTTGCGCAAGCAGGCTGCCGTCCAGGGTTGGCGAATGCGATTACCTGCGGCTGAAAAGCGGCAATTGAGGCGAAACGGGCGGATTCTGTTTGGTTGCTGACTGCGGTGGAATTGCCGGGGTAATGTCCACTGAGCAGGGAAAATGGGGTGTTAGCCCCCCGGTATCTGGATGGCTGCCATGAAGCTCGAAGCCGAGATGCGTTACTGCTCCTCAGAGGGGAGCGCGGGGCTTGGGAGGCTGACATGACCGCAGGGATCGCGGGTAACGGGATGCGGTCGATTCTGCGTGCCGCGTGTGTGAGCGTCGGGATCGATGCGAACGGTGCCGAGGCGGCGGGGACGCAGGGCGTCTACCGGCTGCGCGACGGGATCGTCGTGCGGATCGGTGAGCGTGGGCAAAAGCTGGTCACGGGGCGGGAAGTCGCCGTGGCTCGATGGCTCGAGACCTGCGGGGTGTCGGCGGTGCGGGTGGTCCCGGACATCCCGCAGCCGGTGGTGGTCGATGGATGCCCGGTGACCTTCTGGCAGGACCTGCCGCCGCACCATCCCGGTACGCCCGCCGAAGTGGCCAGGGCGCTGGGGCAGCTGCACCGGCTGCCGCTGCCCGGGTTCGAGCTACGCCGGATGACGCCTTTGGCTCGGGTGGAGGAGGAGATCGCCGCCGCGCGGACCGTGTCCGAGGACGACCGGCGATGGCTGCACAAACACCTGGAGGAATTGCGCGGCCGCTGGAAGACGCTCCCGTCTGGCCTGCCATGGTCGGTAGTCAAAGGCGCCGACTGGGACCAGAGCGTGGTGGTGGGCGACGACGGGGACGTGATCCTGGTCGGCATGGGGCACGCGGTCATCGGCCCGCCGGAATGGGACCTGGTGCACGCGGCGATCGAGTGCTGGACCGCCGCCGAGATCACCGCCGCCCAGTACGCCGAATTCTGCGCCGGGTACGGGCGTGACGTGATGCGCTGGGACGGCTTCTACCTGCTGCGCGACATCCAGGAGTTCCGGATGGCCCTGCAGTCGATGCGTGCCGCCGCCCTCGACCCCGCCTACCAGCCCCAAGCGCTGCGCCGCCTCGCATACATCCGTGGTGACGAGGGCATGCGGCCTTGGCCCGGGTGGGCGGACCTCGACTAGCTCAGACGGGCTTGGTGTACCGGTGGGCGGGAACCGAAACCGGTCCGTTGGGGCCGGGGGCCGCGTGGGTGAAGGCGCCTTGGTCGGTCCAGCCCTGGTTTCCGTAGAAGCGGCGGGCACGGGTGTTGCCGGGGACGACCGCGAGCCAGGCGTGGTCGTGCCCGTTGGCGCGGACGCGCTGTTCGGCGGCGGCGAGCAGGAGAGCGGCCAAACCGGTGCCGCGGTGTGCGGCGGCTACGTAGACCTGGTCGACCTCGTCCTCGTCGACCATGACGAAGCCCGCCACTACGCCGTCCACGGTGGCGACGACGGTGTCGCCGACGCGCTCGGCCGCGCGGGTGTCGAACGAGTCGCGTGGACGGACGGCCAGCAGAGTGTCGGGGACATTGCCCAGGTGCGCGTCGCGCCAGCCCGGATACCAGATCTCGGCGATCGCCGAGGCGTCCGCGGGCCGGGCGCGGCGCAGTACCGGGGCAATGTCAGTCATTCGCCGGACTGTAGCGGCGGATGAGCCGGTGATCAGCCCTGCTGGGTCGGGACCACGACGAGTTCGGCGATATTGACGTGCTGGGGCACACCGACCGCGTAGGCGATCGCGGCGCCGATGTCGCCGGGTTCCAGGATCTCGAACGCCGTGCGCCACTGCTCCAGCCCGGCGCGCTGTTGCTCGTCCTGCATTCCCGCGCCGAGCTCGGTGCCGACGAAGCCGGGTTCGATGTTCTTGACCCGCACGCCGCGCGGCCCGAACTCGGCCCGCAGGTTGCGGGTCAGATGCGCGACCGCGGCCTTGGTGGCGGTGTACACGGCGTAGTTGGGGAAGACCGTGTGCCCGCCGATCGAGCCGACCAGCACCAGATCCGCTCGACCGCCCTCGGTCGCGGTCGCGAGCAGGTCATCGATGAACGCTCTCGCGGTGTAGAGCAGGCCGGTGATATTGGTGCCGACCATCTGGTCCCACTCGTCGGTGAGCGCGGACTCGAACGGTGCGGCGAGCATGACGCCCGCGTTCGCGACGACCAGGTCGACGGGCCCGAATGCCGCCCGCACCGTGGCGGCGGCGTCTCGCACGGATTGCTGGTCGCCGACGTCGGCGACCACCGCGAGCGCGTCTCCGCCGATCTCGGCGGCGAGTTCTTCGATGAGATCCTTGCGCCTGCCCAGCAGCGCGACTTTGGCACCGCCCTGTGCGAGCTGCCGTGCGGTGGCGGCACCGATTCCACTCGATGCTCCGGTGACGACCGCGACGCGGCCGGTGAGGTTGTTGTTCGTCATGCCGACAACGTTGCGCCCCCGCGCGCCCGCCTGACAGGCTGCGGACTTCCTGGTAGTCGCGGGGCCACCCAGGCGCGCCGCGCCTCACCTAGGCTCGGACCATGAACTCCGACAATCGACTGGGCGCGTTTCTGCGTGCGCGCCGCGAGCTGGTCCGACCGGAGGATTTCGGGATGTCCGGTGGCGGTCAGCGGCGGGTCGCCGGACTGCGCCGGGAGGAGATCGCTTTGCTCGCGGGGGTCACATCTCGGTTACGCACTCCTTAAAGGCGCGCGCCTTGGGCCGATCCGGTTGGGGCTTGGAGGTCGGGCGGGATGCCTGGCGGACCGGCAGGGTTGGGTGGCAAGCCCCCGGAGGACGAGCGGACGCTAAGGGCTGGCACTGCTGCCGCACAACCCAGCGTGCGACCCGAACCATCCCCAACCAGCGGGCGACCGCACTGTGAGCCGATCGAGCGCGGATGGCTATTGTTCGCGGGATAGTCCGCGTGAGCGTTCCTGTCCTTGTCCGGTGCCGCCACGAACAACGCTCGGCGCAGAACCAGGCGGCTGTCTCACCGCTGCTAGTGGGTGCTGCGCCTGCCCAAGCCAGAGAACTTTTTCCACCTCCGACAGACGCCCTTTCTCGTCCAACTCCTTGAACGCCGCGTTCCGCGCCTTGTTCAGCTCCTGCAAGGAAGCCTCGCGTTCCTTCTCGGATGCCGCGCGTGCCTCGGCTGCGGCACGCTCCGCCCTGGCGGCGTCGGCGGCTTCTCGGGCCGTTTGTTCTCCAGCGTCGGCGGCTTCCCGTTGCGGGTACTGGCTGGGTGGCGGGAATTCCCGCGCGACCCGTTCGGCCGCCTCCCGTTCCACCCGCGCCCGCTCAGTTTCCGGCGTCTGGCGTGCTTGCCTGGCCCGCCCGGCCTCTTCTGCTCGGGCCTGCCGGTCGCGTTCGGCCTGCTGCGGAGCATCCGCCCGGCCACGCGCAGCGGCTTCCCGGAACTGCTGCACCTTCCGGAACTTTTCGGCACGCTCTTGTGCCCGCACAATCTCGCGTATCTTCGCCAGCCGTTCCCGCGCTCGGTCGGCTCGGTTCAGTTCGTACGGCCGGATCAGCTCCAATTGCTGAGATGCCAGCGATTGGCCGAGCTGCATTGCGCGGAGTGCGTCGGCGCGAGAAATTATCACGTGCTGAAATTTGTCACCGAAATCACGGGCCATGTCTCGCAGGTCTTCGCGGACTTTGTCCGGAATCGTTTCACCGGCCACTGTTTCCCATCGGGAATGAGTGATCTGGCCGGACTTGAGTCCGTCTCGTTCCTTGCGTAGTTGAGCGCGGGCATCTGCCTCGTTGATGCGACCCGATTTGCGTTCGACCCCTTGGACGCCTCGGCCCTGGGTTCGAGCCGAATCCAAGATTCGCGCGCCTCGATCAGTCACTATCCTGAACTGGCGAACCCAACCTTTTTCCGGGGTCTCTCCCCGCTCGTGCGCTCTGCCTAGTTCGAAGTACAAACCAAGTTCGTACCTGGACAAGCTCTTACGGATGGCGTCGTATTCATCGGGCACGGATGCCCACCCCCGTTACGCAAAGAAATTCAGGTCATTATGTGATAGTGCGCGATTTCCGTGTTTGGCGTACAGCCTCGGAAATGTTGTATTCGATCAATCTGGGGCCGTCGCTGTCGGCCAGGTCTTGCGCGATCGCGACCATGCTGCGGGTATCGTCACCCTGCACAGCTGGGCCGAAATCGGTATAAAGCGGCGGACCCCATTCGGGCCGGTTCGTCCATTGCAGGCCGCCACGCCGCACATAGCATTCGCCCAGGAATCGGATAAACCCGTCCGCAAGTTCGCGGTTTTCGGTAGCAATCAATCCGGGCTCGCCGAACAACCGTTTCGCCGCTTCCATGATCCGGGTCGAAAGTGGCGGCTTCCACCAGGCCGCATCATCCGCCATATCCGGAACCGTGGCCGCGAGAAATTCGCGCACCCCTGATTCCATGCGTTCGGGCGCAACCCAATCAAGGAATGCTTGGGTTTTGTCATCGAATTCGATATCGAAACCGATCTGTTCGTCGTCCACTGGCCGGGCCTTCCCCTCATGTTGGCTGTACGGGTATCGCGGGTTTGAGCAGTCAGTTTCGCGCCCGCACACGTCACCGGGCAAGCGGCGGCCGGGGTGGGTGTCGTAGTCGTCGGATGCCCGGACCGGAGTCATCATCGCTCTACATACAGCCGTTCCCCGGGCAACCTCGGTAAGTGGTCGGGTGCGTCACCGGCGACGGACACGCCGTCTGTGCGGTGCCGGACCCCTTCGTCCTGGACGAAGATCAAAGCGGCAGTGAGGCATGCGACGTAGTGCAGGTGGTAGCCGCGCATCCGCACGACCAGGTGCACATCCGGTTCATTCGGTAGCGGGGATGTCATCACATACCCCGCTTCGTGCTGGGAGTGTGCATAGGCGGACCTTCCGTGAAAGGGAGTCACACGGGTAGCGAATAACCTTGTCGCTCAGTGTGTTTGAGGCGGTGCGGGGGGAAGGCTGGCGGGGGGTTCGGTTGGGCACACCGATGTGCAGTCCCGTCCGCGCAGCCTTCGCCCTTTCGGGTGCCCCGGCACGTGCACGCTTCCCCTGTGGTGCAAAGGGGGCAGGGGAGGCGCGTCCGAGCGGGGCGGTCTGGGTGGTCAGGTGTTGTTGATGTGCTGGCCGATGATCGCGGGGATCAACAGGTCCAGGAAGGTGATGTCGTCGGCGGCGGGAATGTTGTCGATGATCGGATCGAGTACCGGTGCGGCATACAGGCGTCCGGTGTGCGGCCCGGCGGCGGTGCGGGCGCTGCTGATCAGTTCGAAGATGACCATCGCCATCACGCGAATACGGGTGGTGTCGGTCATCCCGTCCCGCACCGCGTCCGTAGTGGCGGTCACGAGGGTGCCGATGACGTCGGTCAGGACGTCGAGTTCGGCGGCGGAGCGTTCGGCGTCCTGGTCATCGGTCATCGCCCGGCCTGTGGCTGCCGTGGTGGTGGTGGCGGCGGGGCGGGCTTGGTGGCGAGGTCGGGATAGCGGGTGGTGTCGAACACGATGCGGATACCGATCCATGGGCATTTCTGGCCGCCGAGTGCGATGTCCATCGGGGAGTCGTGGTCGGTCATGCGGCCGTTGACGACTTTCACCATCTGCCCGAAGCAATTCATGGACGGGCACTTCACCGACAACACTTCGCCGGTCTGCTGGTCGAAGGTGAACAGGCCGCACTGTTCGACGGTGATCCAGGGGTCGCAGCCTGGGCCGCACCCGAATGGCATTGTGGCCGTGCTGCGGTGCTCAGGCATACGCCATCGCCCGTCGCTGTCGCGCGTGCTGGGCGGCGCATCCCCGGATCGCCTCGACCACAAGTCGCCCCGGCGGGCGGTAGGGGTCGCGGGGCGGATGTACCCACGCCCGGAACAAGCCGGGGCGCTGTCCAGGTCCGGGCAAGCTGATGCTGCCTCCGGCACCGAGGATGGACACGTTCAGCCGTGACAGCTCCGCATACAGCCGGACGTCGGTTGGCAGGTCGGGGCGTGTCAGGAACGTCCAACGCTGATAGCGCGGGTGGGTCAAGATCGGTCCCACACGGTGGTCGTGGCGGTGCATCCACGCTTTGACCTCCGCGCCGATGAAGGCGGGCATCATCAACCCGCACACCCGGCCCGCACGCAGCGTGATCCGCCCCAGATGCGGCGGGTGAACCTCGGCGGGCAGATCACACACTCGCCGGTAGAAGTGACACACCGACAACGGTGTGTGCCCAGGTTGTTTCGATGAATCCACGAACGGCTCCCCTGCTCGATGCGTTGGTGTGCACCCGACGCCGAGGCCGAACCGGCGGTCTGCGCATCATCGGGCAAACTGCCGTGCCGGGATGGGGGTACCGGCGACACCCGGCGTCGGGGCTGATGTCTACGGTGTCGTTTCTGGCCCGCTAGATCGACGGCGCATGAGGGGGAAGAACGTGGGAAAGTTGTGGGAACGTTAGCCCTGCACTTTGGTTGAGCTTATGCTCGGAAGAGGTCCAGCAGAGAGGCCAAAGTCCCGTGACCGGACGGAACGACCTATTGGTAGAGGCGCGGTTGCGGGTTGAATCGCCCGGATCGCCTGGCCGTTCGATGACTCGACAAGAACTCGCCGATGCAGTTAACGACCACGTTTTCCGGGCAACCAACAAGCAGGGTGCCGTGGACGAACGGCACGTCGGCAAGTGGGAGCGAGGCGAAACAACATGGCCGCGAGAGCACTACCGAGCGGCACTGCGAGCGGTTCTGAATGTCGCGACGGATGCCGAACTCGGGTTCAGCAGGCACCGAACTTCGTCGGGTGATGACGACGTGAACCGCAAACAGTTCCTCAAGACTGCGGTGGCGATGAGCACCGGTGCTGTCTTGGCTAATTCAGCACCAAGCGATAGCGAACTAGCCGAGGCTATCGCCGGTCCGACCACGCACTACCGACGCATGGAATCTTCGGTGCCCTCCGATCGTCTTCAACCCGCTGTCGAAGCCCATCTGAGCTTGGTTTCGGGCATCGTTCGTGACCGGCTGCGTACGTCCGCAGGATTCCGCGTCTTATCGGAAGTAGCCGGTCTGGCGGCGTGGCTTGCCGCCGACCGTGGGGATGACGCCGCAGCACGACGACGGTACAGGGAAGCCGTCAGCCATGCTGAGCGTACGCACCATCCGCTTCTGGTCTCCTACATGACCGCCAGCCTGGGGCACTATGCCGTAGAGAGCGGCGACGCCCGCGCAGGACTGGGATTACTGCGTACTGCCTCAGCCCAGCTGGGAACGGACGCGCCCGACAGTGCTCAAGCGTGGCTGACGTCGCTGCTGGCGGTAGCGCATGCGGCGACCGGAGACCGCAGAAGCGCGATGGACGCTTTGCGTCGCGCAGAACAGCTGGCGGGTCGTCAACGGGGCGAACCGCAATGGCCATGGGTGTTCGTGTTCGACGAGGCCAAGGCGGCCCGCTATCAAGCGAGCACGCTTGCGCGACTCGGCGACTTCCGCGCGGCACGTGCTGCATTCACGGCGGCCGAGCCGTCGTTGAACGCAGCCAAGCCGCGGGCGCTCGCGCAGGTGGAGCACGCGCATGTGTTGGCACGAGCTGGAGACATCGAGGCCGGATGCGCGATAGCTGCGCAAGCGCTGGCTGTGGGTCTGAGTCACCGAAGCGAACGAATCACCAGGCGAACTCGAGATTTCCGGGCTAGCCTCCCGGCCAAGACTTCGGAGGCGCGACGGCTGGATGATGCGCTGGCCACACTCTATGGACGGGATGAACTATGACAAGGGTGGCTATCACCGGCCATCGAGGACTCCCCCCAGACACGACGGCGCTCATCCATGCTGAGTTGCGGTCGAACGTCTCCGCTCGTGCGGATGGCGAACTGGTGGGTGTGAGCTGCATTGCAGATGGGCCAGACAGCTTGTTCGCAAGCGCCGTGCTCGACGTTGGCGGTTCATTGATCGTCGTGGTGCCAGCTCGGAAGTATCGTGAGAGTTTGCCGCACGAGCATCATGCGCTATATGACGAATTGACTTCTGCGGCAGCGGAAGTGATCGCGCTCGATCGCGATGAGTCCAACTCCGAAGCACACCAGGCCGGGAGCGTGCGAATGCTGGAGGAGGCCGACGAACTGATCGCGGTGTGGGACGGCTTGCCAGCGCGGGGGTACGGCGGTACGGCCGATGTAGTAGCTGTGGCACGAGAACGAGGGATGCCGGTCACAGTGGTGTGGCCCCCAGGTGCACAACGGGACTGAGCTGGTTGGCGACATGCTTCGAGCATGGAGCTAATGTTGGCTAGTACTGGCCGCGACCTTCCTTGTTGGCGCAGCGAAGGACGCCGGACATCGAAATGAAAAAGAGCCCCTGACCAGGGCTCTCTTCTTCTTTGCCCACCGCCCAATCACGTTGGCTACCGGCACGATCGATGCACGGAAAAATTGGGGGTTGACATGGGGGGTGAGTGGGGTAGCCTGGAATGTTCAGCTGTGACGGCTCAACGCATCGACCTCCCCAGAATGTTAGCGGACGGTATGCGATCAGTGTTGGCGCGTCAAGCTGGGGTCACCGGTTGACCGGCCCGACGTGCGATCCTCGAGGATTGTCGGGAGTCGAGTGTCCTGGTGGTGAGTGGTCAGGTTCTTACAGGTGCGTGATGCTCTGCGCGCGGGGCGTTTCGAGCGCCTGCCGGGAGCGCTGGCCGCTGATTCTCTTTTGTCCAACTGTCCCCCGGTAGGCGGCCCGTCGGCGTGCCGTGCTGCGGCGGATGGCTATCCACAGGATTCGGAGAGGTCGTCATGGACGACAACACGAACCCGGCCCCCGGCACCGACGACGCCAATCGGCGTCGCTTGCCGTTGCTTCGGCCGGAGTTGAACTGTGCCCACGGTTTTCAGGAGGATGTCATGTCGGTATCGCCGTACTACAACGCTCCCTTCGGTTCCGGCCACGACCGGGCCGGTTGGCTGCGCCGTGAGATTCCGGGGCTGGGTGCGCGGTGGCTGGATGTGGCCGAAGGGCGGCTGCACGAGCTTGGACAGATCGAGCAAGCCCCGGTGCCGCCGAATGTGGCCGGGTTGCTGGACCCGGATGGCCGGGCGTTGTTGCGGCTGGCGTTGTTGGCTCAGCTGACACCGGAGGATCTCGAGCCGGTGCCGGGTGGCTGTGAGATTCCGTGGTCGGGGTGCCCCGAGCACGGGGACACGCTCAGTCACCGGGGGATCGTGCCGGGCTGGTACTGCGACGCGCAAGGCCACGAACTCTACGGTCAAGACACCACCTTTCACCGGTTGCGGCACTGCCAGCAACCGGCGGTGGCCGTGCTCAGCTGCGACGGGTACGCGGTGGCGGTGTGTGCCGGGCACCTGCACAGCGAGCTAGAGCGTGGTTCCTGCGGCGGTGAGGTGTTCACCGTGACCGCGATCGATCGGGAGGACGCCGCCTGATCGTCGGGTGTGCCGGGCGGTGGGATTCCCACCGCCCGGCACACTCCCAGTCCCACGAATTCGAGAGGGCCTGAAGTTGATTGCGAAACTTCTCACTGGTCATTTGTTCGATCCGCGTGAGGTGTTCGGTGTGCTCGCGCGGGTGGTGATGGTGCGCTGGCAGCTGTTGATCGTGGGTGCGCTGGCTGTGGTACTCGTGTGCTGGGTGGCGCGGCGGTGGGTGCGGCGCTGGCGGGAGCGTGAGGCGGCCGGTGCGGTGTGGTTGCGGATCGAGACTCCCGCGACCGTGGCCGGGGATGCCGGCGTGTTCGCCCGCCGGGTGGCCGGCGTTCTGCACCGCACCCGGCGTTTCGGTGTGCGTGCCCGGCATATCGTGCTGGAAATCCACGCGGACGCTCAGGGCGCGCAGATCGGGGTGTGGGTGCCGCCCGGGGTGGATCGCGCGCAGATGGCGGCGGCGATCACGGGGGCTTGGCCGGGCGCGGTCGTCACCCCCACCGCCGCTCCAAGCCTGGCGTGTGATCGTCGGGTGGTGGCTGTGGAGGTCACCGCCCGTAACGGCGTCTGGGCTCCTTGGATCGAGCCCCGTGCCACCGGCCGCACCACACGGGCGGGGGCGGCGGACCCGCTCGGCGGTGTGCTGGAACGACTGTGCGCACGCGCCGAGGGACAGACGGGGTTCGTGCAACTGGTGCTGGGCACCTACTACCGCCGCACCGCGCCCCGGCTGGTGAGCAAGGCACTGGGTGCGGGACTGTCGGAACTGCTGGCCCTGGCGCGGTTCGCGATCTCCGGCACCCACACCACGCCTGCCCGCACCGGCCCGGCCCCCGCGTTGTCGCCGCTGGCCGCTGCACGGCAACAGGCGCAGCACGCCAAACAAGCGGCGGGACCGCACTTGACGGCGACGCTGCGAGTCGGGGTGAGCAGTGCGGAGCCGTTGCCGCACGGGCGGGCGCTGCTCGCTTCGATCGCGGGTGGATTCGACGCCATCGCCGATTGCGCCGAGAGCGGTGGTCTGGTCACCCACCGCACCCGCGACCGCGTGTATCGGGTGTCGGTGCGGCGGCCCGGCCGCGCGTTCGTCGCCACTGCGGCCGAGGTGGCCGCGTTGTGGCATCTGCCCGCCGACGCCGCTCGCTACGGGCTGCCGGTGGTGCGGGCGCGCTCGCGCACCGCCAGCCCCGGCCTGCGCCTGCCCGGCTGCACCACACCACCCGAACACCGCAAGCCATCGCTTCGATTGTCTCGGCATGACAAGGAGTTCCGACATGGCCACTGATTCCCCGCAAACCCCGGACCCTGTCTCGAACACCCCCGCCGGGTCCGGTCGGCGTCGGCTACAGGTGGCCGCGCCGGATTGGCCGGGCCGGGCGGCACCCAAACCCCTCGGTGTGGACCCGGCCGGGTTTCGGATCGGGGTATCGGTGGAAGCGGCCCGTCACCACATCCACGTACCCGGCATCACCGGCACGGGCAAGTCCACCTGGTTGGCCAACCTCGCCCTGACGGAAGCGGCGGCCGGGCGCGGGCTGGTGGTGCTGGATTGCCAAGGCGACCTTGCCGACAACGTCCTTGCCCGCCTGCCCTCCGACGCCGCCGGGCGGCTGGTGGTCCTGGACCCGGTCGAACGCGCCGCGCCCCCGGCGTGGAACGTGTTGGCCGCACCGTCCGGGGCCGTCGAGGATGCGGAGGGTCGCGAGCACGCGGCCCGGATGGTGATCGAGACGTTCCGGAAGGTGTACGCGCAGTGGTGGGGGCCGCGCATGGACGAAATGTTCGCCGCTGCCTGCCTCACCCTGGCGCGGCGGCCCGGGGCCACCCTCGCTGATGTGGTGCCGATTCTGACCGAGCCCGGCTACCACCGGCCGATCATCGACCGCTACGGCGAGCCGATCGGATTCGAGGGGTTCTGGGCCGGATTCACCGCCCAGTCCCCGGCGCAACGCCAGCAATCGTGTGGTGCGGTGATCTCCCGCTTGCGGGAGGTGCTGTCGCACCGGTTCGCGGCCGACCTGTTCGCCGCGCCCGCCGCCACTTTCGACCTGACCGAAATCCTGGACGGCGGAATTCTCATCGCGCGGTTGCCGAAAGGGGAAATCGGTGAGGGCGGTGTGCAACTGGTGGGGTCGCTGCTGTTGTCGGGGCTGTGGCAGGCCACCACCGGGCGGGCAAAGATTCCGCCGGGGGAACGCGCCGATGCCACGATCATCGTGGACGAATGCCACAATTTCCTGCATCTGCCGATAGGTATCGATCAAGCGTTGGCTGAAGCCCGCGGCTACCGAGTATCGTTCGTTTTAGCCCACCAGAATCTCGGCCAATTACCGCCCGAGATTAGGGGTGCGGTCGACGCCAACGCCCGCAACAAAATAGTGTTCGCCGTGTCACCGGACGACGCCCGCAAACTCGCCCCGCACTTCGAACCGATATTCGATGACACTGATTTGCGTCATCGTGACGGATACGCCGCGTCCGTGCGTATCATCGACCAGGGTGTCATGGTGGAACCATTCAGCGTCGCCACCGAGGCGCTGCCCCCGCCGGTTGTCGGCCGCGCCGAACAGTTGCGAACAGCCGCACGAGCCAATGCCGGACTGTCTCGCCAGCGCCGCGACGCCACGGGCCGCCGCCGCAAACTGACCACCGGGAAACTCGGCACCGGGTTGGCGGATTCGGGTGCGGGGCATGGTTTTTCACTACCCCACTCACCCGCCCATTCGGTACCCCGTTCACCCGCCCAGCTAGAGCGGGCGAGTGACCGGGGTACCCCCGGCGGCGCATCGTCGCAGGCCGCAGGGGGTGCGCTGTGACCGCGCGGCAACCCCGACAGGCTTCTATAGCCTCCCGCCAGGGTCCTTCCATCGCGGACGCGATCACCGCCCAGCGGCAACTCACCCCCCGCGACCTCGCCTTGCTCGGGCTGCTGGCCGCCCATCGCGCTCTCACCGCCCAGCAGATCACCCGCCTGTTGTTCACCGACGCCAACACCGCCCGCAAGCGCCTTGTCCTGCTCACCGGCCGGGGTGTGCTTGCCCGGTTCCGTGCCTGTGTCCGGCCGGGCTCGCAGGAATACCGCTACACCCTCGGCCCGCTCGGCGCGATGATCCACGCCGCCGCCACGGACGCACCCATTCCTACCCCGCGCACCGTGCACGAGAAAACGCTGAAACTGTCCCGCAACCCGCAACTCGACCATTTATTGGGCATCAACGAATTCTTCACCGCCCTGTGCCATCACGCCCGCACCGATCCCGGATGCGAGCTTGTGGAATGGTGGGACGAACGCGAAGCCACCAAAGCATGTGCGGAAATAGCGCACCCGGACGGTTACGGCGTATGGTCCGAACACGGCCGTACCGTGAGATTCTTTCTCGAATACGACACCGGCACCGAAGACTTATCCCGCCTGATCGAAAAATTGCAGGGATACCGCGATCTGCGATCCGGCGATATAACAATTCCCGTCCTGTTCGTGCTGCCCGGACCGAAACGGCAAAACAATTTCCACCGGCTCCTCACGCAACAACCCGCCACCCTCACCGGGCTCACCGTCGCCACCGCCACCCTCGCCGACATCGCCGCCGAACACCCCGCCGCGCCCGTCTGGTGGCTGGCCGGGCACACCACCCGCCACCGCCTCGCCGCCCTGCCCGCCCCGCCCCCGGCCACCCTCGCCGCCTGACACGCCACCAGGGAGACCCCCATGCCCGCCGACCCCCACAGCATCCCGAACCTTGCCGACGCCCGTGCGCGCCGTGCCCGCCGCCACCGCGCCCCCGAATCCGAGCAAGTGACCGTCGATGCCGACGTGGTCGAATTCCGCCGCACGAGCGCACCCAGCGCCGGGCGTATGTGGGTGGGGCCGACCAGTGAGCAGACCCGCCGCCTGGTCGCCGAGAGCCGAATCCGGCAAGGGCTCCCACCCAGCATCGACAACCCGGCCGTGATCGAATCTTTGGCGTTGTTCCTGCGCAACGCGCTGGACACCCTCGACCGGGACGACCGACGCAACGCCGCATGATGTGATGCGGCTACAACTGTCGCCACACGATCTGCACCGAGGAGGTGTCGAACCGCCACACCTTGCCGTTCTGGTCTTCCCACTTCGCGGCGTAGATCTTCGCCGGTTCGACGATGACCTTCTCGACCAGCCGCGCGGTCGCCTCGTGCCGCCACCGCGAACCCTTCGTATCCCACGCCTTACGCAACTCCCCCGGCGTGGACCCGATATCGGCCAGTACCGCCAACGCTTGCGCACTGCGAAGCGAATCTTGTTCGGCGCGAAGAGTTTTCAATGCCTGTTTCAAACTCGCTATGGTGCGCTCGATCACCCGCAAGTCGTCCTCGTCCCGCGCACCGGTCAACACCTCGGCGCGCCGGTCGGTTTCGGCGTCCAGATTCCCCGCCGTGGTCTCGATGCGCTGTTGCAACTGCGCGATACGCCCGGCATTGTCGTTACCCCGATCCAGCCGCCCCAGGATTTCCGGGTCCTCATACGCCGCGATCACTGCCTGTGCCACGTACATCTCCAACGCGCCCGCGTCCCGGAACACCCGCCCGCACCCACACGCCACCCGTGCGGAATCCTTCGCCCGGCACCCATACCGGCGTTGGGTGATCGTGCCGTTCTTACGTTTGCGCTCGAGCAGCGAACCCACCAACCAGCTACCGCAACCCTGCCCGGCCCGCTCGCTGCCCTCGGGCCACTTTCCGCCGCACTCGGCCAGCCCGGTCAGCCAATACTCACCATTACGCGCACGCGGGCGATCGGGATTCTTCGCCCGGCTGTGCGCCTTGATCGCCGCCCGCATCGCGTCATGCTCGGCGCGAGTGAACACAGCAGGCCACTGCCCGCGATGCCGCGTGCCCGTGCGCTCATGCACCCGAATACCGCTGCCCTCGGGGTTGTCCAAGCATTCGCACCGCTGCCCGTTCGCGTCGGTGTGCTCGCCCAAGTCGTAGGCCACATACGCCTCCAACAGCAGCAGATGCGAGAGCTTGCCCACCCGCCACGACCCGCCCTCGGACGTCGTAATGCCCCGCGCGTTCCAGTCGGTGACGATCGTTGTCTGGCTTTCGCCGTTGATGATCCGGTCGCGCCCTTCACGCAAAACCGCCACCTCGTCTTCCCGCAACGCATAACGGTCCAGGATGTCATCACCGGTAATCGGATGCGTGCCAACAACTTTCCCGTACCCGAACCGCCGCGAACCGCCCTGCATCACCCCTTTTGCGGCTTCCTCGCTCATCCGGTCCAAAAGATTCTCGGTGTTGGTTTCCCGGTACTCGGCCGCTTCGGCGACCTTCACCATGAAATTCTTGCGACCCGCCCCCGTGGTCAGGTCGTACTCGGTGTCCTTCACGAACACATACCGCACACCGTCATCACGCCCCAGCTTCATCAACTCGTTGCCCAGGTCGTAATCACGAGTCAACCGCGCCACATCACGCGCAAGGACCATTTTCGACGGACCAGCGGTCACCAACCGCAGTGCCTCCCGCAACCCCGGCCGCTCGGCATCCGCACCCGACAGATCGTTATCACACAAGATCCGCGCCAGCGCCAACCCCTTACGGGCCGCGTACGCGACCTCGTTCTTCGCCTGAAGCTGCACCCCCTCCGCGCGGTCCTTCTCGTCGCGGGAGATGCGGACATAGCCGTACACCCATTCCGAAGGGTCTACATCGGCCACCCCAGCGGCCAAGGCAGCGTTGATCTCTGCAAGCCAAGCGGGTTCCTTGCTGGTCATCGTTCGCGTCATGACACCAGCCTAGGTAAGGAGTGTATAGGTGACATCTCGCCGGGGTGAGCGCCGACTATTACGTGCGCCTGGAACAGGGGCGTGACCGGCATCCCTCCGAACAGGTCATCGCCGCGCTGGCGCGAGTGTTCGCACTGGACGAGGAGGGCACGGCGCATCTTCGGGAGCTGGCGCGGCCCACGGTCAAGCGATCGCGGGCGCCGCGACGGCCCGAACGGGCGGCGCCGGGGCTGGTACGGCTGATGAACGCGTGGCCGAACACGCCCGCGCTGGTGCTCGGCAGATACCTGGACGTTCTGGCGGCGAATTCGCTGGCGGCTGCGGTCAACTCGTGCTCGGTTCCGGGCGTCAATCAGGTGCGGATGGTCTTCCTAGACCCCGAGGCGCGCGAGCTCTACGCCGACTGGCCGACCATCGCGGCCGACACCGTCGCGAGCCTGCGGGCGACCGCGGGCGCCGACCTGGACGATCCGCGCTTGACCGAATTGGTCGGGGAGCTGTCGCTGAAGAGCGAGGAGTTCCGGCAGTTGTGGGCACGCCACGACGTGCGAGCGAAGACCGGGGGAGTCAAACATTTCCGTAACCCCATGGTCGGCGATCTGGCGCTGTCCTACGAGACGTTCAGCGTCAACGGCGCGCCGGGCCAGATACTGATCGCCTACCACCCGGAACCGGGGTCACCCTCCGAGCGCTCGCTCGCCCTGCTCGGCAGCTTGATCGCGGAGGACCCCGAGACGGCGCGTGAGGAACACCGCGACGCCGGGCAGCCGGGCGAGTCCCGGCAGCAGGCACGCTGAGGACGAGTCCGCGCCCGGCCGCCGGTTCAATCCTTCGCTTCGGTCCGCGTCGCCCCCGCCGACGCCGCGACCACGCACGCCACGCCCGCCCACTGCCCGAGGTTCATGACCTGGCCGAGGACGACCAAGCCCGCGATCGCCGCGACTGCGGGCTCCAGGCTCATCAGCACGCCGAAGACGCGAGGCGGGATCCGTCGCAGCGCTTCCAGTTCCACCGAATACGGCAGGACCGACGACAGCATCGCCACCGCGAATCCGGTGGCGAGCACGGCGGGCTGCCACAGCGCGGCGCCCGCGTCGACGATGCCGATCGGCAGCGTGATCAGCCCGCCGAAGGCCATGGCGAGCGCCAGCCCGCCGCCGCCACTGGTCTGCTCGCCGAGCGCGGCGCTCAGCAGGATGTAACCCGCCCAGCACGCCGCCGCGGCCAGCGCGAACAGCACGCCGGCCCAGTCCACGTCGCCGTCGGCTCGGGTCAGCAGCAGCACCCCGGCTCCGGCGAGCACCGCCCACAGCGGGTCGATCCAGCGCCGCGATCCGGCGAGCGCGACGGTCAGCGGTCCCAGGAATTCGATGGTCACCGCCATGCCGAGCGGAATCCGGTCGATCGCCTCGTAGAACGAGAGGTTCATCAGGGCGAGCACCGCGCCGTACCCGAGCACGACCGGTAGCGCACCCCGCGCCACCCGCAGCGACGAGCGCCAGATCACCAGCAGGACGATGCCGGCGAAGACCAGCCGCAGCATGACCGCCCCGGCCGCGCCGGTCGTCGAGAAGAGTTGTTTCGCCACCGCCGCGCCCACCTGCACGCTGACGATCCCCGCCAGCACCAGTGCCGTCGGCGGTACGCCGCCGAGCCCCTGGGCGGCGACCGAACGCCAGGCCGACACCGCCCTCGCTCCGCGCACCCTCCGCTCGAAGTCGATCGCCACCACGCCGTACCTCCGTCGTTCTCGCCGAACACCTCCGGACACACAACCATCCAGCGCCGACACGACCCGATCAGGCGGCACCGGATGTGCCGATGCGATCGAGTTTCGGCGGTTCGCGCCCCGCCGAGGCCGTGCGGGAGTGAGGATCTAGTTTGTCGCGCCGGTGCGCGTGGCCGGCGCCCGTTCGACGAAGAGCGAATCACGACCGACAGGACCACCCGAATGCGCAGACGAGTTGGTGCGATAACGGCGGCGATCGGAGCCATCGTGGCGGTCACGATGGCCGACCCGCCGTCGGCCGGAGCCACGGTGACCCAGGTCGGGATGTATCCCGGCGTCAATTTCGGATTGGCGACGAACTACGGGACGGGCTGTCTCTACACCGCGCGGGCCACCGTGACCGACGTGGTCACGCCGGTCGTGTTCTACGACAACGGGATTCCGTTCGGTGTGGTCCGGCCTTCCGGCGGTGTCGCACTGATCGACTGGGTGCCCGCCACGGCGGGACCGCACACGATCAGTGCGGTGCAGGAGCCGGACCCGCCCTACGTGGCGAGTATCGACCTCCGGGTCGGTGAAGGCGTCCATCTGGGCTATGCGTGCGCCGTTCTCGGCGGTTGAGGCCGACATCGTCGGTCCGCGGCGCCGGTAGCTTCGGGTGCCGAGCTCGATTCTTTCGTCCGGAAAGGAAGTGAGCATGCGAAGCAACGGACCGATCGTCGTCGGTGTGGACGGGTCCGCCGGTTCCGCGGCGGCGGTCGCGTGGGGAGCGCAGGCCGCCGCGCAGCACCGGGCGCCGCTGCGTCTGGTGCACGTTCTCGACCCGGCCGCCGATTACGGGCCCGGCGTGACCGAGCCGCTCACCAGCACCGACTACGCGCGACTGGAGGGGCACGGCCGCTGGGTGCTGGACACCGCGCGCGAGGAGGCGCTCATCGCGGTCCGCGCTTTGCACGACATCGAGGTCCGCGCCGAGCTGGTGCACGAGCCGGTCGGCCCTGCGCTGCTGGACCGCACCGGCCCGGCGCGGATGATGGTCGTCGGCACCCGGGAACGCGGCACCGTGCGGCGTGCTCTGCTGGGGTCGGTCAGTGCGGCGCTGGCGCGGCGGGCGCGCTGCCCGGTGGTCGTGGTCCGGGAGGGGGCGCCGCTCACCGAGGAGGCCAGGAAGCAACTGGTCATCGTCGGTGTGGACGGCACCGAGGTCAGCGAACCCGCCATCGAAGCGGCGCTGATCGAGGCCTCGGCGCGGAGTGTGCCCCTGCTTGCGCTGCACGGGTGGACCGGCGTCGAGGTGCCTTCGGCGAGCGCCGAACACGAGGCCGACGCCGAGAAGCAGATCGTGCTCGCGGAAAGCCTTGCCGGATGGCAAGAGCGTTTCCCCGAGGTGGAGATCCGGCGCGAGATCGTGACCGACCGGCCCGAGCGCTGTCTGCTCGAACGCTCCGAGCAGGCCCAATTGCTCGTGGTCGGCAGCCGGGGCCGCGGCGGCTTCGCAGGCATGTTGTTCGGCTCGACCAGCCAGGCGCTGCTGCTGTCGGTGGCCTGCCCGATCATGATCGTCCACGGCCGCACGATGGCGGTCCGCACCCTGCCCGACTGAGTCTCACGCTCCGGTCGTGGAGCCCGGCCGGACGATCATCAGGACGGTGACCACCGCCCACAGCAGGTTGAACACCCCGGCGTCCATGGCGAGGCGGCGGATCAGCGTGGGAGTAGCCCCGGTGATGTCGGCCAGGACCTTCTGCTGACCCGGCAGCACGAGCATCGCGAGCACGCCCGCGGCGGCGGCGGTCAGCCCGATCGACACCACCAGCCAGGTGTCACCGAGTACGCCGAGGCTGAGCGCGGTGAGCAGACCGAAGGCCGGAACGACGAGGCCGAGCAGGGCGTAGACCCGGCAGATGCGATGCAACGTACCGAGGACGGCGGGGCTGTGCCCGGTCCCGGGGTCGGCGAGGGCGCGGCGGGTGGTGGCGGGAAACATGCTGGCCGCCACCGTTACGGGGCCTACGGCGATGATCGCGGCGAGCACGTGGACCGAGAGCAGGAACTTCGTCACGGCGGTCGACACTAGCCAGGATGACGTGCCGGAGGAATTGGCGAAAGTGCCACATACCGATCAATTCTCGCCAAATATGGTGAACTGCGAAAATTCCGCAAAATCCAGGTGATCAGCGTTGGCCGGAATCGAACGGCCTACTACGCTATTGCCATGCACACCGTGGTCGTACTCGCCCTGGACCACGTGATCGCGTTCGATCTGGCCACGCCGGTGGAGGTATTCGGCCGCACGCGGCTGCCCGACGGCAGGCCGGCATACCGCGTGCTGGTCTGCGCGTGCGCGCCCACGGTCGACGCGGGCGTGTTCACGCTGCTGGCGCCGCGCGGGCTCGAGGCGCTGGCCGAGGCGGACACGATCGTCGTGCCGGGCTGCGCCGACCCGGGCCTGCCGGTGCCGGACGAAGTGATCGACGCCCTGCGCCGGGCGGCGGCCGCGGGCACCCGCATCGCGTCGATCTGCTCCGGCGCCTTCATCCTGGCCGCGACCGGATTGCTGGACGGCCATCGTGCCACCACGCACTGGCTCGCCGCCGCGGCGCTCGCGGCCGACCACCCGTCCATCGACGTGGACCCCGACGTGCTGTACGTGGACAACGGCTCGCTGCTCACCTCGGCGGGCGCGGCGGCGGGAATCGACATGTGCCTGCACATGATCCGCAAGGACTACGGCTCGGCGGTCGCGGCCGACGCGGCCAGGAAATCGGTTGTCCCGCTGGAGCGGGAAGGAGGACAGGCGCAGTTCATCGTGCACGACCAGCCGCCGACGCCGCGCGGCTCGGCGCTGGAGCCGGTGCTGCGGTGGATCCAGGACAACTGCGCGCGGGATCTGTCCCTCGACGACATCGCCGCCCACGCCGGGATGAGCACCCGCACGCTCAACCGCCGCTTTCGTGAGCACACCGGAACCACGCCGTTGCAGTGGTTGCTGCGCGCGCGTATCCGGCAGGCCCAGCATCTGCTCGAAGCCACCAGCCATCCCGTCGACCGGATCGCGGGCCAGGTCGGGTTCGGTTCGCCGACCGCGTTCCGCGATCGCTTCAAACGGGTGGTCGGAACGAGTCCGCACAGCTATCGGGCGGCCTTCCACGGTTCGGGTGTGCACCGAGCCGGATAGCGACGCCTTCGGGCGGAGCCGAATCGCGCACGCCCACCGATGAGTTCTCGCGCGCCGCCCCGTCGGATCAAGCGACAGCAACCGCCACATGATCCAGGAGCAACGCACATGAGGAAAATCACCGCAGGTCTGTTCGTCGCCCTCGACGGCGTCATCGAGGACCCGCAGGACTGGCACTTCCCGTACTTCGACGACGCCATGGGCGCGGCGGTCGATGCCCAGCTCGGCGCCGCCGACACCCTGCTGCTGGGCCGCAAGACCTATGACAGCTTCGCGGGTGCGTGGCCGGAGCGCGAAGCGGCGGGCGATGCGGACGCGGCGTTCGCGAAGAAATTGGGCGACGCGCGCAAGATCGTGGTGACGCGCCAGGATCTCGACTTCACCTGGCGCAATTCCGAAGTGCTGCGCGGCGACCTGCTCGAAGCGGTGACGGCGCTGAAGAAGGAACCGGGCGGGGACATCGGCATGAGCGGCTCGGTCTCGGTCGTCCGTCAGCTGCAGGCCGCCGGGCTGTTGGACGAGCTGCACCTGCTGGTGCACCCGATCGCGGTCGGCAAGGGCGAGCGC
This sequence comes from Nocardia abscessus NBRC 100374, assembly GCF_000308455.1. Lineage (GTDB taxonomy): Bacteria > Actinomycetota > Actinomycetes > Mycobacteriales > Mycobacteriaceae > Nocardia > Nocardia abscessus. The sequence goes on along the minus strand of NZ_BAFP01000109.1, from coordinate 94,838 downwards.
CTGTTCCAGGACGGCGCGCCCACGGTCGCGCTGCGGCTGCTGTCCTCGGAGACCTTCGACACCGGCGTGCGCACCTGGTCTACACCCGCGACGAGGCGGCGCCCGCTGGGGGCTACGAGGACGCGAAAGCCCATCTGTCGCAAAGTGTTCGGTAGGCGCGTAGGGCGGGCCTCGATCAGCTCTCGGTATCGGCGGCCATGGTGAGCAAGAGATCGCGCAGGGCCTCTTGCTGAGCGTCGGTCAGTGCGATCAGCGGTGAGTTCGCGCCGAGCAATTCGAGCGCCTCGTCCCGCCGCCGCTGACCGGCCGGTGTCAGCACGATCTGTTTCGCGCGCCGGTCGGTGGGATGCGGCTCGCGGCGGACCAGGCCCTGCTGCTCGAGCCGGTCCAGCACGAAGGTCGCGTTGGACGGCTCGCACGACATTCGCGCCGCCAGCTCCCTGGCGGTGATCGCCTCGGAGAGTTCGCGCAGGGCGATCACTTGCGAAGGGGTGAGGTCGAGTTGCTCGGCGACGCGGCGGACGTGCACGTCGAGCCGGTGGGTGAACTGGTGCACCAGCTTGCACACGTCGCGGTCGAGTTCGGTGTCCACCACGGGGTCCGGCTGCCGTGTCATTGCACCGAGTCTAGCGTCTTCGGTTCGAACTGTGATAGTTCTAGTTCAAATCATTACAGTTAGAACTATCTGGAAGGTGTGTGATGCGGTCCGCGGTGTTCTCTCTCATGCTCGTCGTATTCAGCCTGACCACCGGCGAATTCGTGATCGCGGGCATCCTGCCCGAGGTCGCGGACGGCTTGGCCGTCTCGGTGGCCGCGGCCGGCGCGCTGGTGACGGCGTATGCGGTCGGCATGATCGTCGGCGGTCCGGTGGTCACCGTGCTGACCGCGCGGGTGGCGCGCAAGCCGTTGGTCATCGGGTTGGTGCTGGTATCGACAGTGGCGAACGCGGGTTCGGCGGTTGCGCCGAATTACGTGGTGCTGCTGGTGATGCGCGGTGCGGCGGGTTCCGTCGTCGCCACCTTCTTCGCGGTCGCGATCGCCACGGCCGTGTCGACCGCTCGGCCTGGATCCGAAGCCGTGGCGGTGGCGCGGGTGGCCCTCGGGATGAATCTGGGCATCGTCCTCGGAACGCCGCTCGGCGCGGCCATCGGCCAGAGCCTGGGCTGGCGAGCGACTTTCGCGTCCGTGGCGCTGTGCGCCACGCTGGCGCTTCCCCTGGTGCTGCGCTTCATGCCGGACTCGCCGGGGTCGGCCGCCGGTTCGATCGGGCGGGAACTGCGCGTGTTCACCGATCGTGATGTGCTCTGGGCGCTGGCGCTCACCGCCGTCGGAAATATCGGCGTGGTCATGGTCTTCACCTACATCACGCCGCTGCTCACCGAAGTCGCCGGCTTTCCCGCGCGGGCGGTGCCGATCCTGCTGCTGGTCTACGGCTTCGGCGCGGTGGTCGGCAACCAGCTCGGCGGCAAGCTCGCCGATCGGGCGCTGCTGCCCTCGGTGACCACGCTGCTCGCGGCGCTCGGCATTGTGCTGGTCCTGCTCTGGACGGCGGATGACGCCTGGATCCTCGTCGCGCCGCTGATCTTCGCACTCGGTGCGCTGGCCTTCGCGATCATCCCGGGTATGCAGACCCGGGTGATCGCCGCGGCCACGGCGGCGCCGACCCTGGCCGTCGCGGTGAACGCGTCGGGATTCCAGCTCGCCGCGGCGGGCGCGGGCCGGATCGGCGGCTGGGTCCTCGGCGACGGGACGGGTCTGCGGTCGCTCTACCTGGTCGGCGCGGCACTCACCGGCCTGGGCGTCGTTGTCGCGGTGTACCTGCTCCGGCGTGACCGCCGGGTCGGTGCCGGCCGTCGAACAATCGCGCTCGCAAAGGAATTCGAGAGCAGCTAGTGGCCGAGTGCTTTCGCGACGATGCCGCCGGTGACCGCTTTGATCAGATAGCTGGTGGAGTCGTGCGGCGACGCGCCGTTGTCGAAGTACTGCGCGGTGACCGGAACGACGGCGCCGCCGGGACAGGGCGGGAAGAACGGCGTGAGGTCCAGGTGCGCCGCCACGAGATCGTCCTCGTCCACCAGGTTGTGCCAGCCCGTCACCGATTTCGGCACGGTGCTCGGCTGCGGGCGCAGCCGGTCGTAGACAACCGTGCGCAGGCCGAGCGGCGAGCCCATGGTCAGCAAGGTCACCGGATGGTCGGTGCGGTGCAGCGCCTCGTAGGCCACCACGCTGCCGAGCGAATGCGCGACGACCAGGCGGGTGTCTGGACCGACCTGGTCGAGCACCTGCCGCTGGGCGTACTCGCGCACCTCGTCGTCGGTGAAGTAGCGGGCGACCTGGGACAGGGCGCGGATGACGAACTTCTGCGCCAACCCGAAACCGAACGGCGCGAACCACCGCAACCGCATCAGCGCGTTGAGCGCGGGCCGCAGGCTTGCCTGCGGCCCCTGCGCCACCGCGTCCGGTGGCGGGGCGGTGCCGAGGCGGCGTGCGGTCGCCCGGTCACGCTCGTCGCCCGCGTGGACCGCGGCGGTCGCCAGCCATTCGGCGGCGAGCTGTTCCATCAGGTCGAGTTGCGCGTCATCGAGTTCGGTCCCTGTGCCCTGCGCGCCCTCGACCAGGAACTTGTTGCCGTAGAAGGCCATACGGGTCGACAAGTCACCGGGGGAACCATTGCGCCACAGGCGATCCGCGAGCTCGGGGGCGCCGTGGTTGCGTACCCCGCCCGCGAGTCCGGGCAACCAGCGCGCCTCCAACGTGTCGGCCGATTCCTGTTCCTGCGCGATGCCGTGTACGAGGACGATCGTCGCCACCGTTCCACCCCTTTCGATCCCCGATGTCGGGAACAGTGTCCCTCACCGCGGCCGGTTCGGCAGCACCGGATCATCGTCCGGAACGGTTCCTCGCGCGGATCGCTTTGCCGAGTGGGGCAACCGAATTGGCGAGCCCGAACAGCACTCGCTCGGCGATCGAGTGCTGCGGGGGCAGGACGGCGAGCTGCCGGGCGAGGTCGAGCCCGTTGACGATCGCGGTGTTCGACTCGATCAGCCCCTCGCGCACGACGAACACGTCCGAGCAGGTCGAGCCGTCTTCCGTTCGGCGCCAATCCGATCAGCGTCGCGGTGCCGTCGAACCGGCCCCGCATCCGCCAGTGCACCACGGCACGCTCGTCCTGCGCGGTGACCGAGAGGATGTGCACCGTCAGGTCGGGGACCGCGGCATGCACGTCGCGGAAGAAGGCCACGATCTCGTCCGGAGCGCGCAGATCGGCGACGCCGACGAACACGTCGAGCGCGCCGGGCCGCCAGCAGTCCGCGACGGTCTGCCAGTCCTGCTCGCCGATCGCCTCGACATAGCGACGCGCGACCGAGCTCGGGTCGCTTGGGTTGGTCACCGGTAGTCCTTTCCTCGGAACACAGCGGAGTTGCTCCGCTGCGCACATCATGGCGCTCCCGGCGGCGATTGACACCGGTTCGGCACAATGAAACGCTGGTTCTCTTCTCTTCTCACAGAGTTTCGGCGAACGGGGTCGACGATGACCGGATCCGAAGGGCGCGTACCGGGCAAGGCGGTGCGGATCGCGATCGTGACCTACCCGGGGATGACCGCGCTCGACGCGATCGGGCCGTACGAGGTGTTGCGCTTCGCGCCGGGCGCCCGGATCCGCTTCGTCTGGCACGAGCCGGGGCCGATCACGACCGACAGCGGAGTACTGCTGCTGGGCGCCACGCATTCGTTCGACGAGACGCCCGCGCCGGACATCCTGCTCGTGCCCGGCGGTCCCGGCTCGGCGGCGGCCGCGGTCGACGACGCGCTGCTGGCCTGGCTGCGCAACGCGCACCGGGGCACCCGCTGGACGACGTCGGTGTGCACGGGTTCGCTGGTGCTGGCCGCCGCCGGTCTGTTGAACGGACGGCCCGCCACGACGCACTGGCTGGCGCAGTCCGCGTTGCGCGGGCTCGGGGCCGACGCCAGACCGGACGAACGGATCGTGCGCGACGGAAGGATCGTCACGGCCGCGGGGGTCTCCGCGGGCATCGACCTGGCGTTGTGGCTGGTGGGGGAGACCTTCGGCGCGGAGCAAGCCGAAACGGCTCAGCTGATCATCGAATACGACCCGCAGCCGCCGTACGACGCGGGCCACGTCGGCAAGGCGTCGCGCGCGGTCCGGCTCGCCGCCACCGCCCAGCAGGCCCGTACCGTGATCGAGCCGGACAACCTCGGGGAGTTCGCCAAGTTGTCGGCCGCCGTGCCGCAGCTGGCATGGCGCGCCGCGGTTCGCCGGGTGCGCGAACGGGGGAAGGGACTCAGGCGTCTCGCCACTTGATCGAGCAACCCATGCTCGGCCGGTGCGGTTCCGGGGCCGGCTCGCCCGCGAGCACGGCTTCGACGGCCGTGCGCAAGTCGTTTCCGGTCAGTGGTTTCCCGTTTCCGGGCGTCGATTCGTCGAAGGCGCCACGGTAGGCGAGTTCGAGGTTCGCGTCGTAGAGGAAGAAGTCGGGGGTGCAGGCGGCGCGGAAAGCCCGGCCCACGTCCTGGGCCTCGTCGACGAGGTAGGGAAAGGTCCACCCCGCGCGGATCGCCTGGTCGCGCAGACGCAACGGCGCGTCGTCGGGGTAGGCGGACGCGTCGTTGGTGCAGATCGCCACGGTCGGCATGGACGGCAGCGAGTCGACCAGTTCGCCGAGCGCCGCCTCGATGTGCTTGACGTAGGGGCAGTGGTTGCAGGCGAAGACGACCAACAGACCCGGCCCGTCGGCGAAGTCGTCCCGGGAGTAGATCCGCTGGTCGAGATCGGGAAGGGAAAAGTCGGGTAGCGGGGTGCCGATGGGAACCATGTGTGAGGTATGCGCCATGGTGTGCCTTCCGTCGGGATCGAAGACGACAGCGAGCCTAACGCCGTGTCGTCCGATTCGTCGGAAATACGCGGACGAACCGTCACACGGCGTGGCGGCCGGTCCTACCTGGCCAGATCCGACGGATCGGTGTTCGCTCCGCAGAGCACCACGCACACCCGCTCGCCCGGCGCGGGCCGGAACGCGGGCTTCTCGGCGAGTACCGCCGCAAGGGCGGTGGCCGCACCGTGCTCGACGGCGAGTCGGCGTTCCTCCCACAGACCGCGGCGCGCGGCGACGATCGCGGCGTCGTCGACGAGCACCGAGTCCACCTCGTAGCGCCGTGCGGCCGTCAGCGCCATCTCCGCGGCCCGCCGGGCGCCGAGTGAGTCGGCGGCGACCGAGTCGACCTCGACGTCGACGACTTCTCCGGCCGCGATCGCCGCGTGCAGCGCGCGGCAACGAACGGGCTCCACGGCGACGGTCCGGACGCCGTAGTGGGCGGCGGCGGTGGCGACACCCGAGAACAATCCGCCTCCACCGACGGCGACCACGACGGTGTCGAGATCCGGAATCCGCTCGTGGATCTCCGTCATCAAGGTGCCCGCGCCCGCGGCGATGAGGGGGTTGTCATAGGCGTGCGAGAGCAGGGCGCCGGTGGCGTCGGCGAAATCGCGGCTGGCCGCCAGCGCGTCGGCGTATTGGGTGCCCACCAGACGGACGTCGGCGCCGTAGGAGGCGAGGCGGTCTACTTTGACGCGCGGCGCCGTGGTCGGCAGGAACACCGTGGCGGGAACGCCCTGACTGCGAGCCGCCCACGCACAGGCCAGTCCGGCGTTGCCGCCCGAGGCGATCGTCACGCCCACCGGCGCAAGCGTGCCGTTCTCCCGGTGCGTGAGCAGGAAATTGAGCGCGCCGCGAGCTTTGAAGCTTCCGGTGTGCTGAAGGAACTCCAGCGCGAACCACAGCTCGCCCGCATGGTCGGCCTGCGCCATCGCGACCGGTCGGACCAGCCCGGCCACCCGTTCCGCCGCGGCCTTGACGTCGCTGTGGGTCAGTTCCATGAATCTCCTCGGGGCACGGTCGGTCGACGCTCAATACTCGCGGCGGTGCGGCGCGAACTCGAGGGTGAGCAGCGCCGCGGCGGCGACGAGCACCTCGCGCCAGCGGACCAGCACGTAGCGCTCATCCGACAGCGCGTGGAACTTGCGCAGGAAACGGTAGAGCGATTCCAGCCGGATCAGCGGATCACCCAGATGGGCCAGCAGGTAGAGGCCCGCCCGCGTCGTGCGGGATTTCCGCTTCTCGGCGAACAGTTCCGGGAACGGGGCGAAAGCCAGCGAGATCCGGCGGATGTCGTGCTCGGCGGCGTACTCGACCAGATCGACGATCATGCGTTCGTCCAGGCCGTTGGGCGCGTCCTTGCGCCGCCACGGCACGTCGAGACTCAGTTCCCGCCCCCGCCCGGAGGTGCCGTAGCGCTGGAAGCCCGCGGGGCTGCCGTTCTCCTGGTTGGCGATGACCACCAGCATGTTCGGGTTCCGCCCGTCCAGCAGATGGTCCAGGATCATCGAGAAACCGCGGGACTGCCTGCCGTGTTGCCATTCGTCGACGATGGCCAGCAGTTCCCGCCGCCGCGCCTCGGTGAGCGCGGATTCGGCCACCACCTCGGTGCTGACGCCGAAGTTCTTGGTGCGGCTCACGGCCTGGCGCAGGTTGCGGAACTTGCGGCCGACCAGGTTGAACTCGTGCACGTCGAGCACCACGTCGCGCCCGATCGGAACCGCGTGCAACCCGCGGTGCTCGAGCGCTCGCAGCCGCCACAGCTCGGCCAGTTCCGGGCTCGCGCCCAGCACAGCGACGCGCCAGCCGTGGTCGACCGCGAATTCGGAGAACGCCGTGATCAGCTCCGGGAACGCGGCGCGGTCGCCGATCGGATCGCCCGCCACGACGGCGACGCCGAAGCGGGTGCGATAGCCGATGGCGGCGGTCGAGGACGAGTCGAAGAAGTAGGTCTTGGCGGAATGCAGGGCGAACGGCGCCAGCGGGTCGCCCTCGGTGCGGCGCACCAGTTCGGCCACGCGATACAACTGTTCGGGCTGCGGTTTGCTCGGCAACGGTCGCACCAGGACGAAGCCGGTGGCGGCGAGCAGGACGAAGCCCGCGCCGGGATGCTCGGCGCGGTAGGCGAGGTGGGCGACGACCACGACCAGCACCGTCGCCGTGACGTGCGGAAGGGTGATCGGCCGCCGCAGATGCAGCCCGCGGGCGATGAACACGCCGGACAGCGCGAGGGCGACGAGCCAGCCGTGGTCGACGCCGTCCTGGGAGGTGGCATCGGATTCGTAGGCCAGCACCACCGCGATGATGAGCGCCGCGATGATCAGCGCGGTGCGCGTCGCGGGCGTGGTGGTGAAGGCGGCTTCCCGGTAGCCGCTGAGCCTGGCGGCGCGCAACGTGCGCGAGCCCGAGGTTCCCGGTCCGTCAGCCACGAGCCGGACCTGATCCGCTCACGCGTTCCGCTGCCCACGACACTTTCGCCATGGTGGCCCTCCAGATGATCGCCTACGGACACACTATCCGGACCCGTCGGTTCGAGGGGTAATGCCTTTCCGAATCGGCCGCTGACCGGGGCTGCGCGAAGCCGTTCACGTCCTCGATCGCCTTCTGCCGGGTGAGCGCCGCGCGCAGTGGACCGCGCGCCGCGAAGAACGCGTCGCGCGCGACCGTTCGGCCGACCACGGGCGCAGGCCGGAGGCGTCCATGAAGAAGAGCACGCCAGGATTGCCCGGAGATGATCTGTGATCCGGTCGAGGGATCGGTAATTGAACCTTATTTCTTTCTCTGTGGGGCTCTTTCGGGCAATTGCGGTCGGATTGCCGATTTCTCGGCGTGTATCCAAGATTTTCTTCTCCCTCGTTGTCATGCTCAGTGCCTGGCTGATCCGAACCAATCGCCTGGTGAGTGGGCACGACGAGAGGTCTGACTGTGAAAATGAGCTGGATGGCGATCCCCGCGCTGGTCGCCGCCACCGTGGCCGGGTGTTCCGACGACCCGTCCGCGAGCGGGGAATCGACATCTACGAGTGCCGCCGCGGCCCCGAGTGCTCCGGTGACGATGAGCGAGGCGCGTGACGAGGCGGCGGCGGACAGCGGCATCCGGATTTTGCTGGGCGAAGCGAAGAAAGTCCCCGTACCCGCCGATGCGGTGCTCGATATCAAGGCGCCCGCGGCGTGGGGGCCGGCCGCGAACGCCATTCGCTGCGCGGTGACCGATAGTTCCGGGCGGAACGAAGATCTGCGCTCGTCGGATGCGAAGAAGACCGAGACGATCGGCGGAGCGGAATGGGTGACGGTGTGGACGTTTTCCTCCGCGCCGAACAGTGACGTCACCGTCGCGTGCAAAGATCCGGAATCGAAGATCGCTGCGGCTCACCGCGATCCCTACCTGCGGGTGGTGCCGCGCGAAATCGTCCCGATCGCACCGCCGCAGCGCTGACCCTCCGTCCATCGGCGGGTGCCCGGCCTGCTCGGGCGCGCACCGCGACCAGCCGGTAGACCCGGGACGCCCGCACGCTTGCGACACCATCAGGCGGGTGAGCTGGTTGCGCACCGGATCCGTCGGCCGACGGTCGGGATCAGTGACCACGGCGCGCGCGGCCTGTCGGTAAGCCGGAGTAGCGTCGGCGGCGTGAACGAGGTCGCCGCCTATCACGAGCGGCCATCGCGGTACGAGGGCGCCGTGCTGTGGACCAAGACCGTCGATGGCCGTGGCCCGGCGCTGCCGGTGCTGCCCGACGGGTGCATGGATCTGATCTGGATGGCCGGTCGGCTGATCGTCGCGGGGCCGGACACCCGCGCCCACCACCCCGGGGTGTCGCCGGGCGGTCGGTACATCGGCGTCCGATTCTTCCCGGGCACCGCGCCCGCGTTGCTCGGCGTCTCCGCACGCGAGTTACGCGATCAACGGGTCGATCTCACCCAGCTGTGGCCGTCTGCGACGGTCCGGTCGCTGGTCGGACGGCTGGCGGACGCCGACGATCCGGCGGCAGCGCTCGAAGCAATCGTGCTGCGGCGCGCGGCCGACGCCGAACCGGCCGATCCGCTCCTGCGGCGGGTGGTCGGCGCGCTGGAGGCCGGTCGGCCGGTGGTGGCGGTCGCCGAGGCGGCGGGGCTCGGCGAGCGCACCCTGCACCGGCGCTGCGTGGACGCTTTCGGTTACGGCCCCAAGACTCTGGCCAGAGTGCTGCGCATGCAACGCGCACTGGCCGCGGCACGCGGCGGCGTGCCGCTCGCCGACACCGCGACGCTGGCGGGGTTCGCCGACCAAGCGCACCTGTCCCGCGAGGTGCGCGCACTGGCGGGAGTCTCGATGGGGGAACTGCTCGCCCGGTCCGAGCGTGCTCTCGCCGGCTATTCGGCGCCGGTGGGCAGCGCGGCGTACAGGTCGACGCCGTTGCCGTCGGGGTCGAGCACAACGGCGTAGCGCTGCCCCCAGAAGGCGTCCCACGGCTTCAACTCGCCGTGGTACCCCGCCTCCACGAGTTCGGTGTACACGGCGTCTACTTCGGCGGGATCGGCGCACCGGAAGGCGATCCCGAGGCGGCCCGCGGCAGTCGGCGGCGTCCACCCGGTGTGGAAAGACGCGATGACGGCTTCGGTGTCGAGCGTGAGCCGCAAACCGCTGGGCAGGGCCGCCTCGGCGTGCCCTTCCTGTTCGGAGGCCGCCGGGAAGTCGAGCCCGAGACGGCGATAGAAGGCCACCGAGGCGGCCATGTCACTGACGACGATGCCGATGACGTCGAGTTGTGGTGTCATATCCGCAGCGTAGGCAGTGCCACGCCGAGCCGTCTTGAACGAATCGGACAGTGCTCAGCGTGCCGGCGCCGGGACGAGTTCGGCGATCAGGTTCTCCACCAGGATGCGGATGCGGTCGCGAATGGTACGCACCACGTCGATGGTCTGGTCCGCTGGATCCGGCAGCATCCAGTCGCGGTAGCTGATGCCGGGGAAGAACGGGCAGGCATCGCCCGCGCCCATGGTGACCACCACGTCGGAGATGCCGATCGCGTCCATGGTGAGCGGTTTGGGGGTGCGGCCGGAGATGTCGATGCCGATTTCGGCCATGGCGTCCACCACGATGGTGTTGAGTGTCTCGGCGGGCGCGCTGCCCGCCGACCGCACGTCGAACCGGTCACCCGCGAGGGCGGTGAGGAACCCGGCGGCCATTTGCGAGCGGCCCGCGTTGTGCACGCAGACGAACAGCACACTGGGCTTGTGGGACATGGAGAGCGCCTTTCGATGTGCAAGGTGGAGCATGAGTGTGCCTGCGGTCCGGCTGCGGTGAGCCGAAACGCTGTCGTAGCGTACGAGATACGTATACCAGCGCGCCGTGGATCGTTACGGCGCGCCGTGCCCTCGCGTGTCCGCGCGGACGAGCAGCGCAGGTCAGCGGCTCGAATCCGTTGCGGCACAGCTCTTGCGGTCCCTGCGGGCGCAGCGGCGCCGGAGTGGACTGGACAGTAGTTCCGCAGTGCCTGCCCACCGGGACGTACGGGAACGCTTCGTCGGAAGCGTGCCGTCGGGACCGGCAGAGCAATTGCCATTTGCGAAAGTCCGGCACATGCGAGGCAATGCGCGAAGGACGTCCGGTGTGTGCTTCACGTTCGGCCTTCAAACAGCGCAACCCCGGTCGACGCGGGTCGACCGGGGTGTGGCGGGAGTTCAGCGCGATAGATGACCTGGCGGGACTTCCGCCGGGCAGCGGCTCGCGCCGGATGGGTCAGATCGGACGCAGGTCGATCATCTTGCGCAGCCGCTGCCGGTCGCGTTCGAGGCGGCGTGCTTCGTAGGCGATCGGGAAATAGCGCAACCGCTCCGGCAACAGCGGGACCAGTCGCGCGATGAGCCAGCCGAGCACGCGGAGCTTGCGTTCGTCGGCCGCGGTCCAGGTCAGTCCCAGCTTCTGCCGGGCGACCTCGGGCGTGGTGCCGACCGTCACGAAGTGCTGGAGCCGGCCGATCGGCGCCACCGCCGCTTTCCAGGCCGGATGCAGGGCACGCGGCAGCTGCTTCGGCGCAGCCACGGAGCGGATCACCCGCAGGTAATCACGCGCGGTGTCGGTGGCGACCAGATGGTTCGCGACGGTGTCGTCGAAGAACTTCTCGAACTCGGCGTAGTTCGCGGGGATTTCCTTGGGCGCCACCGAGAAATTGCGCAACAGCTGCAGTGTCTCCTGGAAGTACGCCTCCTTGTCCGCCTCGGTGAGCGGGCGCTTGGCGAAGTACTTGGCGCTCTCGGTGAAGGCGAACGTTCCGGTGTGCAGCACCCAGGCCCACGGGGCGCTGGACAGCGCGGTGTGCCGGACGCCGTTGGCGTCGGTGGTGTTCAGCGACGCGTGCAGCTCGCGCAGCCGGTCGGCCTCGGCGAGCGCCTCCTCGCCGCCGTAGACCCACATCATCACCGACGCCAGGCTGCGCATGGCGCGGCCCATCGGGTCGGTGCGGAAGGTGGAGTACTCGTCCACCACCGCGGAGATGGTCGGCTCCATGGTCTGCAGAAGGAAGGCCGAACCCGCGGTGAGGGAGAAGGTGACCAGTCCGGTCTGGTCCCACATCTGCGTGCCCGGTTCGATCGGGCGGCGGGGCGGCAGCGTTCGCGCGCCGGTGGTTTCGCGTGCGACGGACGCGGTCATCGTGATCTCCCTTGATCGGCCGAAGTTATACAATGAGATGATAACCCTAACAATCTCTCATCGTCTATCTGTCGCGGCGGACTCGTCGCCGCCCCTAGGCTGTGCAGATATGACGACCGAGTGGCGCAGTCGTACCGGCCGGATCGGAGTGCTCACGGGCGCGGGCATCTCCACCGATTCCGGCATTCCCGATTTCCGCGGCCCGCGCGGCGTGTGGACGAAAGACCCGATCGCCGAACTGCTGTCGACGTATCAGAGCTATGTGGCCGATGCCGCCCTGCGGGAACGCGCCTGGCTCGCGCGGCGGGACAATCCGGCTTGGCAGGCCGTGCCGAACGCCGCGCACAACGCCCTCGCCGACCTGGAGCGGGCCGGGCGGGCGGTCACCATCATCACGCAGAACATCGACCGGCTCCATCAGCGGGCGGGGTCGTCGCCGGAACGGGTGATCGAGATCCACGGCAACATGTTCGAAGTGGTCTGCATCGAATGCGACTACCAGACCTCGATGGCGGCCACTTTGGAGCGGGTGGCCGCGGGCGAACCCGACCCGCCGTGCCCCGGCTGCGGCGGCATCCTCAAGGCGGCCACCGTCATGTTCGGCCAGCAGATGGACCGCCGCACCATGACCAAGGCCGCGCTCACCGCGGAGACGAGCGACATCTTCCTGGCCGTCGGAACGTCGTTGCAGGTGGAGCCGGCCGCGTCGATGTGCTCTATCGCGGTGGGCAACGGCGCCGACCTGGTCATCGTGAACGCCGAGCCGACTCCGTACGACGCCATGGCCACCGAGATCGTTCGCGAACCCATCGGCACGGCGGTGCCCCGCCTGGTCGCGGAACTGCTCGCCGGGTGACCGGTGCGGCGTCGCGGGTGGATCGAGCTCAGCCGACCGGGCCGAGTACCCGGTCCAGGTAGGGGTTGGCGAAACGCCCTTTCGGGTCGAAGCGACGCCGCACCTCGGCGAACCGATCCCAGTCGGGATAGCGCTCGCGCAGCGTTGCGGCGGTCTGGAAGTGGCGCTTGCCCCAGTGCGGTCGCCCCTGGTAGCGGTCGAAGACCGATTCGCAGGCGCGGAAGTACGGCTCGAAGTCCATGCCGCGGTATTGGTGCACCGCGATGTAGCAGGTCTCGCGGCCGCCCGCCGGAGAGAGGAACGCGTCGTCGGGCGCGACCCACCGCACCTCGATGGGCATCGGGGTGTCGAAGCGAGCGGTCAGTTCCTTGATCTCGCGGATCGCGTCGACGGAGTGCTCGCGCGGGATGGCGTACTCCATCTCGGTGAAGCGGATCAGGCGTGGCGAGGCGAACACCCGGTAGGAGCGGTCCACTTGACGCCGGTAGCTACCCGCGTAGGCGGCGCTGCGCTGGATGAGGGGGACCATGCGCGGCTGTCTGCGGCTCACTCGGCACAGCGCGTCGAACAGGTGATTGGACATGAGGATGTCGGCGAACCAGTCCACCGCCTTGCCGCGCGGCTGCTCCCGCAGGGCCACGCGGTTGTTGCGCTTGGTCATGGCCAGTGCGCTGTGCGCGAACATGTAGAACTCGAAGTGCTCGTTGCCGTCGACGAACGAATCCAGGTCGGCGAGCACCTCCTCCACCGGGATCGGTCGTTCGATGCCCTCCAGGACGAAAGACGGCACCATCCGCAGCGTCATGGCGGTGACGACACCCAGGGCGCCGATGCCGACCCGCGCCGCCCGCCAGCCGTCGGGATCGGTTTGCTCGTTCAGTTCGACCCGGCTTCCGTCGGCCAGCAGCAGTTCGACCGAGTGCACCGCGGCGGAGAGGTTCTGCAAGGCCGCGCCGGTGCCGTGGGTGGCGGTGGCGGTGGCGCCCGCGACGGTCTGCACGTCGATATCGCCCAGGTTGGGAAAGGCGAGGCCGTGCTCGTGCAGGGCCGTGCTGGCGGCGTTCAGGCTGATGCCTGCCTCCACCCGGACCAGGCCGCTCGCCCGGTCGACGTCGAGCACACGGTTCAGCTTCGCCAGGCTCAGCAGCGTGCCGTCGGTCAGGACGGCGTCGGTGAACGAATGCCCGGTGCCCGCGACGCGGACGGTGCGGCCGGCGGCTTCGGCATCGGCCAGCAGGTCGGCCACTTCCTCGACGGAGCGCGGTGTGGCGAGGATCGCAGGCGCGCACTGCTGATCGCCGGCCCAGTTCACCCACGAATTGGTCATGTGACCAATTTACGGGAGCGAACGTGACGCGCGCTACTTACGGTTCGATTTCGCTACCGTTTGCGCCAGCCGCAGGTCAGGTGCTGCTTGGCGTGCTCGACCTCGTCGTCGGTCAGCGGCGGGACGACCAGATGCTGGCGCGGTGTGCCGTCGCCGCGCACGCCGTTCAGCATGATGGCCATATACCGCTGCCACACATCGGGATTGACCGGCTTGGCGAACTCGGCGAGGCCGTCGACCATGTGCACGAGCGCGAAGAAGTCCGAGGGCTCGATGCCGTCGGCGAGGACGCCCGCGTCGCGCGCTCGGGCGCAGATGGCGGTCACGGTGGGCTTGATGCGATCGCGCACGACCGTGAACCGGTCGGTCTCGCCGTCCTCGAGTTCGAGCATCACTTCGCTGAACCCTCGATTGGTGGCCATGTGCCGACACGCGTAGTCGAAGAACTCGACGAGTCCGAACCAGGGATCGGGGTGCCGGTAGGCGGCGTCGGCCGCGTCGGCGAAATCGTTCAGGTTCTGGTCGAAGACCTCGACGATCAGTTCCTTCTTGTTCGCGAAGCGGCGGTAGACCGTCCCGACGCCCACACCCGCGCGCTCGGCCACGTCGTCGAGGGTGATCTCGAGTCCGTGATCGGCGAACAGTTCCCGGGCCGCGGCGATGATCCGCTGCTGGTTACGCGCGGCATCGGCCCGCAGGCGCCGGGGTGGGGAGGCGACCGTGGCGTGATTCACATCTTCATTCTATCAAGTTCCGGGATTAAACGGAGGCGTTGTCTCCGTTATCGTGATAGCTTCTTGGATTAACCGGAGGCACTGCCTCCGGATCCTAGCTCGAGACAAAGGGGACAAATGACTACCGCGATCGACCGTGGGGCCCCGGCCCCCCAGCAAGCGGGAAGCGGCAGGCGCGGCTCGCACGCGCTGCGCTGGTGGGTGCTCGCCGTCCTCGGCGTCGCCCAGCTCATGGTCGTGCTCGACGCGACCGTCGTGAACATCGCGCTGCCCGCGGCGCAGCAGGACCTCGGCTTCAGCGACGGCGACCGCTCCTGGGTGGTCACCGGCTACGCGCTGGCGTTCGGCAGCCTGCTGCTGCTGGGCGGGCGCCTCAGCGACCTGTTCGGCAGGCGCAATACCTTTATCGTCGGTTTGGTCGGCTTCGCGGTCGCCTCCGCCGTCGGTGGCGCGGCCACCAGCTTCGAGATGCTCGTCGCGTCCCGGGTCGGGCAGGGCGTCTTCGGCGCGCTGCTGGCGCCCGCCGCCCTCTCGCTGCTCACCGTGACCTTCATCGAGCCGTCCGAGCGGGCGAAGGCGTTCGGCATCTTCGGCGCCGTCGCGGGCACCGGTGGCGCGATCGGCCTGCTGCTCGGCGGTGCGCTCACCGAATGGGCGTCGTGGCGCTGGGTGATGTTCGTGAACTTGGCCTTCGCGGCCGTCGCCCTGGTCGGTGCGGTGCTGCTGCTGGCCAAGCACGCGAGCACCGAGCGGCCCAAACTCGACATCCCCGGCACGGTCGTGGTCACCGCGGGCCTGTTCGGCATCGTCTACGGGTTCTCGCACGCGGAATCGGACGGGTGGACCAACGGCGTCACCCTCGCGTTCCTGCTCGGCGGCGCGGCGCTGATCGCGGTGTTCGCCTGGCTGGAGACCCGGGTCGCGCACCCGCTGCTCCCGATGCGGATCGTGCTCGACCGGATGCGCGGCACTTCCTACCTGACGGTCTTCGTCATGGGCATCGGGATGTTCGCGATCTTCCTGTTCCTCACCTACTACATGCAGCTGACCCTGGGCTACTCGCCGATCATGACCGGCGTGGCGTTCCTGCCGATGGTCGCGGCCATGGTGGCCTCCTCGACCACCGCCCCGTCGCTGCTGCTGCCGAAGCTCGGGCCGAAGATCGTGGTCAGCGGCGGCTTCCTGATCGCGGCGGCGGGTATGGCCTGGCTGACCCGGATCGGCTTGGACACCGGCTACGCCACCCACATCCTGCCCGCCCTGATCCTGCTCGGCCTCGGCCTCGGCGGCGCGATGGCGATCGCCTTCCAGGGCGCGACCTCGGGCGTGCAGCACGAGGACGCGGGTGTGGCCTCGGCCATGATCAACACCAGCCAGCAGGTCGGCGGGTCGATCGGCACGGCGCTGCTGAGCACCATCGCGGCCTCCGCGGCGACCGACTACCTGTCCACCCGCAGGCCGGACCCGCTCACCATCGCGCAGTCCGCGATCGAGAGCTACACGACCAGTTTCTGGTGGGCCACGGCGATCTTCGTGGCGGGCGGCCTCCTCACCGCGGTGCTCATGCCGAGCACGACGCCGGTGCCCGCCGAGGGAGAGCCGGTACTCGCTCACTGACCCGAGCACGGCACCGCCGACCCGGTTTGCGAACCCAGCGGCCGCCGTTCCCGCGCCTCGTCGCGGGAACGGCGGCCGTCGTCGTATCACCCGCCGCGCAATTCCGTTCGCCCGCCCGGAACCACCCACTCGCCGAGCCTGCGACGTAGGTCGCCGGACCTGTGGCTGTGCGATTGCCAACGGCCGTGCGCTCGATGGTCGAGTCTCGGCGCGAGGCGAATCTCCGTACTGTGCGCGGTGGCCCGAATTCGGGTTGGGTGCGATGCGGCCCGGCATCGGGCGTGACCTGCGGTCGGGTCAACCGCGCACCGCAAAGCGCTCCCCGATCACCATTTTTGGTGCAAGATACGACGAAGTCGGATGTGGCGGGCTGTGCTGAACGCTGTCGGCATCGCGCTCGATCCGGTCTCGTGCAGACGTGCACGGTCCCCTGTCCGACCGACGCGGTAAAAGTCATGGGATGCTTTGCAATCGGAATCTCGATGATTCCGGCCGCCGCGGTATGGGTAGCCAAGGGACTGCTGCATACCCTTCTCGGCTCGGCGTACCCGGCGGTCGCACCACCCTCTCCACCCCACCCGCGAGGTTCGTAGACTCCTCGGACCGGGCGCGGCGCTCCCCGCGCTCGTCCGCCTCGGGGAGTGGCGGTGGCGTGGCCGGGACGTCGGGGCCCGGCGCGGGCATGGCACGGTGGACACCTGGTTCGGCTCGGCGATCGACGGGAACGGCACGACGGAAGGGGGTCAGGCGATGAGTGGTTCGCAAGCGGGTGCTGCCACGGCGGGCCGATGGCGGCCCGCCGCACGGCTCACCGTGCTGCTCGACGAGGACGACAAGTGGCGGCACACGCCCCTCTATCACGAGGTCGTGCGCAGGGCCAGGGACACCGGGCTGGCCGGCGCCAGCGTGTGGCGCGGCATCGAGGGTTACGGCGCGTCCGCGCAGGTCCACACCACCCGACTACTGGATGTCGCCGTCCATCTTCCGCTGATGCTGGTGCTGGTCGACGAGCCGGAACGCCTGCGCGCCTTCGTCGAGCGGAATGCCGAACTGTTCACCTCGGTCAACGTCACGTTGGCGCAGGTGGACCAGTGGCAGGAAGGTGAGCGATGAGAAGACCGCGTGTCCGGCGCGACGCCGGCGCCGGATCCCCCGTAGGGCGAGCGGCGCCAGGCGATTTCGCCTCGCCGATGCCACCGCGCACGGCGGCCGTTACCATTGTCGGTTCGGCGCGGCTCGGCGATCTGAGCGGCGCGTCGGCGGGCGATCGGCCGCTCGCCGCCGCGGGAGCAGGCTTCCGCACCGTGCCGACCACGTTCAGCATGTGCGGCAACGAGAGGTTCCGGCGGGTGGCCGACGTGAACGACGTGGCCGTGGGGTCGGCGGTGACCGGGTGGTCGGGGACATGATCCTGATGACGAGCCGGGCGCAGCCGATACGGAAGGGAGACCCGAGCATGGCCCACGATCGAGCCGGGCGTCCCGCACGTCCCACCGACCTGGAAGACATCGCGCACCTGGTGACGGCGTACTACAGCCGCGTTCCGGATGCGCGGGAACCGGCTCAGCGGGTGGCGTTCGGAACGTCGGGACATCGCGGCTCCAGCCTGGACGGCGCCTTCAACGAGGCGCACATCCTCGCGATCACCCAGGCGATCGTGGAATACCGCGCGACCCGGGGCATCACCGGTCCGGTCTACCTGGCCAGGGACACCCATGCCCTGTCCGAGCCGGCTTGGACCACCGCGCTCGAGGTGCTCGCCGCCAACGACGTGACCGCGGTGATCGACGCCCGCGACCGCTACACCCCCACGCCCGCGCTGAGTCACGCTGTGCTGCGCCACAATCGGGGCGGCACCAAGCACCAGGCCGACGGCATCGTGGTCACCCCGTCGCACAATCCGCCCCGCGACGGCGGCTTCAAATACAACCCGCCGCACGGCGGCCCGGCCGACAACACGGCCACCGACGCTATCGCCGCCCGTGCGAACGAACTGCTGCGCGACGGGCTCACCGAGGTCAAGCGCACCAGGCTGCAGCGCGCGCTGGCCAGCGGCGTGGAACGCTACGACTACCTCGACCACTACATCGACGACCTGCCCAACGTGCTGAACCTGGACGCCATCCGCGGCGCGGGCATCCGGCTCGGCGCCGATCCGATGGGCGGCGCCAGCGTCGACTACTGGGAGGAGATCGGCCAGCGCTACGATCTCGAGCTCGAAGTGGTCAATCCGTTCGTGGATCCCACCTGGCGGTTCATGACACTCGACAGCGACGGCAAGATCCGGATGGACCCGTCCTCCCGCTATGCGATGGCATCACTGATCGCGATCAAGGACGACTACGACATCTCCACCGGCAACGACGCCGACGCCGACCGGCACGGCATCGTCACGCCCGACGGCGGGCTGATGAATCCGAATCACTTCCTGGCGGTGGCCATCGAATACCTGGTCGCCAACCGGATGGGGTGGGACGCGCTGACCAAGATCGGCAAGACCGCGGTGACCTCGTCCATGATCGACCGGGTGGTCTCCGTGCTCGGCCGCGACGTGCACGAGGTGCCCGTCGGCTTCAAGTTCTTCGTGCCCGGATTGTTCAGCGGCAGCCTGGCATTCGGCGGCGAGGAGAGCGCGGGAGCGTCGTTCCTGCGGATGGACGGCACCGTCTGGACCACCGACAAGGACGGCATCCTGCTCGCGCTGCTCGCCGCCGAGATCGCCGCGGTCACCGGGCAGAGCCCGTCGGCGCGCTACGTCGAACTCGAACGCCGCTACGGCAGCCCCGCCTACGCGCGGATCGACGCGGCCGCCACCGGGGAACAGAAAGAGCTGCTCGCGAAGTTGACACCGGACATGATCACCACGAAGGAGGTCGCCGGAGAGCCGGTCACCGCCGTGCTCACCAGGGCGCGCGGCAACGGGGCGCCGCTGGGCGGCCTCAAGGTGACCACGGAGAACGCGTGGTTCGCCGCCCGCCCCTCCGGCACCGAGGACAAGTACAAGATCTACGCGGAGTCGTTCCACGGCGCCGAGCACCTCGTCGAGGTGCAGGCGGCCGCGGAGGAATTGGTGGGACAGGCGCTGTCCGGTGACCGGTAGATCCAAGCCCCTGCCCACCGAGATCTGGGTGCTGGTCGGGGGCGCGTTCGTCATCGCCATCGGATTCGGCTTGGTCGCCCCGGTGCTGCCGCAGTTCGCGCGCGGCTTCGGCGTCGGCGTGGCGGCCGCCTCGGCGATCGTCTCCGCGTTCGCCCTGATGCGTTTGCTGTTCGCGCCGGTGAGCGGCCGGCTGGTGCAGCGACTGGGGGAGCGCTCGGTCTATCTCGGCGGGCTGCTGATCGTCGCGCTGTCCACCGGCGCCAGCGCGCTGGCCCAGAGCTATTGGCAGCTCATGGTGTTGCGCTCGCTCGGCGGCATCGGATCCACCATGTTCACCGTGTCGTCTCTGGCGCTGGTCATCCGGATGTCGCCGCCCGAACAGCGCGGCCGGGTCTCCGGGTTGTGGTCGACCAGCTTCCTGGTCGGCTCGGTGAGCGGGCCGCTGGTGGGCGGCGGGCTGTCCGGGCTCGGGCTGCGCTGGCCGTTCGTGATCTACGCGATCGCATTGCTCGTCGTCAGCGTCGTGGTGTACCTGAGTCTGCGGAATTCGGAACTGGCCGCGCCGGAACCGGTCGGCGGTGTGCGCATGATGTCGTTCCGGGAGGGCTGGGCGCGGCCGGAGTACCGGGCGGTGCTGCTGTCGAACTTCGCCAACGGCGCGGCCGTGTTCGGTGTCCGGATGGCGCTGGTGCCGCTGCTCGTCGTCGAGGTGCTGCACCAATCGCCGGGCATGGCGGGTGTCGCGCTGACGGTGTTCGCCGCGGGCAACGTCGCGGTGCTGTTCGCCGCGGGCCGCTTGTCCGACCGGTGGGGGCGGAAACCGTTCGTGATCGTCGGATCACTGGTGTGTGCGGCGGGAACCGCGGGGCTCGGCCTGGCGACCGACCTGCCCTGGCTGCTCGCCACCTCGTTCGTAGCCGGGCTCGGCTCCGGCATGTTCACGCCCACCCAGCAGGCCGCCGTCGCCGACATCATCGGGCCGCGGGCGCGCGGCGGGCCGGTTCTGGCAGGTTTCCAGATGGCCGCCGACCTCGGCACCGTCATCGGGCCGGTCGCCGTGGGCGCCCTGGCCCAGCAGGTGTCCTACGGGCTCGCGCTCGGCGTGACCGGCGCCTTGCTCGCTGTCGCGGCGATCGTCTGGGCCGTCGTTCCCGAACCGCTGCGGCGGGTTCCCGTACATGCGGAGGCTCCATCCGAACGTTTCGCCGGTGCGGACGACACCGAGCGGGTACCGGCTCGGATCGACCGTGCGGTGAGCGAGGTGTCCGCCGCGCCTGTGGCCGACAGTCCGGTGCCGGTTGTGGCCGAATCCGGTGCGGTGGCGGGTGATCGTCACGGGGGCACGGAGGGTTCGCGTGCGGTGACTGATCAGCAGGAATCGGTGGCGGGTGGTGCCGTCGGAGCAGTGGGAGCGTCCGACGGGCTGACGGGCCGTCCCTCGCCTGTGGCAGGTGATCGCTGCGGTACGGCTGCCGATTCCAGGCAGATCAAGCCCGTGCCGGGCACCGCCGCAGTCGTCGACTCGGACGAAGAGGGATCCTCCAGCCCCGCCGGGCGGCCGATGTCCCGCCGCAAACCCAGGCGTCCGGAGCGACGTAGCCGCCGTACGCGCTGAATCGGCGGCGATGGGTGTTGGGGGCGGTCGCGTTCGTGGACCGGAGCGACGTAGCCGCCGTACGCGCTGAATCGACCGTGATGGGTGTCGGAGGCGGTCGCGTTCGCGCGACCAGAGGGACGTAGCCGCCGTACGCGCTGAATCGACCGTGATGGGTGTTGGGGGCGGTCGCGTTCGTGGACCGGAGCGACGTAGCCGCCGTACGCGCTGAATCGACCGCGATGGGTGTCGGGGGCGGTCGCGTTCGCGCGACCAGAGGGATGTAGCCACCGCACGCGCTGAATCACCCGTGGTGGGTGTCGGGGGCGGTCGCGTTCGCGCGACCAGAGGGATGTAGCCACCGCACGCGCTGAATCACCCGTGGTGGGCGCCAGGGGCGGTCTCGTTCGGTCGGCGTCATCGATCCGGTGGCGAGTGAAGTGCCCTCCGTGCTTCTGCCCTACTGCTCGCAGACTCCGTAAGCCGTCCGAACGAGCCCGGCTTCGGTGGCTGATATGGCGTCCTGTCGGAGAACCGGGACGGCCGCCGGATCGCGGATGCGTGGCCCGGCGGCGGGCCGGGTGGCTGGTTGCGGCAAAGTGTCGATGTGAGCGAATCGCGTTCGAAGTACACACCGCGGCCGATGTCCAGTGCGACCACCTATGCGCTGGGTGCGGTCGCTCTCGCGCTGATCGTGCTGATCGTCATCGCGGCGATCCGATGGGGTCGAGACGAAGCGGCCGTCCGCAATGACGGCTACGGTTCGGTGCGCGACCCGGCGGTGCACTCGGTGCTCGAACAGAACGGCTCGATTCTGCTCGGCCGCCCGGACGCGAAGAAGACCATCGACATCTTCGAGGACCCGCTGTGCCCCGGCTGCGGCAGCCTGGAGCGCATCTACGGCCAGGAGATCGCGCAGAAGATCGATGCGGGCACGTTGGCGGTGCGCTATCGCCTGGTGAATTTCCTGGACGGCCGTTCGCGGAGCAAGGACTACTCGACCCGCGCCGTCGCGGCGAACCAGTGTGTGGCCGAGGCGGGTTCGGGCCCGGTCTACTCCAAGTTCCACACCGAACTCTTCACCACCAAGCGTCCCGGCGAAGGTGGTGCCGACCTGAGCAACGAGGAGCTCGCCGCGATCGCCGGGGACGTCGGAGCCGCCGAATCCGTGCGGCAATGCATCGCGAACGGCGCCAAGATCGACTTCGCCCGCACCACCGCCATGGCGCAGACAGCGGCGCTCGGCGCGGCGCTGGGCGGCTCCGCGGCCACCCCGGCCGTCTTCGACGGCACGACCAGAGTCGACACCAATGACGAGAACTGGGTGGTCTCGCTCACCGATTGATCAGTGCCCCCACAGCCGAGTGCGGAGATGCTGCTCGATTCAGCCCCCGCGATGTGATTCGGCTCCCTGCCGCCCAGCCGCCCCAGCGAACGGAAGGGCCGGGTACGCCGACTCCACCAGATCGACGCCCCGGCCCACTCGACGGTGCGATCCGACATCCCCAGCCCCCGAGATCGCCGCCCGCCGAGTTTTTCGGTTGGCCTGGGGCCGGGCAACGGCTCCACCTGCCGCCGCCCGGCCCGCGCACTCGACAACGCGATCCGGCCCCCTGTCCCTAGACCGCGCCTCGAGATGTCTCACCGCTCCCTGCCGCGAAACCCCTTCGGCATCTGAGGATTCCGCCGTCGGTCCGGCCGGTCGGACGTACTGCCGACCAGCCCAGCCGCACTCGGCACCCGCGCCGACGCACGCCCCACGCCCACCCGCCGGACACTCTGAACGGACAAACCAGCAACCCCATCTGCTCTGCCCGTTCCGAGCATCCAACCGGCTACCGCCAGCGTCCTCACAATCGAACCGCCTTCGAACACATGTTCGATACTAACCGCATCAACCCTCGCCTGTCACCCCCGAATCGAGGCGATTTGGTTGCCGACACACCGTTGGTGTAACTTCATTCAGGCGCGACGGGGAAGTCCGGAGCGCAACCGACCAGGGGCTATGGCGCAGCTGGTAGCGCACCACACTGGCAGTGTGGGGGTCAGGGGTTCGAGTCCCCTTAGCTCCACAGAAAACGCAGGTCAGGACCGGTATTGCACCGGTCCTGACCTGTTTCATTTGGCCCAACCCCACGAAAACCCCATGGTTTGGTATTTCGTTTCGGCTGTGGGCATCAGCCTGTGTAGGTTCTGCCGCCTACTCGTGAGATCCGGGCGGGTTGGCGAGAGTGTTGAGGGTGCCTTCGTACCATGCGTGAACGGCCAGCCAGATGTATGGGGGCTGCCCTTCCGCGTCCACCACTCGCTAACACTAGTGAGGTGGACTGCACTTGACGAACATGGGGCAATGGGAGCAGCAGCGACTCACCTTCCCATGCTTCACCCCACGCCCCCGGCGCCGCTCCGATAGATCCATCGCCTGGCAGGTCCAGTTCCAGTTCTACGACAGCGACCGCGTGCGTCACCGCGCCGCGGAAACGTTCGATGACTTCGAAGCCGCGGAACGCTGGGCCGGGCGGGTGAATACGCCGGCATCGCCACGCGCACCAGTGGCATCTCTGACCCGACCTTCTGGTAACGAGTTAGAGGGTGTGCGGAACATCATGACCGGCGCGACTTCGAGGACTTCTGGATGCCGGAGGGCTCGCCTGATGTCTTCGGCCGAATCGTTGGCCTCAGGCGCTTGGAATCGACCGACGAGGAGTATCCGACTTCCGATGGCTCGAAGGTGAACGGGAATGCTTTCGGTGGGGATGTCCCTATAGATAGCATCGCCGAATGTCCGCTCGAGAACAACCTTGGTGAACCCGCCGTTCAGGTGCATGGTGACCAGGGCCGGCTCGCTGAACGGTCGTCCATCCTTCACGTGTCCCCCTCCTCAGCCAGTTCGATCCAGGAGCCAATGATCAGCCGTCCACGGCGTGTCCGCAAGCTCGCATGACAAGTCATGGAAACCGGATTGTGCTGTGCCTGCCCGATCCCCGCCCCCTCTGGCGGCTAGTAGATGGGGGCAACGAAGCGTGGTCGTGGCGGGAAAAGCGATCGAACTGCGGATGGGCGAACTGGCTGCGGAGTTCCAGCAGAGTGGTGATCGCTCATTTTTCCTCATCCCCTGCGTTCCGATGCGCGCGACTCAACCGGACATGGCAGGAATGGCAAAGACTTCTCGAGTTTATGTGCTAGCACCATAGTCGTAGTTACTGCCTCGAGGAATTCGAGCGGACGTCCGAGCTTTCGATATACCCGCGTTCATCTCGCTGTGAGAAACACGCAGGTCTAAGTGGCATAGGAATTGGGGCTATGCCACTCACCGCTGCCGTATCTACCCTCGAGCGGGACGTAAACAATCAATCACCAGGAGCTCGACATGTTCACACCCAGATTCACTTTGCGAGGCCTCGTAGTCGCATCTGCCCTGGGGGCAGCAATAATCTGCGAGAGCACCGTTGCCTCAGCGGAGATCCCGCTCACCCCAGCACAAGAACCCTCAACGAGCCATCCGGTAGACCTGAACTGCGGCAACCCTTCCTACCCCACCCATATCCTCCCATGCTTGATCACCGGCTCCGCCTCACTATCGGCTAGGTAGCGCCGACCCGAGTCGGTCAAGATACAGATCCGCCAAGTCGATACCGCCGAGCGGCCGGGCTCGGCGGGCACCGATCTGCCGCAGGTCCATCCCCAGGGATCTATGGATGGAGGGACTGCTGCACGACCAGGTGACAGGTTGACCTGCCTCACGAACCGCACACGCGACCAGCCTGGTACGGACTCACGATTCTCTACCACGGTGAATTCTTCGATGACGTGCCGGTCGAGCGCTTCCACGCCGCCTTGCAGGCCGAGGGCTGCAGCGAGTTCGATCGGCCCGGATCAACCTGCTCGCTCAATATCCTGCCGCTGTTCCAAGAGCCAGGTCCGCTGTTCCCGGCCTTCACTGGCAAGCTGGCATACGCCCCCCGGCGACTACCCGCGGGCCGAAGCGCTGCACCACGCCAGACCGGCGAAACCGCCTTGGCCTCACGCTGTTTCGCTGTATGGGTCGGCCGCAGGCTCGGGCATGCTCCTGAGCGGGAGTTGCCGGGGTGGGAGTCGGTGGCCGAGTTCTCGAAAAATCGTGCGGACGAATCACAGGAGGTCGGCGACCTTCTTCGCCGTCTCCTTGGCCGAGCCGGGGTTCTGCCCGGTCACGAGGTTCCCGTCCACCACGGCGTAGGAGACGAACGGCAGCTTGGCCTTCTCGTAGCGGGCGCCGCGCTTCTTTATTTCGTCCTCCACGTTGTAGGGCACGAGCTTGTCGACCCGGGCGAGGACTTCCTCCTGCCAAGCGAACCCGGTGAGCTTGCGCCCGGCGACGAGGTACGTGCCGTCGGAGAGCTTGGTGTTGAGCAGTCCGCAGTAACCGTGGCAGACCGAGGCGACAATGCCGCCACGTTCATAGATCTCCCGGGTGATGCGCTGCAGGCCCGCGCTGTCGGGGAAGTCGTACATCACCGCATGCCCGCCGGTGAAGTAGACGGCGTCGTAGTCGGCCGAGTCTATTTCCTCGGGTGCGGCGGTGTTCTCCAGCAGCGCCATGCGTGCCGGGTCGCCCCGCCATGCCTTGGCGGTCTTGCCGTAGCTGGGGAATTTCAGCGAGCGCGGTTCCAGGGGGCAGGGGCCGCCCGCCGGGCTGACGAGGGTCTGCTCGAATCCGTGCTCTTCGAAAACCTGCCAGGCGTGGGTGAGCTCGGACAACCACAATCCGGTCGGGTGAGACGGGTCGTCGTAGTGGCCGACGTTGGTGACGACGTTCAAGATGCGCTTGGTCATACGTGATCTTCCTCCGTGCGTCGTTGGTTCTACTTCTTCACGTGGTTTCATCGCTGGTGCGCACTCGGTCGACTCAGTGTGTACCCACTCGTCGCAATGTCTCGAGTGCGAGGGTGAGGATTCGGGACCACCGGTCATGGCCGACACCGCGCGGTGGGCTGAAGCCTTGCAGGCGCTGGTGCGCGACGGTCTGGGGCTCGGTGTACTTCAGCAGCCCGTCGGCGCCGTGGCGGCGGCCGAGACCGGAGTCGCCCATGCCACCCATCGGCGCGTCGATGCTGCCCCACGCGGCGGCGAAGGCCTCGTTGACGTTGACGGTTCCGGCGTGCAGCCGCGCCGCGACTGCCCGGCCCCGGGCACCGTTGCGGGACCAGACGCTGGCGTTGAGCCCGTACGGGGTGGCGTTCGCCATCGCGATCGCCTCCTGCACGTCGCGGTAGGGGTAGATCGACACCACCGGACCGAACGTCTCGTGGGCGAACAGCGTCATCTCGGGGGTGACGTCGGCCAGGATCGTCGGCTCGTGGAACAAAGGCCCCAGATCCGGACGCGCATGGCCGCCCGCGAGGATGGTCGCACCCTTGGCGACGGCATCGGCCACGTGCGCGGTGACCGTCTCGAGCTGCGCGGGGTTGGTCAGCGAACCCATGTCGACGGAGAAGTCGTACGCGGCGCCCAAGCGCAACTTGCGCGTGCGCTCGACGAAAGCCGCGACGAACTCGTCGCGGATCTCCTCGGCGACGTACAGCCGTTCGATCGACACGCACAACTGACCCGCCGACGGGAAGCACGCGGCGACCGCTCCGTCGGCCGCCCGGTCGATATCGGCGTCCGCGAGGACGACCATGGCGTTCTTCCCGCCGAGCTCCAGGGAGGCCCCGATCAGTCGCTCGCCGGCATCGCGGGCGATCCGGCGTCCGCTGGCGGTGGACCCGGTGAACATCATGTAGTCGGCGCCCGCCATGAGCGCGTCACCGATCGAGCTGCCGCGGCCGATCACCATCTGCCACACGTCCGCTGGTAGCCCTGCTTCACGCATCAGGTCCAGGGCCCACAGCGCGGTCAGGGCGGTCTGGGTGTCGGGTTTCTGAACCACCGCGTTGCCCGCCATCAGGGCCGGGATCGCGTCGCCGGCCGCCATGCTGAGCGGGTAGTTCCACGGCGAGATCACCGTGACGACGCCCTTCGGGTGGCGCAGCTCGGTGGTGTGGGTCAGCACCGGGATGGCGCCGCGTCGACGCTTCGGAGCGAGCAGACCGGCGGCGGTGCGCGCGTAGTAGCGGGCGGTGATGGCGATGTCGGTGACCTCGAGGAAAGCGTCGCGACGAGTCTTGCCGCTCTCGGCCTGCATCAGGTCGAGCGCCTCGTCCTGGCGCTCGAGCACGAGGTCGTGGAAGCGCAACAGGATTCGCTTGCGCTCGCGGACCGGGACCGACGCCCAGCCGGCCTGGGCGAGCCGGGCGCGCATGAATGCGTCATCGACGTCCGCGGGCGTCGAGACGGGGAGCTCGGCGAGCGGCCGACCGGTGTACGGGGCCGTCGTGGTCGTGTGTGCGGCATTCGGGGCCGCCGCGACCAGCGAGGTCAGCTGTCGGATCAGCGAGGAGGTGAGGCTGACGGGAAGGCCGGGACCGCGAATCGCGGTGTGATCGATGGTCATCGCAGTGCTCCTCAGAGATTCCGGACGGACGTGGGGACCGGCATGTGCAGGGCGTTCTGCCCCTCGGTCACGACGTCGAACCGGATGGTCCTGATCGGCTTCAGGGAAAGGATGTCGTCGGAGACACGGCCGGTGCCGAGCCGCAGGTCGATAGCTCGGGGCAGCCGCGCGGTACCGGCTGAGAGGACGTTGGTTTGGCTCAGCGTCGAATGCCACGCCCCGCCGATCGTGGTGTACGAGGTCAGGCTCGAGACCCGTTCGCCCGAGGCATGCGCTGTCTGGGCAGGAGTGCGCGCGGAGAAGGTCACGTCCGTGCCACCGTCGCCGTTCGCGACACGCGCCGTGGCGCGGTCCGCGTCGATGTCGACGTCGATGTCGGTGACCCACTTCGGGAAGCCGTAACCGTCGTGGCCGCGCACCTGGGCGATGTCGCTGTTGACGGGAAGCGAGAGGACATAGGAGTGCAGGTGGTCGTTCTTCAGGCCGGAGAGCAGGTCGAGCAAACCCATTCCGCCGTGGCGCGCGGGCTTGACGGCGATACCGACCGCCGCCTCGGTGTAGAAGTCGATGTCGCAGACGTCGTAGCGGAAGAACATCACCGAGACGAGACCGACGCCGGGCGCGAGCTCCAGTGGAGCCAACTGGCGCGGAAGCCGGGATCGGATCGCCCGCGACGGCGCGATCATCGTCAGGCGTGCCGTGGAAATGCGGTAGTAGAAGTTCGGTGACCAGGTCGGGCCGATCGGCGAGTCGACCCTAGCCTTCGGCAGCCGCCGGAAGAAGTCCACGCTGCTCACCCGCGGGTCGGCCGCGACGACGTCCAGATCGGTAGCCATCCGGTAGCGGTCGTACAGGCCACCCTTCGGGACCTCGACCGAGTGGCCGCCCAGATCGACGGTGACCGCTCGTGGCGTAGTCGGCGTCATAACCATCTCCTCAATGTTGACATTGCTAACATCGCCGACTCTAAAGGCGTATGTAAGCGCTGTCAACATGTGCTGAAGCTGGGTGAGGAGCCGCCTATGGCGCGTGCGTGGTGAGGATCGCGGCGAAAGCGGCGCGCACGCGCTCGGCCACCTCGCGACTGGACTCCGTCCGCAGCTTGCCGTCCAGGTGCAGGCAGGCCAGCCCGTGGGCCAGGCCCCATCCCGCCGAGGCCAGCGCTTCGTGGTCACCATTCGGGAAGACCTGTGTCATCGCGAATCGCAGCAGTTCGTGGATCTCCTCCGCTGCCCGAACTCGGTCGTCGTCTTCTTTGTCGCAGGGGTTTCCGAACATCAGGCGGAACAACGCCGGTCGGCGCAGGGCGAACTCGACATAGGTGACCGCGAACTCGCCGAGCTCCATCGGGGCCGTGGGCAGCTCGCGCCCGTCGATCAGGTCCGCCTTCAAGTCGCGCAAGCCCTGCGCGGCCAGTGCCGACTCCAGCGCGTCGCGGTCGGCGAAGTGTCGGTAGGGCGCGGTCGGCGAGACGCCCGCCTCGCGCGCGACGGCGCGCAGCGAGAAGGTCTCGCCGGCTTCGAGCATGCGCATCGCGGCGGTCAGGAGCGAGGCCCGTAGGTCGCCGTGATGGTAACCACTCTTCGGTGAAGTTGACACTGCTTACATCCCCTCCTAGGCTCATGTTAGCAATGTAAACATACCGCAGGTAGGAGCAGCGATGCCATCGACAGCCCCCAGCCCCACCAGGGTCGACGGTTCGGCGCAGAGTTCGCCGGTCTTCGCGCCGTTCACGCTCCCGAATGGCTCGATGATCCCGAACCGTTTGGCGAAGGCCGCCATGGAGGAGAACATGGCCGCATCCGGTCAACTCCCCGACGAGTCCCTGTTCCGGCTCTATCGGCGCTGGAGCGGAGGCGGAGCCGGCCTGATCATCACCGGCAACGTCATGGTCCACGCCGAGGCGCTCACCGGGCCGGGCGGCGTCGTCCTCGACGCGGACTCGCCGCTGGAACCGTTCCGTCAGTGGGCTGTTGCCGCGAAGAGCGGTGGCGCGCGGGTGTGGATGCAGATCAACCATCCGGGCAGGCAGGTGCGCGCGGAAATGCCCGGCGTCGCCTGGGCACCATCGGCGATCCGTGTCGATGTCGGTAAGAACAGCAAGCGGTTCGCAGATCCGGTCGAGATGAGCGCGCAGCAGATCGAGGAGACCGTGGCGCGCTTCGCCGAGACGGCTCGCCGAGCCGCGGCGGCCGGGTTCGACGGCGTCGAGATCCACGCCGCGCACGGCTACCTGTTGTCGCAGTTCCTCTCGCCGCTGGCCAATCGGCGCACCGATCAGTGGGGCGGCAGCCTGGAGAACAGGGCCCGGCTGCTGCTCGACATCGTTCGTGCGGTGCGGGCGGCGGTCGCTCCGGCGTTCGCCGTTGCGGTCAAGCTCAACTCGGCCGACTTCCAGCGCGGCGGCTTCGATGCCGACGACGCCGCGACCGTGATCGCGATGCTGGCCCCGCTCGGCGTCGACGTCGTCGAACTCTCCGGGGGCAGCTACGAGGCGCCCGCCATGACCGGGCAGGCCAGTGACCAGCGGACCCGATCTCGTGAGGCGTACTTCCTCTCCCTCGCCGAAGAGCTGGCGACGACCAGTCCGCTGCCGCTGATGCTGACCGGGGGTGTAGTCCGGCTACCGGTGGCCGAGGAGATCCTGGCCGGCGGCATCGATCTCGTCGGCATGGGCAGCGCGCTGGCCGTCGATCCCGACCTGCCGAACCGGTGGCGCCAGGACACCGGCGCCAAGGTCGAGCTGGCACCCGTGCAAATCGAAGACAAGGCCGTCGCGTCGGCCGCGAGCATGGCCCGTGTGCGGCAACAGCTTCGCCGCCTCGGCGCCGACCGGCGCACGCGCCCCGGAATCAACCCCAAGGTCGCTCTCCTCAAGGAGACCTTGCTCCAGCGGCGCGCACTACGCCGCTACCGCACCTGGCTGAACAGCCGTGCCGCGTGAACTGGCAGCGAGCATCGCGCGCGTCACCGAACCGGGCCACATCCGCCGAAAACGACACGGCCGCCGCAATTTCTCAGAACGAGAGCGTTGCGACGAGCGTGTGAACCTAAGTGCCGAGTTGGGGCGCATTCGGGGTCGGTCAGGTGGACTTGCTGATGGGGCGGATCGCCGTCGTGACGTGACCAGCGCGTATGGGCCGCAGGTTGGCGGATTACGTCACTGGAAATCGGGTACGTATCCGCCGCAGTCTTTTGAACCGCGTGATGGTTTCCAGAGAACCAGATACCGGCAGGGCCGGAACTGATGGGGAAGCCGCCAATCTATTCGTATGCAGCCGATCGCGAGCAAGACCGAGCCACGAGAGGGGAAAGCCATGATACCCGTTTCAATCGATAGAATGGTAAGCCCGAGGCACGTCACTTTTCGCGCACCTGCGATCATGCCCGATAATTCGGTAGTAGATAATGCGGTGGTAGATATTTACGCCGGCTGGTTTCGGGTGGATTTTGCAGTCGGCGACGAGGACGACCCTGATTTTGATGACATCAAGACATTTCTTCCTCTGGACGGCAGCCGGAATGTGCGGAGATATGTCGGGAGTGAGAAATTCGCGTTCGCCGTGTCGGCAGCGCCGTCAGGCTACTCATGCACTGCGGACGCTGACGATGACCCCTCGACCACGGCGCTGAATTCAGCGTCCGTGGCGCTGGAAACGCAATCAATTGCCATGATCGCCGGAACTCCGTCGATGTTAGTGCTGCGGGCGAAAATAGCAGCTCAACGGTCTACCATTTTCACTTTCACATATAATGTAACAGTTGCGGGGCCTCACACAGATGTCGTTGACGTGACCCTACCGGCTGGCACCAAACCCTCGTAACCTCTTTCCATAGGCGCCGCCGTTCGGCTCGACCGGCTGCGAGGCTGGCGGGTCGGCATCGAGCGACGGCGTGAAAGATCCGTTGCTGTCGCCGCGCCACTCGGCGAGGAACGCTGCCCAGATCTGAGCAGCCTCTCGGAAGGCGGGCCGCACAGTGGCGGTTCGGGGTTCGCTTGGGTGCAAACCGCAGGTCGCGAGCGATTGTCGAAAGTTGTCCTCGAACTGCAGTTCAGGTTCATAAACGCAGCAGATAAGGGTTCGAGTCCCCTCAGCTCTAGTCGAACAAAAGGGCAGGTCCGGAAACTTTCGAGACCTGCCCTTCGTGGTTGTTGTACCTCTCGGAAGCTTGGTTGACGACAGTTCAGATCACGGTGTCGTCGGCTGAGCCGAACGGGGGGTCCATCGCATCCAGCGCGTCGCGCTTCGCTGCGTCGATCGCATTCAGGTAGATCCCGGTCGTCACGTGCCACTCCAGGCCGCGAGCTTCACCACGGCGCGGTCCCACCGCCGGCCCACCGCCCACAACGCGTGGACGCGGTGCTCCTCGGCCGCCTCGAAGTAGACGCGGGCGCGGCTTCTTCTGTTGTGCGCGGGTCAGGCGCAGGCGCGATTCAGTTCGTCGGTGTAGGGGGCGAGTTCTGTGACGTTGTCATCGATCAGCGCTTGGGCGTAGGCCGTGATGGCGTCCCTTTCGGCTCCTTGGGTGAAATCGGCCAGACCGGTCAGCCGCTCGGACAGGGCTGTCGCCGTCGCTGGGTCCAGAGTGCCGCCGCTTGTATCGATCGCGATGTTGATCAGCTCGATAGCCTTGGCGCAGCTGGGGGACGAAGCGTGCGCGGGTGTGGCCGGAAGGAAGAGTAGAGCGGCGGCGGCCGCAGAGAGCACCGCGGCGATGGACAACGACTTGATCATGGTTCCCCTAGGGTGTGGGTAAAGGACTCTCGCGCACGCAGAGGCGGCAACCAGCCCTTCAGGTGCGCGAGCGTTTCATATTATGCCCACCTCCCTCCTGAGAGAGGTGTGTGGACCGAGTCCACCGCCCCGGCCGGACCCACTTGGTGTAGCCGGGCTGCTCGAGCAGGTCATCGAGGTAGTGCGGTAGCTCGCCGCATCCTGTGCCATGGCTCGGACGCGAATGTCACAAGCGCGCGGTGCATTTCGTCTCCTCGATGAGGCGGGCTACCCCGCGAGCCGAAGTAAGGATCGCGAAATGCTCGATAGGAAGGAACTCACCGCGAGCGGGGGAGTCGGCGGCGCACTGCGGGCCGCAGGGACGCCTCGGTTAGGCCGAATCGCAGCCGCTCAGCGCGCAGTGTCGGGTGGAGGCAGCGCGTGGATGGCCAGAACGGCCGTGTCGTCTTCCAACCCGGATCCGAAGGAGCCGAGCAGTTCTCGGAGCGCTTCGACGGTGCGGGAGGCCGTGACCGGAGCGAGGGCGCGCACGAATTCGACGAGGGCTCGGTCGCTGTAGCGACCACCGTTCGCGGTGGTGCGAGCTTCGGTGAGTCCGTCGGTGTAGAGAAGCAGTGTTTCCCCGGCCTCGAGCCGGACGCTTCTGGTGACGATCTGGGCGTGCGGGATCGCCCCGATGAGTTGACCGCCCCGGGTGTGCAACTCCTGCACATTGCCGTCGGGATGTAAGAGCAGTGCCGGGGGGTGCCCGCCGCCGGCGAGGGTGATGTCGCAGCCTCCGCGGTGGGGAGTGGGTGTGATCAGTCCGAAGATGATCGTGCAGAACCGTCGGTTGTGGTCGTGGTCCCGCTCGATGAGGGTGGTGTTGAGCGTGTCGAGTACTGCGGCCGGATCGCGGGTGTAGGCGGTGGCGGTGCGCAGTGTGTAGCGGGCCACTGAAGTGAGTACCGCGGCGGGGGCGCCTTTGCCGCAGACGTCGCCGAGGAACATTCCCCAGGTGTCGCCGTCGATGGGGAACAGATCGTAGAAGTCGCCGCCGACCTCGTCGGCTGAGGCGATGTGGTAGTGCGCGGCGACCTCGAGGCCGGGGACCTCGGGCAGTTGGGGTGGTAGCAGTGTGGCCTGCAGAGTCGCGTTCAGGCGTTGGAGGCGCTCGCGTTCCTGCTCGGCTTCGCGCCGTGCCCGTAGCAGTTCGGTCTCGTAGGCGCGGCGTTCGCGGGCGTCGAAGACTGTGGTGCGGATCAGTAGCGGCTGTCCCTGGCTGCCGGTTTTGACCTGGGAGGTCACCAGCACGGGTAGTCGGCGACCGTCGGTGGTCTTCATTTCCAAGGCGATGCCGCGGACTTCGCCCTGCATGCGGAGCAGGGGAGCGAAGTGGGTCTCGTGATAGAGCCGGCCACCCACGGTGAGCAGCTCGGAGAATCGTTTGCGGCCGACCAGTTCTTCGCGCCGGTAACCCAGCCAGTCGAGCAGCGTGGCATTCACCTTGGCGATGCGGCCGTCGAGCGAGGTGGAGAGGTATCCGCAGGGTGCGTGCTCGTACAGGTCCTCGACGCTGTCTTCGAGGAGTGCGGCGAACGCCGCGTGGTCGTCCGGCTCGGCTCCGAGGCCACAGCCGGCGTCGCGGTCGTCCGCTGCGCTCGTCATCCGGTCCCGCGGGCGAAGGCGGCGATGGCGGCGGCGGTCTCCGCCGGAGCGCTGAGCTGGGGGCAGTGGCCGGTCGCCGTGAGGGTCACCAGTCTGCTGCCGGGGATCTGCTCGTGGACGAAGGCTCCGACCTCGAGTGGGGCGATAGCGTCATCGGAGCATTGCAGAACCAGCGTGGGCACGCCCACCGCGCCGAGGTCGGCCCGGTTGTCGGAGAGGAACGTGACGCGGGCGAAGACGCGCGCTATCTCCGGGTCGGTGCGGCAGAAACTGTTGGTGAGTTCCTCGGCCAGCTCCGGGCGGTCCGGGTTGCCCATGATGACCGGCGCCATCGCACCCGACCAGCCCAGATAGTTCGCATCGAGTGCCTCGAGGAGTTCCTCGATGTCGGCGGCGCTGAAACCGCCCCGGTATCCGGTGGAGGGATCGTCGATGAAGCACGGCGAGGGCGCCAGCAGCACCAGTCCGGCGAACGCGGCGGGCTCGCGCGCGGCGGCGAGCACTCCCATCGTCGCGCTCACCGAGTGTCCGACGAAGACGACTGGGCCCAGCTCCAGTTCGCGAAGAACCGCCAGCACGTCCTCGACGTAGCCGTCCATGCTGGAGTACCGCTGCGGGGTCCACGCCGACAGATCCGAGCGGCCCGCGCCCACGTGATCGAACAGCACGACGGTGAAATCCCGCTCCAGGGTCGGCACCACCAGCCGCCACATCTGCTGGTCGCATCCGAATCCGTGGGCGAGTACCACCACCGGCGCACCGGTCTTGCCGCTCACGCTCACATGGTTCCGGCTCAGTAACTCCACATAGACACCCTCGCAGAAATCGGGCGCGAATGCCCGCCCCCGACCGTTCCGGCTGCTGAGGGCACGGGTCCGCTGCGGCCCCCGATCAGGGGCGGACCAGAACCTCGAGGGCTTCGCGGGTGTCCATGGCTCGGTAACCATCGGCGATGGCGTCGAGCCCGATTTCCCGGTCGAACACCTTGCCCGGTTCCCCACCCGGCCGTCGGACGGCTCGACCTCGAGTTCGAAGCCATGGAGTTCCCCGCCCACCCCGGTCTCACCCTCGTCGTCTACACCGCACCCGCCGACTCGCCCGCCGCCGACGGTCTCAAACTCCTCGCCACCTGGGCAGCTACCCGCGACCACCCGGCCCCCATACGCGAGTGAACACCCGAGATGCTCGCCTCCGGGGCCTGCCGCCGTCGCTTTCCGTGACGCCAGGCTGACGACCTAGCGCTGGTCGTCGGCAGTTGCGATCAGCGATCAGCCCGATACCGGGATCGAGCGTGGTTTTCGCGCAGCCGTGGGTATCCGGTCGATGTTCTGCGAGCGGCCCGCGCCGCGTTATCTGTATGGAGAAGCAGCATGGCTCACACGAATTTTTCCGACACCGCAGGGCGGATCGCCCAGAACGGCGTCTTCGAGCGATTCGCCCGCGCGGGCTTCGTCATGTCCGGCATCGTGCATCTGCTGATCGGCTACATCGCCATCCGCCTCGCACTCGGTGGCGGGGGCGGCAACGCCGATCAGTCCGGCGCCATGGCGGAACTGGCCGACAAACCGGGCGGTGCCGTCACGCTCTGGGTGGCTGTGGTCGCCTTCCTGCTGTTGGCGCTGTGGCGGCTGGTGGAGGCGATCCTGGGCAGTTCGTCCAAGCCCTATTCCGACAGCAAGAAGTCCGAAGCGTTCGACCGCGTGAAAGCGTTTTCGCTGTTCGCGGTCTATCTCGCGTTGGCATTCACCGCATTCCGTTTCGCACAGGGCAGCGGACAGTCGAGTAGCAGCCAGAGTGTCGGGCTCACCGCACGCCTGATGCAGCACACGGCGGGAACGATCGCGCTCGTCGTGGGTGGACTGATCATCATCGCTGTCGGCGGCTACCACGTGTACAAAGGAGCGAGCCAGAACTTCCTCGACGATCTGCACGGGACCCCGAGCGCCTCCGTGCGGCGGCTGGGCACCGTGGGATATGTCGCGAAAGGACTGGCGGTCGCCGCGGTCGGGTTACTGGTGATCCTCGCCGCGACCCGATCCGATCCGAACAAGTCCGCCGGCCTCGACGGCGCCTTGAAGACGCTCGGCGCGCAACCGTTCGGCGTGGCTCTGCTGCTCGTCGCCGGGCTGGGCATCATCACCTACGGGCTCTACAGTTTCGTCATGGCCCGCAACGCGAAGATGTAGGGCCCACCGGTCAGCGCGCCGCGGTCAGCAGCCTGGGTTGCCGCCAGAGTTCGTCGAGTTCCTCCGGGAGTTCCGGGACGGATCGGCCGTAGGATGCGGCCAGCTCGCTCGAACTGAAGCCACGCACCGACCAGCCGCGCTCGGTCAGCCACTGCGCTGGATCGGCCCGCTCGTCGTCGTAGAACAGCTCGGCCGGGTCGACATCGCCGAACGGGCTGAAGTTGCCGAAATACTTCGACTCGATGCTCGTGAGGCGTTTGACGTCGACGCCGGTCACGAAGCTCTCCACGGCGAGCCGGCTGCCCGGTGCGGACAATTCGTCGATGTGCTCGAACAACTTGTCCTGCGCCGCACCCGGAAGGTAGGGCAGGAGCCCCTCGGCCGACCATGCGGTGGGTTCGCCAGGGTCGAACCCCGCGCCGCGGAGGGCTGCGGGCCAGTCCGCACGCAGGTCGACGGCCACCGTGCGCCGATCGGCTTTCGGTCGCGCACCGTTCTCGGTGAGCACCTTCTCCTTGAATTCCAGCACTTTGGGCTGATCGATCTCGAACACCGTGGTACCCGCGGGCCAGTCGAGGCGATACGCCCGCGCATCCAGTCCCGCGGCCACGATCACGGCTTGCCGGACTCCGTCCGCCGCGGCCGCCGAGAAGAACTCGTCGAAGAATCTCGTCCGCACACCCATGAATCCGGGGACCAGCGGTATGTCGGCGAGCGGGGAAGGATCTGCCAGCAGCCCGATGAAATGGGAATGACCCGAGGCCGCGACGAAAAGCGGCGCGTAGTCGTCTTGGATCAGAGGATCGGGAGAGGTCGCTTCCAGCGCCCGGAACGTCGCGACCCCGAGCGCGGTCAGTCCCACGCTACTGACGATGTCCCACATGTCTCCATCAGTTCGCATATCCGCTGCACCTACCGATCGCATCGACAGACTTTGAACCCGACAATCGAGCCGGTGGGCTGCTCAGCCCACCACGGCGGTCTCGTGCTCCAGCACTTCGCTGGCCGCGCGTTCGCCCGAGCGGATGGCCCCGTCGATCCAGCCGCACATGACCGCGGAACTCTCGGTGCCCGCCCAATGGATGCGGCCGCACGGCTCACGCAGCGCATGGCCGAATTGGGTGAGCACCCCGGTGGGCGCGTGGCTGAGCATTCCCCCTCCGGAATAGCGCTCGGCGCTCCAGTTCTGCTCGATGTAGTCGACGGGGGAGCCTGCCTTCCGGCCGAATCGCTCGACGAGCGCGCCGAGAACAGCGCCTCGGCGCTCCGCGTCGTCGAGCCGGCCCACCTGCCGCGCGATGGGGCCCTCGATGATCACGCACAGCACGCCCGGTCGCCCGGTATCCGTGCACGCGTCGATAGTGATCGTCGCCGGTGAGCCAGGGGCGGCCGACTGGCCCGACAGCCCGTCGGCGCGCCAGAACGGTTCGTCGTAGACGACGGAGGTCTTGATGATCGAGCCGCTCGGCATCCGCTGGTGCAGGAACGAGCGATCGACGGGCAACATCGGCTTGTAGGAGATCTTGTCGGCGATCGCCAGCGGAACCGCGACTATCGCGCGCCGGGCGCGCACCGTCAGATCCTCCGCGCGAACCCGCACCCCGTCGGCGTCCTGATGGATGCACCGGACCGGCTGCGAGAGGTGGATCGAATCCCCGAGTTCGGCCGCCATCGGCCGGTAGATCGCGCCCATTCCCCCGACCGGCCGGGCATCCTGGGCTGCGTCCTTGACGCCCAGAACGAAGCTCGGCCCGCCACCCGACGCCATCTGGTACAGCACGAAAAGCAACGAGACTTCCGAAGCCGCGGAGGTGTAGCAGCCGGCTATGGCCGTCTCGAGCAAATCGTGAGCGGGCTTGGAGAGGAGATTGCTTTCCAGCCAGTGCGCCAGACTGACCTGATCCCACTTGTCGGCCTTCTTCGCTGCCCACGGCGCTTCCAGGGGAACCGACTTGCACATATGTCCCAGCTCCAGGAACACCGCACCGAGGTTCATCGCCGCCCAAGGGCTCATGGTCCAGGGAATCGTGCCCGTGTAGCGGTGTTGTTTGCCGTCGACCACCATCATTGCTTCGCCGTCGGTGTACTGCTTGTAACTCGGTACCCCGAATTCGGTCATCAATGCCTGGATCCGGTCCTGACCCGGCCCGATCCAGGCGCCGCCCCGATCGATCCACGACCCGTCCTCCCGCACTTCGGTGAACGTGCGCCCGCCGAGCCGGTCCCTGGCTTCCAGCAGTGCGACGGATCGACCCATTTGTTTCAGCCGCAGCGCGGCCGTCAATCCCGCGAATCCCCCGCCGATTACGCAAAAGTCGACGTCTGTCATAGCGTGCCGTCCTGTCGTGTTGCAGTACCGCGCACGGCCGCCGTGCGACCCGCGCTCGATCGGGCGCACCCTCGACACAGCGGGTGCGGACAACCTTCGATCAGGTCTACGCGTCGAATCTTCAGCAATTCTATAGCGAACACCGTTTCCCGGGCATCTCCTGCCGTTTCCGGTACGCGCGGCCGGCAAGCTGCCTAGGCTCACGAAGCTTGTTGCCGACTGCCTGGAGCTCCTCCGATGACGATGTCCCCGTCCTCCGCGCACAGCCGTGCACCGCATGGTTCGCCGATCGACACCGCCGGCCCGCGGATTCCGCTGTACTCAACGGAATTCGCGGCGGATCCGCACAGCGCCTATCGGCGGATGCGGGCCCGGTACGGATCGCTGGCGCCGGTGGAGCTGGCGCCGGGCGTACCGGCCACCCTGGTGATCGGCTACCACAACGCCGTGCGGATCGTGAACGATCCCGACCACTTTCCGGCCGACCCGCGCACATGGCAGCAGAACATCGCCGCCGACTGCCCGGTGCTGCCGATGATGCAGTGGCGGCCGAACGCGTTGCGGAATGCCGGAGCCGAGCATGCCCGCTATCGACAAGCCAACGTCGCGGGTCTGGAGAAGGTCGATCTCTACGGCCTGCGCGACACCGTCGCGCAGCTGGCGGTACCGCTGATCAACTCGTTCTGCGCGGACGGAACCGCGGATGTGGTGCGCCAGTACGCCTTTCCGCTCGCGTTCGCGGTGCTGAACGCCTTGCTGGGTTGTCCGGCCGAGATCGCGCAGCGCGCCGCGACCGGCATGGCCGCGATCTTCGAGGGTGTCGAGGCGGAACGCGGGAACAAGATGCTCATCGATTCGCTCGGGGAGCTGACGCTGCTGAAACGGGCCGAACCCGGCGACGACATCGCGAGTCGGATGCTCGCGCACCCGGCCGGGCTGAGCGACACCGAGATGGTGCATCAGCTCGGCACGCTGTACGGCGCGGGCATCGAGCCGCAGCAGAATCTGATCGTCAACACTCTGCTGCTGATTCTCACCGACGAGCGGTTCGGCGGCAGTGTGCTGGGCGGCAGCCTGTCGACCCGGGACGCGCTGGACGAGGTGCTGTTCAACGATCCGCCGATGGCGAACTTCTGCTTCAGCTTCCCGAAGCAGCCGATCCTGATCGACGACGTCTGGTTGCCCGCCCACCAGCCGGTGGTGATCAGCATCGCCGCGTGCAACACCGATCCCGCGATCAGCACCGACCAGTACGCGGGTAATCGTGCCCATCTCGCCTTCGGCGGCGGGCCGCACGTGTGCCCCGCGAATTCACTGGCCTACCTGATCGCCCAGGACGCCATCGACCAGCTGCTCGACGCGCTGCCGGAGCTGCGCCTCGCGGTACCGGCCGACGAGCTGGCTTGGCGCCCTGGTCCGTTTCACCGGGCGCTGACCGCCCTGCCGGTCGTCTTTCCGGAGTCGCCGCCGCTGCTGCTGCCGTAGTGCGCGGACGGTCGTTCCGGCGGCTGGAAGTAAAGGGCGGAGCCCACTTCAATGACTCGAACTTGAAAGTTCGGGTAGGCGAACATTAACCTCGGTATATGAAGGTTCGGCTCCACCGTTCGCTCGCCCTGTCTCCGCGCCGATGGGCGGCGGCAATCGCCGTGGCCGCGTTGGCATTCAC
Organism: Nocardia abscessus NBRC 100374; assembly: GCF_000308455.1. Taxonomy (GTDB): domain Bacteria; phylum Actinomycetota; class Actinomycetes; order Mycobacteriales; family Mycobacteriaceae; genus Nocardia; species Nocardia abscessus. The sequence goes on along the minus strand of NZ_BAFP01000109.1, from coordinate 55,046 downwards.
GCTCACCGCCTGCGCAGGCAGCGGGGCCGGACCCAACGAACGGCCGGTGGTGCTCACCACGTTCACGGTGCTGGCGGACATCGCGAGGAACGTGGCCGGGGAGCATCTGACCGTGGAGTCGATCACCAAGGCGGGTGCGGAGATCCACGGCTACGAGCCCACGCCCGGCGACATCAAGAAAGCGTCCAAGGCCGACCTGATCGTGGACAACGGCTTGAACCTGGAGGCGTGGTTCGCCCAGTTCGTCTCCGACGTGCGGGTGCCACACGTCGTGGTCAGCGAGGGCGTGGCCCCGATGCCGATCCGCGAGGACGCCTACCAGGGCAAACCGAACCCGCACGCGTGGATGTCGCCGCAGAACGCGCAGATCTACGTCGACAACATGGTGCGCGCGTTCAGCGATCTCGCACCCGGCCACGCGGCCGACTTCCGTGCCAACGGGGAGCGGTACAAGACCGAACTGCGCCAGGTGCAGGACGAACTGACCCGCACGTTGAACGCGCTGCCGCCGAACGAGCGAGCCTTGGTGACCTGCGAGGGCGCCTTCTCCTACCTGGCACGCGACGCCGGTCTCACCGAGAAGTACATCTGGGCGGTCAATGCCGAGCAGCAGGCCACTCCCCAGCAGATCGCGTCGGCCATCGACTTCGTCCGCCAACAGCGGGTGCCCGCGGTGTTCTGCGAGTCCACGGTGTCGGACGCGCCGATGCGCCGGGTGGTCGAGGCCACCGGCGCGGCGTTCGGGGGCGTGCTGTACGTAGATTCGCTGTCGGAAGCCGACGGGCCGGTACCGACCTACCTGGCCCTGCTCCGGCACGACGCGCAGACCATCGGCACCGCGCTGACGGGTCGCAGGCCGTGAACGCGCCCGCGATCGAGGTGCGGGGGGTCACCGTCCACTACGGCGAGGCGCCCGCGCTCGAGGATGTCGATCTGACCGTGCACTCGGGCCGGGTCTGCGGTCTCATCGGGATGAACGGTTCCGGTAAGTCGACGCTGTTCAAGACGATTATGGGCCTCGTCGCGCCCGACCGGGGCACGGTCCGGATCAACGGCGGCGCACCCGTGGCGGCGCGCCGGGCGGGCATCCTCGGCTATGTCCCGCAGAGCGAGGACGTCGATTGGAGCTTCCCGCTCTCGGTGCGCGACGTGGTGATGACCGGCCGATACGGCCGGCTCGGCTTCACCCGCCGTGCCCGCAAGGCCGATCGCGACGCCGTCGCGCACGCCTTGGAACGCGTGGAACTGACCGACCTGGCCGACCGGCAGATCGGCCAGTTGTCCGGCGGCCAGAAGAAACGCGCTTTCCTCGCGCGCGGACTGGCACAGGGCGCGACCGTCCTGCTGCTCGACGAACCGTTCGCGGGCGTCGACAAACGGTCGGAGGCCACGATCACGGCGCTGCTGCGTGAACTCGCCGCCGACGGCGCCACGATCCTGGTGTCGACGCACGATCTGCAGGCCTTGCCCGGCCTGGCCGACGAGGCGGTGTTGCTGATGCGCACGGTGCTGGCCCACGGCGAACCCGACGTGGTCCTGCGGCCGGAGAACCTGGCCAGGGCGTTCGGCCTGGATGTGATGAACCGGGTGTGAACCCCGGCCGAGTGTGAGACAGGCGTATGAGCTTGACCGAAATCTTCGTCGACCCCCTGCGTTACGAGTTCATGGTGCGGGCGCTGGCCACCACCGTGACCGCGGCGCTGGTGTGCGCGGTGCTGTCGTGCTGGCTGGTGCTGATCGGGTGGTCGCTGATGGGGGACGCCGTCTCGCACGCCGTGCTGCCCGGTGTGGTGCTGGCCTACATCGTCGGGCTGCCGTTCGCGGTGGGCGCCATCGTGTTCGGGTTCCTGGCGGTGGCGCTGATCGGCCTGGTCCGCGACACCAGCCGGATCAAGGAGGACGCCGCCATCGGCATCGTCTTCACGACATTGTTCGCGTTCGGCCTGGTGCTGGTGTCCGTGACGCCCAGCCAGACCGACCTCAACCACATCGTGTTCGGCAACCTGCTCGGTGTCAGCCGTTCCGAATTGGTCCAGGTCGTGATCCTGGCCGCGATCACCCTCGCCGCGCTCGTTCTCAAACGCCGCGACTTCACCCTCTACGCCTTCGACCCCACTCACGCGCACGCGATCGGGCTCAGTCCTCGGCTGCTCGGCACGGCGCTGCTGGGCCTGCTGGCGCTCACCGCCGTGGTCGCTCTGCAAGCGGTCGGCGTCGTCCTCGTGGTGGCCATGTTGATCATCCCGGGTGCGACGGCCTACCTGCTCACCGACCGGTTCGGCCGGATGCTGATCATCGCCCCCGCGGTCTCGGTGACCTGCGCGGTGACGGGCCTGTACCTGAGCTATCACCTCGACACGGCTCCGGGCGGCATGGTCGTCGTCGTCCAAGGGCTGGTCTTCACGGCCGTGTACCTGTTCGCGCCCGGTCAAGGCGTGATCGGGCGGCGGATCGCCGCGGCACGCCGAGCGAAGAAGGCAGGCTCGGTGAGCGTTCGAGGGTGACGGCGCGGGTGTACCGGCAATCGGTGTGAATCCTTCGGGGATATCCGGCCCTCTCATAGTTGTGCCGGCAAACGGGTCGGCACAACTTCGAGGAGGTCGTCGTGATCATTGCCGCCATTGCCGTCGCCGCCGTGCTGGTCGGCTGGTGTAGCTTGACCCTGCTTCGCCGCTGGAGCCGCTCCCGTGACTGACCGAACCTGGCCTGACGAGAAGTTGGTCACCGCCGCCCGAGAAGGCGACGCGGCGGCGATCACCGCGCTGGTATCGGGCTCCTACCCGCATGTGCGCCGGTTCGCCCACACACTGTGCGCCTCCGCCGAAGACGCGGAGGACGCCGCACAGGAAGCGCTGATCGTGCTCTATCGCAAGATCGGGACGTTGCGAGCCTCCGGCGCGCTGGCCTCGTGGATGTTCCGCATCGTCCGCAACGAGTGCCTGCGGCAGTGGCGGACGATGACACGGCGACCCGAACCGAAGCCGGAGTCCGCCGTCGCGTCGGCCGAGGACGAGGCCGTGCAGCGGCTCGAAGCAGGCCGGGTGGCGGCGGTGATCGCCGCGCTGCCCGCCGACCAGCGGCGGGTGCTGATCATGCGCGACGTTCAGGGCTACAGCGGCCGGATGGTCGCGGGCACGCTCGGCCTCAGCGTCGCGGCGATGAAGTCACGGCTGCACCGCGCACGGGCGACGGTCCAGCACGAACTGCGGAACACACCGCACCCCACTCCGGAAAGGAGCGCACAGTGACCGACGATCGGAGCTTCGCCAGCGCTTCGGTGCCCCGGCACCTGGTACGCGGCGTCGTGGGATTCGGCGCGCTGATCGGCGCGATCGCGTTCATGCCGGTATTCGGGGCGTTCAGCTTGCTGCTCGCGCCCGCCGGCCTGCTCGCCCTGCGCGGGTGCCCGACGTGCTGGGCGATCGGACTGATGCAGACCGTCTCGCGGGGCCGGCTGCAGCGTTCGTGTGACGACGGGCAGTGCCGACTGACCGGTGCCGGAGACGTTCGATCCGCACACGGCGCCGGCCGATCGGGCGACCGGCTCGGCCGGTAGCCCGGCGGGGCCAGCCGTCGCGCACGCGTCGGCGGCTGGCCCGACCGGCTGTTTCAGGAGCGAGTGGCGATCGAGTCACACGTCGCCGACCAGGAGCCGGTACCGGCGCTCCAGCCCGTCGAGCAGCGATTCCAGGCCGACTTCGAAGGCATCCCGATCGATCCGTTGCTGCCGCTCGGCCAGCAGGTGCGCCTCGTTCAGGTGGGGATACGCGTCGGCGTACACCGCGACATCGGAGGGGAAGCCCGCGGCGAACGATCCCAGTGATGCTCCGGTGAGGAAATATCGCATGGTCGTGCCGACCGTGGTGGCTTCGCGGCGCGGCCAGCCCGCCGCGACGAGGCCGCCGAAGACCGCGTCGGCCATGCGCAATGCGTTGGGTCGATGACGGGGGCCGCCGGCCAGGGCGGGAACGATGTGCGGGTGCGCGGCCATCGCGGTCCGGTAGGAGCGTGCCCAATCACGCACCGATGAGCGCCAGTCCGGATTCTCGGCCGAGAGTTCGGCGAACATCGAGATGTCCACCTCACCCAGCACGGCGTCGACCACGGCATCGATGAGGTCGTCCTTGGTGCGCACGTGGTTGTACAGCGACGGTCCCTGCACGCCCAGCTCGGTGGCCAGTCGCCGCGTGGAGACGGCGGCCAGGCCCTCGGCGTCGACGAGGGCGAGCGCGGTCTCGATGATGCGGTCGCGGGTCAGTAGCGGCCGCCGCGGTCGGGCCATGGCGTCTCCTTCTCGGTCCCTCGCATTCTCGCAGCCCGCACCGGCCGTTCTCGATGCGCGATGTCGTGCTGCGCCTGTCGAGCATGTGCCGGATGGTCGATGATGTTGTCTCGTGGTGGATTACATGACGGTCTTCGACCGAGTCCGGGGGTCACTACTGGGTGGGGCGGTCGGTGACGCGCTCGGGTGGCCTATCGAATTCCTGCGGCTGGACCAGATTCGCGGGCGATATGGCGCCGACGGGGTGACGGGCTTCCTGCCTTCGCGTGACAAGGATGCGCCGCAGCAGATCACCGATGACACCCAGATGACGCTGTTCACCGCCGAAGCGCTGCTGCGTTCGGCGCCGGGCGCCGACCCGGTGCGGGCGGTGCACCGAGCGTATCTGCGCTGGTTGCACACTCAGCTGCAGGAAGAGCCCGCGGCCGAGGTCGACGGCTGGCTGGCGAGCCTGCCGTTTCTCTACGCGGTGCGTGCACCGGGAAACGCGTGCATGTCCGGACTGAAACGGCAAGCGCGGGAGTACCTCCCGCCGCGCCCGCTCGGGGCAGCCGGTCGGGTGAACCCCGAGTCGAAGGGATGCGGCACGGTCATGCGGTCCGCACCGTTCGGGCTGATCGGCGCGGGACCCGAGCGCGCGTTCACCATGTCCGCGCGGGCAGCGCAGTTGACCCACGGGCATCCCACCGGATACCTCGCCGCCGGTGCGTTCGCGGCGCTGGTCGATCGGGTGATCGGCGGAACCGAACTCTCGATCGCGGTGCGGGAGACGATCGCTCAACTCACCGATTTTGCCGCGAGTGCGGAAACCGTGGCGGCACTGACCCGAGCCGTCGAGCTGTCCGAGCAGGCGGTCTCCGCCGAACAGGTCGAGTCGGTCGGCGAAGGGTGGATCGCCGAGGAATGCCTGGCCATCGCGGTGTACTGCGCCCTGCACGCGGCCCGGACCGGCGACGTGCGCGCGGCGCTGCTGCTGTCGGTGAACCATTCCGGCGACTCGGACTCCACGGGTGCGGTGGCAGGCAATCTGATCGGCGCCGTCCACGGGGTCTCCGGATTGCCGCAGGAGTGGGCGGCCGCGGTCGAGGGGCGCGACGTGCTGGTTCAGGTCGCCGACGATCTGGTCATGAATTTCGGGCTCGGCGACCGTTCCGGGCTCGCCGCCCGCTATCCCGCCGACGAGGGTTTCTGAGGTCACTCCGGCGCTCGTCGGCACACGTCGAGTACACAGTTGCGCAGCCATCGGTGAGCCGGGTCCGCGTGGAGCCGGACGTGCCACAGCAACGACACCGTCACCTCGGGAGCGCGGAAGGGCAGGGCGAACGAGTGCATGCCCTGCCGCAGGCTCGTGGTGTGCCGCTGTGGGACCGTCGCGACCAGGTCCGAGGCCCGTGCCAGCGCTATGGCGGCGCCGAAGCCGTCCACGACCGTCACGACGTCGCGTCGGTGGCCGGTGGGGTGCAGAGCTTCATCGACCAGACCCTCGTCCAGACTCCGCCGTGAGATGTTCACATGCCGTGCGGAGGCATAGCGGGCCGTCGTGACCGCACCGGTGGTGAACGGATGCTCGCCGCGCACCACCCCGATGAACCGGTCGGTGAACAGCGGTGTGCTCGCGATGTCCGGGGGCAGCTCGCGCTCGATGACTCCGGTCTCCAGGTCGACACTGCCATCGCGCAGCGGCCCCGTGTCCTTCTTCGTCTTCTGCACGAACCGCAGTCGCACGCCGGGAGCGGCGCGGCCCACCTCGGCCACCAGTTCCGGGCCGAACCGCTCCACGAACCCGTCGCTGCTGCGCACGGTGAACGCCCGCGCCAGCCCGGCCAGGTCCAGCTTCTCGGCCGGTCGAAGCACCTCCTCGGCCTCTCGGACCAGGCCGCGCACGCGGTCGCGCAGTTCCACCGCGCGCGGTGTGGGCACCAGCCCGCGCCCGGCCCGCACGAGCAGCGGGTCACCGGTGGCCCGGCGCAGCCGCGCGAGTTGGCGGCTCATCGCCGACGGACTGAGCGCGAGCCGTTCGCTCGCCCGGGTCACGCTGCCCTCCTCGAGCAGCACATCCAAGGTGACCAGCAAGTTCAGATCGGGCCGCGCCATGCTCACACCCTCGCACAGAACCGTCGTGGCATGGCGTTCGGTGCACAAACAACTTTCCATTTGTGCGCCTTCCGCCATGTGAGAACCGGACCTACCGTCCACTACGACACCCATGACGGAAGAGGTCATCGTCTTGAAACCAGCGGAATTGCTCGTGCGGACATCACCCGCGCGCCGTCCACCCTCGTCCTGGAGCTTGCTCGCGGCGGCACTGTCGATGCTGCTGCCCTCGCTGAGCATCAGCATCGCCAACGTCGCGCTGCCGACCATGGCGGCGACGTTCGATGCGGCCTTCCACGAGGTCCAGTGGGTCGTGATCGCCTATCTGCTCACCACCACGACACTGATCGTCGGCGCGGGCCGGCTCGGTGACATCGCCGGTAGACGACGCTTACTGCTCGTCGGCATCAGCCTGTTCACGATCGCGACCCTGCTCTGTGGTCTCGCCCCGAATCTCGCCTTTCTCGTCGCCGCCCGCGGCCTGCAAGGAGCGGGCGCCGCGTGCATGATGGCGCTGACCATGGCCTTCGTCGGCGATATCGTCCCGAAGGAGCGCACCGGCAGCGCCATGGGCCTGCTCGGGACGATGTCGGCGGTCGGCACCGCGCTGGGGCCCTCGATCGGCGGAATCCTCATCACGGCCTTCGGCTGGCGGGCGATCTTCCTCGTCGTCGTGCCGCTCGGGCTGCTCACGCTCGCGCTCTCGGCCCGTGCGCTGCCCGCTTCCGCGCCCGAACCGAACGCTGCGCCACCGCGTTTCGATGTTCTCGGCACGTTGCTGCTGGCCGTCACCCTCGGCGCCTACGCGCTGGCCATGACGATCGAGGGGACATCGTTCGGCCCACTCGGCATCGGGTTGCTCGGTATTTCCGCGGCGTGCCTCGCGCTGTTCGTCATCGCGGAGCGTCGCGTCTCGTCCCCGCTGCTCACCCTCGCGATGTTTCGAGATCCCGTCCTGGCCGCGGGCCTGACCACGAGCGCACTGGTCTCGACCGTCGTGATGACCACCCTCGTCGTGGGCCCCTTCCACCTCTCCCGTGCTTTGCATCTCGATCCGGCCCTCGTCGGCCTGGTGATGTCGGCCGGTCCGGTCGTGTCCGCGCTCACCGGTGTGCCCGCGGGGCGCGCCGCCGATCGCTTCGGGGTCGGGACCATGGTCATCGTCGGGCTCGGCGGCGTCATCGGCGGCACCACTGCGCTCGCGGTGCTGCCCACGTCCGCAGGGGTCATCGGATACGTTCTACCGCTGGTGATCACGACTTCCGGCTACGCGCTGTTCCAAGCGGCCAACAACACGGCGGTCATGAAAGATGTCGCCCCGCGGCAACGCGGCTTGGTTTCCGGCATGCTGAACCTGTCGCGCAACTTGGGACTCATCACCGGCGCGTCGGTCATGGGAGCGGTCTTCGCTTTTGCCGCGGGCTCGGGCGATGTCACCACCGCCACACCGGAGCAGGTGGCGCGGGGGACGCACGGAACCTTCGCCGTCGCAGCGCTTCTCGTCGCCCTCGGACTGGCGACCGTCCTGGCGCCGCGGATGCGACGATCCCGCTTCCGGCCGCTTGCGGCGGAAACTCCTGCGGTTCCTCGCGATCACGGCAGTAGCTGACGAACCAGGGCGTCGACGGCCCAGTCCTCCCAATCCCGGCTGCTCCAGCCCCGGTGGTGGACGAGTAGGTGGTAGGTCTCGGGCGCGAGGACAACCAAGGCGATATCGGCGGCGCGGTCGGGGTCGATCCCTTCGCGCAGTGGGGTTTTGGCGGCGAGCGCCGTGCCGAGGCGGTGCTGCACGGTGTGCCGCTGGGCGATATTGGTCTGCCACAGTTCGGCCAGCTCCGCGTCGATCGCCGCGGCCGAGCGGACGGTCTCCAGCAGGGGAGTGACCCGGGCCAGGATCGTCCCCGCCGCTGCCACCTGGAGCCGGATCTGGTCGAGCGGAGGCGCGGCGACGGCCTCGGCGAACCACGGCCGGTCGAGCGTGGCGACGGGCTCGGTGTCGCCGGCGATTTCGACATCGAGCAGCTCCGCCAGGATGGCGCGCTTGGTGGCGAACGTGAAATACAAGGTTTGCACGGCCATCCCGGCTTCTTCGGCGATGGCCTTCATGGTGGTCGCGGTGTAGCCGCGGGTGGTGAACAGTTCCCGCGCCGCACCCAGCATGCGAGCCCGGTTGGCCGAGGTCCGGGCCGCGCGCACTCCGGTGTTCTTCGACATGGAGCACATGCTACTTGACTAAAGCGCAGCTCTAATGAAACCTTTCACTAGGCCAATGCTCTAGTGAAAGGTTGTCTGATGGGCGGTACAGGGCGATTGCGGCTGCTGTTGATCACCGTGGTGGAGTTGGTGATCTTCCTGGACACGACGGTGTTGAACGTCGCGCTCCCGGAGATCGGCAGACACTTCCACCTGGGTGAAGCCGGGCTGGGCTGGGTGACGAACGCCTATCTGCTCGCGTTCGGCGGATTCATGCTGTTGGGCGGGCGCGCGGCGGACCTGTACGGACCGCGCCGCATGTTCGGCGTGGGGTTGGCGGTGTTCACCGTCGCCTCCGCCGTGGCCGGATTCGCGGGCACGGCGTGGCTGCTGATCGCTGCGCGGGCCGTGCAGGGCATCGGTGCGGCCGTGGTGATTCCGGCGCAGCTGGCGCTGCTGACCACGGCGTTCACCGATCCGGCCGCGCGGCGCCGGGCGTTCGGAGTGTGGAGCGCGATGGGCGCCGCGGGTGCGGCGATCGGCACCGCGGTGGGCGGCCCGCTGACCGACGGTTTCGGTTGGCCGTCGATCTTCCTGATCAACCTGCCCGTCGGGCTGCTCGCGCTGGCGTTGCTGCGCGCACTGCCCGCGGACTCCACGAGCACGGGGGCGGCGGGAAGACTCGATGTGCCCGGCGCGCTCACCGGAACCGGCGCGCTGCTGATCATCGGATACTCGATCGGGGCGTGGGGCGATGCGGACACCCGGACGCTCGCCTCCGCGCTACTCGTCCTCGGTGCGGTCCTCTTCGCAGGCTTCCTGGTCATCGAGCTGCGCAGCCCGCACCCACTGATGCCGTTGCGGTTGTTCGCGATTCGTCAGGTGAGCGGTTCGTCGGCGGTGAACGCGCTCGTCGGCGCGGCGCACGTGCCCGCCTTCGCCCTGCTCGCGCTCTATCTGCAGAACACCCAGGGCTACAGTCCGACGGCGTCGGGGTTGGCGGTGCTGCCGGTGGCGGTGGTCAACATCGTCGTCTCTCGCACCTTCATCCCGTTCCTGCTCGCGAAGATCGGCCCCCGCGGTGTCCTGGCCACCGGAATGGCGCTGCAGACAGCGGCATTGACGTGGTTCGCCCGGTTGCCCGAACACACCTTCTACCTCGTCGACGTGCTGCCCGGAGCGATCGTTTTCGGCATCGGGTTACCGGCCGCGTTCGTGGGTGTCACTGTTCCGGCGGTCACGGCGGTGGACGAGGCGGATCGCGGCATCGCCGCAGGCGTCGTCAATACGGCGCAGCGGGTCGGCTCCGGGATCGGCGTCACGGCCGTGCTCCTGCTGGCGCAGACGGTGACCGAAAGGGCAGGCAGCACTTCGGTCGACGGAATCCGAGCGGGCTTCGCCGCCGCGGCCGCCTTGGCACTGCTCGGCTGCCTTCTCACGGTCCTGGTGCTACGCGTTCCGGCTACCGATGCAGGTGCCGAAGCCGAACCGCGCGCCGACGCCTTGGCCGAGGAGGCGAAGTGAGCGCAGACCTTCGATCACGCGCCGAGCGCGGCGGCCAGGTGCGGCCAGGAATCGTGCAGGTCGGTCTCGAATTGCCCCCACGTGTGCGAGCCCTCCGAGCGGTTGACGTGAATCGCCGGTAGTCCGAGCTGCTCGAGGCGATCGGCGAAGGCCGCCGTGCAGGAACTCGCGATCGCCTCGATCGGCGGGAAGGGCAGACCGCCTCGGTCGATCGGGCCCGGAGTGCCGGAAGCGGCCGACAGGTAGATGGTCTTCCCGGCCAGAGCGGCCGCGTTGGCGAAAGCGTCGTGCGCCCGCCAGATCGCGTCACCCGGTGATCCCCACATATTCGCCGGGTTGCCTCCGCCGCGGATGACCTGCGCGGAGACCATCGCCGCACCCGCGGCGTCCGCGGCCCAGGGGCACCCGCTGTAGGCCGCCACCGCGCCGTACACCTCGGGCGCCTGGATGGCGAGGTCGATCGCGGAGGCGGCGCTCATCGACACCCCGGCGATCGCGTTGCGCCCGGTCGTCCCGAGTTCGGTGTCGAGCGTGGCGGGCAGCTCGCGCGTGAGATAGGTCTGCCAGCGATTGCGCCCGACCGCCGGGTCGTCGGCGAGCCAGTCGGTGTACATGCTGTAGGCGCCGCCGACCGGCATCACGACGTTGACGCGTTTGTCGGCGAAGAACTCTCGGACATCGGTGTCGTCCCACCACGAGATCCCGTCGACCCCACCCCCGATCCCGGTGAGCAGATACAGCGTGGGGGCGGGGCCACCGCCCGCCGCCCGGATCACCCGATTGGTGACCACCCGGTCCATGGACGGCGAGTAGACATCGATCTGCGAGACCGAGCCGCCGAGCGGAACCTCCCCGACCACACGCGCACCCGCGGGTTCGGCTCCGGCAGGATGAACGAAAAGGGCGGACACCGCCACAGCGGTCGTCAGCGCGCTGACGAGCGCGCCCAAAAACTTAGAAGCACTCACTATTCCGTTGTACCCACCCCGGAGCGCCGTACGCCGCCCGCCGACGCGAATTCGGTTGCTGCGGGGGAATTCCGGGCGCTGCTCGACCTAGTCGAGCACGCCCGGCTGCACCGGACGGTATGCGGCGGCCAGTGCGACGGCACCGATGGCGAGCATCAATCAACCGCCGGTGATCGGGAAATAGATGAGGGTCAATGGGATTCCGATCGCGATCAAGCACCAGCCCACGTGGGCCGGGACGCGGCCGGTGGCGGCGAGCGCGTTGCGGGTGAGGGCGCCGATGGACAGCATCGCTATGCCGCACATCATGAACCACACGCTGGCATCGCGGGCGAAGTAGCTGGGATCGGTGGTGTCGGACGCGGTCGCCAGGAATCCTCCGGCCGCGATGCCGGACCAGTCGTTGGGCTGGATGAACGCGTACCCGAAATGGATTGCCGCCGCGGCGAAGATCAGGCGGGGGACCCAGGGGCCGAGCGCGGGCATCAGTTCTCCTTCCGGTTCGCCATCCGCAGCACCAAGGCGTAGATATCGGCAATGTCCTCGGCGGGCAGCGGAGGAACGACCTGTTGTGCGCCGACCTGAGCGAGGTAGAGCAGGCGCGCCAGTAGTCGGCTCTCGTCGTCGTTGTCGGCGATGTCGCGCAACAGTGACTCGAGATATTCGACCCGTCTGCGGTCCACGTGCTGCTGGATCCGATTGACCTGCGGGTCTTGCATCGCCCAGGCGCGCATGGCGATTTCCACCGCGTTGTCCGCGTCCTGACCTGCGAGCACAAGTTCGGTCAGCCGGGCCAGCCGGTCGGCCGCGGGGATGTCGCGCTGCTCTTCGGTCAGGCCGCTCGATGGCTCGGAGTGCTGCCCGCGTGACTGCTCAGGTCCCGGCCGCCTCGCCGTGGGAACCGCAGGACTCCGGCCGCCCACAGGGCGACGCCGATGTACAGCGCCTGTTCCGGGATGCGTGCCCACAGCGGTGTCGCGGGCGCGCCGTTGAACGGCACGTCGGAGACGGCCACGTAGATGTTGGCGGGCAGCATCACCACGAACAGGGCGGCGAGCCCGAGCCCTGCGGGCCGGCGCGTCCTAGCGAGGAACAGGCCCACCGCGCCGAGCAGTTCCAGGACGCCGGTCAGGTAGATCATCGGTCCGGGAAACGGGACGAACGGCGGCACCATCGGGAGGAAATCGGCGTGGGTCGGAGCGGGGGATCCGGCGAACGCCTCGGGAAGGAAATGCGTGGTGCCGGTCATGATCAGCATGACGCCGAGGGCGTAGGCGCCGCAGGTGGGCCAGGCATCGAACCGGCGCGCGCCGAGCGCGCCCGCCGTGCGCAGCAGCAACAGGGTGGTCAGCAGAACGACGAGGGTTTCCATCATGCCTCCGTGGCGAGGGTCCGGTCGGGCGCCGGTTTCGTGGTGAGTCGGACGAGCAGGTAGAGCAGGACGCCGATCGGCGCGAACAGGATGGTGAGCACGAGCAGCGGGCTGATCAGCAGAGGTGACCGGCCGCGCGCCCGGCTGTCCTGGAAGATCCAGCGTCCGAGGAACAGGTCGAAGGCCACGAAGTGGGCCCACGCCGCCGCTGCCCCGGACTCCTGGCCGAGCACTTCGCGCAGCCCGGACAGTTCCGGGTCCACGAGCGCCGCGGCGAACGAGCCGAGCTCGGGCGCGACCAGCGCCGCGTAGATGATCAGGGGCGGTAGGCAGATGAGCGGTGACGCGATGATCGCACCGGTCCGCTGCCACCGCGGCGCCAGGATCATCAGTGCCCAGAACGGCGCGGCGAACCAGAAGGTGAGGTCGAACAGCAATTCCGTCATCGGCTCGCCCCGACCGGGAGTCCGTTCATCGCAACGTTTTTCGGGCGCATTGCCGCCGCTGTGGACACGGCTGCGCCGAGCGCGACGGCGGCGAGGACCAGCAGGGTCGCCGCATCGGGGTGGACCACCGACTGGCCGCGCAGCGCCTGCCAGGTCAGCACCGCGAGCAGCGCGGCGTAGGTCGCCGCGGCGATCACGACGAGTCGTCGCCTGGTGGCTGCCGACCGCAGGGCCGGCATCCGTCGCGACCCGTACTCGAGGGCGAGCAGCAGCAGCGGAAGCACCTGCAGCGCATGCATTCCGATGAAATGCGGAATGCGCAGATCGCCTCCGGCGGTACTCCAACCCAGAACGGGCAGCCCGGGCCCGCCGTCGGGAAGCCCGACGGTGTGGGCGCCGCTGATCGGCCCGCCCTCCGCGCGCTGTTCGGGCGTTGCCGGCACCATCAGCATTCCGAGCGCGGCGCCCGCGAGTGACAGCACGGTGCCCAAGCGGATCGCGACATTGCGGGCGGGGTCGGTGACCGGGTCGACGAACAACGCGGCCGACGCGATCAAGGTGGCGACCCAGACCACCACGATCGAGGACCCCATGATCTGCCACAGCGCCGCGTTCAACGGCGTCGTGAAATTGAAGTGACTGGTCGTGCCCCGCGCGATCTGGGTGGTGATGACGACCAGTTCGAGCGCCAGGCCGAGCGCCGCGACCGTGCCCGCCCACCAGGCGATTCGGCGCCAGCGAGTGAGCTGGGCGATCAGCCAGGCCCATGTGACGGCGTAGATCAGGACCGACAGGGCGAACTTGGCCGATTTCGCCCAGATCGGCAACCCGGTCAGGGTGCGGTCGTCGACGATCATGCCGCCGATCGACCAGACGACCAGCAGCGCCATGGCGACGGCGAGCAGCATCAGCGGGCGATGCCAGGACAGTGCGGGGAAGCGCTGGTGAAGGGTGGTCACTGCGTCGGACCTTTCGGAACTGGAAGTATCGATAGTTGTACTATCTACTCAAATTATGGATAGTCGTACTATCCACTGTCAAGGTGCCGTCCGAGCCCGAGGAGTCCGATGCGGATCGCCGAACTCAGCCGCGCCAGCGGCGTCCCCGCCGCGACGATCAAGTACTACGTGCGGGAGGGATTACTGCCTTCCGGCGTGCGAACCCATCGCAACCAGGCCGAATACAGCGATGCCCACGTCAGCAGACTGCGGCTGATCCGGGCGCTGGTGGACATCGGCGGCGTGTCCATCGAAGCGGCCAAGGATCTGCTCGCCGCGCTCGACAGCGGCAGCCTGTCCGCGCGGGATTCGCTCGGTCATGTGCAGTATGCGCTGGGTGGGCGCCGGTCACAGGTGGGCGGCGAACAGCGGGAGGCCGCCGCCGAGGACGTCGCGGCACTGCTGGACCGGCGCGGCTGGCGGATCCACGACGAAAGCCCGGCGCGTGGCACCCTCGTCGACGTCTGCGCCGCGCTGCGCCTGCTCGGCCACGGCGACGTGGTCGGCGCGATGGACGACTACGCGGCCGCCAGCGAAGCCATCGCGGCCACCGATATCGCCTTGGTGCGCACCGAGCCCGGCGTGGAACGGATGACCGAAACCGCCATCGTGGGAACGATTCTGGGCGATACCCTGCTCGCCGCACTGCGCCGTTTGGCGCAGGAGCATCTCTCCAGCACGCTGTTGCCGCCGGACGAGGCCGCGGATCGTCGCCCCGGCGAGGTTTAGTCCGGCCCGCGCGCGGCATGCCGAAAACAGGACCAACCCGAGGCGAAAGGAGAGTCGCTCATGACCGATCAGCTGGATGGGACGCGGGTCCTGATCATCACCTCGAACACCGGGGTGGAGCGGGACGAACTGCTGGTGCCGCGCGACGAACTGCGTAAACGGGGCGCCCGGGTCACCCATGCCGCGCCGAAGCGCGAAGAGGTGCAGACCTTCCGGCACGACACGGACAAAGACGCGGTCGTACAACCGGATACGTCACTGCACGAGGTCTCCGTGGACGACTTCGACGTGCTCGTGGTGCCCGGCGGCACGGTGAACGCCGACAAGTTGCGGGTCACCGACCGGGCGATCGAACTGGCCCGGGAATTCGCGGGCGCGGGCAAGCCGATCGCCGCGATCTGCCACGGCCCCTGGCTGCTGGTGAATGCCGAGCTGGTGTCGGGTAAGACGCTGACCTCGTACTTCTCGCTCCGGATCGACATCGACAATGCCGGCGGCGCGTGGGTCGACGAACCGGCGGTCCGCTCCACCGAGGACGGGTGGACACTGCTCACCTCGCGCAACCCCGGTGATCTTCCCGATTTCGTGCACGCCATCACGCGGGAAGTCGTTCCCGCCGCGCGCTGAGGCGTCGGCGCCGGAGGTGCTGATCAGTTGCCCGGCAATGGTTTTCGTGGGTCGATCGCGATGCCGAGATCGCGCAGCCGGTTGTCGATGATCAGCCAGCACTCGGTGGCGAGGCGATCGACGAGGGCGGCCTCGGTGGTGTCGTGGTGCGCCAGCCACCACCGCACCGAAGCGTCGACCAGGCCCAGGAGCGCGACCACCACGCGATCCGCGGCCAGCGGGTCGGCCCCGAATTCCGGCAGGTAGCCAGCCGCGGCCGCGGAGATCTCGGCGGCGAAGGCGCTCCCGCCGACGCGCGGCTCGTTGCGGCCGCGCCGGTAGTCGCGTCCGACCAGGAAGCGATAGAGATTGGGATGCTCGGCGGCCCAGCGGACGTGCTGGGCCAAGGGCGCTCGAATGATGTCCAGCGGGGTGCCGTGCACGGCCAATTGCGCGCGGATCCGCTCGGTCAGATCGTGGTGTGCGTGGCGGGCCACCGCCAGGTCCAGCTCTTCCTTGCTGGCGAAGTGCCGGTAGACGTGGGTTCTGGCCAATCCGGCGCGGTCGGCGATCCGGCCGGTCAGCGCGTGCGGGCCGTCCTCCTCGATCGCCGCGATCGCGGCTTGCACGATGGCTCGGCGGCGCTCGTCGCGGCCGGGCCTCGTGCTGGTGGAGCGCCGCGCGTCGGCGGTGTCCACCCAGGGTTGTCGTGCCACGGTGCTCAGCGTATCGGTCCGGGGAGTCCAGTGGTACACCTTGTACCCGGCGGGCCGTTGGTACACACTGTACCCGTAACTGTCGGTATCAGACTTTCGCGAGGAAAACCCCGATGACGACCTACCGGTCCGCCTGGCTCGATGACGACCTGGACGCCCTGCGCGAGCTCGCCCGCTCGTTCTTCGCGAAGGAGTTGACGCCGAACATCGACAAGTTCATCGAGCAGCACCACGTCGACCGCGACTTCTGGACGAAGGCCGGCGCGCTCGGCCTGCTGTGCGTGTCGATCCCGGAGGAGTACGGCGGTGGCGGCGGCACCTTCGCGCACGAGGCCGTGCTCATCGAGGAACAGGCCAAGGCGTTCGACACCTCATGGGGCGCCACCCTGCACAGCGGCATCGTCGCGCACTACCTGCTGCACTACGGCACCGAGGAGCAGAAGCGGCAGTGGCTGCCGAAGATGGCCAGCGGTGAGGTCGTCGGCGCGATCGCCATGACCGAGCCCGGCACCGGGTCTGACCTGCAGAACGTCAAGACCAAGGCGATCCGCGACGGCGACGAGTACGTGGTGAACGGCTCGAAGACCTTCATCACCAACGGCAGCCAGGCCGATCTCATCATCGTCGTCGCCAAGACCGACACCAGCGCGGGCGCCGGCGGCATCTCGCTGATCCTGGTCGAAGCCGACCGGCCCGGCTTCCGGCGCGGCCGCGTGCTGGACAAGGTCGGCCAGAAGGGGCAGGACACTTCCGAGCTGTTCTTCGAGGACGTGCGGGTCCCGGTGGCGAACCTGCTCGGCACGCGGGAGGGGCAGGGTTTCATCCAGCTGATGCAGCAGCTCCCGCAGGAGCGGCTGATCATCGCCGTGGGATCGGTGGCCGCGATGGAGGCCGCGCTCGAGGTGACGCTGCGCTACACCAAGGAGCGCCATGCCTTCGGCAAGCCGGTGTTCGCGTTCCAGAACACCAAGTTCAAGCTCGCCGAGGTGGCCACCGAGGCCAGGGTGGCCCGGGTCTTCCTGGACGACTGCATCGTGCGGCATCTGCGCGGCGATCTGGACATCCCGACCGTCGCCATGGCCAAGTGGTGGACCACCGACCGTGCCGCGTCCGTGGCCGACGAATGCCTGCAGCTGCACGGCGGATACGGCTACATGAGCGAATATCCGATCTCGCGGATGTGGACCGACAACCGGGTGCAGAAGATCTACGGCGGCACCAACGAGATCATGAAGGAGATCATCGCCCGAAGCCTCTGAGCGCCCGCGGCCGACGGTGTTGGCAAACTGCCAACACCCTGTCGGTCTGTGAATCCGAGGGCCTACGCTTCGGTGAGGTCCACCGAGGTGGCCGTGGCAGAGACAACGAGGTGCTGGCCACCTCCGGCGTGAAGGGACGATTGCGATGAGCGACGTCGAAACTCCTCCGTTCAAGGACATCGTCAACGGGGCATTGGAATTCACCATCCCGATCGCGCACAAGATGGGTGTTCAGGCGGTGGAGGTCCGGCGCGGTTTCGCGGCGACCTCGGTACCCGCTGAGGGCAACGGCAACCACTTCTGCGTGATGTACGCCGGCGTCCTGTTCACCGTGGCCGAGATCCTCGGTGGCGCGATCGCGGTGGCGACCTTCGACAACTCGGCGTTCTATCCGCTGGTGAAGGACCTGCGGATCTTCTTCCGCAAGCCGGCCAAGACCGACGTGCGGGCGGAGGCGACGCTGTCGGAGGAGGAGATCGCGCGCATCACCGCGGAGGCGGCGGCGAACGGCAAATCCGACTTCACCTTGCGGGCCGTGGTCACCGACACCGCGGGCGTGGTCGTCGCGGAGACCGAGGGGCTCTACCAGCTGCGGGCGCACGGGAAGTAGCCCGAGTCGTTACCTGCGGCAATGGCTGCGGCCGCCGTCTTTCGTCGGCGGCGGCCGTCGGTGCGTTCCTCGCTCGGCGCAGCGGGGCCGAGGGGGATCTCGTTCCCGCGAGCCGGCGGCTGTCGTGCCTGGTCCGCGCCGGTTTCGCCGCGCCGGCGTGCGACCGCCGCCTTCGTCGGCGATCTCGCGGCGGCATGCGCCGAGGTTCGCCCCGAGGTCACGGATCGGTTCCGTGCCGGGCCGTCATCGCGCCCGGCGCAAGACGGCCGGTCCTTCGGTACGAAAGGTAACGAGTCGGTCGCTGGGCCGCGTTCGCGGCGCGCCGGGCCGGTCGTCTGTCTACTACCGCAAGTCGTTCACCTGGGAAAATGCGACTCGTTTCACTATCAAACAGTGATCTCGAACACATAACGGACGCATTACAGCCGTACGGTATGGCCGATTTTCCGCCGATCGACCTGGGGGAATGATCCCGAGTCTCGACCAAGGGTCAAACCTATTCGCACGTTATTCGAACGTGATCTGCCGCGATATCTCCGCTAACGTCGGTCACGGCTCGGGGCAACACCGAGATCGAGCTCGAATCGCAGAACGCCGGAAACCCTGTCCCGCGGTTCGAGTGTCCACAACCTTCCTGGGGACAGGGGCGCGGCGAACAATTGCCGAGCCGGTGGGCGCAGGCGGGAAATCTCATGTCGCATAACCGTAAATTCACCACTCGTGTTCTCGGCTTCACCGCGGCCATCGGCGCCTTCGTCGCCGTGCCGTTCGGTCTCACCACCGCCACCGCATCGGCCCACAACTGGGACGCCGTCGCGCAGTGCGAGAGCAGTGGCAACTGGTCCACCGAAACCGGCAACGGCTTCTCGGGCGGCCTGCAGTTCACCCAGAGCACCTGGGAGGCCAACGGCGGCACCGGCAGCCCCTCCAACGCCAGCCGCGAGGAGCAGATCCGCGTCGCCGAGAACGTGCTCGCGACCCAGGGTCCGGGCGCCTGGCCCGTGTGCGGCGCCTACCTCTGATGCGCAACCGGCGCCTACCGCATTTGCGCGGTAGGCGCCGGGCTATTTTTCAGCTGTAATACCGAACACTTGATGTCGGTGCTCAGCGCGATGAATTAGACAATTCGGAATCGAATTGATCGAACCGAATCGGGATTCACCGGATGACGATTCGGCGCGCTCTGTCGAGACCGAACCGCCACATCGATCGCTGCCCGGTAACGGTGTTCAGGCACGCCACAGCTGGTCGCCTGCTCGCGACAGCACGATGTTCGGCACCACCGCGTTGCGGGACAACCGGGTGATCGCCAGGACCATCCCGGCGACATCGCCGGGGGTGAGCATGGCGGACCGGTCGAGAACGTCGCGTTTCCAGGCGGTCATGTCCGTGTCGACGTAGCCGGGGGACACCGCGGTCGCACTCACACCGTTGCCGGACTCCTCGAGGGAGACGGTCTCGCACAGCGAGATCAGCGCCGCTTTGGTGGCGCCGTAGGCGGCGAGGCCCGCCTCTCCGGCGACGCCGGTGATCGACGCGAGCGCGATGATCTTCGCGCCCCGCTCCCAGTCGGTCTCCGCGCTCTTGCGCAGCAGCGGAAGCGCCGCCTGGATCAGCGTGAGCGGCGCGCGGAAGTTCACGTCCAGCATGCGCTCGTAGGCCTTCGCGGCCAGATCCGCCACATTCCCGGCCGTGCCGGTGCCCGCACTCAGCACCAGCGCGTTCATTCCGCCGAAGCGTTCCTCGTGTGCCCGCACCAAGGCGCGCACCTGGTCGAGGTCGTTCATCTGCGCGACCACCGGATGCACTTCGGCCCCTGTCTCGCCGCGCAGGCGGGCCGCGGTCTCCTCGAGGGTCTCGGCCGTGCGCGCGGCGAGAGTCAGGTGATAGCCCTCGCCTGCCAGGCGGCGCGCCACCTCGGCGCCGATGCCCCGTGACCCGCCGGTGACCAGCGCGGTGCGGGTGCTCATCCGAGACGTTCGATGATCGTCGCGTTGGCCAGACCACCCGCCTCGCACATCGTCTGCAGGCCGTACCGGCCGCCGGTCTGCTCCAGGTGGTTGACCAGCGTCGCCAGGATGCGGGTGCCGGAGGCGCCCAGTGGGTGGCCGAGGGCGATCGCGCCGCCGCGCGGATTCAGCCGGTCCGGATCGGCGTTCACCTCGTGCTGCCAGACCAGCGGCACCGGCGCGAACGCCTCGTTCACCTCGTAGGCGTCGATATCGTCGATGCGCAGCCCCACCCGGTCCAGCGCCTTGCGGGTGGCGGGGATGACGGCCGTGAGCATGAGCAGCGGGTCGTCGCCCACCACCGCGAAGGAGTGGAATCGGGCGCGCGGACGCAAGCCGAGCTTCGCCGCGGCCGCCTCGCTCATGATCAGCGCGGCGGAGGCCCCATCGGTCAGCGGCGAGGAGTTGCCCGGTGTGATCGACCACTCGATCTCGGGGAAACGCGCCGTGTACTGGTCATCGACGAAGGCGGGCCGCAGCTTGGCGAGGCTCTCGCCGGTGGTGGCGGGCCGGATGGTCTCGTCCGCCGTCAGCGTGCCCGCGGGGAGCAGTTCGTTGTCGAAACCGCCGGCCGCCGCGGTCCGGGCGGCGAGGCGATGCGAGCGGGCGGCGAATTCGTCGAGCGCGGTGCGATCGAACTTCCACCGGGCGCTGATCACCTCGGCCGCGATGCCCTGCTGCACCAGGCCGTCCGGGTACCGGTGCGCGAGCGGGCCGCGGTTGGCGTCCTTGCCCTGGCCATTGGAGAACATCGGGGCGCGGCTCATCGATTCGACGCCGCACGCGATCACGACGTCATAGGCGCCCGCGATGACGCCCTGCGCCGCGAAGTGCGCGGCCTGCTGGCTGGACCCGCACTGCCGGTCCACCGTGGTGGCGGGCACCGACTCCGGGAACCCCGCGGCCAGCGCGGCGGTCCTGCTGATGTTGAACGCCTGCTCACCGCTCTGCGTGACGCATCCGCCGATCACGTCGTCCACCACCGCGGGATCGAGGTCGTTGCGGGCGACGAGTTCGGCGAGCACGCCCGCCAGCAAGGTGGCCGGATGCACCTCGGACAGGCCCCCGCCCGCCTTGCCCTTACCGGACGGTGTACGGACGACATCGACGATGACGGCGGACGTCATAGCCATCTCCGATCAGCTAAGTTAATTCCCATTCTCGATTAAGTTAACACGAATTCGCCGCATCTGGCCATTCCGTCGGCTGACTCACGCGGGGTAGGTGTGGATTTCGGTGGCTTTGACCGCGGCCCACAGTCGCGTGCCGGGCCGAAGGCGCAGTTCGGCGACGGTGGCCGGGGTGATGTCGGCGAGCACGGGCGGGCCGCCGTCGAGCCGGACCCGGATGGTGTGGGCGTGCTGCTCGATCGCGGCCACGGTGACCGGCCAGGTGTTGCGCGGGCTGCCCGACGGCGGCTGCGGATGCAAACCGACCGCGGTCGGTGCGAAGGCGACGTGCACCGGCCCCTCGCCCGGCTCGGCGACCGTGAACGACCCTTCGGCGGCGAGGTCGACGGCGGTGCCGCGCGCCGTCCCGCGATAGAGGTTGAGCCCGACCAGATTGGCGACGTAGTCGGAGCGCGGCTGTCGCGCGACCTCGGCGGGCGGGCCCTGCTGCACCACGGCGCCGTGCTCGACGATCACCAGGCGGTCGGCCAGGACCATCGCGTCCAGCGCATCGTGCGTGACGAGCACGGTGTGCCCGGGATAGTCGGCCAGATGGTGGGCCAGATCCGAACGGACCCGAAGACGCGTGCTCGCGTCCAGCGCGGCCAGCGGTTCGTCGAGCAGCAGCAGCGCCGGGTCGGTGGCGAGCGCCCTGGCCAGCGCCACCCGCTGGGCCTGGCCGCCGGACAGGGCGCGCGGCTTGACGCCGGCCTGCGGCGCCAGGCCGACGCGCTCCAGCCAGTGCGCGGCGCGTTCACGAGCCGCCGCCCGGCCGTGCCCGCGAGCGCGCAGTCCGAACGCGACGTTCTCCAGCGCGCTGAGGTGGGCGAACAGCAGGTAGTCCTGGAAGACGACGCCGATCCGCCGACGCTCGGCGGGCACGAACACCTTCGGCGGCGCGTCCCAGGACTCGCCGTCGAGCCGGATCGAGCCCGCGGTGAGCGGCGTGAGCCCGGCCAGCGCTCGCAACGCCGTGGTCTTGCCCGCGCCGTTGGGGCCGAGCAGGGCGACCACCTCACCCGGCGCGACGGTCACGGAGAGGTCGAGCCGGAACGACGCCCGGGTGATCCGCAGGTGCGCGTCCAGGGTCACGGCACACCCCGGATCCAGCGCTCGCGCAGCCCGACCAGCACCGCCACCGAGACGCCCAGCAGCACCAGGCTAAGCACGATCGCGTCGTCCGGATCGATCTCCAGTGCCAGATAGACCGCCAACGGCATCGTGGTGGTCCTGCCGGGGAAGTTGCCCGCGAAGGTGATGGTGGCGCCGAATTCGCCGAGCGCCCGCGCCCAGCACAGCACCGCGCCTGCGACGATGCCCGGCAGCACCGACGGCACCGTGACCCGCCGGAAGGCCAGCCAGCGGGACGCGCCGAGCGTCGCGGCCGCCTCCTCGAATCGCGGATCGGCCGCACGCAGCGCGCCCTCCACCGAGATCACCAGGAACGGCATCGCCACGAACGCTTCCGCGACCACGACTCCCGCGGTGGTGAAAGGCAGCGACACCCCGAACCATTCGTACAGATACCGGCCGACCAGCCCCCGCCTGCCGAGCACCAGCAGCAGGGCGACGCCGCCGACTACCGGCGGCAAGACCAGCGGCACGGTGACCAGCGCCCGGATCACCCCGCTGCCGGGCACCTCACCGCGCGCCAGCAGCCAGGCCAGCGGAATCCCGAACACCAGGCAGATCACCGTCGCCAGGCTCGCGGACAGCAGCGAAAGGCGCAGCGCCTGGCCGACTTCGGCGGCCGCCAGCCGCTCGGGCAGCGTCCGCCACGGTGCGCGCACCAGCAATCCCAGCAGCGGCACGAGCAGGAACGCCAGCGCGGCGACCGCGGGCAGCACCAGGACGAGCGGTCGTCGTCCCGCGGACGTCCGTCGCCGTGCCGAGCGGATCACGGGAGGTCGAATCCCGCCTCCGCGAACACCGCGCGGGCCTGCTCGGAACGCACGAACTCGACGAACGCGGCCGCCGCCGCGGCGTTCGGCGCGTGCGCCAGCGGTGCGACCGGGTAGTCGTTGACCGCCTTGTCGGCTTCCGGGAAGGTGATGCCCTGCACCTGGGCGCCGCCCGCTTTCACGTCGGTGCGATAGACCAGGGCCGCGTCGACCTCGCCGAGTTTCACCTTGGTCAGGACCGCTTTCACGTCGGCCTCCCGGGTGTCCGGCCGCGGATCGACGCCTGCCACCTGGAAGACGGTCTTCGCCGCCGCTCCGCACGGCACCTGCTCGGCGCACAGCGCGATCTTCGGTTCGGTCTTGCCGAAGTCGGCCAGGCCGGTGATACCGGCGGGGTTGCCCTTCGGCACCGCGATCTCCAGCCGGTTGCGCACGAAGGTGACGGGCTCGGCGGAGACCTCACCCTTGTCCACGAGCTGTTGCATGTTCTTCGGTGCGGCCGAGGCGAAGACGTCCGCGGGGGCGCCCTGGACGATCTGTTCGGCGAGCGCGGAACTTGCTGCGAAGCTGTAGACCACCCGCACCCCCGGGTGTGCGGCCTCGAATCGTTTGCCGAGCTCGGTGAACGTCTCGGTCAGCGAGGCCGCGGCGAACACCGTCACGGTGCCGCCGATCCCGTTCGACTGTGCCGGTGCGGGCTCGGCGGAGCCGCATCCGGTCAACGCGACCGCGGTGACTCCGGCAACGGCCACCACGCGCAGCGATCGAATCATCTCTGGTCAACTCTCCGGTATCTCGACTACGACATGTGTCGATTTGACCGACGCCACCGCGACACTGCCCACCTCGAGCCCGAGCTCGTCGACCGACTCCCGGCTCAGCAGCGATACCACGCGGAACGGCCCCGCCTGCATCTCCACTTGGGCCATCACGGTGTCCTTCACCACCCGCGTGACGATGCCGCGCAGGCGATTGCGCGCCGAGGCCGCCACGGTGACGCCGGGCTCCGGCGCGTCGGCGCCGGCGCGGAGGAACTCGGCGAGTTCCCGGCCGCTGACGCCCTTGCGCCCGCTGTCGAGCTGGAGGGCGGTCAGCTTGCCCTGATCGATCCAGCGCCGCACGGTGTCGTCACTGACCCCGAGCAGCGCGGCCGCCTCGCTGATCCGCAAATTCGACATGAGAGGCAGTTTATTTCCGTATCTACGGAGCGCAAGCTCGGCGCGTCCGCCGCGGCTTCCGAACGGTGTGCACTAGGACACGGTCAAGCGCAGCATGGAGCTCGCCCCGCGCTGGAACTCGAAATCGACGCCCGCGATGTCCGATCGGACCCCCTCGTCCCGCAAAGCGCCCCGCAGGCGGTCGAGGAGGTCGTCCAAGCGCCCGCCGGCATGATCGACGAGCGGGAACACCCGAACCTCACCGCGGCTCACGCGCGCCAGCTCGCGCAGCGCCGCCAGGTGGAAGCCGAAATCCAACCGGTCGGCGTAGGTGAACAGCAGATGCGAGCTCAGCACCAGATCGAACGCGCGATCAGGGAAGTCGAGCGCGGGGAGCGCGCCGTAGCGGTAGCGCCGCGGGTTGGCGCGCAGATCCTCGGCGAACCGGCCCGCCGCGGTCTGTCGCAGCTGCCGATGGCCGTCGGGATCGCCGTAGAAGTCCCATACGTAGCGGTCGGCAGCGGCTGTCGTGTGAGCCGCGTTGCGGTCGAGTTCCGCCGACGCGAGTGCGGTCAGCTCCGGTGCGGGCAGCTGGTAGACCGGATCGACCGCGACCACCCGCGCGCCGAGCTCGGCCGTCTCCGCCGCGAAGCTCGCGGCGCCACCGGGGCAGTCGAGAATGTCGCCACGCAGGTCCTCGTCGTCGAGCGCGAACATGGCGCGGTACTCCCGCAGCGATCGACCGGTCAGCAGATAGCGGCTCGCGTCCACCGAATCGTGCTCGTCTTCCATGCGGCGGACGGTAACCAGGACCTGCTCACGGTGCGAGCGAGTTTCCGCCCGGGGCTCGGCCGGAGCGGATCGGATACAGGCGCTGAATCGTCAGCGCGGCCGCCAGCAGCCGGGAGTCGTGCGGATCGGTGGGGTCGACGCCGGTGAGTTCGGCGACGCGGCGCAGGCGATAGCTGAAGGTGTTCGGGTGCACGTGGATCTCGGCGGCCGCGGCCTTGCGATCGGAACCGTGCCGCAGATGCGCGTCGAGCGCCTCGAGTAGGTGCGGGCTGTCCAGGATCGGGGCGATGCGCTCGGCCAGCCGCGCGCGGGCGGTGCCCGGTCTGGTGAGCTGGTACTCCAGCAGCAGGTCGTCGAGTTGGTAGACGCCCGCGGGCCGGCCGAGCAGCCGCGCGAGGTCGGCGAGGTCGGTGGCCTCTTCGGCGGTGTGCGGTATGGCGTCTCTCGGCACGGACGGATATTCGGCCACGTAAACCGGAACTCCGAAGTGCTCGGTCAGTTCCGTGGCCAGCCGGGCGTAACGGGTGTCGTCCAGTTCGGCGTCGGATGCGCTGGGCAGCAACGCGATTCCGGTCCAGCCGTCGAAGGTGGCCAATGCCGTCGTGCCGGCCAGGGCATCCAGCGCGCGGTGCAGGATGCGGATGCGGCGGCGCCCGACGAGCGTCGCGACGGTGCCGGGCTGGTCGTCGTGCCGGATGTGGATCGCGAGCACCGTGTAGTGCTCGGCCAGGGCGGTGTCCGCCCGCGCCGCCAGCTCGGAGGTGGGTAGCCCGTGCAGCAGCGCCGAGCA
Source organism: Nocardia abscessus NBRC 100374 (assembly GCF_000308455.1). Classification (GTDB taxonomy): domain Bacteria; phylum Actinomycetota; class Actinomycetes; order Mycobacteriales; family Mycobacteriaceae; genus Nocardia; species Nocardia abscessus. The sequence continues at coordinate 29,431 of NZ_BAFP01000109.1, read as the reverse complement.
CAGTGCGCGGCGCGCCTCCCGTTCGGCGTTGTAGATGGACTGCTCGACGTCGGCGTAGGTCTCCACCACCGTGATGTTGATCTGCATCAGCAGATCGAGCAGGCGGCTGCCGATCACGACGAGATCGTCGAGCTCCTCGCGGGAGGCCAGTGCGGCCGCCTCCTGCAGCACCGACTGCGCGGAACCGTGGATCGCCTCGATCAGCACGGGCAGCGGAAACCGGTCCTCGGCGTGCCGTTCGGCCACCGGGGCGACGAAAGTCGCCACCTCGGCCTTGGTGAAGCTGCGCTGTTCGCCGATCGCTTGCAGCACCGCGCGGCCGCACGCGTAGATCGCGGGCAGCACCTCGGCCGTGAAATGCCCCTCCGGCAGATCGGCGGCCGGTGGGGTGGTGCCGAGGCCCGCGGCGAGCATGCGCTCGGCGATCTGCGGCCAGCGGGTGAGCAACCGGGTGACGAGCGGGACGTCACCGGCCACCGGGGACAACACGACGGACATGGGCCGATTGTTTCCGACCACAGAACCCGCGGCAAGGTCGCGGGCGCCGTCGCGTGAAATTTGGCTCGTACAACAATATTCCGGCTGGAATGTTCTCCTCCGGGTGCAGTGACATCGCCGGGGCGTGCGTCCTACATTCGGAAAGCGGCTCACCGATATGGCCCGGATCACATCTCTACTTCGAATGTGGCGTGGGAAACATTATTCGGCGGCGTTCGATTCACCGCCGGGCCGCGTTCGTTCGGCGCGAATGGGAGTGAACTGGATGTTGGCAATGATGCACAACGCTCGGCGGGCGATTCTCGGGGCGGCGGTGATCGCGGGCGTGACAATGGCGGCCGCACTCGGCGACGGAGTGGCGCACGCGCGAGAAGAGATCGAACCGACGCAGCAGGCGCTCGCGGACTACATCAGCGCGGGACTGACGCCCGCGCCGGACGGCAGGCAGCCGCGCGCGATCGTGGACACCGGCAGCTCGTCGGGCTGGGCGACCAGCGTCGCCTCCGATGCGTCCGGTGAGGGGCCGGAGATGTCGGCGTACCTGGCCGCGTTCGCCTACGGCCTGACCCATCCCGATTCCGCTCCACCCGGCGCCAATCGCTGGAACTGCACTCCCACTGCCGAACACCCGCGGCCGGTGGTGCTGCTGCACGGCACCTGGTTGAACGCCTACGACACCTTCTCCTACTTGTCGCCGCGCCTCTCGCGCGCCGGATTCTGCGTGTTCGCCTTCAACTTCGGGCGATCCGGCCTGCTGCAAGGCGGCGGGCTGGGTCCGGTCCTGCCCGGGCGTTACGGCGTCGGCCGGATGGAGGATTCCGCAACCCAATTGCGCGACTTCATCGATCGGGTGCTGGACACGACCGGGGCACAGGCCGTCGATATCGTCGGGCATTCCCAGGGCGGCACGGTCGCCAACCATTACCTGAAATTCGAAGGCGGGCAGAGCAAAGTGGGCAGGCTGGTGAGTTTGGGCGCCACCCACCACGGCACCTCGCTGATGGGCATCGCGACGCTGGGCCGGATCATCAACAACCTGGGCGTCGATATTCTGGGTTTCTACGAGCCGCTGGTCGGAATCGCGAATATCCAGCAGGCGGTGGGCTCGCCGTTCTACGCCAGTTTGAACGCCCAGGGCGACACCGTGCCCGGCGTCGCCTACACCTCGATCGGTTCCCGGCACGACGAGGTCACCAACCCTTATCAATGGACGTTCCTGCAAGCGGGTCCGGACGCGACGGTGGACAACGTCACACTGCAAGAAGGGTGCGAGCAGGATATGTCCGATCATCTGACGATGATGTATTCCCCACGGGCGGCATCGATCGTGCTGCACGCGCTCGATCCGGTCGCGCATCCGTCGCTGGAATGCACCTTCAATCCGTGGATGATCGGCGGCAACGGCAGCTTGTGATCCACGCTGTCACTGCATCGGGGCGAGAATTCGTGAGCGTCTGATTGGCTCCCGGGACAATTCTTTTCCCGCCACGACATTGGTTGGGTGGATTACGGGCACCACGCGCCGTCACCGCAGCGGTGGTGCTCGTGATCCCGGCGGTGCCGTCGAAAGGGAGAACCGGATGAGTGTGGAGCTCGAGTGGGACGGCGGCCCGGTGCCGCCTGACCCGGCGGCGTTCTCGCATCGGCCGATGTTGCCGGAAGACGATCCGTTCTACGCCCCGCCGCCCGCGGTCGAGCGTTTGCGCCCTGGCGCGATCGTCCGCACGCGCAAGGTGGAGATCGGTTTCTTCGGTATTGTGACCCAACGCGTTTCGGCCTGGCAGTTGCTGTATCGCACCGGTGATCTGCACGGCGCGCCGGAGGTCGCGGTGACCACCGTGCTGCTGCCGTGGGGCGCGGACCCCGCCGAGCCGCGCCCGCTGGTCTCGTTCCAGTGCGCGATCGACGCGGTGGCGTCGAAATGTTCTCCCTCTTACTCCCTCCGGCGTGGGGCGCGAGCGGCGGGATCGATACCCCAGCTCGAGCTACCGCTGATCGCCAGCGCCCTCGCACGGGGTTGGGCGGTGTCGGTGCCGGATCACGGGGGAACCGCGGGCCGGTTCGGCGTGGCCAGGGAGCCCGGATATCGCGCGCTGGACGCGGTTCGCGCCGCTCTCGCCTTCGTCCCGCTCGGGCTGGACCCCGCCACACCCGTTGCGCTCTGGGGATATTCGGGCGGGGGATTGGCCACCGCGTGGGCCGCGGAGGTGGCCGCGGAGTACGCGCCCGAGCTGAACATCGTCGGCGCGGTCGCCGGGTCGCCGGTCGGTGACCCGGCCGCCGCCTTCCTCCGGCTCAACGGAACCCTGTTCGCGGGGTTCGCGGCCGTCTTCACCGCCGGGCTACGCCGCGGCTACCCGGAACTGGACCGCGTGCTGCGCGCCCACCTGGACGCGCGGTATCTCGGCTGGCTGGCCGAGACCGAGACCACGGCGACGTTCCCCCTGCTGTATCGCTTCGCCCGGCGCGATATCGACAAGCACTGCGGAGAGGGGCTCACCGCCATGATCGCCCAGGACGGATTACAGCGGATCCTCGAAGACATCCACCCCGGTCGCCAGGCGCCCGCGATGCCGATGCTCGTGCTGCAAGGCGTGTACGACGAGGTGATCGCGGTCGCCGACGTGGACGGTCACGTCGCGCGCTACGTCGAGGCCGGCGTGCACGTGCGCTATCTGCGCGACCGGCTCAGCACCCATCTGCTGCTGCAATTCCTCGCGTTGCCGGTCATGGTCGACTGGCTCGCGGGGCGCTTCGCGGGCCGCGAACTGCCCGCGGCCGGTACCCGGACCAGCTGGTCGCTCGCCCTCGCCGGTCCGGCGCTGAGCGGGCACCTGCGTTTCGCGGCCTTGCTCGTCCGCATGTGGCTCGGACGGCCGATCCGCGCACCGCGCCCGCCCGCGCTGTCGCGCCCCCGCCCCCTGTCGGTCCTTTCCGCCGCGCTGCGCAATCCGTTGTCCTGACCTGCGCGCTCACCGCCGGGGCAGTTGATCCCGCACCCTCGCGCGGGCGCCCGGAAGTTCGTGTGTCCCGTCACGAACCTGTCCGTTTTGCTCTAGCGTGAGCACGGTTGGTGCCGAGAGGGGTCGTGGATGCGTAGCGGGATGCTGAGTGTGGCGCAATTGCGGGACCGGGTCGACACGGGTGAGATCGATACGGTGCTGGTCGCCATGACCGACATGCAGGGGCGTCTGCAAGGGAAACGCTGCGCGGCACGATATTTCCTGGACGAGGTGGTCGAGCACGCCACCGAGGCGTGCGGATACCTGCTCGCGGTGGACGTGGACATGACGACCGTCGACGGATACGCCCTGTCCTCCTGGGCGACCGGGTACGGAGACCTCGTGCTGCGGCCGGATCTGCGCACCTTGCGGACGGTGCCGTGGTGGCCGGGCACGGCGCTGGTGCTGTGCGATATCGAGCACGTGGTGCCGGAGGGCCGGGCGGTGCCGGTCTCGCCGCGCCAGGTGCTGCGCAGACAGCTCGACCGGCTGACCGAGCGTGGCCTGCGCGCGTTCGTGGGGACCGAACTCGAGTTCCTGGTGTTCGACGACAGCTACGAGGCGGCCTGGAACGCCGGATATCGGGGGCTGACCCCGGCCAACCAGTACAACGTCGACTACTCGATGCTCGGCACCGGGCGGATCGAGCCGTTGCTGCGCCGCATCCGCAAGGAGATGGACGGCGCGGGGATGTACGTCGAGTCGGCCAAAGGCGAGTGCAACCCCGGTCAGCACGAGATCGCGTTCCGGTACGACGAAGCCCTGGTCACCTGCGACAACCACAGCATCTACAAGACCGGCGCGAAGGAGATCGCGGCCCAGGAGGGGCGCAGCCTCACGTTCATGGCGAAATACAATGAGCGCGAGGGCAATTCGTGCCACATCCACCTGAGTTTGCGTAGCGAGGCGGGCGAGCCGGTCTTCGCGGGCGAGGGGGCGGACGGCATGTCGGCGCTCATGCGGCACTTCATCGCGGGCCAGCTGGACTGCCTGCGCGAGTTCACCTATCTGCTGGCGCCGAACATCAACTCCTACAAGCGGTTCGTCGCGGGCAGCTTCGCGCCGACCGCGATCGCGTGGGGCCGGGACAACCGGACCTGTGCCATCCGCGTGGTCGGCGAGGACCATTCGCTGCGCTTCGAGAACCGAGTGCCCGGCGGTGACGTGAATCCGTACCTCGCCGTGGCCGCGCTGATCGCGGCGGGACTGCACGGGATCGATCGGGCGCTGCCGCTGGAGCCGGAATTCCACGGCAACGCCTACCGCTCCGAGCGTCCTCGGGTGCCGCATACGCTGCGGGAAGCCGCCCAGCTGTTCGCGGGCAGCACGGTGGCCCGCGCGGCCTTCGGTGATGATGTAGTGGAGCACTACCGCAACGCGGCGCGGGTCGAGCTGGACGCCTACGACGCCGCGGTCACCGACTGGGAGCGTATCCGTGGTTTCGAACGACTCTGAGGTCGCGGGAGCCCGTCCCGTGATCGGCCTGCCCACCTATGTGGAGCAGGCCCGCTTCAACGCCTGGGACCTGCCGTGCGCGGTCCTGCCGCACGCCTACGTCGACATGGTGGCGGCCGCGGGCGGCATCCCGGTGTTGCTGCCGCCCGCGGGCGTCGCGCGTCCCGAGCTGGTGCGGCGGCTCGACGGGCTGGTGCTGACCGGCGGCGCGGACATCGATCCCCTGCGTTACGGCGGCCCTTCGGCCGGGGTGCCCGGCTACACCAGGCCGGACCGCGACGAATCGGAATTCGGTCTGTTCGAGCTGGCCAGGGCGGCGGGCCTGCCGATCTTCGCGGTGTGCCGCGGACTTCAGCTGGCGAACGTGGCCCTCGGCGGTACGTTGATCCCGCATCTGCCCGACGTCGTCGGGCACGAGGAGCACTCCGGCGTCGAGGGCGGATTCAGCGCCACCCGGGTGCTGACGATCGCGGGCAGCCGGGTCGCGCGACTGGCCGGTCCGGAGGTGAAGGTGCACTGCCACCATCACCAGGCCATCGATCGGCTCGCCGAGGTCCTGACCGTCACCGCGTACGCCGCCGACGGCACGATCGAGGCCGCGGAGTCCGTCGACGGTTCGTTCCTGGTCGGTGTGCAATGGCATCCGGAGGCCGACGCCGCCGATCGCCGGTTGGTCCGGGCGCTGGTAGAGGCGGCCGACACCTATCGAAGGGAGCGGAACTCGTGACGACAGCGCAGGTGGTCAACCCGGCGACCGAGCAGGTGGTCACGACCGTCGAGCTCGTCGGAGAAGCGGAGACCGACGCGGCCATCGCCCGCGCGCAGCGTGCGTACAACGAGTGGCGCGAGGTGGCGCCGGGTGATCGGGCCCGGTTGCTGCGCCGGTTCGCCGAAGCGGTCGACGCGGATCTGGAGCACCTCGCCCGGCTCGAGGTCGCCAACGCCGGGCACACCATCGGCAACGCACGATGGGAGGCGGGCAACGTCCGCGACGTCCTGCATTACGCGGCCGGCATGCCCGAGCGGCTGCTGGGCAACCAGATCCCGGTCGCGGGCGGGGTCGACATCACCTTCCACGAACCGATCGGCGTGGTCGGGGTGATCGTGCCGTGGAACTTCCCGATGCCGATCGCGGCGTGGGGCTTCGCACCGGCGCTCGCCGCGGGCAACACGGTGGTGCTCAAGCCCGCCGAGGTCACGCCCCTGACCGCGCTGCGGCTCGGTGAGCTCGCGCTCGCTGCGGGCCTGCCCGACGGCGTGTTCCAGGTATTGCCCGGCAAGGGTTCGGTGGTGGGGCAGCGCTTCGTCACCCATCCCGCCGTGCGCAAGGTGGTGTTCACCGGTTCCACCGAGGTGGGCACGCAGATCATGGCGGGCTGCGCGCGCCAGGTGAAGCGGGTGACGCTGGAACTGGGCGGCAAGAGCGCGAACATCGTGTTCGCCGACGCCGACCTGGAACAGGCGGCGGCCACCGCGCCCTACGGCGTCTTCGACAACGCCGGGCAGGACTGCTGTGCCCGATCGCGAATCCTGGTGCAGCGCAGCGTCTTCGACCGATTCCTCGAACTGCTCGAGCCCGCGGTGCACGGCGTGCGAGTCGGCGACCCGTCCGACGAATCCACCGAGATGGGGCCGCTCATCTCCGCCGCGCACCGGGAGCGCGTCGCCGAGTTCGTGCAGCCGTCGACGAAAGTGGCGTTCACCGGCAGCGCGCCCGATGGACCGGGCTTCTGGTACCCGCCGACGGTGGTGCTGCCCGGCGGCCCCACCGAGCGGGTCCTCACCGAGGAGGTGTTCGGTCCGGTGGTCGCGGTGCTGCCGTTCGACGACGAGGCCGACGCGCTGCGCATCGCCAACGACACGAATTACGGTCTGTCCGGCTCGATCTGGACCAGGGACGTCGGCCGGGCGCTGCGCGTGGCCCGCGGCGTGGAGGCGGGCAATCTGTCGGTGAACTCGCATTCTTCGGTGCGGTATTGGACGCCGTTCGGCGGTTTCAAGCAGTCCGGGCTGGGGCGTGAACTCGGACCGGACGCCGCGCTCGCCTTCACCGAGACCAAGAACGTCTTCCTCGCCACCCAGTGACACCACCACATCCGACAGGAGATACGTTGCAGCGCTTACAGGATCGGGTCGCCGTGGTCACCGGCGGCGGGAGCGGTATCGGTCTGGCCACGGTTCGTCGTTTCGCGGCGGAGGGGGCCAAGGTGGTGGTCGCGGACATCGACGCCGAGACCGGCGAGGCGGCCGCCAAGGAGGTCGGCGGGCGCTACGTGCAGGTGGACGTCACCGACGAAGCCCAGGTCGAGGCGCTGTTCCAGACCGCGGTCGACACCTGGGGCGGATTGGACATCGCGTTCAACAATGCGGGCATCTCACCGCCGGAGGATGATTCGATCCTGACCACCGGCATCGATGCCTGGCGGCGCGTGCAGGAGGTCAATCTGACCTCGGTGTACCTGTGCAGCAAATACGCCATCGGGCACATGCTCGAGCGCGGCAAGGGTTCGGTGATCAACACCGCCTCGTTCGTCGCGGTGCTGGGCGCGGCGACCTCGCAGATCTCCTACACCGCCTCCAAGGGCGGCGTGCTGGCGATGAGCCGGGAACTCGGAGTGCAATTCGCCCGCAACGGCATCCGGGTGAACGCGTTGTGCCCCGGCCCGGTGAACACGCCGCTGCTGCGGGAACTGTTCGCCAAGGACCCGGAACGCGCCGCGCGGCGCTTGGTGCACGTGCCGCTCGGCCGCTTCGCCGAACCGGAGGAGATCGCCGCCGCCGTCGCGTTCCTCGCCAGCGACGATTCCTCGTTCATCACCGCGTCGCAGTTCCTGGTCGACGGGGGCATCGCGGGCGCGTACGTGACGCCCCTGTAGGACAGCGGGCCCATTCCGGTGCTCCCCACCGCGCGCCGCCATGTCGCGCACCACGATTCCGGTCCGTGGCCGGTATCGCCGTCATGCGCGCGGGTGCGATCGACCGAGGGCGTCGCGCTACGAATCCCGCCGGTACGCGGCTGTATTCGCTCGCGGAGGCGGTAGTCGTCGCCGAGTAGTGTGACCGGCTTCACAATTGGTCGGTAGGCGCAGGTCAGGGCGGGCGTATCCGCGAGTCCCCGGGACGGTGACTGTTTGCTGCGCGGGAATTCCGGGTATCGGTCTGTTTCGTGCCACACCTGCGGTTGTAGGGATCGCAGGTGGATCGAATCGAGGTCCGTGGACGGGCTGGAGAGGACGTGCACGTGACCGACCGGACTTCGGAGAGTTTCCCGCTGCGGCGTTCCGTGGCGGCCTCCGCCATGGGCAACGCGACCGAATGGTTCGACTACGGCGTCTACGCAGCCACCGCGACGTATCTCACCGACGCCTTCTTCCCCGGGGAACTGGGCACGCTCGGCACCATGCTCGGCTTCGCCATCTCGTTCGTACTCCGGCCGCTCGGCGGCATGGTGTGGGGACCGCTCGGTGACCGCGTCGGCCGTAAAGCCGTGCTGGCCACCACGATTCTGCTCATGGCCGCCGCGACCGGCGCCATCGGCCTGCTGCCCACCCACGCGTCGGTCGGTGTACTCGCCCCGATCCTGCTCATCCTGTTGCGCGTGGTGCAGGGCTTCTCGACCGGCGGCGAATACGGCGGAGCCGCGACGTATCTGGCCGAGTGCGCCACCGACCGTAAGCGCGGTTTCCTCGGCAGCTTCCTGGAATTCGGCACGCTCGCGGGCTTCGTCGGCGGCTCCGCGACCGTGCTGGCCTGCCAGCTCGCACTCGGTTCGGGCACCATGCACGACTGGGGTTGGCGCATCCCGTTCCTGATCGCCATCCCGCTCGGCCTGACCGGTTGGTACCTGCGGGCCAGGCTGGAGGAGAGCCCGGTGTTCACCGAAGTCGCCGAGCACAAGCGTCCGCCCGGCGGCCTGCGCGAGGTGCTGACCACCTACCGGCGCGAGACCCTCACGCTGGCCGGACTGGTGGTCGCGCTCAACGTGGTCAACTACACGCTGCTGACCTACCAGCCCACCTATTTGCAGAACACCATCGGTATGGGCGAGTCGGCCACCACCGCGATGATGCTGGTCGGTCAGCTGGTGATGATGCTGGTGCTGCCGTTCTTCGGCCGGCTGTCCGACAGTGTGGGCCGCCGCCCGATGTGGTTGTTCTCGCTGATCGGCCTCACCGTGCTCGCGGTGCCGATGTATTGGCTGATGGGTCAGGGCACGGCGTGGGCCATTTTCGGCTTCGTCGTGCTCGGACTGCTCTACGTGCCGCAGCTTTCCACCATCAGCTCCACGTTCCCCGCCATCTTCCCGACCCACGTCCGCTACGCGGGCTTCGCGCTGGCCTACAACGTCTCCACCGCGGTCTTCGGCGGTACCGCCCCGCTGATCAACGAGGCCGTCATCGATGCCACCGGCTGGGCACTGTTCCCCGCCCTCTACATGGTCGGCGCGTCCCTGATCGGCCTGGTCGCTTGGAACTACCTGCGCGAAACCGCCGGAACCTCACTGCGCGGCACCGAGGTCCCCGACGCGGGCGACCCCACCCCCGAGCCGGACCTCCCCGCCCAACCCGCGTTCTGAACCGGAAGCGTTCAGTCGGTGGCGGACCAGATGGTCACCGAGGCCGTGTATGCCCCGCTCACTTCATCGGATGCCGCCCGCCAAGTCGGCGAGGCGCTCGTACATCAGGGCCAGATCGCGCTGATAGCCGAGGTCGGCGGGCGCCGATCGGACCAGATGGTCGGCGATGGCCAGGCCGCGGCGAAAGTGCTGGGCAGCGGCAGTGCGATCTCCGGTATCGCGTGCGAGGCTGCCCTGTTTGTCGCAGCAGGAGAGGAGATCGCGGTGATAGCCGAGGTTGCCGGGGTCCGCGGCTGCCAATTCCTCGGCGAGGTCGGCCGAGCGGTGGTACCAATCGCGCGCCGCGTAGTGGTCCCCGTGCGAACGCGCCAGCGTGCCGAGCCGGTCGTAGGTGAGGGAGAGGTCGCGGCGGTAGGAGAGGTTCGAAGGCGCGGCCTCCACCAGCGCGAGATCGATGGCCAGAGCGTTGTGGTAGGCGCGCTCGGCTCCGGCGAGATCGTATCGGGCACGGGCGGTGTCGCCCAGCTTGTGGTAGCAGAACGAGAGATCTCTGCTGAAGGAGCGGTTGTCCGGCGCGGCCTCCACCAGGCTCGTGGCGATCGCCGTGGCGTGCTCGAACAATCGCGTCGCCTCGTCGGAATCTCCCTGGGCGACTGCTATTTTGCCCAGAGCGTTGTAGGCCAAGAGCAGGTCGCGTCGATACCGCAGGTTTGTGGGGTCGGCGGCGGTGAGTTTTTTCGAGAGCACCAGGGAGCGACCGCAGTGCGTCGCTGCCGCATCGTGGTCGCCCTGATCGATCGCCAGCGAACCGAGTGCGTCGTGGACGATCAGAAGGTCGCGGCGGTACTGCAGGTTGCCGGGCGCGGCGGCGGCCAGCTCCTCCGTGCAGTCCAGCGCACGTCGATAGAACCGGGCCGCTTCGTCGAAGTCGCGCCATTCCCTGGCGATGTCACCCAGCACATTGCACGTGACGACGAGGTCGCGGCGGTACTGAGGATTGGTGGGGTCGGCGGCGAGGAGTTCCTCCGTAATGGCCAGGGCGCGGTGATAATGCCGGATCGCCTCGTGCGGGTCGCCGTGCGCGCGGATCACTCCGGCCAGACGGTCCACGCTGACCGAGAGATCCCGCCGGAACCCCGGATCGGACGGTTCGGCCGCGACGAGCGTTTCGGTCAGCTCGACCGAGCGCCGATACAGCCGGATCGCCTCCGCCAGATCGCCGCCGGCTCGGGCTAGTCCGGCGAGTTTGTCGTAGCAGATCGACAGATCGCGACGGTACTGCAAGTTGTCCGGCTCGGCATCGACCAGGTCTCGGGTCACGGCGAGCGCGAGCTGGTGCAGCCGCGCCGCCTCGGCGACGTCACCGGTGTCCGACGCGAGACTGCCCATCTTGTTGTAGGACACCGAAAGGTCCCGTCGGTGGATCGGATCTCCGGGCTCCGCGGCGGCGAGTTCCTCGGTGAGCCGGAGCGTGGCTCGATAATGGTGCGCGGCTCTGTCGGTCTCGCCCGTGGCCTGAGCGAGGTCGCCCACCTTCTCGTTGACGACGGCGAGATCGCGGCGATACGAACGATTCGCGGGCTCGGCCGCCGCGAGTTCCTCGACCAGGGCCAATGCGCAGTGATGCAACCGGGTGGCCGCATCGATGTCTCCCGCTGTTCGTTCGAGACCGGCCAGTTTGCCGTAGGACACCGAAAGATCACGGCGGTACGCCGGGTTGTCCGGTTGCGCGGTGGCGATGCGTTCGCCGATCGCGACCGAGCGACGGTACAGGCGCCTGGCTTCGGCGGGCCCACTCGCACCCGGGGCAGGCTCACCGTCGGGCAACGATTCTTCGGCGGCTCGGCCGTCGAACCCGTCATCGAGGACGAGGAGAAAAGCGCGGCGGTACAGTCGCCCGGCCGTCGCGGCATCTCCCTCGGCGCGAGCGAGGTCGCCTATCGCGAGGAAGGACAGCGATAGTTCGCGCGTGTTCTCCGCTTCGAGCCCTGCTGCCGCGGGTACCGCGCACAGGAGGAAGCGGGCGATCGTGCCGAGAAGCGCGCCACGCTCCGGAGGTTCCGAGCTGTTCGCGGGATTCGCCACGTACTCGACCAACCGGCGGTGATGTGCGGCGAGATAGTTCTCGGCAGTGGACCTGACGTGTTCGTCGTCCGCGCAGAACCGGGTGAGGGCTGCGAAACATCGCTCACGTTGCCGGGGAGAGGCGCTGTGCACGCTGTCGGCCAGCAGTCGCACCCCCTCGTCGTCCTCCGCGCGCAGCGCCTGACCGCCGAGCGGGCCGGGCGGAGGATTGAGATACCGGTCACCCGGACAGTGGGTATGCAGCCACTGAGCGACCGCCGTGCGGTCGGCGGCCGTGTCGAGTCCATTCCCGAGGACCACTGCCATCAGCCGGTCCGCCTCGGCGGCGTCCTCCGCGCCGAGCAGGGTCGCCAGTGCGATGGCGCGGCGCAGGTCGGCTTCGGACACTCCGTCCGGACCGGTTTCGTGCCAGTCGCGAAGCGGATCACTCGGCCCCGAAGCGGTGGGGGGATGCTCGGTCGGGGCCGGTCCGGCGCCTTCGGTGAGCGGATCTTCGAACATGCCATCCCCCAATGGTTTCCGTGAGCGAGCCGACTCCGACGCTAACAGTAGGGTCCGACAAGTGTGGGCCGGCGCCGTGCGGGATCGCACCATCGGCGTGGTCGTCGCGCGTTGCGGCGCGGGATGCCCGATCGGCGGATCGGTCAAGCGGAGCCGGGCTGTTCGTCGTCCTCCGGCCAGCCGTCCTCGATGATCAGGCGTCCGTCCTCGAGTGCGGTCGTGTACTGATCGGCGACCAGGTCGGCCGGGTAGGTCGGCCAGTAGGAGACCGCGCCGGTGGGCTTGTCGATCACGCAGACCGAACCGCCGACGACGACCTGCGGGCTGTCCGGGTCGGCCTGCGGCGGGCGGGGAAAGGCGGCGAGGGCGACGAAGCAGGTGTCGAATTCTCTTATCGAGTAGGTGATTCCGCGTTCGGCGTAATCACCGTTGGTGAGGTGGTGGCCGACGATCCGGTGTGCCTCGGTCAGGTCCACCGGTGTGGTCGCCTCGGTCGGGTAGGCGTGGATGTCCATGTGTCGTGGCAGCCGGGGAATGGCCGCCCGCTCCTTCCGGGTCTCTGGATAGCACGGCGGCGGCTCGGTGCAAGCCGGTTTCCGGTCAGTCGAACCGGATGGTGGACAACATCTTGCGGGCCAAGGCCTCCGGATCGTGATCGTCGGCCAGTGACGAATTATGCAGTGCCCCTTCGCGCCACAGCGAAGCGAAGCCGTGCACCAGCGACCATGCGGCGAGTTGCGTCGCCCGCTGACGGTCGTGGCTGCGGCCCGGTTCGATGTCCGAGACCCCGGAGCGCAGCGCCGCCGCGGAACGATCCCGCGCGGCCCGCAATGTCGCGTCCTCCGCGTGCAACAGGTTGTGCCGGAACATCACGTCGAAGTGTCCGGGATGCTCGCGCGCGAAGCGAATGTACGCCACCGCGACTTCGCGGAAATCCGCGCCCGCCCGCGCGAGCTGCTCGGCCAGCAGGTCGAAGCCCTCGGTGGCAAGCGCGGTGAGCAGACCGGCTCGATCACCGAAGTGATGGGCGGGCGCGGCGTGCGAGACGCCCGCGTGCCGGGCCAGGTTGCGCAGCGAGAGCGCGTCGACGCCGTCGGTGGCGATCCGCTCGGCGGCGGCGGTGAGCAGCGCCGCGCGGAGGTCTCCGTGGTGGTAGCTGTCCTTCGCCATCTCTCGATGGTGGCCGATCATCTAGACATTGACAAGTTCATGCCTCGGTTCTAATCTTTCCACTGTCAAGATTTGCTCGCCGTTCCCCAGGAGATTCCGATGGCACCGCTGGTCGTCCTCGCCGCCGTCACCGCGCTCGCTCGCCTCATCGGCTGGCTGATCGGCAACGACTGGCTCGATTCGTGGGCGCACGCGACCGCACTCGGCCTGGCCGCGATGCTCGTCCTCACCTCGAGCGCGCACTTCCTCCAGCCGCGCCGCGACGCGTTGATCGCCATGGTGCCGCCGCGGCTGCCGAACGCCCCCGCCCTGGTGACGCTGACCGGCGTACTGGAACTGGCGGGCGCCATCGGCCTGTTGATCCCGGCGACGGCCGACCTGGCCGCGGCTTGCCTGATCGCGCTGCTGGTGGTGCTGTTCCCCGCGAACGTCCGCGCGGCTCGCGCCGACTTGGGCATCAAGACCATGCCCCTGCCGCTGCGGGCGCTGGTTCAGGTCCTCTTCATCGCCGCCTGCGTGGCCGTCATCGTCGGCTGAGTACGGCAAAAGGCCCGCTCACGCACCGGAACACGGTGGGTGAGCGGGCCTTTCGCGCTGTTCAGTCGGCGCGCAGCGCCTTGGCGATGGTGCGGCGCATGAACGGCCGCGCCAGATCTTCGGGCAGGTTCGCCCAGGCGAGGAAGAACCGCGTCAGCGGGTCGAGCGCGATGTGGCGGCGGCCGCGTTCCAACCCGCGCACCGCCGCCTCGGCGACCCGCTCGGGCGACATCGGCTCGATCGACCCGGTGATCGCCTTGGTCTCCACCGGCTTTCGCTGGTTCTCCATGGCCAGGCCCGGCGTGTCGGTGTCGGCGGGATAGATCACCGTGACGTCCACGCCTTTGGGCTCGACCTCGTAGCGCAGGCACAACGCCAGCTGCCGGACGCCCGCCTTGGTCGGCCCGTAAGCGGTGTATCCGGTGATCCCGAGAAACGCCGCGGTCGAGCTGACCAGCAGGATCTTCCCGCTGGACCGCTCCACCATGCCGGGCAGTACGCGCCGCACCGTGTGCACCGCGCCGAGATAGTTCGCCGACATCTGCTTCTCGAACTCGCCTGCGTCCAGCTCGAGGAAGCGGCCGGGCAGGGCGAGTCCCGCGCAGCAGGCGATCACCTCGCACGGCCCGTTGCGCTGCTCCAATTCCGTGACGGCCGACTCGAGCTGTTCCGGGTCCGTCACGTCCGCGGCGGCCCAGTCCGCGCCCAGCCGTTTCGCGGTGTCGCGCAGCGGTGGCTCGCGGCGCGCGATGATCGAGACCCGCGCGCCACGCCGCGCGAAGGCGCCCGCCACCGCGGCGCCGATCCCTTCCGATCCACCGGTGACGATGACGTGCTTTCCGACCCAGTCGCTGACCCGTGCCATCCCGGCGATCCTCAGGCCCGGCTCGCGGTGACGATGTCGGCGATCCGATCCCGCCACAGCAGGTAGGTGCCGGAGGTGCCGTCGTCGGGCAGGTCGTCGAGCGAGGTCTCGATCAGCGCGTCGGTTTTCGCCACCGTGGTCCCGCAGAAGACCTGCGCCGCCGCCTCGCTGTGCTCGTTGACGCTGTTGGTCTGCTGCCGGATGCGCGCGACCATGGCCGAACCCAGCGACAGCTGCGGCCGGAACTCGTCGGCCACGTCCCAGAGTTCCTCCATCGCGGCCGTTTCCACGCCGCCCGCGAAGGTGACCGCGATGCCGACGCCGCTCCACAGATCGATGTGGCGCTTCGGGTCGAACTCGTTGATCAGCCGCACGACACCGGCCGGGTTGCCGCCGCCGATGAACCACAGCGCGCGTCCCATGCCCTGGTCGGCGATGCGCTTCAGGTTGTCCCGGTCGCCGAGCCAGCCGGGGTAGCGGGTCTCGACGTGCTTTTCCCGCACGTAGCGCTGCATCTGGAAGAACGCTTTGTAGAAGCCGTAGCCGTCGATGGCGAGCCAACGGAACAGCGGGTGCTGCGGGAACAGTTTCTTCCACCGGAGCTTCGGGATCTTCGCCATGGCGAGGCCCACGCCGACGTACATGGTCAGCGCGTAGTCACCGGCCGGGCCGTCGATCAGGTCGGCGGCGCGACGTCCGGGCGAGAGCGAGTCGATCGCGGTGAGCCCGACCGCGGCGCCTTCGTAGGCGAACCCGCGGTACTTCGGCGGCACTTGGCGCAGCGCGGCGATCAGCTCGTCGTTGTCCGAGCTGCGGACCGCGGAGTCGATGCCGCCGACCAGGTGCATGGTCACCTGCTCGAGTTCGAGCGCGGTGTGCTGGTCGGGCTGCTCGAATCCGCTGAGCACCATGCGGACACTGGCTGGACTGGGGACGAAGAGGGCCGCGCGCAGCGGACCCAACGGCGAGGGCATGGGATTCTCCAATCGTCGGCAGGTGAAAGCGCCGAGCACGCGGTGCGGCTCGGCGCGATCGGTCATGAGCGGGCGGCCTCCGTCGCCGGCTCGGGTTCGCGTGCGATCTCGGCGTCCAGGTCGTCGGCCACCACGGGCTGCTCCGGTGCGCTCGGTGTCGCGCCGCGGTGCTGCCACCATTCGGCGAGGCCGCGTGCCCACCAGTACACGCCGCGAGCGCCACAGACGATGACCAGCGCGATGAACAACCCGTAGGAGATGTGCAGCGCGGTGACCACGCCGTACATGATGCCGACCGAGGCGCCGAACATGATCTGCTGCTTCTTGCCCGACGGCGTGGTGCCCGGGTCGGTGACCATGTAATTCGTGAACAGCACGAAGGCCAGACCGGTCATCATGCTCAGACCGGCCAGGATCGAGACGTTCGGTTCGACGAGCCCGCGCACGATGGCCTGCAGCGCGAACGCGCCCACCCACGCCATGATCAGCGGCATCTTCAGCGTCAGCTTGGCGTTCAACAGGGTGCCCGTCATCAGCAGGCCGAGCACGATGAGCGCGTCCGCCGGTCCGGTGATGTACTCGGTGAAGTGGTACGGCGGCGCGACCGCGATCATCGGGAACACCAGGAAGCACACCACGACACCGAAGTTCGACGGGTTCATGAAGTGGCGCATCTTGCCGTTGATCTTGGCGCGCAGCACCCACTTCGTGCCGACCGCGACCACGATGCCGAAGATCACCGGCCACAGCTTGTCGTGCGCGAAGGTCAGGAAGTTGAACGCGAGACCGGTGATGTGCGCGGGCAGCAGGAATTCGAACAGCCCACGCGGCCCGCGGCCCAGGAACGCGGGCGGGCGCTTGTAGGCCCAGGCCGCCAGGACTTCCAGCCCGATTTCGGTGGAGTACGCGGTCGCCAGTGCGATGAACGGCCAGAGGAACGGCTGCTCGAAGCCGAGCAGCGGGAATCCGATCAGGTTGAAGACCGTGATCGAGATGGCGAAATTGCGCAGCGCGAGATAGCGCGTGTCCTTGGTCGGCGCCGGTGTCTCCACCCATTCTTTGGCGAATTCGGTGCCCGACCGCTGCACAGCCGAGATGCGCTCCGCCGCGGTGAGGCTCGCTCCGTTGCCGTTACCCGCCGCGGCGGCTTTGCTCTGCGCGCCTGCGCCGTCGGTGCTGCCGTTGGCGGTGCTGCCGTTGCCTTCGGTCGCCGAGGTTTCGTGATGCCCGTTCGACGCGGCGGTCGCCTCGCCCGGGTCCTTGTTGTCGTTGTCGCTCATCGCTGCTTGACCTCCTGGGCCTCCGAGGCGAGGTTCACGGTGTGCCAGCCCGGCGCGAGCTGGAGGGTTTGTTCGTGCGGCGTGCCGTTGGTCTCCCGCCAGCGGAGCACGACGTTCAGCGGGGCGGCCGGATCGACGTCGCCGAGGCCGATGTGCACCTCGGTGGCACGCTTTCCGGTGTGGCCGCTGCCGCCGTCGAGGTGGCTGGTGAGCAACCGGCCGTCCGGCGTGCGCACCTCGACCTGGGCGTCCACGGCGGGGACGCCCTGGGCCGGAAGACCTGCGATGGTCGTCGTGGCCGCGTTGCCTTCCCAGCTCGGCTTGAACAGCTTCAGGCCGAGGAACTGGCCGTTGTTCGCCTTGTTGTTGTGGTAGAAGGTCGGATCACCCCACTGGCGGGCGACGGCGAAGCTCAGCGCGCCGTTGCCGGAGGTGTCGCCGACTGCGATGCCGCGCGAGGGGACGGGGGTGTCCATGCCGAGGGCATGGGTGAGGTTGGCGAATTTGCCGTCGTCACCACGGCTGAAGAAGCCGACCGGATCGCTGCCCGCCAGGTCGGCGTCCTCGCCGATGATCGGCCAGGACCACGGGTACTTGGTCAGGTCGTCGTTCATGGTGCCGAGTTCCTGGATCTGCGGCCACCGGTTGGTGTCGCCCTTGATCATGCCGGTGGCCTGGACCACCTCGTTGCGGCCGTCGTTGTCGAAGTCGTCGATCTTGGCGTCCCAGCCCCAGGTCTCCCAGGCCAGTCCGACGTCCGTCGCGCGGTTCTTGAACGGCGCCACGCCCTCGGCCAGTTGACGTGCCGCGTCGGCGGTGTCCTTGGCGGTGTTGTAGAACGCGAAGTGGCCTTCCATCAGCGCGAAGCGCACGGCGATGTTGCTGACGAACAGGTCGGGCATGCCGTCGCCGTTCAGATCGCCGAAGTCCGCGGCCATGCCCTTGTCCGAATCATGGCCCATCACATACGACTTCGGCTCGGTGATGCCGCGCTCGCCCTCGGCGAAACCGAAGCGGATCTGGCCCGGCGTGGACCGGTTGACGAACAGGCGGTCGCGCCCGAAGTCGTTGGCCACGTACAGCTCCGGCAACTGGTCACCGTTCAGGTCGGACGCGGCGGCGGCCAGCGCCCATCCGGTGTCCATGCCGATCGGGAACGGGTTGGCCACCTCGCGGTAGTCGGCGGTCGGTTCGTCGCCCGACTTGGCGGAGGCGAGGGTGAAGATCCGGTCCTTGCCGCCGTTGCGCGCGTTGGACAGCGAGTCGGTCATCCACAGCGCGAGCTGGCCCTCCTTGGAGAGCACGTCCATGTCGTTGAAGTACTGGCCCAAGTAGATGTCCGGCTTGCCGTCACCGTCGAAATCGGAGACCGAGACCGCCGCGGTGATCCAGCGCTCGCCTTCGTAGTGCCCGTCCGCGGTGTTCGGGGAGGGGACGAGGTCGATCGGACGGAACGCCTTGGCCTCCAGCCGGGTCGCGTTGGCGCGCTGCAGGTACAGGATCGGCGTGCGGCCGTAGTACGACACCAGCGCGTCCAGCCTGCCGTCACCGTTGAAGTCGCCGGGGATGCAGCCCGACGGCACCGTGGAGGAGTCGGCGGGCAACGGCTTCGGATCGAGCACGAACGGCTCGTAGCGGCCGGTGTTGCTGTCCGGCGTCGGAGTGATGAAGGCCGCGTCCGAACGGGGATCGACCACGCACAGGTCGTCGGCCAGCCGGTTGCCGTCGAAGTCGTTCATCGCGATCGCCGCGCCGACCGAGGAGATCCAGGCCGACAGGTGCTTGTACGGTTCGCGCAGCTCACGGATCTTGCGATCGGTCGGCAGGCCCTTGGGCAGCGCGATCGGCATCGCGGTGAAGTCGAACTTGCTCGCGATCGGCCCGCCCGCCTCGTCGTAGGTGGGCAGCAGCGTCGAACGCGCGGGAATGAACAGCGAACCCATCAGCGCCAGAGATACCGCGGGCACCACCGCTTTTCGGAGGAGGGATCGGTTGATGGGAATTTTCACGAGTGCTGCTCCTCATGGGCGAGTGTGAATTGCTGTCCCGCGGTGTCCGCGAGTCCGTCGAGCACCTCGCGCAGCGTGGCCAGCGCCTGGTCCATTTGCTGCTCGGTGTGCCTGCAGTTGATGAAGAACCGCAGCCTTGCCTCCCCGGCCGGGACGACCGGGTGGGTGATGGCGTTCACGCTGAAATCGCGCTGCAGCATGGCCAGCGCCGCCAGCACGGCGGGTTCGTCGGCGCCGGTCATGACCGGGATGATCGGCGAGTCCTCGGACGTGCCGATGTCGAAGCCGTATTCCTTGGCCCGGCGGTGGAAGTACGCGCTGTTGTGCCGCAGCCGGGTCACGCGTTCGGGCTCGTCGCGCAGCACCTCGAGTCCGGCCAGCGCCGCGCCGATGGCCGACGGCGCGGGTGCGGCGGTGTACATGCTCAAACCGCCCGCGACGTACTTGAATCCGTCGACCAGCTCCCGGTTTCCGGCGAGATAGCCGCCGACGCTGCCGAGCGCCTTGGACAGGGTGCCCATCCAGACATCGACGGCGTCACCGGGCAGGTCGAACAATTCACGCACGCCGTGCCCGGTCGCTCCGAGCGTGCCGAACGAGTGCGCCTCATCGATCATGATCGAGCAGTCGTAGCGGCGGGCCACCTCGATGATCTCGGGCAGCCGGACCACGTCGCCGTCCATGCTGTAGAGGCCCTCGATGATCACCATGGCCCGGTCGAAACTGCGCCGCGACATCTTCAGGATGGTTTCCAGCGACTCGGGATCGTTGTGCCGGAAGGAGACCCGCTTGCAGCGCGACCACTCGGTGCCGGAGACCACGCTGTGGTGGATCAGCGCGTCGCAGACCGCGAGATCGCGCTTGCCGAGCAGGAATCCGACCGCGGCGGCATTGGTGAGGTAGCCGCTGGCGGTCACCAGCGCGGCTTCGGTGTCGTAGACGCGGGCGAGCTCGGCTTCCAGCTCACGATAGATCGGCAGCTCGCCCGCCACGATGCGCACCGCGGCGGCGGAGGTGCCGTACCGATCGATCGCGTCCTTGGCGGCCTGCCGCACCCGTGGGTCGGCGGCCAGGTCCAGGTAGCCGAAGCTGCTGAAGTTCACCACGTCCCGGTCGGCCATCCTGGTCACCGCACCGCTGATGCCCTCGTGCGGCAAGTAGTACGGGTTGACCAGGCCGACCTGGTTGACCCAGGCGTCGAACCGGCCGAACCGCTGCCCGGCCTCCAGCACGCCGGGGTGGTCACGGAAGGAGGTGTGCGCGACTCCGCGTGGCGCCGTGGCGCCGTTGGGGGCCGCGGTGGCGGTGGCGGGGCCGTTCGCGGCTCGCGCACCGTTGGTCGTCGCCGGGGCGGCGGTGGTGTCACCGCCTGCGTGCCTGGCCAGCAGTGCGCGGGCCAGCTCCCTGGAGTTGTTGTCCGTCATTCGTCCTCGCTCCTCGCCGCGCGCTCTTCTTCCTGGGCAATCTGCTCGGCAATCCGCGCGCCGAGCCCGCGCAACGTCAGTCCGATCACGGCGAGCACCGACAGCTGGGTGCCGAGCACCTGCACCACGCGGGCGCCGAATTCCATGCCCATCAGTGAGTCCATGCCGAGTTCGGGTAGCGGGGTGTTCAGGTCCACCGTCTCGGCGTCGACGCCGAGCACCGCGGCGAGCTGTTCGGCGAGCAGGTAGGCCACCACCTCCCCGCGCTGCTCGAGACCCAGCTGGAGGATCTCGGCCCGCAGCGCACCCGCGCCCGCCGCCCCGCCGCCCGCGGCCGCCACCTGGTCGGCGAAGCGCGGCGTGCGGGTGGACGGGCGGTGCGCCAGCGCCCACTGGCTCCAGTCCACGTCGAACAGCACGATCTGCGGCAGGTCCAGCCGCAGGCACTCGCCGAGCAGATCGGTGGCCACGTCCATGTCCACCGAGCGGTAACCGGTCATCTCCGCGTACCGGCTGACCGCCTCGTAGTCGGCCATACCGCCGCCACCGCTCATGAAACCCCAGTTCACCGCCAGCGCGGCGGCGCCGCGGGCGTGGCGGGCGGCGGCGATCATGTCCAGCACGGAATTGGCCGCCGCGTAGCCGAATTGCGGTGAGATGCCGACGATGCTGCTCGCCGAGGAGAACAGCACGAACATGTCGAGTTCGATGTCGGCGGCCGTGACGGCGGTGTCCAGGTTGACCGCGCCGGCGACCTTGGGCCCGAAGATCTCCGCCAGCGACTCCGCGGTGATCTGCGGGACCTCGAGGTTGTTCACCACACCGGCCGCGTGGAACACCCCGCGCAGCGGATGTCCGCCGGCCTGGATGCGTTCGATCAGCGCGGCGACGGCGTCGTAGTCGGCCATGTCGAGGCGTTCCTCGACGACTTCCGCACCGGCGGCGGTGAATTCGGCGATCGCGGCGCGGGCCGCGTCCGTGGTGGCGCCGCTGCGCCCGGCCAGCACCAGACGCCGCGCGCCGATCCGGACCAGCCAGCGCGCGGTGGCCAGGCCGAACGCGCCGAAGCCGCCGGTGACCAGGTAGCTGGCCGCCGGGTCGATCGGCAGGCCCGGCTGTGCGGCCAGCACCGTCGGTTTCGGTTCGCGCAGGTCGAGCACGACGCGGCCGATCTGCTTGGACCGCACCACGGTCTCGAACGCCTCGGTGGTGGCATCGAGGGTGAACGCGGTGTAGGGGAGGTACTCGTAGGTGCCGTCGTTCAGGGCGTCCATCGCCCGCCGCGCCGCGCGGCGGACCAGTTCGGGGCGCACGGCCAGGGCGCGGTCCATGTCCACGGCGAAGAACGACAGATTCCGGTCGAACGGGCGCAGGTCGATCGCCCCGCCGCCGTAGATGTCGGCCTTGCCGATCTCGATGATCCGGCCGAATTCGGCGGCCGCCCGCAGGTTCTGCTGGAGGATCTCGCCGGGGGAGGAGTTGTAGACCACGTCGACGCCGCGACCGTCGGTCAGCGCGAGCACGTCGTCGACGAAGCTGATCGAACGCGAGTTGACCACCTCGTGCGCACCCGCGGCCGCGGCCACCGCGCGGCGCTCGTCCGAGCCCGCCGTCGCGATGACCCGCGCGCCGAGACGCACCGCCACCTGGACCGCGGCCATGCCCATGCCGCCCGCCGCGCCGTGCACCAGCACCGTCTCACCTGGTTGCAGGTGCGCGAGCTCGCCGAAGGCGAATTCGGCGGTGAGGAAGGGCAGCACCGAGCTGGAATGGCAGGGGTCGAGGACCGAGTCCGGATAGTTCAGGGGCATGGTGGCGCCCTCGTCGGGCCGGAGGGTGACGTGCCTGCGGACCAGATCCTTGGCGCACACCGACATCTCGTCGCCGACCGCGACCTCGGTCACGCCGGGGCCCACCCGCTCGACCACGCCGAATCCGTCCATGCCCAGCGCGGTGCCGAAATACGTGCCGGCCAGCTCTTTCTCGGTGAGCACACCGAGCGCTTTGAGCGCGTCCTTGTAGTTCAGGCCCACCGCGTCCATCCGGATCTCGACCTCGCCGGGACCGGGCGCCACGCGCTCGACCGCGCGCCATGCCAGGTCCGACAGCAACCGCGAGCGCGGAATCTCCAGGCGGAAAGAGCCTTCCGGGTCGGTCAGCGGCGCGGCCTCGTCCCAGGCCGCCAGGTGTTCCCGCAGGGACTTGCGCAGGTGCAGCGCCCAGCACGCGCCCGCGCGCAGCGCGACCTCGTCGGCGCGTCCGTCGCCGAGCACCTGCTCGACGATGTCGGCGGCGCGCGTGGTCGGTTCGGTGTCGACCAGTCGCCACTGCACCGCGGGTTGCTCGTTGCGCAGGGTGCGTCTGGCGCCGGTGAGCGCGGCCTGCGCGGGATGCGCGAACGCGTCGATCGGTAGGCAGAAAGCCTGCTCGGTGACCACCACCGCGCGCACCTCGGCGGCCGCGGCGTCGTCTTCCTCGCCGATCACCAACTCGCCGACCGCCTTGGCGACGAGCGCGAGCCCGTAGGCGTTGGGCACCGCGTCCAGTTCGGCGCCGGACACCACGACGAGGCGGCTGCGCGTCACACCGGGCCGCTCGCGGGCGGCGCGCAGGGTCGCGAGGACGCGATCCGCGGCGCCGGTCTGCTCCGGCGCCAAGGTGAGCAGCTCCGACGCGGCACGGGCACTGGCGATTTCCTTCGCGCGCTGGGAGACGGTGCTGCCCAGACTGACCACGAGCAGGAACTCCTCCCCGCCCGCGGGTTCGTCGGCCGTGGCCGGGTCGTCGACGATGGACCACACCGGCTCGTAGAACAGGCCGTCGAGGTGGTCGTGCAGATCCGGTTCGGCCGCGAGACTGGCGAACCGCACGCCCGAAAGAGCGAGTACGACAGCGCCCTCCGGTGTGGCGACGGTGATGTCGGCGCACAGCGGGTCACCGTCCACCCGGCGCACCAGCACCACCGCCTGCTCCGGCAGCGGCCCGGTCCAGCGGACCCCGGCGACCGAGGACGGCACCACGACGCTCACCCCGTGCGCGGTCTGGGCATACAGGGCGGCGAAGCATTGCAGCGCCGCGTCGACCGCCGCCGGGTGGGCCAGGTGCGGCAGGCTCGGCGCGCTGCCCGCCAGCGGCGCGAGATCGAGGCGGGCCAGCACGGAGTCGGCGCCGACGCGCGCCGCGGTGATCAGCCGGAAGCTGGGCCCGTAGGCCAGGCCGTGCGCGGCGAGGCCGTCGTAGAGCGTCGCCGCGGCCACGTCCACCGCGTCCGCCGCGGGCGTGAGGTCGATCGTGCGCGCGTCCACGTCCGCCTCGATCAGCCTGCCGTGCGCGTTGACCGTCCAGGTCGTCGCGGTGGCGGCGCGCGAGCGCAGGGTGAACCGGTGGGTGGTCTCCTCGACGGTGAGGCGCAATACCGGCACGTCGTGCTGCGCGATCACCAGAGGCGCCACGAACTGGACCGACTCGAGTCCGAAGCTGGTGCGGCCGGTGCGGACGGCGACGGCGCTGAGCGCGGCGTCCAGATAGGCCGCGCCCGGCAGCACGACCGATCCGTCCACGACGTGATCGGGCAGCCACGGCAGCGCGGCCACCGACAGCTCGACCTCCCATTCCGGCGCGGACGCCGCCGTGCGCTGGCCGAGCATGACGTAACCGTCGGTCGCGCCGACGCGGTCGGCCTCGATCGCGGGGTCCTCGGTCCACAGCGTGCGGCGCTGCCATGGGTAGCGGGGCAGATCCAGGTGCGCGGCAGGCGTTTCCGGCAAGCCGGGTGCGTGCGTGGTGTCGAGCCCGCCCACCTGGTACAGCTCGCCCACGGCGCGCAGCAGGTTGTCGTGGTCGTCGGCGTTGCGGGACAGGGTGCTGATCGCCGCGCCGTCGAGGCCGCGGCGCACGAACGCCTCCTTGAGGTTGCCGCTGAGCACCGGGTGCGGTCCCACCTCCAGGAAGACCCGATGACCCGCGTCGAGCAGGCTGTCCACGGCCGCGCCGAACCGCACCGGTTCGCGCACGTTGCGGCACCAGTATTCGGCGTCCCAGTCGGGGCCGGACAGTTCGCCGCCGGTGACGGTGGACCAGATCGGCACCCGCGCCGGCTGCGGCGTGAGGCCGGCCAGCACCGTCGTGAGGTCGCCGAGAATCGGGTCCATCAGGTGGCTGTGATAGGGCACCTCGACGCGCAGCGCCTTGGCGAAGACGCCTTCCTCGGTCAGTTCGGCCCGGATGCGGTCCAACTCGGCGAGGTCGCCGGAAAGCGTCGCCGCCGAGTGACTGTTGATCGCCGCGACGCAGACGCCCGCCACGCCCGCGAGGCGCTCGTGCAACTGCTCTTCCGCCAGGCCGACGGCCAGCATGCCGCCGGTGCCCGCGGTGGTGGCCTGCAACCGGGCGCGGTGATAGCTCACCAGCAGCGCGTCGCGCAGCGACAGCGAGCCCGAGGCGTAGGCCGAGGCCACTTCGCCGACGCTGTGGCCGACCACCGCCGCGGGACGGATGCCGAGTTCGGCGAGTTCGGCCAGGAGCGCGGCCTGGACCAGGAAATTCGCCGGCTGTGCGTAGGCGGTCCTGGTGATCCGCGACTCCTCTTCCGGGCGCAGGAGTTCCTCGACGATCGACCATCCCGCGATCTCGCGGAAGATCTCGTCGATCGAGCGCGCGGCCGCGGCGAAGTGCCCGTCGGCCTCGAGCAGTCCGCGGGCCATGCCCCACCACTGCGGGCCCATGCCGCTGAATACGAACACCGGCTGGGTGGAGCCGTCGGTGAGCGCGCGGGCCGGGGACTTGCCCGCTCCCGCGGCGAAATCGGCGAGCTGGGCACGCAGGTCGTCGGCATCCCGGTATCCGAACGCGGCACGGAGGGGATGGTGCGCGCGCTGCGTCCAGGCGGCTTCGGTCACCGCGTCCACCGGGGCGGTCTCGGTCAGGTCGTGCAGCTGGGTGGCCATGGTGCGCAGCGCGGTCTCGTTGCGAGCCGACAGCGGCAGCACGGTGATCGGCGTCCGCGCGGCGTCCGCGGGCGCGGGAATCTCGGGCCCTCGGGTGAGGATCGCGTGGGCGTTGGTGCCGCCGTAGCCGAAGCTGTTGACCGCCACCGCGGCCCGGCCGTCGTCGTTCGGCAGCGGTTCGGTCGCCAGCGGAATGCGTACCCGCAGTTCGTCGAACCGGATCTCCGGGTTCGGGTTGTCCAGTCGCCGTTGCGGGGCGATGACGCCGTGGTGCAGGGTCAGCGCGGCCTTGATGACGCCCGCGACGCCCGCGGCGGCCTCGGTGTGCCCGATGTTGTTCTTCACCGAGCCGACCGGCAGCGGCTCGTCGCGGCCGTCGACCGCGCCGTACACCGCGCCGAGGGCGGCCAATTCGAGCGGGTCACCGACCGGTGTCCCGGTGCCGTGCGCCTCCACGAAACGGATGTCGTGCGCGTCGATGCCCGCCAGCCGATGCACCCGCCGGGCCAGGGCCTCCTGCGCGACCGGGTTGGGCACCGGGATCGCCAGCGTGCGGCCGTCCTGGTTGACGCCGCTGCCGCGCACCACCGCGTAGATCCGGTCGCGGTCCCGGACCGCCGCGTCCAGCGTCTTCAGCACCACGGCGCCGGCGCCCTCGCCGCGCCCGTAGCCGTCGGCGGCCGCGTCGAAGGACTTGCACCGGCCGTCGACGGCCAGGAACCGGCCTTTGCACATGGAGATGAACGCCTCGGGCCGCAGCATCGCGTTGGCGCCGCCGACGATCGCCGATTCGCACTCGCCCGATTCCAGTGCGAGCACCGCCTGATGCAGCGCGACCAGGGAGGACGAGCAGGCGGTGTCGATGGTCATGGTGGGCCCGAGCAGGTCAAGCAGGAACGCGATGCGGGCCGACAGCAGTGTGTGCGACGAGCTGGTCGGGCTGTGGCTGTTGATCGAGGCGCGGGACATCGAACCGCTGCGCACAAGGGCGTTGTCGTTCATGAAGCCGCCGACGAACACGCCCACCTCGCGGCCGCCGACCCGGCCCGCCATCCCGGCGTCGTCGAGCGCCTCCCAGGCGACTTCGAGCAGCAGCCGCTGCTGCGGGTCCATGATCGACGCCTCGCGCTGGGAGATGCCGAAGAATTCGGCGTCGAACTCCCACAGCGACTGGGTCAGGAAGCCACCGTGCCTGGTGTACATCCGGCCGGGCGCGTCCGGGTCGGGATCGTAGAACTTCGCGAGGTTCCAGCGATCCGCCGGCACCTCCACGATCCCGTCGCCCTTGCGCACGACGAGGTCCCAGAAAGAGTCCGGCCCGTCGATGCCGCCCGGAAAACGGCAGCCGATACCGACAATTGCTACATTGGGCATGCAAAATCCCCTGGTGCTCGGGTATTCGTAAACCGCCGACGCGTTTTCCGTCGGGCGTCTTCGAATCAGCGTGGAGACAACCGGAATCGCGACGCCGGTAAACCTGTTCGGCCGTGAGCGTCGTCCGGAGTGAAGTGGTTCCGCGGTAGGAGGTCAGTGTCCACCCATGGTAGGAGGACCGATTCGCGAAGGTCAATACGGAACTGTGCGGTCGGAGACCGAAAAATATTGCGCGAGAAGTAATGCTGGACGCGTCATCACCGCAGTTCAGCACCGGTATGACGGTATTATTCTGCTGTTATTACACGGTTATTGCCCCCTGAATCCCGAGCAATTACATCGTTATTCCGGTGTTATTCCGAACGTCCCGGCGCCGATCTGACGGAAGCTGTTGAGTGCGCGCTCGATTCGTGGCTACGATGGCTCGTCGAATACGCACTGGGTGAAAGGCGATGGGCGTGGATCCGTACAACACCGGGCAGTTCCGTATCGAGGCGGAGGCCGAGCCCATCGAAAGCCTCGCCTGGTTGCTCGGGTTCACCGAGCAATACATCGCGGGCTGGAACAGCGGGGACGGCGCGGCGGTCGCGAAATGCGTCACCGAGGACACGATCTGGCACGACCCCTCGCTGGACGCGCCCGCGCACGGGCGGGCGGGGGTGGAGAAATTCGTCGCCGACACGGTGCGCTCGTTCCCGGATGTGGCCTACACCAACCCGTTTCCGCCGGTGCTCGCCGCGGACGACCGGATCGCGCTGGTGCCGTGGCGGATGACCGGGACCCACCTCGGGCCGATCGACCCGCCCGGCTTCGGACCGACCGGCAAGCGGATCGACCTGCTGGTCATCGACGCGTGGCAGTTCCGCTCGGGGCTGATCTGGCGTAGCCAGGCCACCTGGGACCTGACGGAGATGTTGCTGCAATTGGGTCTGATGCCGCCGCGCGGAAGCGCCGCCGAGCGCGCGATGGCCCGCGCTCAGCGGTTGCGGTCCCGGCTGCCGTTCTGACCGGTACCCGGGGTTCAGTCGCCGAATCGATCGGCGAAGCGCTCCACCGCGAGCAGGACCGAAGTGCCGACGGTCTCCAGTTCGGCGCCCATGCCGACGAGCAGATTCACGATCGCGGGCACCAGCACTTCGAGCAGGCCATCGTCACCGAGGTGTCCGGCCATCTCCAATTGGACGAAACCGAACAGGCCCATCCAGAGCTGCGCCGCGGCCGAACGGACGTCGGAGGTGTTGATCAGCCCGGCGTCCTGGGCGCGCTGCACCGCGCCGACCACGTGGTCGAAGGTCTCCGCGTAGTGCTCGAACTCCGAATCGTGCCCGGCCACGAGCACGTTGCCGCGGTTGATCTTCATGTCGATGCGCGTGCCGGTGCCGAACATCAGCCCGAACAGCTCCGGCCTGCGCTGGGCCTCGTCCCGGAACACCAGGCCGAGCACGAGCAGATCGGTGATCGGCTCCTCGCTCACTCCGGCCGCGTTCATGCGCTCGGCCAGTTGCGCGAAGCCGGCGGAACCGGCCGCCCGGATCAGGCCGGGCATTCCCCCGAAATTGGAGTACACGGCCATCGTGGAGACTCCGCACATGCGCGACACGCGGCGGACGGTGAGCGCGTGCAAACCCTCGGTGGACACCACCTCGACGGTCGCGTCGATCAGGCGATCGCGCAGCGCGGTATTCATCGAGTCCGTCCCGGCAGGGCGCACGGCTAGTTCGGTTGTTCCGGCAGTCTGCTTGCTCATCGCTTCCGTTTCCCCGAACACGGTCAAGCCGTGACGCATAGGTCCGCTAGTGCGCTGTCTTCGGGAACGCGGTATCGCGGCGCGGCCGAGCGCCCTCCGGTCGCCGCCACCGCGAAGGCCGCCGGTCTCGCGGCCGTCGACCGTGGCCGGAGTGCTCGGCCCTGTCCTGGCAGTGCCAACGGAACGACATCTGTTCCGATCGATGCACCATCGACTCGCTCGGTCCGGAAAGCTGATCGTGGTTCATCGCGCACAGATATCTCCGTTCTTGCCGCACGAACGGGCGGGCAGAGCATGAGGTGGGACCGCGTTCGCGGACTACGAAGAGTAGGCGCACCCAGCGAGAGGTGCGTGTCGGAAGTGAGTGTCGTCACTGAAACTCTATGTGATAGAGCGTAACATCGACGCGCGATCTGCCAAATGTTTTGCGCCCTCTTCGAATTCGCCGTGTGACGAGGTGTTGTGAGATCGGACGACGAAGACGTCGAAGTAATGGGTGCGGTGACAATCGCCGTCCGCGCCGGCATCGGCACGCGCTGACGCGCCTCGGTAATCGGCTGCTGCCGTTTCTCGATCTGCGCGGTCACGAACACGCGGCAACGTTATCGTTCGCAGCGGACAGTTTCGTGGGTGGGAGGTCGGCCGATGTCGTCATCGATTTCGGGATTCGTCGCGTGGCCGGTAATCGGCTTCGTCGCCGCCGTTCTGGCGGGCCGGTGGTTGCTGGTACGCGACATCTCCGTCGATAAACTGCTGAATCAGCTGTTCCTGTGGGGCTTGCTGAGTCTGCTGCTGTATCGCTGCACCATGACACCCGGCATCGCGAGCCTCGGTCATCAGCTCTCGCTCGGCTGCACGGTGATGTCATCGATGTGCCTGCAAGGGATCGTCGGCATCCGGGCCTTCGACGCGGACCCGGCCGCGGTCCGGCGCAGGCACCGCGTCTGCTGTGTGCTCGCGTCCGCGTCCACCGCCGCGATCCTGCTGG
>NZ_BAFP01000110.1 GCF_000308455.1 Nocardia abscessus NBRC 100374 | reverse complement strand
GAAAGACGTGGTTGAGGTGCGCTGGGCGCGTAGTGGTGGGAACTTGCTCTCGGGTGCACACGGTTGGTGATGGCCGGATCTCGTCCGCGTGGTGCGAGGGCTGTTGGCTCGCCTCGAACGCCGCTTGTCCTTCGTCGCATACACGGCGGCCGCTCAGACGCGAGCCGGGCCGCGAGTAGCAATGCTTGGTCTCGCTTCGCCCGCAACCGGGAGCCGGGGGATTTGCCCCTATGTGTGGACCGGGTACTCGACGCACGTCGAGCACCCGGTCCCGGGGCGGGTTCTTACTTGTGCCGCCCGTGCAGGAAGGGAACGAGCTTGCGCAGCAGCTTCATCGTGGAGTCGGTGCGGCTGTAGCTCAGCAGCGCCATGCCGGGAACGGTGAAGCGCTGCACCGCGATCGAGTGCGGGCGGGCGAACTCGCGCAGACCAGGCTCGCCGTGGATGCGGCCGATGCCGGAATCGCCGACGCCGCCGAAGGGCAGGCCGGGGATGGCGGCGAAGGCCAGCACGGAGTTCACCGAGGTGGCGCCGACGCGCAGCCTGCGCGCGATGTCCAGGCCGTTCTTCTTCGAGTAGACCGCCGAGGACAACCCGTACTTGGAGTTGTTGGCCAGCTCGACCGCCTCGTCCACGCCGTCGACGGTGCGGATGGTGATGGTCGGGCCGAAGGTCTCCTCGGCCACCGCCTCGGAACTCTCGTCGGTGTCGACCAGCACCACCGGTTCGATGAACGGCGCCTTGACCGACTCCGGTCCGCCGAGCACCGCGGTGCCGCCGTTCTTCAGCGCGTCCTCGATGTGGCGGCGCACGATGTCGACCTGGCTCGGCATGGTCATCGGGCCATAGGCGGCCTTGTCGTCGGAACCGGGCTTGACGTCGGTGAGGATGCGCTTGACCTCGGCGACGAACTCTTCGCGCACCGAGCGGTCCACGTAGACCCGCTCCACGCCCGCGCAGGTCTGGCCGCTGTTGGCGGTGGCGCCCCAGGCGACCGCGTCCGCCGCGGCCTTGACGTCCGCGTCGGCGGCGACGATCACCGCGTCCTTGCCGCCGCACTCCAGCAGCACCGGGGTGAGCCGCTCCGCGGCGGCGGCCATGATCCGCTTGCCGGTGGCGGTGGAGCCGGTGAACGCGATCTTGTCGACGTCGGAGCGGACCAGCGCCGCGCCGGTGGCGGCGTAGCCGTTGATCGTGCTGAAGACGCCCTCGGGCAGTTCGGGGTTGGCTTCGGCGAACGCGTCGGCGAGGAAGTTGCCGATGCCGGTGGAGTATTCGCTCGGCTTGAACACGACGGTGTTACCCGCGGCCAGCGCGTAGGCGATGGAACCGTTCGGCGTGTAGACCGGATAGTTCCACGGTCCGATCACGCCGACGACGCCGAGCGGGCGCTGCTCGAGCCGGGCGCTGAAGTTCGACATCAGCGCGCCGGGGGAGACCCGCTTGGGGCCGAGCACCTTCTTGGCGTTCTTGGCCGCCCAGGAGATGTGCTCGAGCGCAAGCATCAATTCCAGGAAGGCGTCGTCGAGCGGCTTGCCGTTCTCGGCGTGGATCAGCTCGCAGAACTTCTCCGAGTTCTGCACCAGCTTGCTCGACCAGCGCAGCAGGTGCGTGCGCCGTTCGTCGAAACTCAGCGCGCCCCAGGTGGCGGCCGCGGCGCGGGCCTTGGCGACCGCGGCGGCCACCGCGTCGTCGTCGGCGATGACGTGCGTGCCGATCACCTCGCCCGTCGCCGGATTGACCGACGTCAGTGCCGTGTCGTGGTCGGCTGGTTTGGTGTCGGTGGATGTCACAGTTGATCTCCTCTTGCCGTCTGCGGTGGACGGTCGATACGCAAGTCCGAGTGGACGGGCAGCCCCGCCCTTCCGATGAGAGAATGCTATGCCACAACTCTCAACAGGTCACCAGCTATGGACCAATTGTCTCCGACTCTGTCGGTGGCGGGTGGGACTATCGGTATATGTGCGGACGATATGCGACCACGACCAACCCGGGCAGGCTCGCGGTCGAGTTGGATGCGATCGATGAGACCGAGGCCGCCGACCAGAGTTCTTTCACCAACTACAACGTAGCTCCGACGACCCAGGTCCTCACCGTGGTCGAGCGACACGACCACGGCCGCAAGGACGACGACCCGAAGCGCCGTATCCGGCGCATGCGCTGGGGACTGATCCCGGTATGGACCAAGGCCGCCGAGCCCGGCGTCCCGGTCAAGGGAAAACCGCTGTTCAACGCGCGCGCCGACAAGGCCGCCGGCACGCCGTCCTTCCGTGACGCGGTGAAGTACCGGCGCTGCCTGGTGCCGATGGACGGCTGGTACGAGTGGGTGGTCGAGCCGAACGGCGAGAAGGGCGCGAAAGGCAAAGTCGCCAAGCACCCGTACTACATGGCCAACGCCGACGGTTCCCGTCTCTACATGGCCGGTCTGTGGTCTATCTGGCGCGACCGGTCTCAGCCGGAGAGCGAGCCGCTGCTGTCGTGCACCATCCTGACCACCGATGCGGTCGGCGATCTGACCCGAATCCACGACCGGATGCCGCTGCCCATGCCGCGGGAGCACTGGGCGGCGTGGCTGGACCCGGATCACCCGGCCCCCGCGAGCCTGCTGGAGACGCCGTCGGAGGACGCGGTCGCCGGAATCGTGCCCCGGCCGGTGCCCATGCTGGTCAACAGCGTGCGCAACAACGGCCCGGAACTACTTGCCCGAGTAGAGGATCAGAAGGAAGCCGAGCAGATCAGCCTGCTGTGAGCGCATGCTGCCCATCCGCGTCCGCCCACGCCGTTTGCGAGCACGGCGATATCCCGGCCGGTGTCCAATGGCTGTCGCATCCGCGCCTAAGCCATAGCCGCAGCGTTTGCTCGTTGTCCGGCGATACTCGGCGAGCTCAGGTGCCGGAGTTGCCGCCTGCGCAACCACACAGGCTCAACTCCCGGTTTCGGGCGCAGCGAGACCGAGCATGCGCCGTTCGCGGCCCGGCTCGCGTCCGAGCGGCCGCCGCGTCCGCGACGAAGTCGCAAGCGGTGGTCGCTCGGATGCGAGCCATAGAGGGGCCGCGAACACCCAGCGCCGCAGGCGCTGGCAGAAATTACAGCGAGCACTTCACGCTGGGTGAGGCGATATTCAGCCCGCATTTGATGATTCCGGCGACCAGGTCGATCAGCTTGGTGGTGACATTGCCGCTGAGCTTCTCGGCCTTGCCTGCCTTGTCGTCACTTTTCGAGCCTTGGCCGTCGAAGTCGAATACGGAATCGCTGACCTGCGTGACCGGTGGGGTGTTCGGTGCGGCGGCGACCTCGGGTGCGAGGAACGAACCGAGGGCCAAGACGAGAGCTCCGGACAACGCGACGATCACGGTGCGCAGACGCTGGGACATCATTCGCATCACATCCTCGAGTCGTATCGATTTGGCCTGTTCAGTAACGCACAGATCGCGGCGATGGTGGCCGAATTACGCGGATGTCACGGGTGCGGTCACCGCCGCGGTGAGCCGGACCAGATCGGCGGGCGCGAGCTCGATCTCCAATCCGCGCCGACCCGCGCTGCACAGGACCCGGTCCCAGGTCAGCGCCGAATGGTCGATCACGGTGGGCAGCGGTTTGCGCTGACCGAGTGGTGAGATGCCGCCGAGTACGTATCCGGTCGTCTTCTCCGCCCTGGTCTTGTCCGCCATGCTCGCCTTCGACGCGCCGAGCGCCGCGGCGGCGGCTTTGAGCGACAACGTGTTCGGCACCGGAAGCACGGCCACCGCGAGCGAACCGGTGGCCAGCTCGATGACCAAGGTCTTGAAGATCTGCTCGGCCACGACCCCCAGTTCACCGGCCAGCGCGTCGACCGCCTCGGTGCCGTAGGAGTCGGCCCGCGGATCGTGCTTGTAGGCGTGCACACGGTGGGACACCTTCGCCTGGGTCAACGCGCGGATCGCCGGAGTCGAGCCTGCTGCCATGGCCGAAACCTTAGCGGCGGCGCCGGGAACACCCGAAGCCCCGCGCATGTTGTAGCCGGTACATAGCGCTCGGAATGCTTTTCACCGCCGTGAGCAGGCCCTATGGAGACGTGAAGGAGATGCCTGTGCCCGTACTGCTCGACGACCGTCCGCTGGGGACCGAGGTGTCCCCGACGGAAGGCGGGTTCTCCCTCGATATGCCGATACCGGTAGATTTGGCAGGTACGGCGATCGAAGGGACAGGTGTGACGAGCGACGATGACGTGGTGGCCGACGATGTCACCGCCGTCGACGATGCCGAGCTGGCACAGCGGTTCGAGCGGGACGCGCTCCCGCTGCTGGACCAGCTCTACGGCGCCGCGCTGCGCATGACCAGGAACCCGGCGGATGCCGAGGACCTGGTCCAGGAGACCTACGTCAAGGCGTTTCAGGGGTTCAAGTCGTTCCGGGAGGGCACCAACCTCCGGGCGTGGCTGTACCGGATCCTGACCAACACCTACATCAACTCCTACCGCAAGAAGCAGCGCCAGCCCGCGCAGTACCCGACCGACGAGATCACCGACTGGCAACTGGCCGCGACCGCGGAGCACACCTCACAGGGGCTGCGCTCGGCCGAGGTCGAGGCGCTGGACGCGCTGCCGGACGATGACATCAAGGCCGCGCTGCAGGAGTTGCCGGAGGAGTTCCGGATGGCGGTGTATTACGCGGACGTCGAGGGCTTTCCGTACAAGGAGATCGCCGACATCATGGGCACCCCCATCGGTACGGTGATGTCCCGGCTGCATCGGGGCCGGAAACAATTGAAGGGTTTGCTCGCCGATGTGGCGCGCGAGCGTGGATTCAACCGTTCGGGGGAACGCCAGGAGGTCAAGCAGTGAGTACCGAGCGGGACCCCGACATGGAGCTCGACTGCACGGCGGTACTCGCCGACGTGTGGTTGATGCTCGACGGGGAGTGCGACGAGGCGACTCGTGCCCGGTTGCAGCACCACATGGAGCACTGCAGCCCCTGTATCGAGGCTTACGGCATCGAGGAGAAGATCAAGGGCTTGCTCAGCCGCAAGTGCGGGGGCGACCGCGCGCCCGATTCGCTGCGGGAGCGTTTGACGATCGAGATCCGCCGGACAGTCGTCACCAGCGAGACGTCGGTCGAGACCTCGGACTAGCCGGTCCGTGCAACGCGAGCGGCACGCCTTCCAGCCGGAAGTGCGTGCCGCTTCGTGCTTTCGGCGCCGAGCGTCGCGCTCAGGCGTTGGGCCGCTTGCCGTGGTTGGCTGCGTTCCCCTTGCGGCTACGCTTCTTACGTCCGCGCTTACCCATGAGTAGTCTCCCTTCTGGTTGAAGGCCATTCTTTCACGTGTGGTTGGCTGTACCGTCAGCGGATGCAGGCCAACGAGTGAATGGGGTGCCATGGCTGAGGAAGTGCTCGCCGAGCTGGTGTCGGTCGTGTACCAGGTGGTCGTCCAGGAGGGCGACGAAGTCCAGGAGGGCGACACTTTGGTGATCCTCGAGTCCATGAAGATGGAGATCCCGGTGCTCGCGGAGTCCAGCGGCACTGTGACGTCGGTCGGTGTCAAGGAAGGCGACGCGATCAAGGCGGGCCACCTGATCGCCGTCATCTCCTGATCGAGCGGTAGATCTGCATGGCGACCCTGAGCGAACTGCTGGCCGAGCACACCGACCTACCCGGCGTCGCCGTAGACCATCTCCAGCGCGTAGTGGGCGATTGGCAGCTGCTGGCCGATCTGTCCTTCGCCGATCTGCTGCTGTGGGTCGGTGCGGGCCCGATAGCGGAGGGCGCGGACATCGTCTGCGTCGCGCAGTGCCGTCCCACCACAGCGCCCACCGTGCACCAGGAGGACCTGGTCGGCACGGCTGCCCTGCACTCCGACCATCCGCAGGTGTTCGAGGCGCTGGTGACCGGCGTGACCGTACGAGCCGACAGCGAGGTCGAGGCCTCCGGCGTCTACCACCCGCATCCGGTGCACGCGATCCGCGAGGCGATCCCCGTGCGCTGCGGTGACGACGTGATCGCGGTGCTGAGCCGGGACACCGATCTGCAACGCTCCCGGGTCCGCAGTCAGCTGGAGAGCGCGTACGTGGCCTGCGCGGACGACCTGTGCCAGATGATCGCCGACGGCACGTTCCCGACCACAGAGGATCGCGCCGCCACCCATTCCAGCCCACGCGCGGGCGACGGCTTCATCCGGCTCGACACCGACGGCATCGTGGTCTACGCCAGTCCCAACGCACTGTCGGCCTACCACCGGATGGGCTTGCAGGCCGACTTGGCCGGCCAGGACCTCGCGGTTACCACGCGTTCCCTGATCACCGACCCGTTCGACGCGCAGGAAGTGGTCGGCGACATCCAGGCCGCCCTGGCCGGGCGGACCGGGCGGCGGATGGAGGTCGAGGCGCGGGGAGCCACCGTGCTGCTGCGCACCCTCGTGCTGCGCCCGCACGGTGAACTGGCCGGCGCGGCCGTGCTCGTCCGCGATGTCACCGAGGTCAAGCGGCGCGATCGCGCGCTGCTGAGCAAGGACGCAACCATCCGGGAGATCCACCACCGGGTCAAGAACAACCTGCAGACCGTCGCCGCGCTGCTGCGCCTGCAAGCCCGCCGCACCGAGAACGAGGAGGCGCAGGTCGCGCTCACCGAGTCGGTGCGCAGGGTCACCTCCATCGCGTCGGTGCACGAGATGCTGTCCATGTCGGTGGACGAAGAGGTCGATCTCGACGAGGTCGTGGACCGGCTGCTGCCGATCATGGCCGACGTGGCCACCGTGCACACCGCGCGCATCAAGGTGCGCCGCGCGGGTTCGCTCGGCGTCTTCTCCGCCGAGCGCGCCACCCCGCTGGTGATGGTGCTCACCGAACTGGTGCAGAACGCCATCGAGCACGCCTTCGATTCGGGCGAAAACGGCACGGTGACAATCCGTTCCGAGCGTTCGGCCCGCTGGCTCGACGTGATCATCAGCGACGACGGCCGCGGTCTGCCGCCCGGGTTCAGCCTGGAGTCCTCCGACCGGCTCGGCCTGCAGATCGTCCGGACCTTGGTCACGGCCGAACTCGGCGGCTCCATCGGCTTGCATCCCGGCGCCGATATCGGCACCGATGCCGTCCTGCGCGTTCCGCTGGGCCGTCGCTCGGGCCGCTGACTGGGCGAGGCCGGATCCGACGTTTCGGCACCGGTCGCGGCCGATGTCCTGCGAGTTGTTGCTCGGATGTCGCGAGCGGCCGCTGCTGGGGTGCTGTTCGCGGCTCGTGTGGCAGTGGTTTCCCGAATGTCCGTATCGAGTGGAATGCGAGGGTGTCGAACGGATCGGTGACAGTCCGACCGGCTTGGAAACCCATCACTTTCCCATAAGTCGCGCTCATAGGCGAGTCGAACCGCGGCCCTGTCGCACCGTAATCCGCGCCGCGGCTATTGCCCTAGCTCGCAACGGCATTGGCTCGGCGTCCGTTTCCGCGCGAAGCGAGACCGGGTATTTCCAGTTCGCGGTGCTGCGCATATAAACAACACAGCCCGGCACCTTTGGGTGCCGGGCTGAAATGCGTTACCGGGCCGGGCTGAATGGCCCGGTAATGCCGGTCGTCTGATCAGACGACGGTGCGGGTGCGGGTACGCGCGTTGCGACGCTTCAGCGCCCGGCGCTCGTCCTCGCTCATACCACCCCACACGCCGGCGTCTTGTCCGGACTTCAGGGCCCAGGACAGGCAGTCAGCGGTTACGGGGCAGCGAGCGCAGACCAGCTTGGCATCGGCAATCTGCGCGAGCGCCGGACCACTGTTACCCACCGGGAAGAACAGCTCGGGGTCCTCATCGCGACAGATGGCCTTGTGGCGCCAGTCCATTCCTCTGCTCCTTTGCTGGGCGCCGCGCAGGGCGCCTATGGTTTGTGGATCGTTCACTTGTGCGACTCGAATGTTTCCGCACGGTTGCTTGTGAATGCTTTCACGAACACCGTAGATGTCAATAGGCACGCGGTGCACCGTGGGGAAGGTCACGCTCAAAGGCCCCCGTACGGGGAGCCTGCCCGGTCCTTTGTACTCGCTCCACCTGGTTTTCGCAGCACAACTGCGATGTTTTCCGCGGCGTTTCGCCCTCAGAGCGGGCGTGGTGCGATCACGGCGAGGATGTCGGGCACCGCCGTGAAATCCACCACGTTGCGCTTCCCGATGAAGTCGCCATCGATTTGCAGGCCGATGGGTTCTTTGCACTCGATTCGTACGGTCGGAACGTCGTCTTCACGAAATAAATTGCGGGACTTGGGATTCCCGTGCGGCGTCAGAAGTTGCCGCGCGAGCAGCAGGGTGGGGACCACGGCCATGGAGCGCACCGCGAACACGCCGAGGCCCGTTTCGAACCGGGTGCCGGGGTTGGTGTGCACCGGCGTGGCATTCAGGTAGGTCCAGGGTGTGGTGTTGGTAACGAAGGCGTAATGCACACCGTCTACGGACGTGCGGCCCGGAATTTCCACCCGAACGCTCGGTTCCTTGCGTTTGGCCAGGAAGAATTGTCGCACAGTTGTTCGAACATAACGCGCTGGAGTGGCGGTGCGGCCGCGGGCGCGGCTGGCGTCGATCGCCTCGCAGACGTCGGCGTCCAGGCCGACCCCCGCGCTGAAGGAGAACCACCGGTCGTCGGCCAGTCCGAGGCCGATCCGGCGATCGGTGTCCAGCGTGAGCAGATCGATGAGCTGATTGGTCGCGGTCACCGGATCGGGAGAGATGCCGAGCGCCCTGGCGAAGACGTTCGCCGAGCCGCCGGGGATCACGCCGAGGCGCGGCAGCCAGGCCTGGCCGTCGTCCAGAACGGGGAGCGGCAGGAAGCCGTTGATGGTCTCGTTGACCGTCCCGTCGCCGCCGTGCACGACGATCAGGTCCATCTCGTTGGTCGCTGCCCACTGGGCCAGTTCCGCGGCGTGGCCGCGGTGCTGGGTGTGCGCAACGGTCAGCTGGGTGCGGCTCTCCAGCGCGTGCGCGAGTAGGTCCCGGGTCGCCGGTGTGGTCGAGGTGGCATTCGGGTTCACGATCAGCAGCGTCCGCACGATGGCAGCCTAGTTGGCCGCCGACGTGCGCCGGAAAAGCGGCGAGCGGCGCCCGGCGTGCCGTTGTTGCCGGGGCAGACGCCGGGACGACGACCCGCGTCGAGCGGGTCGTAGGCTTGCCGCGTGAACGAGCGTCAGCGATGCAAGCGTGGATACCGTGCGCTATCGGGCACGACGGAGCCGAGTGCCCGCGAGGCGCGGTCGTGAGCGACAAGGGCTCGGCGGCGGGGGCCGTTCCGGCCACGGTGCGGGCGGCGGGCACTCTGGTGACCCTCGAAGGGGTCGTCGCCGTGGTCGTCGCGATCGTCCTGGTGGTGCGCGGGCTCCTCGGTCACGACCAGTCCGCCACGAGCGGGTACGGCACAGCCGCCTGGTTCGGCATCCTCGGCGGCGCGGTGTTGGCCGCGGGTGTCGGGCTGCTGCTGGGTCAACGCTGGGGCCGCGCCATCGCCGTCATCGCGCAGCTGCTGCTGCTCCCGGTCACCTGGTCGCTGCTCACCGACTCGCATCAGCCGGTCTACGGCACTCTGCTCGGGGTGGCCGCGATCGGCGCGCTGGTGCTGCTGTTCGCCCCGCCGTCGACTCGCTGGATGGCCGAGGACTACGGGGTCGAGCCGGAATAGTCCCCGCTCGCGGTGCGCAGCGCGGCCCGGCAGAGGTGGTCGGCGTGCCGGGTCGTCTCCGGTATCCGGTAACGCGGGGTCAGCGCGAGCACCTGTGCGCAAGCGGTGGCGAGGTCGATGCGATGCCCCACGGAGACGAACACCGGTTTGACGCCGGTTCTGGTGCGCAGTGCCCGTCCGACCACCGCCCCGCCGATGGTGATGTCGGTCGATGCGCCGCGTTCGGGGCCCGGCTCGGCGTAGTCGCCCCACACGGTCTTCGCGACGCCGACGGTCGGCACCCCGGTGAGCAGTCCGAGGTGGCAGGCGAGGCCGAAGCGCCGCGGATGCGCGAGTCCTTGGCCGTCGCAGACCAGCAGATCCGGTGCGCTGCCGAGCTTTTCGAGTGCGGCGAGGGTGGCCGGGAGCTCACGGAAGGCGAGCAGACCGGGCACGTAGGGAAAGTCGGCGACGCCATGCGCGACGACGGACGTGACCGGCTGGAGGGTGTCCGCGGCCAAGACGACGACGGCCGCGGCTACGGCGCCGGTGTCGTCGTAGGCGGAGTCGAGCCCGGCGACCGTGCGAAACCGTGCGCCCGGTGGGGTGATCGGCGAGACCAGCGGCCGTAATTCGTCCTGCAGCGCCATCGCCGCTTCGGCTGTGGTGGGCCAGGATTCGGGATCCGGCGGCGGGAACCAGGACACGCGCTACCGCGCCTCGGCGGCCAGCTCGCCGAGCGCGTCGCCCGCCAGCCGGTAGCCGGCCCATTCGTCCTGGGCCACGGCGCCGATCGACTCGTAGAAGTCGATCGAGGGCTTGTTCCAGGTCAGCACCGACCAGGCCACGCGGCTGTAGCCGTGGTCGACCGCCTCCTTCGCCAGGGCAGCGAGCAGCGCCTTGCCGTAGCCCTTGCCCCTGGTCTCCGGCTTGACGTAGAGGTCCTCCAGGTAGATGCCGTGCACGCCGTCCCAGGTGGAGAAGTTGAGGAACCAGATGGCGCAGCCGAGCAGTTCCGGCCCGTCGGCCACCACGTGCGCGAAGACCTTGGGCTCCGGGCCGAACAGCGCGGCGCGCAGTTGCTCGGCGGTGACCGTGCACTCGTGCCTGGCCTTCTCGTACTCGGCCAGGTCGTAGATGAGGCCGACCAGGGCGGGAACGTCGGAAGCGACGGCGCGGCGCAGGACGGCGGCGCCGAGGTCGACGGCGGTGGTGTCGGCGGTGGGGGCGGGTCGGGTCACAGTGACGCTCCGTGGGGTACCAGGTTGTGCGCGCGGATCGCGCGCGCGTCGTGTTCGTAGCCGAGCACGGTCAGCGCGCCGGTCGACATCGCGAATCGGCGGCCCTCCCGGACGTCGAATTCGGCCCAGCGGGCGATCAGCGCGCGGGAGAAGTGGCCGTGCCCGACCAGCACGATATCCCGCTGCGGCAGCATCGGTGTCACGGCGTCCAGCACCCGGTCGGCGCGCTCGCGCACCTGCTGCGCGGTCTCACCGTCCGGCGCCGTGCCGGTCCAGATGGTCCATCCGGGCACGGACTCGCGGATCTGTGGAGTGGTCAGGCCCTCGTAGGCGCCGTAGTCCCACTCGGCGAGGTCGTCGTCGACCACGGCGCCGGTGAGCCCGGCCAGCTCCGCGGTGCGCATCGCGCGCAGTCGTGGGCTGGTGCGCACCAAAGGGTTTCGCAGTTCGAGCGTGGCGAGTAAGGCGCCTGCGGCGCCGGCCTGTTCTTCGCCGCGCTGGGTGAGCGGGAGATCGGTGCGGCCGGTATGCCGCCGCTGCGTCGACCAGCTGGTCTCGCCGTGGCGGAGCAGCACAACACGGGCATCGTCGAGTGCGGACATGCCTCCATGATGGTCCACCGATGACGGTCCACCGATGCTCGGTCAGCCGAAAGCGTGCAACTCGCCGTCGCGCAGCTCGAGTACGGTCGTCCCGATCACGGTGAGGGAGATGGGGCTACCGGAATGGCCGGGCCGTTCCATGGGGATGCGCCCAACTTCGGCTCCCGAGGCGGGGTCGAGGACAGCGAGCGCGCCCGTGACGGGCAGCAGTAGCTTGCCCGCCATGAGCGCGGGGGATCCGAGGGCTCCGCCCGCGGTCCACAGCGGGTCGAATGTGCTGCCGTTCAAGGCGATCACGCTGTTGCCGGTGAAGACCAGATAGGCCGAACCGATGCGGGTGGTCGTGGTGGTTTCGCTCAGCGGCGCCGAAAGCTGGTGCACCACAATGGGGTTGCCGTTTCCGTCGTAGACGGCCAGGCGCGGCGGCAACGGCTCGGCGCCCTGCGCGATACCGGGGAAGTAGAGCACGATCCGGCTGTCGGACACCGCGACCACCCGGGCGGCGCCGGAATCCGCTCCGGGACCGGTCAATACGTGCGACCCGTACTCCTCGGGCACGGTGTTGTCCTTGGGAGCGGGGTTGAGCACGGTGAGCCGGTCGGCCGGGTCGGCCTGGCAGCGCTCCAGCACGGCGAGCCGAGACGGGCTGGAACCGGACGACAGCAGGGTGCAGCCCTTGCGCGGCTGGGTCTTGACGTTCACCGGTGCGTCGACGAAGCCGTACTCCACGGTGCGCACCAGGTCCGAGCGCCACATCTCCAGCCGCCGCGGCCCCTGCGCCAGCAGGTAGGTGCCGTCGACCGAAAGCCGCAGG
Source organism: Nocardia abscessus NBRC 100374 (assembly GCF_000308455.1). Classification (GTDB taxonomy): domain Bacteria; phylum Actinomycetota; class Actinomycetes; order Mycobacteriales; family Mycobacteriaceae; genus Nocardia; species Nocardia abscessus. The sequence continues at coordinate 105,186 of NZ_BAFP01000110.1, read as the reverse complement.
TCCTCATCCATATAGCTGCTGCGCGCCGTGCGGCGAGCGCCGCTGTCACCGGCCAGCATCGTGGCCTGGCTGCAGCCGCGCTCGTCGCGGTAGACCGCGATCACCATGCCGTACTGGACCTCGGTCCCGCACAGCGGCATGTCACGCCGGTACTTCCACAGCTGGTCGCCGGTGCGCGGATCGCGCCCGGTGACCGTGTCGCCGTCAGCGGTCACCGCGGCGCCGCCGGATACCAGCGCTCGCGCGCTCGCGCCGTCCGGGGCGCGCCACAGTTCCCGCAGCGAAGCAGGCAGCTGGTCGGCCGCGGCCGGGGTCGGCACGGTGGACGACGCGGTCACCGATTCGGTGCCGTGCGCGTCCCCGCGCACCCACACCACGGCCCCGGCGATCACGACGAGAACCGCGATCGCGACCGCGGAGATGATGTCGGCGCGCGTCCGCCGCTCGGGTGCGAGCACGAGTGCGAGACTAGCCGATCCGGCCGATCAGGCCGACGCGGCGGCCGCGGGCTCCGCCTCGCTCCCGGTGTCCTCGGTCGCGGTGTCGCCCTCGTCGGAACGCCTGCGCCTGCGCCTGCGGCGCGCGGGCCGCTCGGTGCTGCCGGTTTCGTCCGAGGCGCCGGTTTCCTCCGCGACGACGTCGTCGTCCGAGGCCTCGGTGCTCGACTCGTCGCCGGCGGTGTTGTCGGTCGCGTCGCCGGTCGGCTTGCGCCGCCTGCGCCTGCGGCGGGCGGGCTTGTCGGTCCCGTCGGCCTCGTCTGCGGCCTGCTCCGGAGACGAGGCCTCCGCACCCGCGGGCGCGTCGGTGTCGGCCGCGTCGGCGACGTTCGGTGTGTCGTCGATCGGCTGACCGCCGCGGGTACGCCTGCGGTTGCGCTTGCGCGGGGCGCGGGCGGGGCGTTCGACCACGACCGCCTCGGGGTCCCGTTCCGGCTTGGTCTTGCGGATCACACCGGTCACGCCCTCGGGAATGCCGAGTTCCGCGTACAGGTGCGGCGAGCGCGAGTACGTCTCGACCGGCTCGGGGATGCCGAGTCCGAGTGCTTTGTCGATCGACGACCAGCGGTTGAGCTCGTCCCAGTCGATCAGCGTCACCGCGACGCCGGTGCGTCCGGCCCGGCCGGTACGCCCGATCCGGTGCACGTAGGTCTTCTCGTCCTCCGGGCACTGGTAGTTGATGACGTGCGTGACGTCGTCGATGTCGATGCCACGCGCCGCGACGTCGGTCGCGACCAGCACGTCGATGGCGCCCTTGCGGAACTTGGTCAGCGCCTTCTCCCGGGCGATCTGCCCCAGGTCGCCGTGCACCGCGCCGACCGAGAACCCGCGCTCGGCCAGATCGTCGGCCACCTTCTGCGCCGTGCGCTTGGTACGCGTGAAGATCATCGTGGCGCCCCGGCTCTCGGCCTGCAGGATGCGCGCGATCAGCTCGCTCTTGTCCAGCGCGTGAGCGCGGTAGACGAACTGCGCGGTGCGGTCGTGCACCGCGGAATCGTGCGGTTCCTCGGCCCGGATATGGGTGGGGCGGGTCAGGAAGGTGCGCGCCAAGGTGATGATCGGCCCGGGCATGGTCGCGGAGAACAGCATGGTCTGGCGCTTGTCCGGGACCATGCCGAGGATACGCTCGATGTCCGGCAGGAAGCCCAGATCCAGCATCTCGTCGGCCTCGTCCAGCACGAGCACGCCGATCTTGCCGAGGATCAAGTGCTGCTGGTCGGCGAGGTCCAGTAGTCGGCCGGGTGTGCCGACCACCACGTCGACACCCGACCGCAGCGCTGCGATCTGCGCCTCGTAGGGGCGGCCGCCGTAGATGGACGCCACGCGCAGCGGGCCCTGGTGGTTGGTCAGGTACTTGCTCGCGTTCTCCAGATCCTTGGTGACCTGGATGCACAGCTCGCGCGTCGGCACGATGATCAGCGCTCGCGGCGTGCCGTCCAGCGGTGTGGTGCCGGTATCCGCGGTCGCGATCCGGTGCAGCAGCGGCACCCCGAATCCGAAGGTTTTACCCATACCGGTGCGGGCCTGACCGATGAGATCCTCACCGGCGAGCGCCAGCGGGAGGGTCAGTTCTTGAATGGCGAAAGTACGTTCGATTCCGATCTCACCGAGTGCGCGGACGATTTCCGCGCGCACGCCCAATTCGGCGAAAGTCGGGGCGGTGTGTGTCGCGTCCAGTTCGGCCGTCAACAGGGTCTCCGCCAGACCTGGTTCCTGATCGACTGTGATCTTGCTCAGGGTTCGTGCCTTCCTCGTAATCACGTCCCGCGCGCACGAGGTGGGGCGGACCGGGCGGTCCACGACAACCACGACTCCGCAGGCGATACTCCACCCGGCCACGCTCCGGATGCCGGGCGCCTGCCGCGAAAAGCGGCGGCTACCTCGCAAAACATCGGCGCGGCGCACTGGTGACGCGGATCTGGTGCGCGCACATTTTCTTGTCCAACGAAAACTTCGCACTCGGACCGGTCGGCGGTCGTGGCGGCGTCCCCGCGGTGTGCGTGAGCGCGACGTCCGGCAACTCTGTCGAGCGAAACTTTTCGTTGTCCGAGGAGATTGTAGCGTGATATTGTGCGTCGCTCGAATTGCCACTGCGGCGCGCTATGGAAAATCCGCCGGATCGCGGTGATCTTTCGCCACGCCGACCGTCGACGTACGCTGCGCCACATGGGAATTCATCCGGCGCGGCAAATCTGGGCGACGCTCGAACCGCTACACGATGTCGTCTATTTCGGAACCGGCGTCAAGGAGGCGGGCGTCGGGATCGGCTTGCGCGGCTACTGGCAGACCTACTTCGCTTTTCGCGCCGCGCCGCTGGGTGCGGTGACGCCCGCGACGGTGCTGGCGACCTTCGCCGGATTTCACCCCGACATGGTGCACCGGGCGCTGCCGGAGGCGTGGGAGCGGGCGACGCCGCAACGCTGCCTGGCCGCCCGGCTCGACCTGGCCACCGGACTGCTGCGCGGCGTCGGCGCGGGTGACGCGGTGTGCGCCCGCGCGGTCGAGTTGCTCGCGCCGGTCCAGCGTGCGGCCGATCGGACCGGGCGGGCGCTGTTCGCGGCCAACGCGGCCCTGCCGCTGCCCGCCGATCCGGTGGCCGCGCTCTGGCAGTTGACCACGTCGCTGCGCGAGCATCGGGGCGACGGTCATGTCGCGGCCTTGATCACCCACGGCCTGAGCGGACGTCAGGCGCTCGTCGCGCAGGTGGCCGCGGGCAAGGCGCCGGAATCGGTGATGCGGCCCGCGCGCGGGGTGTCGGAAGTGGAGTGGGCGGACGCCTTCGACGAGTTGCGCGCCCGGGGTGTGGTCAAGGGAGAGCCGGTCACGCCGACGCTCACCAGTAGCGGCGCGCACCTGCTGGCCGCGGTGGAGGCGCAGACCGATGAAGCCGCGTGGACCGGAGCGCTCGCGGTGCTGTCGGCCGACGCGATCACCGAGTTGACCACGTCGCTCGCGCCGCTGGTGCGCGGCGTGCAGGAGGCGGTGGTGCCGCCGCTCAATCCGGTCGGCATGGGGCCCAGGTAGCGAGGTCGGGGAGTTGCCTGTTACCGACGGTACCGGCATATGAGACTCTTTTTGCTGTGAGCCTTGCCGACACTGTCACCATCGCCGCACGCAACGCGTGGGCACTGACCTTCGGCTCCGGCATCGAGGCGCCGGACCCGACTCCCGCGACGGTTCTGTGGGACCAGCCGCACCGGCAACTGCGGCGATTCGAACGAGCGGACGGCGATCTGGTGGAGGCGGATTCGGCCGTCCTGCTGGTCCCGCCGCTCGCCGCGCCCGCCACCTGTTTCGACCTGCGGCCCGACCAGAGCCTGGCGCGTTTCCTGCTGGAGATCGGCCGCAGCCCGTACGTCATCGACTACGGCGAGATCACCTTCGCCGACCGCCGCATGGGCTTCGAGGACTGGATCGACGACATCCTGCCCGAGGCGGTGCTGCGCACCAGTGCCGATCGTGACGGACAGCCGGTCGATCTGGTCGGCTGGTCCCTCGGCGGCACGCTTTCCCTGCTGACCGCGGCAGCGCACCCCGAGCTGCCCATCCGGTCGATCACGGCCGTCGGCTCGCCGCTGGACTACGACCGGATGACCGGCGTTCCGCAGCTGCGCGCCGTCGCGAAACTCACCGGCGGCCGGGCCACGTCCACCGTCATCCGGGCAGCCGGTGGCGTTCCTGCGACACTGACTCGAATCGGCTACAAGGTCACCGCCTGGGATCGCGAACTGACCCGGCCGCGGTTCGTCGCGAGCAATATCGCGCGCACCGAGGCGCTGGCGAAGATGGAGACGATCGATCGGTTCATGGCCGAGATGCCCGGCTATCCGGGGCGTTTCTACGGTCAGCTGTGGGGGCGGTTCATTCTGCACAACGACATCGGTCGCGGTGTCGTTGCGCTGGGCGGGCGCCGGATCGAGTTGGCGAAGGTGACCGCGCCGGTCCTACTGATCGGCGGGCCGTCGGACGTGATCACCCCGGCTCCCGCCGTCGAGGCGGGTGCCCGCGTGCTCACCGGAGCGGCGACGGTCCGCTATGAATCCGCGCCGGGCAGCCACCTGGGCATCCTGGCCGCCCCGACCGCGCGTGACACGACATGGAGTTATCTCGAGAAGTTCCTGGCCGAAACCGCGTGAACCGCGGTGAGTATTACGCTGGGCCGCATGGGAGCACAGTCACCTGCCGCGTTAGGTGTTTCGTCGACCGACCCAGCGAGCCTCTCCATCCCCGCGAGCCATCCCGGCGTGACCGATCTGTTCGCGGTACTCGCCTACGGCGAGATCTCCGCGTTCTATCGGCTGGCCGAGGAGGCCAAGCTGTCACCGAACTTGCGGGGCAAGGTGGCGGTCGCGAAGATGGCCGCGGCGGAGATGGAGCATTTCAAGACGCTCGAGTCCGCGCTCGCCGCCCGCGGCTCCGATGTGTTCGACGCCATGGCGCCGTTCGTGCGCGCGTTGGACGACTACCACACCTCCACCGACCCTTCCACGTGGCTGGAGTCGATGGTGAAGTTCTACGTCGGTGACGGCATCGCCGCCGACTTCTACACCGAGATCGCGGGTGCGCTGACCCCCGACGTCGCCGCGGTGGTCCGCGACGTGCTCGCCGAGACCCGCCACTCGGAGTTCGTCGTCGAGGAGGTGCGCCGGGCGGTCACCGAGAGCCGCTCGGAACGTGACCGGCTCACCCTGTGGGGCAGGCGGTTGCTCGGGGAGGCGCTCACGCAGGCCCAGTACGTCATGGCGCAGCGCGACGAACTCACCGATCTGGTGCTCACCGCCACCGGCGACCTCAACGGCATCGCGGCGCTGTTCGAGCGGATGCAGGACAGTCACGCCGAGCGGATGGCGGTACTCGGCATCTGAGTCCGAGCGCGGCTACTCGTTCGCCGCGCGGTTGGCCACCAGCCGCAATCCGGGCGCATGGGTGCTCGCCCGGTCGACCAGCCAGACGACCACGCTCTGATCGCGGTCGGCCTCCAGGGTCTCGAACGGTACTTCGACCATGCCGTGCACGGGATGGTCCAGGCGCAGCGTCCCGGAGCCCGCGGCGTCCATTCGATGCGGTTTCCAGCGCTGCGCGAAATCCGGGAGTTCGCGCAGCGCCTCGATCGTCTCCAGCAGCGTGTCGTCGCCCGGCCAGTGCATTTTGGCGCAGCCGAGCGCGGCGGTGAAGGCGTCGGCGGCCTGCTCCCAGTTGAGCAGGACGCGCCGCGCGGCGGGATGCATGAACGTGTACCAGGCGAGATTCGGCTGATCGGGCCCGTCCAGCAGCCCCAGCGGAGCGACGAAATCGGCCCACGCCTTGTTCCAGCCCAGCACGTTGAGCCTGCGACCGACCACGAACGCCGGCGTCGGGTGCAGGGCGTGCAGGATCGTCTCGATCGTCGGGGCGAGGCGCTCCTCGGCGGATTCCTTACCTGGGCAGCGGGATTCGTTGCCGGAGGCGAGTGCGAGCATGCTGAAGTAGCGGCGGTCGTCGCCGCGCAGCAGCAGCGCGTCGGCCAAGGCGTCGATCACCGCGACCGACGGGTTGGTGTCGCGCCCCTGCTCCAGCCGGGCCAGGTAGTCGGCGCTCACTCCCGCGCGGACGGCGACTTCTTCCCGGCGCAGACCGGGCGTCCTGCGGCGTCCGCCCTCGGGCATGCCGACATCCGACGGCCGCAGCTCGGCGCGCCGCGCGATGAGGAATTCGGCGAATCCGTTACGAGCCATACGTCCCATCGTGCCCGGTCCGGGGACGGTTATCCGCGCCCTGTCAGGTCCAGGATAACGGCGGTCTGGCTAACGGACCGTGGTCCGGTCATTGTCGGAGGCATGACTTCTACTTCGGAATCCACCACGCTGAAATCCGGATCGTGGGCGCTGGACGCCGCGCACTCCTCGGTCGCCTTCTCCATTCGCCATCTCGGCATCTCCAAGGTGCGTGGCGGGTTCAACCGTTTCGAGACCGAATTCGTCGTCGACGAAGCGGGCGCGGCCACCATCGGCGCCACGATCTACCTCGACTCGTTCGACACCGGCAACGCGGACCGCGACGCGCACATCCGCACCGCCGACTTCCTCGACGTCGCCAATCGCCCGACGCTCACCTTCCGCGCCACCAGCCCGGTGCTCGTCGCGGAGACCTTCGAGGTCGAAGGCGAAGCCACCCTCGGCACGATCACCAAGCCGGTCACCCTGGCGGTCGAGTGGGGCGGCGTGCAGGACTTCGGCCCGACCGGCGACCGGCACGCGGGCTTCTCCGCCACCGGCACCATCAAGCGCACCGACTTCGGCGTCGGCGGCTCCCTCCCCGGCATGCTCAGCGACACCGTGAAGATCGAACTGGAGATCCAGCTCATCGAGCCCAAGTGACCGCCACCGGCGGCCCCCACTAGCCTGGACTCGACAGCACAGGACTCTCAGGTTCGGAGGTTGGCCGTGGAGGTCAAGATCGGTATTTCGGATAGCCCGCGCGAGCTGGTGATCAACAGCGCGCAGACCCAGGAAGAGGTCGAGGCGCTGGTGTCCGGTGCGTTCGGCGGTGACGGTGGGGTCTTGTCGCTCTCCGACGAGAAGGGCCGCAAGTTCCTGATCCAGGCGGCGAAGGTCGCCTACGTCGAGATCGGCTCGACCACCGGCGGTCGCGTCGGTTTCGCCGCCGTCTGATCCCGGCCCCGGCCACATACGCGGCGAGCCCCTGCCCCCGATCGCTCGGGGACAGGGGCTCGTTCGTCGTCGTACCCGTTCAGTCGATCGGGTGCAGCGGGACGTGCTTCAGGCCGCCCCAGGCGAGCGAGACGGTGGTGTCGACCGCCTCCTCCTTCGGGATCGGCCGATCGGCCTCCAGCCAGTACCGCGCGGTGAACTGGCTCGCGCCGACCAGGCCGACTGCCAGGATGCGGGCTCGGTAGGGGTCCAAGCCCGAGTCGTGCGCCACCAGGTCGAACACCGCGTCCACGCACGCCTCGGTGGCCTGCTCGACCCGGCGCTGCACCTGCGGCTCGCTGGTCAGGTCGGACTCGAAGACGAGGCGGAAACCCTGCATCTCGTGGTCGACGAAATCGAAGTACGCCTGCACCGCCGCGCGCACGCGCTGCTTGTTGCTGGTGGTGGAGCGCAGCGCCTGACGGACGCTGGACACGAGAATGTCGACGTAGTTCTGCAGCACCGCGAGATACAGCTCCAGCTTGCTGCTGAAGTGCTGATACAGCACAGGTTTGCTCACACCCGCGCATTGCGAGATCTCGTCCATGCCCGCGGCGTGGTAGCCCCGCTGCACGAAGACTTCGCTTGCCGCCGCGAGTAGCTGTTGACGTCGCTCGTCGCGCGGAAGCCGGGTACCGCGTTTGGCGGGTGCCATGGCCTCGGACGACGATCTACGGGACGTCATCCGGTCCACGAGGTCAGTCATTTCGGCTCTCCCAGTCGATTCCCCGGCAAAAGGGGTGTGCACCGGGTTATCCCATGAACGATACCCGGTTGTTGCCCGCCCGCGGATCGGGGCCGGGCAACTGATGCCACCCGCAGAGCATTGTCGCACCGACGGCGCCGTCCGGTGTGCCCGTGAGTGGGGATCCGCCGCTGTGAGACTCTGATGCACGTGACCGACCGCCCGGACAGACCACCCGGCGGGCGGCGTGGTGCGCGCAGCCCGGCTGGCTCCGGCGCGCCCGGTTCCGTAGGGTCGGACCACATGGCGAGAACCTGGCCAGAGGCGCGATCCGATGGTGCGGCTCGGACCGGCGCAGCCAAGCGGTCCGGGGCAGGCGGCGGGTCACCCGGTCGCGGGACGAGTAAGCGCGAGCGGGTCGAAGCGTCCGAAGATACTGCGCCACCGGCCGTTTCGGATCAGAAGCCCGAGCGGGACGGTGTGGAGGTCTACGACCCGCTCGGTCTCTATTCGCACAAGGCCGACCGGTCGCATCAACCGCTACGCGCTCGCTGGGATCCCACCGCGCCGGCCGAGGGCAGAGCCAGGGGGCGCCCCGAGCGGGACGCCAAGAAGCAGAGCGCGCTCGGCAGATTCGTCTCGACCTACGGCTGGCGGGCATACGCCCTGCCCGTACTGGTCGTCATCACCGTCTTGGTCGTCGTCGACGCGATCCGCGCGACCGACCCCAGCAGCGTCGTGGGCCCGGACCCGGGGCTCGGGCGACTCAGTTCCGCCACCGCCACCGCGGGCGTCATCGGCGCTCCGCCCGGTGACGGGCACTTTCCCACCGATCTCCCCGCCGGGGCACTGCCCGAAGGCGGCGCTTTCGCCGAGACCGGCGGTGGCGCCTGGCACGTAGTGCCCGGCACCACCGCCCAGGTCGGCACTGGGACCGGCACGGTCTTCCGCTACACCGTGGAGATCGAGAACGGCTTGGACACCTCCGGCCTCGGCGGTGACGAGGCCGTCGCCAAGATGATCGACTCCACCCTCGCCAATCCGAAGAGCTGGGTGCACGACCCCAGGTTCGCGTTCCGCAGGGTCGACCAGGGCGACGCGGACTTCCGCATCTCGCTCACCTCACGCGGCTCCAGCCGCAAGGAATGCGGCTTCGACATCCCGATCGACACGTCCTGCTACAACGCCGCCAGCCGCCGCGTGGTGCTCTCCGAGGTCCGCTGGGTGCGCGGCGCGCTCGCCTTCGAAGGCGACATCGGGTCCTACCGGCAGTATCTGATCAATCACGAGGTCGGCCACGCAATCGGCTACCACCAGCATCAGGCGTGCGAGACCGAGGGCGGGCTGGCGCCGGTGATGATGCAGCAGACCTTCGGCACCGAGAACAACGACATCGCCGCCCTCGATCCGCACGGCGTGGTCCCGATGGACGGCAAGCACTGCCGGTTCAACCCCTGGCCCTACCCGCGCGGGTAGGGGTGTCGACAGGGCGGTTGTCCCGGTGCGTCCGTGATACGGAACGATGGCAGGGAAGAACGGCCCGGTCGTCGGTGTTGCAGAAGTGAGCAGCCCGAGAAGGGCGCGCCACACCGCCGCAGCGATCGGCCAAGCGATTCGAGGAGTCCTGGACGTGTCATCACCCAAGTCCCTGCCGCCACTTGTCGAGCCGGCCGCGGAGCTGACCAGGGATGAGGTAGCCCGCTACAGCCGACACCTGATCATCCCCGATCTCGGCGTGGACGGACAGAAACGTCTGAAGAACGCCAAGGTGCTGGTGATCGGGGCCGGTGGCCTCGGCTCGCCCGCCCTGCTGTACCTGGCCGCCGCGGGCGTCGGCACGCTCGGCATCGTCGAGTTCGACGAGGTCGACGCCTCCAACCTGCAGCGTCAGATCATCCACGGGGAATCCGACATCGGCCGCCCGAAGGCCGACAGCGCGCGCGACTCGATCCTGGATATCAACTCCGGCATCGATGTCCGGCTGCACAAGATCCGGTTGGAACCGGAGAACGCGGTCGAGCTGTTTCGCGAGTACGACCTGATCGTCGACGGCACCGACAACTTCGCCACCCGCTACCTGGTCAACGACGCCGCGGTGCTCGCGGGCAAGCCGTACGTCTGGGGCTCGATCTACCGCTTCGAGGGCCAGGTCTCGGTGTTCTGGGAGGACGCCCCGGACGGGCGCGGCATCAACTACCGCGACCTGTACCCGGAGGCCCCGCCGCCCGGCATGGTCCCGTCCTGCGCCGAGGGCGGCGTGCTCGGCGTACTGTGCGCGTCCATCGGTTCGGTGATGGTCACCGAGGCGATCAAGCTGATCACCGGCATCGGCGAGCCGCTGCTGGGCCGGCTGATGGTGTACGACGCACTGGACATGAACTACCGCACCATCAAGCTGCGCCGCGATCCGGAGCGTCAGCCGATCACCGAGCTGATCGACTACGAGGCGTTCTGCGGCGTGGTGTCCGACGAGGGCCAGGCGGCCGCGGCCGGGTCCACCATCACCGCGCGCGAGCTCGAGGAGCTGCTGGCGTCGGGCAAGCAGATCGAGCTGATCGACGTGCGCGAGCCGGTCGAGTGGGACATCGTGCACATCGAGGGCGCCAGGTTGATCCCGAAGGATCGCATCCTGTCCGGCGAGGCACTGGCCGAGCTGCCGCAGAACCGCCCGATCGTGCTGCACTGCAAGACCGGCGTGCGTTCGGCCGAGGCCCTGGCCGCGCTCAAACGCGCGGGCTTCTCCGACGCCACCCACCTGCAAGGCGGCGTGATCGCCTGGGCCAACCAGGTGGACAAGTCGCTGCCGGTGTACTGAGAGACGCGGGCGCGGCCGAACCGACACCGCCGCGAACACGGCGCGCCGGAGGCGCGCCGAATCAGACACGACGTACCGTACGGCCGTGACTTCTGTGGAACCTCCCGAGCACGTGCGTGCCACGTTCGGTCTGCGCGAAGTGACCCCGGTTTCGCTCGGCGACTGGGAAGGCGGCTGGCGCTTCGGTGACGTGGTGCTCAGTCCGGTCGCCGACCACGCGCGCGCCGCGTGGTCGGCGAAGACCCGGGAGACGTTGAAGGTGGACGGCCTGCGCCTGGCCCGTCCGGTGCGGGCGACCGACGGCCGCTACGTGGTGTCCGGCTGGCGTGCGGACACTTACTTGGACGGCGCTCCCGAACCGCGGCACGACGAGGTGGTCTCCGTTTCGCTGCGCCTGCACCAGGCGACGGCGAATCTGGAGCGGCCGCGTTTCCTCGCGCAGCCACCGGTGGTGCCGTGGGTGGACATCGATGTGTTCGTCGCCGCCGATCGCGCCGCGTGGGAGCCGGTGCCGTTGCGCAGCCTGCGCGCGGGTGGCGCGGCCCTGTCGACCTCCCCGGACGGGCGGCGCAGCCTGGAACTGATCGGTCAACTGGCCACCCTCCGCAAACCCGTGCAGACGCCGCCGCAGCTGGTGCACGGCGACCTGTTCGGCACCGTCTTGTTCGCGGGTGGGCAGATCCCCGGTCTCACCGACATCACCCCGTACTGGCGGCCTGCGCCCTGGGCGGCGGGCGTGATCGTGGTGGACGCGCTGGCCTGGGGCGGCGCGGACGACGGGTTGATCGAACGCTGGGCCGACCTCCCGGAGTGGCCGCAGATGTTGTTGCGCGCGGTCATGTTCCGGCTCGCTGTGCACGCGCTGCACCCGCGGTCCACCCCTCAGGCGTTCCCCGGCCTGGCCCGCACGGCGGACATGGTGCGCCTGACCCTCTGAGTCTGCGCGGTACAGGTTTTCGCGGAGCCCGACGCGGCAGGCGCTGCCACCGGCGGCCTTGCGCGCTGCGCGGGCAACGCGTCGGAGTGAGTCCGCTCGCTCGACCGCGGAGGAGTGACCCGAGTTGCCAATGTCGGGAATGCCCGATACTCGCGGTAGTGCATGTGTGCCGCATGCGCCAGCAGACTCTCGCCGAGAGAGGTTACGGAATGTTGTTTGTTGTCCCGCGGATGTCGGCCGTGTGGACCGCGCCGGGTGGAGGGCAGGCATGACGACCCTCGCGGATATAGATCTAGAAGATCTTCCGCATCCGAAGTATGCCAGCGGAGGTCTCAATGCTGTCGTGGACGCCGCGAACGCGTACATGCAGAATGCGGTGGTGCTGTTCGCCTCCGGTTGGGACGGCGGACAGCCGGACATGATCGCTTGGCTGGCAGAACAGAAACTGCTGAGCGCGGACGGCCGGGAGCTCACCAAGGACGGCGCCCAGACACTCGATCCGGGATCGTCGGTGCTGACCGACAAATACGACGACAAGCGCGGTGCGATCCTGGACAAGGCGTCGCAACTGCGAGCACAGAACAGCGGTGTGAACGAACGCGCCATCGCGAGCTTCGACACCTCGAACAAGGCGTTCCAGGATGTCAAAGGGATCGTGGCCGGGCTCGAAGCCGAGCTGAGTCGCGAACCTGGGGAGCACCAGCTGACCCGTCTGCCCGATGGCAACCTGCACCTCACCCCCGCCGAAGAGAACCGGTTGTTGCAACTGATCTTGGAGGCCGTGGACCGTGTGCACAGCACGATCGAGGACGCGGACAGCGGCATGCGAAGAGACGCGGGCAATATCTACGAGATGATGCCGGATCTGCCGCGCAACCCCTATGGCAATGCGCCCGATGCCGGGTCTCTGGCTCCGTGGGCGCCGACCGCGAGCAATGCCACTTGGACCCGCGGTACCGGGACCCGGGACGACATCCTCGCGAAGGCGCAGGAACAACTGGCGCTCGGTGTCACCGAAAGGGGCGGCAACAATGTCCCGATGTTCCGCGGCCCGGATGGCAAGTGGTACAAGGCCCCCTACAACATCAATGACGCGTGGTGCGCGGCTTTCTCCACCTGGACGTGGGAGCAGGCCGGTTACAACGTGGACTGGACGAACCCGAACTACGTGCCCTCCATCTGGAACGACGCCAAGCACATGGGGTTGGCGGGGAATATCGCGAGTGCCAGGGAAGGGGACATGATCATCTTCGATTGGGAAGGTGACGGAACTCCCGACCATGTGGGAATCGTGAAGTCCGTGGATCCCAGCACCGGCCGGATCACCACCATCGAAGGCAATTCCAGTGATCGGTTGCAATCCAACACCTATGACAGAAACGCGGGATCGCTTGTCGGTGTGGTCAGGCCGCCGTCCAACGACACCGCGAGGGTCTGACGGTTCCCCGCGGCATCGGATCATCCGGGACCGGAGGCTTCAGTGCGACCGTAGCCGAGCTATGGCGGCGCGGTTCGCGTGCGGATCGAGCGTTATCGCCGCCGCCCACACGTGCGCTGCGACGGCGCGCTGGTCGAAGAGCGTGATCCAGGTGTCGATCGATCGGCGGGTGTCCTTCACCCAAGTGGGCGTCGCTCCGAGTTCGGGCAGGTGGATGTAGGTCAGGGACGTGTAGGCGCGTCCTCGGGCGTCGAAGATCGTTGCCGCGCACATTGGGTCGGCTGTCGCGCGTTCGCTCATGCGGCCCGCTGCCGCGGCCTGTATCGCGTCCCGGGGGACGCCCTCGGCTCCGGTGAACATCTCGCCCACCGTCAGGTAGGCGAGCCCGAACCCCCACATACGTCCAGCGAATCTCCGGATCAGCCATTCGGCCGAATCCAGGACGGGGGAGCGTTCGGCGTGAGGATCGAGAACTATCGGGGTGTGGGCCGCGTCCTGCGCGGCGGAGTTTTCGGTGCGGGCGAATCCCCAGAAGTGAATGGTGCCGGAATCGGCGGCGTCTGCGCGGCGTTCGGCCATCATCGCCGTGAGTATCGCGTCGATCGTCGCACGCGGTGGGTATCGGATGGTGGAGTCGGTCGGCTTCCGCGACTCGTGCCGCGGTCGATTGGGTCGCTTGGACATTTCTCTCTTCGGTTGTCGCCCTGGACACGCCGTGGATGCGGTCAGGTGAATTCACTCGTGCGGCGATCGAGGCGGGGCGGAGAGATCCGTGGTACGTGCCCCGCCCGCGGGCAGCAGCACCTCCCAGAACTGGGCGCGCACCGCGTCCCATAGCCGGAAGTGGCGTGGGAACCATTCGCGAACCTGCGCCAGATCCGGAAGGGCGCGCTCGTCGAACGCCACGAAACCGTTCTGTCCCAGAGGAATCGGCACAATATCGCCGTTGTTGCGCAGCCGGTAGGCGGGTGTGGGATCGGCGGCGTCGCGTAAGAAGACGATTTCGATGCGACTGCCCACTACCCGCCAGCCGGCCTGTACGGCTCCGATCGTGGTTCGATGCAAGCGCTTCACCCCCGCAGCGGTTCCGTTGACCCCGTCAGCGCCGAAAGTCCCTCCAGTACTTTCTGAAGCGTGGGCACATCGAGATCGTGGTGGGCGATATCGGGCTCGTCATATGACGGGAACCGCATGCCACGCGCGGCGGCGCGTTCACGGTGGGTCACCGCCTGCGGCGTCAGCCGTCCCGTGGACACCAGCGTGCGGTATGCCGCCGCCTTCCACGCGCACCGCTCGATTCGGCAGGTCAGGTGAACTTGCATCTGCTCGTGGGCAAGTCGCACGTCGGCGTGACGGCAGGGCAGGACGAGCAGAGCATCCGTCGTTCCGCAACACCCGTGACTGCTCGACCGGGTGTCGCTACTCGCCGGGACGCTCCCGCGCGTATTGCGTTTCGCTGCTGCACATTTCGTTACTAACTCGAGTTCTGTTCCGTGTTCCTCGGCCATGTGCATATGCTGCGGAGCGTGCCCACGAGGGGAGGCTCGAAACGGCCGGAGCCGAGCAACCGGTGCGTCTGCTCTGAACGTCTCCCGAGTTGGGCGCATGTCGATTCTCGCCGTGGGAAAAAGCAGGTCACACCGTGGGAAAGCAGGGGAGGACACAGCGGAATGGTGGGTACCAAGTCGGACATCAGCCGGACGACGCTGCCGCGTCGCCAGCTGGGCCGCGCACTGCGCGACGCGCGCCAGGCCAACGGCTACACCCTCGAGCAGGTAGCCGAAGTCCTGGAGATCAGTCGATCCTCGTTGGGGCGGCTGGAGCTGGGGCAGAACGAGAAGGTGAAGGTTCGGGATATCGAGTTCATCTGTCAGTACTACGGGCTACCGGAAGAACGGACCGAATATCTGAAATCGCTCGCCGAGCAGACGCGTATGAAGCCCTGGTGGGAGGACTTCCGGGATCTGGTACGACCCGGGTTCAACACATATCTGCAATTGGAGGGCGTGGCTACCGGGTTCCACGTCTACCAGTCACTGGTAGTACCAGGGCTGCTGCAAACTGCGGACTACGCGGGAGTAGTCACTGCGGCTCCCCCGCCCAACACGCCTGAGGAAGTGGAGCAGCGTGTCGCACTCCGGATGAGAAGGCAGACGATCCTGACGCGCCGACACAAGCCGTTGCCCGCCGAATTTTTGCTGCACGAGACGGTGTTGCGCACTGTTGTCGGATCTGACCGCGACATGTCCTGCCAGCTTCGCCATCTGGCCGACATAGGGACGCGCGACAACGTGTCGATTCGCGTCGTTCCGTTCAGTGCGGGGTTCCCAGCCGGTTTGGCGATACCGCCCTACATCATCCTCGACTTCCCGCGTGACGAGCCATCTGTTGTTTATACCGAAGGAGCGATAGGAACAATGATTTTCGAGGAACCCGCTGATGTACAGCGGTATCGAGGCTTCCACGAAGACCTGCGGCGGGGCGCACTCGGAGAACAAGCATCACGAGATCTGCTGAGGAACCTAGCGTGGAGGTACCAGCAGTGACCGCAGAGAAGTTCGGCGTCCACTGGTTCAAGTCGCGGCACAGTGGCGACGGCGAATCTTGTGTGGAAGTTGCGTGGCTCGATGCAGATCGGGTCGGCGTCCGCGATTCGAAGAACCCGACCGGCCCGGCGTTGATCTTCACGCCGGGCCAATGGGACGCCTTCACCGCGTGCGTCATGGATGGCGGCTTCGACCTACATTCTGATCTGTGAAATCGCGGTAGCCGACAGACGGCCCGGACTCCGGACTTCACGGCCGAGGCCGGGTTGAGCCGCCTCGGCACCACGGAATTCACGCGGACCGCGCCTCACGGGACGTCTAGCTCACCGACGGCTGAGCCAGACTGATGCCAGCGGGTACGGGGCGATGATCGGGGTTCCGGCGATGTTCACCGTTCCGGTCCAGAGCCCCTGGCGGGGGTCGATGTCACGCAGGTCGAGCCCGAAGGGCACGTAGTCGAACATCACGTAGGTCTCGTCCGGGCCGACCGGTGTCTGATGCCCGCCCCGGCTCGAGGTCCCACAGACCAGCACCACCGACCGGCCATCCGGAAAGACTTGCAGGTCGCAGTTCTCGATAGGCGACCCAACGATATTGGAGGGGCCACGTCCGATGTGATAGGTCCCAGCCGGGATAACGCCGTTGCGCGGAAACTCGGGATCACCAGCCGAGGCAACGGCGGGAGCAACAGAGACTGCGGCGGCGACGAGCGCCGCACCGGCCGCGATCTTGCCGAACTTCATGATTACAGCTCCTTCGATCATCCGACGAACTCAGTCGTATGTCCTAGCCCTCGTTCAGTTCGTTACCGCACTGCCACCCTAGCCGCGCCCCCAAACCTTCCACAGCACAACGCATAAGCCCCACCTACCACCGAACAGCGACCCGGCCGTCTCCAGACGGATACCCCCACCTCTTCTGCTAGTGTTGGCGCACCTGAGTCGTCGTCACAGGGTCGAGAGGGTGGGGATGAGTCACCGAATCATGTTGACGCTGCTCGTCGGTGCATTGGCGACCGGAGCCGTCGGATGTGGGGACACCACGAACGGATCGCCCACAACGGGTTCCAGCACCACCGCGGCACAGACTCTGTTCAACCCGTGCACGGGGATTCCCGATGAAGTGTTGCGGGCGGCAGGTGTTGAACCGAAAACCGAGGAAGCCGGTATCGCCGGTGTACCTCAGTCCGGCTGGGAAATCTGCGGTTGGGATGGGCCCCAGTACTTCATCACAGTGTTTTCGACGGGTCGTAGTGTGGCGGAGTTCGAGCGCAAACCCGGAAATATCGAGTTCCAAGATGTCACGGTTGCGGGCCGTCAAGGTCGACAGTTCCGAGTCGCGGGCGCATCGAAGAACCTTGGTTGCGACGTACTGTTTCCTGCCTCGCAGGGAGTCGTGCAACTTAGGATCCTGAACCGGGCTGGCGTGGACGGTCTCGAAGACCCGTGCACGGTTCTATACCGGGTTGGCACGTCAATTGTCCCTGCATTTCCGCGGTGACCAGGGGGAGGTTACGTCTTGACCAGGGAGGGATTACATGGGTGAGAACGACGCGGATTTGTGGAGCCGCCTTGCAGGCCAGGCGCGCGCGGGCGAACTATACCTAGATGACGAGAAAGCTGCATACGACTGTGCGAAGGCCTGTGATCAGCGCCTTTTGGATCTGCAGCAGATCGCTCGCTCAACCTTTGACGCCCAAAATGTCTCCGGCTTCGGTGATTTTGCCATGGCGGACCGGCTCGTTGGCAAGTTCCTCAGGCAGGCCACTGGCGATCCGAATTCGATCGATCAGATCATCCTCGAACACATCGAGACCGTGAAGAACATGCGCGAGGTCATGGCGATCTCCTTCAAGCGCATCACCGGGCAGGACATCGAGAACGCGACCCAGATCGCGAGTACCACCGATCAGGTGGGCTGATGAGCAGCCGCGGTCAGCGGTGGAGTATCCCTTGAATCCGAAATCTAACTCGAGTCACCGGGATTATTATGAACGACGAACTACTTGATGAAATAGCTCGGTTCCACGCCTACACCAAGGCAATTGCCGGTTTGATGCAGGAGGTTCTCGCCGCTGCACCGGGCCAAACCACCGGTCGTGACAGCACGGGAGCGGCCGAGGCCACCCTCACCGAGACAGGCGAACTGGTCGACCTTGTCATTTCCGACAATTGGTCGCGGCACGTCGACCGAGGTGAGATCGGCCGAGCTGTGCTCAACGCGGTCAAAGATGCCGAGCAGCAACGTTTCGAGTCAGCGATGACCATCGCGGTCGACAACGGAACGATCGATCGACTCGAAGCACTCGACATGAACGAGGTCGTGCCGACGAGATTCGATCCACCGGAACCATCACGATACCCCACAGTCGACACTCCGCAGTTGGTAGAGGAGACTCTCCAAGCCGTAAGCAGCCAAATCGACACAGCTCCCGAGGAATTCGTTGGAACGGCCGAAACGGAAGATGACCTCTATACATCGGTCACCCTGAGCCGGAGCGGTATCGTCGACTGCGTCGTCCGTATCCCGTGGGGGATGGACGCCGGAGGCGGCACGATCGCCTGGGCTGTCAAACAAGCCTACGATGAAGCGCACTCCCTGCTCGCCACCGGAACGGACAGTTCGACAGACACATTCAGCATGCTGATGAACGATGCCATCCAGGCCCTTACCTCGATGCAGAACCAATCGCCGAGGGGGAAAAGGTGAGTGCAGAACAATTCCGGGTGGCCGTCGACTCACTGCGCGCTGACGCGGGCGTCTGGAATCGGGGCTCGGCCACGATGTCGGATCTGAGGGGAAAGATAGACGCGCTGACTTTCAATCGTCTTCAGGCCGGATTGTTTCAGCTCGTCGTCAATGCCAACGACGAACTCGTGACCAAAATGTCCGACCGATCAGCCGAGGCATCTCAGCGTTTCACCGAGATAGCCGACACCCTCCGCTTCTGCGCTGACACGTACGAGGCCGAGGATGCCGCAGGCAAGCATAGAATCGACAACCTCTGGTGATGGACAGGGTTAACAATGACTTTTGATGTCGCATCGTACGACTCGGTGGTACGCGAGCTTGAAAGATTTTTGAAAACGATCGATAGTTCGATCAAGGTCGATGTTCCGCATGCCGAAAGCGCGGCACTCGATCTTCCTTATGCCCGTCTGATTCCGCCAGTCCAACGGGCGGTCAAAGTATGCGCAGACAAGATCGTCGAGGTGTGCAGATGGATCTGGGAAAAGATTTACGAGATTATACAAGGAATTCGAGCGCCGTATGAAATGTACTTGCGCAGCAACGAGTGGGCGACCGTACGCAATGCTGTGACGAGTATCCAGGGCGAGATCGACCCCAACAACCTCCAAGCCAACCGGAGTTGGAAAGGTGCGGCACAGCTTTCGTACCTCAAGACGAATACGTCACAGAGCGCTGCTGCCGGAAAGATGGGAGACGTCTCCGACAAGGCCAGAAGTGCGATGATGGAATGTGCCGTCGGAGGCCTTGCCTTCTATAGTGGGATTCTGGTTATCTGTGGAAGTTTCCTGCTCGGCCTGGCCAGGGCGATCGGGGAATTGGCGAGCGGCGTCGGCGCGCCGATCAGCATTGCTGATATCGCTGCAACATCGGGTTTGTCCGCGGCACAGCTATGGGCTGCGGTCGCGGCGGTTACCAGCTTTATCGGACTGCAGGCAAAAGCATTCAGCGAACTGAACTCTGCGCTCTCCGACAACAGCACCTTCCCTGGGGGATGGCCGGACTCGCAGGCGTCGACATTCGCTGACGCATCAGTAGAGGGGGATGGCGAATCCAAGTGGCGGCTGAGCTGAACGAGGCCAGACGTAGGCGGGTGGCGATGTGGGAACAAGGGGTCCGGTTGTTCGGCCTCATCGTTGCGGCCACTCCGCCCACCGTGATCGGATGGGCGCTCATGTGCACCGTCGTGGGCGATATGGTGGGCGTCGGGCCGGCGCAGCGCGGCGCGATAGTGTTCGCGCTGACGGTGCAGCTGTTCGCGATTGCGGTCAGTCGACGGCAGCCGCCTGAGGGCCGACTGCGGGCGGCGGTCCGCGGTGCCTTTGTCATCGCGTACGCGGCGGTGGCGGTAACGGGAGCGGTTGCAGTGGTGACGGGATTGATGGGCAAGGTCGAGAACTGGGAGATATGGGTAACCCCGTTCTATTTGATGTTCATCTTCTGCCTCGCCGCTCTGTTCGAACAATGCGTTAAACCGCCACGGCCATTCGGCGGGCCACGAGACGACGAGGAAGGCGCGAGCGAATCACGTTGAACCTGCTCAGTCTATGTAGGTCGTGATTCCGGTGACCGCCGAGATTTCGGGCTGCTCGGTCAGGTGCAGCGCGCTATGACACGCCCCGTTCCGGCGCGACCATATTGCCGGCATCGATACGCCCGATGAAATCGCCACGCGTCATGCCTGAACCGGTGCTAGTTGGATGCGGCCCCCAACCCTCTGAACCTCAACGCAGTGAGGCCTCGCGCGCACCGTTCGGCTGGCTGTCGGCCGCGTCCTGCCCGGCACGCTCAGGCCACCTGTGGACCAGCGCGGGCAGGGCTCACCAGTTGGTCGTCTGCTACTGTTGGCGAACCTGAATCGTCGGGGTTCGAGAGGGTGGGGATGAGTCGTCGAATCATGTTGGCGCTGCTCGTCGGTGCGTTGGCGACCGGAATCGTGGGGTGTGGGGACACCACGAGCGGATCGCCCACGACGGGTTCCAGCACTACTGCGGCACAGGCTCTGTTCGACCCGTGCACAGGCATTCCCGATGAGGCATTGCGGGCAGCGGGGGTCGATCCGGCGACCGAGGAGGCGGGCGTGGCGGGAGTCGACCAATCTGGCTGGGAAATCTGCCGCTGGAAGGGCAGCCGCTACTCGATGACCGTGTTCTCGACGGGACGGACCGTGGCCGAGTTCGAAAAGAAGCCCGGAAACGTCGATTTTCGGGATGTCACGGTTGCTGGCCGGGAAGGGCGGCAGTTCAAAGTTGAAGGGGCTTCGAAGGGTCTGCTGTGCGACGTCCTGTTCTCGGCGTCTCAAGGTGTCGTTCAATTGCGGGTATCCAATTTGGCTGGTTTGGACAATCTCGAGGACCCCTGCACGACCCTATATCGAGTCGGCGAGTCGATCGTACCCGTTCTGCCGAAGTGATCTGGGAGGGGATGGATGAGCGAGGAAAACGCAGGACTATGGAGTAGCCTTGCTGGACAAGCCCGATCGGGGGAACTCTACCTCGATAATCACGAAGTCGCATACGCGTGCGCAAAAGCGTGTGACCAGCGTATGAAAGATCTCCAAGACCTTGCGATCGTTACGCAAGATGCCCAAAATGTCGGTGGCTTCGGCGACTTCGAAATGGCCGGCGATCTGGTTAAAAAGTTCCTGAAACAGGCTACCGGTGAAGGCAATTCGATTGACAAAGTCATCCTCGAACACATCGAGACCGTGAAGAACATGCGTGAGGTCATGGCGATCTCCTTCAAGCGCATCACCGGGCAGGACGTCGAGAACGCGACGCAGATCGCGGGTACCACTGAGCAGGTGCGCTGATGGGTAATCCTTTTGTCGGCTTGGGATTTCCCGACTATGGGCAGCTGGGTTCGACTGTGCTGCGCAATGTCACCAACTGGATTTCGGGTGAGGAGTTGCAGCCCGACGTCGATCCGGCGGCGGTGCAGGACAGGTACAACCAGCAGCGTGACGGCGTGCGCAGCCGGGCTGCCGAGGTCGGTTTCCAGGGCGAGTTCCGGCCGAGGGAAGTGCTCGACGCGGATGAGTTCGAGAGGCACGATGTCGCCACACTGCGTCAAAAGGTCGATCAAATCGATCTGAAGGCGGTCAGCGACCTTGTGACGGCGTGGAACACCATCGCCGAGCGGCACCAGACCTCGTTGACTACCTTTACGCAGGCGATGGCGCGAGCCACCGACGACGGTGTGTGGCGGGGCGAGGCGCGCAACGCGGCGGCGACTGCGGTCGGCGACTACGCCGCCCAGGGTGCTCAGGTCTCCAACGCCGCCCGGCTGACCAGTAGCAAGTTGGCCGAATTGTCGACGGGGTTGGAACCCACCAAGCAATTGGTGCCGCATGCGCCGGAACATCGCAGCGGAGTAGACAACGCCCTCGCCTGGGTGGCCGGGCGCGGATGGCGCAACGACGACGTCGCCGAGTACAACGCGAAGACGGAGGCGTTGCGGGTGCTGCGCACCGTCTATGCCCCGGTGGTCATGGAGTCCGATACGAACGTTCCCGTGATTCCCCGTCCGAATCCTGCCTCGAATCCGAGCGGCGTCGACAACGGAACAATTCCGCAGGGGACGAGCAGTGGGAACCCGTCGGGTACATCTTCGTCGCCCAGTTCGAATCCTGCTGATACGAACAGCACTGACGATCCGACCAGCCCGTCGAGCACTCAGCCCTCGGATACCTCCTCGGAAACACCGGAGTCGACCAGTACCGACCCGTCGTCCACTACGCAGGACTCGACCACGCCGGCTTCGACCACACCGGCTTCGACCACGCCCTCCTCGACAACGCCCACGCCGAGCACAGTGCCGAACACTCCGGGCACTCCCGGAACTCCGCATCTCGGCACGCCAGGCAGTCCCGGAAGTCCCAACAATCCTGGTGCGCCGGGCGTCTCGGTGCCTCCGCGAGCCGCATCGAACACTCCCAATGCGTCCGCGGCCGCTGCCGCGCGGACGGGTACCTCGACTGGTCGCGCCGGTATGAGCGGCATGCCGGGCGGCATGGCCCCCGGTGCGCGCGGCGGCAAATCCGATGACGAGACGAACAAGGGCATTCCGGACTACCTGATCACTCAGGAACACGGCGATGAGCTCATCGGGCTCGACGACCCGCCCAGGACGGTGCCGCCGGTCATCGGTGACACCTCGCGATAAGGATCTCGCGCATGCCCGAAGTGCAGAGCTGGCGGTTCACCGCTCTCGAATTCCGGACCCTGTGGGAGTCCACCGGCCGGGACGTGCTGCCCTATCCCTTGCAGCACCAGTACACCACCGAGTTCCGTTCGGAGAGTTTGCGGTTGCGGCAGGCGGCCGCTCAGGCGGTGGGCCCGCGCATCGATGACGATCTGCTGCGCGCGGTCGAAGTGCTGCTGGCGCCGGAGGCGCGGGTCGAAGTAGCCGGGTTCGCCGGCGCCCGCCGGGACCGCAAGCTGCGGGCGCATGCGGGGGTGCACTACCAGCACGGCGCGGTCGCGGTGCAGGAGCCGGGACCGGAGCCCGAGCACGGCGGTGATGTGGTGTTGACGTTGCTGCCCGCCGGTGAGGTGGCGCGGGCTGTTGTCGATGTGTTCCCGGCCTGCGCCCCGGGGCGAGGTAAGCAATTGCAGGCTTCGGCGGAGGAGTTGGAGCGGCCGCGGCCGCCGGTTCGGGACGCCTGGCGACCGACGCCGCGGGAGGAATTCGAGCGGTTCTTCACTCGTGCGATGACATTGATCGGTCACGTCGGGGTCTACGCGATGGGCAGCGTCGACAATCGGCATACCCATGGCCGCAAGGATTTTCAGCTCAACGACGTGGAGGACGACGGCCGTTACGTCACCTTCGGCACCGACGTGGTGACGATCAAACCCACCACCGCCGACCGCATCGCCGCGACCTTGCAACAGATGATGGCCCGGACCGTCACGGAAGTGCGCGACGGCGTCCACCTGCCGTACTGACCCCGCTCGGTGTCCCGCTGGACGCAACCGAACGCCCGCCCGTCGTCCCGGTGCAGGCCGGGACCCGTTGCCGGATCCGGATTTTCACCCGGGTGAGGGCGGACGTTCGGTTGTGCGGTGGGCGGCACCGCCGGAGGGGAACGGCGGTGACGGCGCCCGTGTCCCGCGGGGTCCGGACCGCGGGACACGCTGTGGCGGTCAGACGTTCGCGTACGCCAGCGAGGGAACGCGCTGGATGGCGAACGAGGACCGCAGATAGAACCACCAGGTGACGGCGGCCATCACCAGGAAGGTCGCGGCGTAGGCCCAGAACGCGGGAGCCATGCTGTGCAGGTGCGTGTTGGACAGACGCAGCGCCTGCTGCAACAGCCAGCCGCCGGAGGCGCCGACCGCGCCGATGACGCCGATCGCCGCGCCCGCTTGGCGTTTGGCCGAGGCGGCCGATTCGGCCGGATCGAGGCCGTGCTCGGCGGCGTACTTCTTGGACTCCGCGCTGAAGATGGTCGGGATCATCCGGTAGGTCGAGCCGTTGCCGATGCCGGTCAGCACGAACAGCAGCAGGAACGCGGCCAGGTACAGCGGGAAGCTCTTCAGCTCCAGCCCGGCCATGATCAGCCCGACCGCGATCGCCATGCCGCCGAAGACGTACAGGGTGATCTTCGCGCCGCCGACCTTGTCCGACACCCACCCGCCGAACGGCCTGCTGAACGACCCGACCAGCGCGCCGAGGAACGCGAGGTTACCGAGCGTGGTGATCCAGCCGATCTTGGCCAGGTCCGGGAAGTTGGCCTTGATCAGCGTCGGGAAGGCGAAGGAGAAACCGATGAACGAGCCGAAGGTGCCGATGTAGAGGACTGCCATCACCCAGGTGTGCCGGTTGGTCAGCGCGCGCCGGTAGGACTTTCCGTCCGACTTGGCGGTGCTGATGCTGTCCATGTAGCGCAGTGCGCCGAACGCGGCGATCAGGATGAAGGGCACCCAGACCAGCACCGACAGCGTGATGCCGAAGCGGTAGCCGGCCGCGTCCTTGGCCATGATGTGTGTGCCGAGGGTGATCAGCAACGGCAGCACCAGCTGGGTCTGGGCGACGCCCAGGTTGCCGCCCGCCGCGTTGATGCCCAGCGCCGCGCCCTTCTTGCCCTCGGGGAAGAAGAAGTTGATGTTGGCCATCGAGGAGGAGAAGTTGCCGCCGCCGACGCCGGCGAGCGCGGCCAGCACCAGGAACACCCACATCGGCGTGCCCGGCTGGTTGACGAAATAGGCCAGGCCCAGCGTCGGAATCAGCAGCATCGCCGCGCTGAACACGGTGAACGCCCGGCCGCCGAACCGGGGGATGGCGAAGGTGTACGGAATGCGCAGGGCGGCGCCGACCAGGGTGGGGGTCGAGGTGAGCAGCAGCGCGTTGCTCACCGCGGTGGGGTTGCCCTTGCCGAGGCCGGCGAGGAAGTCGAAGCCCGCGGCGCCCATGCTGGTCACCACGGTGCCCCAGATGACCCAGACGCTGAAGCCGAGATTCTCGGCGAACACGGAGAAGATCAAATTCTTGCGCGCGGTTTTCGCGCCCCCGGATGCCCAGAACTTCGGGTTGTCCGGATCCCAATGGTCGAGCCAGCGTCCCCGTTTCTGGTGTTCGAAAGTCGCTGTCGGCGACTGCTGGCCGGTGGCTGCTACGGCGGTCATCGGCTTCCTCTCGATTCGGCTCGACCGGCCCTCATCGCGGCGTAGTGCCGCCGGCGGCTGTCGAGTGCCTAGCTACGGTCGAGACAAAGGTATGAGCCGCTTGTTGCGTCCCCGTGCTCTTCGGTGACGTTCCCGGCAAATCCGACTCACACCGCGCGGCTTCGCATGGTGACCGCTTGGTTACCTGGCGTCGTTCATCGCGCGTCCGGGTACTCCGCGATGAGAGAGTTGAGGAAGCAGCGGGTGGCCGAGGCGGCCCGTTCGGGATCGCCGTCGATCACCGCGTGCACCAAGGCCGCGTGCTCCTCGGTGTAGGAGTCGTCGGACTTCGATGTCCGCGCGCGGATGACCTGTTCGATGATGGGCAGCAGCGAGTCGTAGAACTCGAGGTACACCGCGTTGTGGCTCGCGACGACGATCGCGCGGTGCAACTGGACGTCCGCCTCGATCGCGGCGACCGGGTCCTCATCCCATTTCTCGTCGCGTTCGGCCAGCAGGCGCAGCAGATTCGCGATGTCGGTGTCGTCGCGGCGGCGCGCCGCCAGTGCGGCGGCCGTGCCGTCCAGCGCGAGACGCAGCTCCAGGACGTCGCGTTCCTCGGCGTCGGCGAAGTATTTGCCCAGGGTTCCGCCGAGGTCGGATGCCGCGATGACATAGGTCCCGGAACCTTGGCGTCGTTCCAGCATGCCGGCGTGCACGAGCGCCTGGACGGCCTCGCGCACCGTATTGCGGCCGGTGCCGGTGAGTTCGGTGAGTTCCGGCTCGGTCGGGATGCGGGAGCCGATAGACCAACGGCCGGAACGGATTTCGGCACGCAGCTGCTCGGTTACCTGGGCGATGAGGCTGGTGCGCCGGACGGGTTGCACCCCGACAGAGTACCGCCCATCACAAATCGTTGCTGCTCATCATCCGATCATCCTATGATTTCTCGGTGACTGCCACCCTCCCGGAAATCGCGGCTCGTCAGGAATCCGTCCTGGTCGAGCGCCGTCGACGTGCGCTGACCGAGGGCCGCCTGCTGGTTCTCACCGCCATCGTGATGTCGGCGCTCACCCTGCGCGTCGCGGTCACCGCGTACAGCCCACTGGCCGAGCAGATCGGCGCCGAAATCGGTTACGGCGCCGCGGTTGTCGGCGTCTTCGGCATGATCCCCACGGCCATGTTCGCGCTGTCCGGACTGCTCACGCCGGTCTTGGCGGTCCGGGTCGGGCTGGAGCGCACCGCACTGATCGCCATGCTGATGGCGGGCAGCGGCATGCTCATCCGGGTGCTGATGTCGGGCACCGCCGAACTGCTGGTCTTCTCCGCGCTCGCACTCGCGGGCATGGGCATCGGCAATGTGGTGATCCCGCCGCTGGTGAAGCGGTACTTCCCGGATCGCCTCGCGGTGATCAGTTCGCTGTACATCGTGATGGTGCAACTCGGCACGGTCGTGCCCGCGCTCGCCGCGGTCCCGGTGGCGGAGGCGCACGGCTGGCGCGTCTCGCTCGGGGTGTGGGGGCTGCTGGGCTTCGCCGCGGCGGTGCCGTGGCTGGCGGTGCTGCGCGGCCGGCGCGGGCACGGCGGTGCGGACCGGACGGCGGTGGCCGAGCAGGCGCCCGGCACCGGCCGCGTGTGGCGCTCGCCGATCGCCTGGGGCATGGCGGGCATGTTCGGCATGACCTCGCTCACCACCTACGCGATGTTCACCTGGTTGCCGAAGATCTTGCGCGAGGCGGGCGCGAGTGCGGGCTATGGCGGCGCGATGGTCGGGCTGTTCGCCGTCGTCGGCCTCGTCGCCGCGCTCACCGCGCCGACCGTGGTCGCCCGGTTCCGCAACCCGTTCCCGGTGGTGGTGGCCTGCGCGGTGCTGTTCTTCGTCGCGTTCGCCGGTCTGCTCATCGCGCCGATGGCCGCGCCGATCCTGTGGGTCGTCGTGCTCGGTCTCGGTCCGAGCACCTTCCCGATGGCGCTGACGCTGATCAACTTGCGCACCCGCACGCCTGCCGGGTCGGCCGCGCTGTCCGGCTTCACCCAGGGCGTCGGGTACGCGGTGGCCTGTGTGGGTCCGCTGCTGTTCGGTGTGCTGCGCACGGCGACGGGTGGCTGGTTCGTTCCGTTCGCGATGCTCGGCGCGGCAGTGCTGGTGCTGCTGGCGGGCGCTTGGCAGGCGTGCAAGCCGCGCGTGCTCGAAGACACCTGGAACTGAGTCGCGCGGCTGTCGGCCTGCAATCTCACAGTTCCGGTTGCGCCGCTGTGCGAACCGAGTCAGGATGTGCGCATCCGATTTGTGAAAACGTAGCGCGCATCACATCTCACCGGCCGCCGAATTCCGAATCGGCCTTTTCGTGACGCACGGAAACCATTGCGTCACATGCCTGAAACAATCGCTCGGAACTCACCCCGGCGAACCGGTAATCGTGAGCAACCGTTGATTTGACGGTCATTTCGCGCAGCATTTCGGCAATACCCATTTCCTACCGTGGGGCCAACCGACTTTGGGAGGCCCCGTTGAGCACGCTGACGCGTAACCGCTTGGGAGCGCTGGGACAGACGAAGATCCGCAGGCCGCACATCGAGCACTGGGATGCCGAGGATGTCGCCGCTTGGGAAGCGGGCGGCAAGGACATCGCCCGCCGCAACCTGATCTGGTCGGTCTTCGCCGAGCACGTCGGCTTCTCCGTCTGGTCGATCTGGTCGGTGATGGTGCTGTTCATGCCGACCGACAAGTTCGGCATCGACCCGGCGGGCAAGTTCTTCCTGGTCGCGATGCCGACGCTGATCGGCGCGTTCCTGCGCATCCCGTACACCGTCGCGACCGCGCGGTTCGGCGGGCGTAACTGGACGGTCTTCAGCGCGGTGATGCTGCTGCTCCCGACGCTGCTCACGCTGTACTTCATCAACCAGCCCGGCACCTCGTACACCACGTTCCTCGTGGTCGCGGCGTTCGCCGGATTCGGCGGTGGCAACTTCGCCTCCTCGATGACCAACATCAACGCCTTCTACCCGCAGCGGCTCAAGGGCTGGGCGCTGGGCCTGAACGCGGGCGGCGGCAACATCGGCGTTCCGGTGATCCAGCTGCTCGGCCTGCTGGTCATCGCGACCCTCGGCAACGGTTACGCCTCGCTGATCTGCGCGGTCTACCTGGTGCTGATCGCGGTCGCCGGCGTGGGCGCGGCGTTGTTCATGGACAACCTGCCCAATCAGAAGGCCGATCTGTCCTACATGATCACGGCGCTGAAGGTGCCGCAGTCCTGGGCGATCGCGTTCCTCTACATCGGCACGTTCGGCTCGTTCATCGGCTACAGCTTCGCCTTCGGCCAGATCCTGCAGATCAGCTTCCGGGCGGGCGGCGACACCGCCGCGCAGGCCACGCTGCACGCCGCGCAGATCGCGTTCCTCGGCCCGCTGCTGGGCTCGCTGGCCCGCCCCTACGGCGGCAAGTGGGCCGACCGCATCGGCGGTAGCCGGGTCACCCTCTACGTCTTCGGCGCGATGATGGCCGCGGCCCTGCTGGTCACCGTGGCCAGCACGATGGCCGACAGCAACAACGGCGTGGCGAGCGGTGCGGTGATGACCGCCCTCGTCGCGGGCTTCATCGCCTTGTTCGTGCTCTCCGGCATCGGCAACGGATCGGTCACCAAGATCATCCCGTCGGTGTTCGAGGCGAAGTCCAGGAGCATGGACGCCACCGCGGCCCAGCCGTCCGCGTGGTCGCAGAACACCTCCGGCGCGCTGATCGGTTTCGTCGGCGCCATCGGCGCGCTCGGCGGCGTGGGCATCAACCTGGTGCTGCGCTCCTCCTACGCCTCGACCAACTCGGCGACCACCGCGTTCTGGGTGTTCATGGCCTTCTACGTGGTCTGCGCCCTGGTGGTCTGGACGGTCTTCCTGCGCCGTCCCAGCGCCCGGTCGGTCACCGAATCCGATGTCGTGGCCGAAGCCGAGACGTTCGTGCTCGAAGCCGAATCAGGCCGCTCCGTGAACGGGAGCGCTCCGTCCAAGTCCGCCGGCTCGTCGGCCCGCGCCTGACCCTCGATCCAGTCCAGGAGGACCAACAGATGAACCCCACAGTCGCTCGCAAGACCGCGGTGGTCGTCGGCCATGGCATGGTCGGGCACCGGTTCGTCGAGGCGCTGCGCTCGCGCGACACCGAAGGCCGCTGGCAGGTGATCGTGCTCAGCGAGGAGCAACTGCCCGCCTACGACCGCGTCGGCCTCTCGTCCTACGTCGGCAGCTGGGACCCGAGCGCGCTCGCGCTGCCCGGCAACGAGTACGCCGGTGACGAACTGGTCGAGCTGCGGCTGGGCCAGCGCGCCGAGTCGATCGACAAGGCCGCGCGCAAGGTGACCACGTCGTCGGGCGACATCCTCGCCTACGACGCGCTCGTGCTGGCCACCGGCTCCTACCCGTTCGTGCCGCCGGTGCCCGGCCACGACATGCCCGAGTGCTTCGTCTATCGCACCCTCGAGGACCTCGACGGCATCCGCGCGGCCGCCGAAGCCGCCGGACCCGGCGCGGTGGGCGTGGTGGTCGGCGGCGGCCTGCTCGGCTTGGAGGCCGCGAACGCGCTGCGCTTGCTCGGACTCACTCCGCACGTGGTGGAGTACAACACCCGGCTGATGCCCGCCCAGGTCGACGAGGGCGGCGGCGCCATCCTGGAGCGGCTGGTCACCGACCTCGGCCTGGAGGTGCACACCGGTGTGGGCACCTCCTCGATCGAGGCGGCCGACAACGGACTGAAGGTCACCCTGTCCGACGAGACGGTGATCGAAGCCGGGCTTGTGGTGTTCTCCGCCGGTGTCCGCCCCCGCGACCAGATCGCCCGCGACGCGGGAATCGAGGTCGGCCCCCGCGGCGGCATCATCACCGATCTCGGCCTGCAGACCTCCGACCCGAACATCTGGGCCATCGGCGAATGCGCCGCCGTCGAGGGCGTGTGCTACGGCCTGGTGGCGCCGGGCTACAGCACCGCCGAGATCGTCGCCGACCGCCTCCTGGGCGGCGCGGGCGAGTTCCCGGGCGCGGACATGTCGACCAAGCTCAAGCTGCTGGGTGTCGACGTGGCCAGCTTCGGCGACGCGCACGGCGTCACCGAGGGCGCGCTCTCGGTCGTGCTGCACGACGCGGCCAAGGGCACCTACGCCAAGCTCGTGGTCTCCGACGACGCGAAGACCCTGCTCGGCGGCATCCTGGTCGGCGACGCCACCGCCTACTCGGCGCTGCGCCCGCTGGTCGGCCGTCCGCTGCCCGCCGAACCGGCCGCGCTGATCTCGCCCGCGGGCGCCGAGCTGGGCGCCGACTCGCTGCCCGACGACGCCCAGATCTGCTCGTGCAACAACGTGTCGAAGGGCGCGATCTGCGGGGCGATCGCCGACGGCGCCTGCGACGTCCCGGCGATCAAGAGCTGCACCAGCGCGGGCACCTCCTGCGGCGGCTGCGTTCCCATGCTGAAGAAGCTGCTCGAGCAGTCCGGCGTGGAGATGTCCAAGGCGCTGTGCGAGCACTTCGAGCAGTCGCGCGCCGAACTGTTCCAGATCGTGCAGGTCACCGGCATCCGCACCTTCTCCGGCCTGCTCGCCAAGTACGGCAAGGGCGCGGGTTGCGACATCTGCAAGCCGACCGTGGCGTCCATCCTGGCCTCCACCTCGAGCGAGCACATCCTCGACGGCGAGCAGGCCGCGCTGCAGGACACCAACGACCACTTCCTGGCCAACCTGCAGAAGAACGGCACCTACTCGGTGGTGCCGCGGATGCCCGGCGGCGAGGTCACCGCCGAGCAGTTGATCACCATCGGTGAGGTGGCCAAGGAATTCGGCCTGTACGTCAAGGTCACCGGCGGCCAGCGCATCGACCTGTTCGGCGCGCGCGTCGAGCAGTTGCCGCTGATCTGGAAGCGGCTGGTCGACGCGGGCATGGAATCCGGCCACGCCTACGGCAAGTCGCTGCGCACCGTGAAGAGCTGCGTCGGCTCGACCTGGTGCCGCTACGGTCAGCAGGACTCGGTCGGCATGGCCGTGCTGCTGGAGAAGCGCTACCGCGGCCTGCGTTCGCCGCACAAGCTGAAGCTGGCGGTCTCCGGCTGCGCCCGCGAATGCGCCGAGGCGCGCGGCAAGGACGTCGGCGTGATCGCCACCGAGAACGGCTGGAACCTCTACGTCGGCGGCAACGGCGGTCTCACCCCGAAGCACGCGGTGCTGCTGGCCGGTGAACTCGACGACGAGACGCTGATCAAGTACATCGACCGGTACCTGATGTTCTACATCCGCACCGCTGACCGTTTGCAGCGCACCGCGCCGTGGCAGGAGGCGCTGGAAGGCGGCATGGATTACCTCAAGCAGGTGATCTGCGAGGACAGCCTCGGTATCGCCGAGGATCTGGAGGCGGCGATGGCTCAGCATGTCGCCGGCTACCGCGACGAATGGGCCGCGGTGCTGGACGACGAAGAGAAGCTGTCTCGCTTCGTGTCGTTCGTCAACGCCCCGGAGGAAGCCGATCCGACGATTTCCTTCGACGAATCCGGGGAGCGGAAGGTTCCCGTGCTGCTCGGACTGCCGGA
This sequence comes from Nocardia abscessus NBRC 100374, assembly GCF_000308455.1. Lineage (GTDB taxonomy): Bacteria > Actinomycetota > Actinomycetes > Mycobacteriales > Mycobacteriaceae > Nocardia > Nocardia abscessus. The sequence goes on along the minus strand of NZ_BAFP01000110.1, from coordinate 73,664 downwards.
AGTTCCGGTCGCCACGCAGGGGAAATGACCCCTTAACCGCTTGGAAACAGAACGTCGGTACCAATGAGTAAGGCGTTTGGAGGATGACACCGATGACCGTGATCGATACCCCCGGCATTGCCACAGCTACCACCACCGGGTGGACACAGGCCTGCCGTCTCGACTACCTGATTCCCGGCCGCGGCGTTGCGGTGTTGCTGAAAGGTGGCCGGCAGGCCGCCCTGTTCCTGCTGGAGAACGGCATGCTGTATGCCGTCGGCAATATCGACCCGATCGGCCGGGCGGCAGTCATGTCGCGCGGGATCGTCGGCGATCGCGGCGGGGTGCCCGTCGTGGCCTCGCCGCTGCTGAAGCAGGCCTTCTCTCTGGTCGACGGGCGTTGCCTGGACGACGAATCGGCGATGCTGCCGGTGTACGCGGTGCGCGTGGACGACGGCATCGTTTCGATTTCCAACGAGCCGGTGTCCGCCGCGCTCGCGTCCTCGGATGGATGAACGCCAATGACAACAGTTGACGCGGGCGCAAGCCTGGCCGGATTCACGGTGGGCATCACGGCGGCCCGGCGGGCGGTGGAGTTCGCCACGCTGCTGGAACGACGGGGCGCGACCATCGTCTCGGCACCGGCCATCCGGATCATCCCGCTGGCCGACGACAACGAGCTGGAGCGAGTGACCCGTCAGCTGGTCGCCGATCCGCCGCAGATCACCGTCGCCACCACGGGCATCGGCTTCCGCGGGTGGATGGAGGCGGCCGAAGGCTGGGGCCTCGCCGAGGACCTGCGCGAGACGCTGGGCACCACCCGGATGCTCGCGCGCGGCCCGAAGGCCAAGGGCGCCATCCGCGCCGCGGAACTGCGCGAGGAATGGTCACCCGCCTCCGAGTCCTCCGCCGAAGTGCTCGATCACCTGCTCGCCGAGGGCGTCGAAGGCGTCCGGATCGCCGTGCAGCTGCACGGCGCCACCACGGAGTGGGAGCCGGTACCCGACTTCTGCGAGGTCCTGCGTTGTGCGGGCGCGGATGTCGTGCCGGTGCCGGTGTACCGCTGGGTGCCGCCGGACGACCAGGGGCCGATGGATCACCTCATCGAGGCGATCGTCACCTCCGGCATGGATTGCGTCACGTTCACCAGCGCCCCGGCCGTGGCGTCGATGTTGATGCGCGCCAAGGAAACCGGGCTGCTGGAAGGGCTGCTGTACGCGCTGCGCGGCCGGGTGCTGCCCGCCTGCGTCGGCCCGATCACGGCGGCGCCGCTGGAGGAGCTCGGGGTGCCCACCTCGATGCCGGGCCGGGCCCGGCTCGGCGCGCTGGCCCGCCACGTCGCCGAGGAACTGCCGCGGCGTGCCAACCGCATCCACGCCGCTGGCCACATCATCAGCGTGCGCGGCGCGTGCGTGGTGGTCGACGATCAGGTGCGTCAGCTGGCGCCCGCGCCGATGGCCCTGATGCGCTCGCTGGCCCGTCAGCCCGGCCGGGTCGTCTCCCGTGAGGACCTGCTCGCCGCGCTGCCCGGCGGTGGGGACGACACGCATGCGGTGGAAACCGCCATCGCCCGGCTGCGCGCCGGGCTCGGCACGCCGAAGGCGATCCAGACCGTGGTCAAACGCGGGTACCGGCTCGCGCTGGACCCGGCGGAATGTACCGACAACAACCCACGGCCCACCGCGACAGGAGGACCTCAGGTGCCCGGCGTCGGAATTCCGACCCGGGCACCTCGGCACATCCAGACTGCGGGGAGCTGGTGACCGCCCCCGCCCTGGTGCTGGTGGCCCACGGCACCCGCAGCACCAAGGGCGTGCAGATGATCGCCGCGCTCGCCGAGGCCGTGACGAAGGAACTCGGTGCCGGGATTTCGGGGCCCGGCACCGAGACCGGGGAAAACCCTTGGGTGCGGACCGCTTTCGTCGACGTGCTCGGCCCTTCGCCGTCCGAAGTACTGCGCGATCTGGTGACGCCGACCGGCGAATCCGTACCGGCCGTGGTGGTTCCGGCCTTCCTGGCCTCGGGTTACCACGTGTACCAGGACGTGCCGCGTGAGGTGGCCGAGAGCGCGCATCCGGCGGTGGCGGTCACCCCCGCCATGGGGCCGGATCCCGCGCTGGCGCGCATCATGGCGATGCGTCTGCGCGCGGCGGGCTGGACCCCGGGCGACGCGGTGGTCTTCGCCGCCGCGGGCTCCTCGGACGCCCGTGCCCGTCAAGATGTCCGCCGCGCGGCCGCACTGCTGGCCGAACACCTCGGCGCTGCGGTCCGCATCGGCTACGTCGCGACCGGTGCGCCGCGCGTGCCGGACGTGGTCGCCGAACAGCGCGCGGCGGGCGCGGGCCGCGTTTTCGTCGCCTCGTACCTGCTGGCGCACGGCTTGTTCCAACAGCGGCTGCACGAGGCGGGCGCCGACGGCGTCGCCGAGCCCATCGGTGTGCATCCGGCGGTGGTCCGGTTGATCGCCCAGCGCTACCGGGTCGCCGCGGAGGAAATGGTCCGGGCGCGGGCGCGCTGAGCGGTACGCGGCCAAATCAGGTGCGATCAGCGATGCCGCTTCCCGGTGGCGTAGGCGTTCGTCGGGCCCGAAGCGACGAACTCCGCCCAGGTCTGCTCGCCATCGGGGTGGTCGGGGCACGTGTTCAACCCGGCCCGGAAAGCGCGCCCGACCCGTCCGGGCACCGGCAGCCGGACGATGCGGCGCGGACGCTGCCGGGCGGCCCGCCACACCTCGGCCAACTGCGCCATTGTCAGCACCTCCGGGCCGCCGAAATCGGGAGCGCGACCGAGCGGCTCACCCTCGACCAACTCGGCGATCCTCCGCGCCACATCCGCGGCGGCGACGGGTTGGAAACGAAAATCGGACGGCAGCGGCGCCACCGGCCACCCCTCGACGGTCTGCAACCCCGCCGCGATCAACTCGTGGAACTGCGTCGCCCGCAGAATCGTGTGCGGCACACCGCTGTCGATGACGGCTCGCTCGCAGGCCAGCTTGTTGCGGTAGTACCGGAACGGGATGTGGTCGATGCCGACGATCGACACGTAGAGCAGGTGCCGGACGCCGCCTGCGGCCCGAAGCAGGTTCTCGGTCTGCGCGACGTCCGGTCCGCCTCCGCGCCGGAAATCCGAGGCCGCGTGCACGATCGCATCGGTCGCCGCCACCGCCTCCGCCACGCCCGCACCGCTGCGCAGATCTCCGACGTGCGTGCCCGCGCCCGCGCGACGGGAAAGAACGCGCACCTCGTGGCCCGCTTCGCGCAACCGGCCGACCACTAGCTTGCCCAGGGCACCGGTTCCGCCGGTGACGAGAATTGCCGCCATGTACAACTATTACCGCTGAAGCCCGGTAGACATACGCATGCTCGTCGTCATGGTGGCGAGTCGCACAGTGAGTTCGGGTGCGTCGCGAAGGAGCCGGCGCATGGTCGATCCGAGGCATCGCCTGTCCGGTCCGCCTACTGATCGCGCACCGTGCCGCGGGACTCCCGGACGGCTCAACGATCCGGAACGACGGTCGAGGCGATTCGGTCGGGCGAGCGCGTGAAGGACGCGCGATAGCTGCTCGGTGACACCCCGACGTGGCGGATCATGTGCTGGCGCAATGACTCCGCCGAGCCGATGCCGCTGTACCTGGCCACCTGATCCATCGGCAGCGTGGTGGATTCCAGCAGCTCCCTGGCGCGGTGCAGGCGCTGGTGCAGCAGCCATTTCTGGGGGGTGAGGCCGGTTTCCTCGTGGAAGCGGCGAGTCAGCGTGCGAACGCTGGTGCGCGCGTGCGCGGCCAGGTCGTCCAGGGACAGCGGCGAGTCGAGCCTGCGCAGTGCCCAAGCGCGTGTATCCGCGAGGGTCACGCCGTGCTCCGCGGGCAGGGGGGCGTCCACGAACTGAGCTTGCCCGCCGGGGCGCACCGGGGTGACGACGGCGACGCGGGCGGCGGCGTTCGCCACCGTCGCGCCGTAATCGGCTCGGATCAGGTGCAGGCACAGGTCGATTCCGGCCGCCGCGCCCGCGGCAGTGGTGATCGGGCCGTCCTCGATGAACAGCGCGTCGCTGCGGACCGATACGTCCGGGTGGTTCCCGGCCAATTCGTCGGCCAGGGCCCAGTGCGTAGTGGCGGTGCGGCCGGACAGCAGGCCCGCCTGTGCCAGGACGAAGGCGCCGCTGCAGATCGACGTGACGCGTTTGCCCGCGTCCACCGCGTGACGCAGGGCGGTCAGCGTGGCGGCGTCGGCGTCGGAGCGACTGCCGGTGCTCGGCACGACGACGATATCCGCTTCCTCGATCGCCTCCAGCCCCCGGGAGACCACCACGTCGAATCCGCCCAGCCCGGCGGGCAGCACGCCCGGCGCGGCGGTGCACACCACGATGCGGTAGCCGGGCTCGCCGTCCACCATCGCCGCGCCCAGCACTGTTTCCGGCATGGCCAGGTCGAAAGCCTTCACCGGAGGAACCGCGACGACGGCGACAGTCAGCATGGCTCGATCCTTGGGATAGTTGGCAATCCGGCCAGTAGCCTACCCGCTCGCGCGGCGGCAGGCTGAGTAGCACGCGATCGGCAACGGCACGCAAGGTGCGCGCAGGTCGCGTGAACAATCCTGTCGCAGAAGGGAAGTCGCATGCCTTCGCATGTCATCGTCGGCCGGGGCGCCACCGCTTCGGCCACCGCGGCGCTACTGGCCGACTCGGGCGACCGGGTGCGCATGGTCAGCCGCAGCGGTGCGGGCCCCGAGCACCCGAATATCGAGCGCGTCGCGCTGGACGCGGTCGATTCCGCCGCGCTGGCGCGGCTCGCCGAACGCGCCGACACCGTGTTCAACATGGCCATGCCCGCGTATCACACCTGGCCGGAGACCATTCCGCCGCTGTTCGGGTCCATCCGTGCCGCGGCGGAGCAGGTCGGCGCGACGTACGTGATGCTGGGCAACCTGTACGGCTACGGCCCCGCTGACGGTCCGCTCACCGAGCAGTCGCCGCTGGCGGCCACGGGACCGAAAGGACTCGTACGCGCCCGGATGTGGCAGGAGGCCGAACAGGCCCACAGCGCAGGCCGGGTGCGTGCCGTCGAGGTGCGGGCCGGGCAATTCCTGGGCCCCGGCGCGGTCTCGCTGTTCTCGTTGCTCGCCCAGCCGAGTATCCGGAACGGGCGGTTGGCGCTGCTGCCGCAGGCGCTCGACCTGCCGCATGCCTACACCGCGATCGGTGACGCGGCCGCGGCGGCGGTTACGGTCGCGCGCGACGAACGCGCCTGGGGCCGGGCCTGGCACGCGCCCACCATCACCGCGACCGTGCGCGAGCTGGCCGGACGGTTCGCCGCCGCGGCCGGGGCGCCCGAGCCGCGATTGGCGGTCATGAGCGATCGCGAGCTGACGCTGCTGGCGGTCACCGATCCGTTCTGGTCGGAGTTGTTCGAGACCTACCACATGTCGCACGCGCCCTTCACGGTCGACGACTCCGCCATCCGCGACGCGTTCGGCCTGAAAGCGTCCGATCCGGACGAGGTGTTCGCGGAGGTATTGCGCGCGGCCTGACCACGGGTGACCGGCGTGGGCGGCCGACCTCCGCTACGGGTTCCAGGGGTCGAGTCCACCATCGGGATCGAGGTGATCGAGGTTGGCGACGCGCCTGGCCGATCGCATCAGGGCTTCGCGGTTGATATCGGTCGGATTCTGGTAGTACGTCCGGGCCGCGTCCTGGTGCATGGTCGCGACCCGGTGGCCGATCGCCCACCGGGTGTCGCGGCCGGCGCCGTCCCACTCGTCCGGGGTGATCGCCGCGCGCAGTGCCCGGTCCGAATGCCAGTTCTGCTCGACCCGCCGCACGAACGCATGATCGATGGTGGCGCCGGGGGCCGGTGCGTTGCTGTGCCGGACGAAGCTGTCCGCCGAGATGACCGCCTGAGCGGCGAAGGCGTCGTGCGCCTCGTGGCCGACGTGGTTGTCGACCGCCCATGCCGCCGCGATCGCCTTCTGCAACGGGGCGAAGCTGTACGGATTCTGGGACGCCGTCGACTCCTGGACGGAGTATGCCGTCAGCGCATGGGTGACCCGCTCGTTGGTGGCGCCGGAGGAGAGCAGCACGGCATGAATACGCGAATCGGGAACCTTGTTGTCGCGCAGCACTTTCAGGGCACGAGAGACGCCCAGTTGGGTGTGCATGCCCCCGACCTCCGTGGCCGCGGCGACCGCGACACCTCGCCAGTTCGTCCGGGCCAGCTGATGCTCGATGTATCCCTCTTCGCGGCTGGTCAGGATCCTCCTGGTGGAGCGTTCGATGCTGCGTCGTGTGTTCGCCAGCGGGTTCAACGGATTCACCCTTCCCCCGGCGAGCCATGCCGTCACCGGCGAGGCGTTGATGGCATTGAGCGTGGTGAGTGTGTTCACGAGCCCCATCCCGGGTGCGGCCTTCGCGCCGCTGCTGCCGCCACCCATGCCGAGGGCGGTGCCGCCGCTGCTCGACGACTTGCTCTCAGCGCCCTGGATCGCCAGACCGAACCGGTTGGCGATCCAGTCGTTGCCGCGGCTCAGGCCACCGCTGAGGCGTTTGAGCTGGAATATCGCGACGATTTCGACGGTGCCCGCGATGACGATCACCGCCATCACCTGGCCGCGAGCCTGCGCGAACAGGTTGCCCATGAACAGTATGTAGACCCCGAGAAAGATGGTGTACGCCGTCATTCGCGCCGCCGCGACGAAGCTGTCCACGACATTGCGGACCAGGAACGTCTGCGTCGGGCCGTACACGAATCCGCCTGCGGCGAAACCGAATATCGACATGATTCCGTGATAGATCGCGTCCAGCGCGGCCTTGATGACCTTGAGTCCGAGGTACATCGCGAAGGCCAGCAGAATGCCGCCGCAGATCAGCAGCATGAGCCCGGTGGCGACCTGCCCCATGGACGGATTCTCGGCCTTGGCGTGCGCGGCGGTGTCCCCGCATGCCTTCAAGCCGCTGATCACCCGGGCGTCGTCGCCGGCCGCCACCCCCGCCGACCATGCAGAGCGGCAGGAGGGCCGCTGGTCGACCGTGTGCCCGAAATTCCACACCTGTAGCGGCTGCCGGGCGAAGTTGTCGGCCAGGTCGCTCTGCATCGTCGACACCAACTGGTTCGGATTCGGGTTGGCGTCCCCGTTCAAGCCCGCCGCCACCGAGATGCCCAGATCGCGGCCCTGGGCAAGCAACCCGTGCGAGGACAGCACATCCGCCAGCGGCTCGGCCAGGAACAGCGGTCCCAGCAACGCCACCCCCACCATCGTCACCACTTGCATGGTGGCTTTCGCGTGGTACCCGCGTGCGATGAAATACGCGACGAAGAACGCGCCCAGGCTCGCCGCGGTGATCAGCATGATCGGGGTCGCGATCTGCGCCGTCAGAGCATCGGCCACGCCGCGCAACGCCGCACTGAACATGTCCAGCCAGCGGAAGCTCAACGCGTAACCGATCAACCAGATTGCCGTCGTCACAATGGCTATGTAGCCGATGAATTCGAAGCCCAGCACGGCCCACAGGATGGTGGCGCGGGGCTTGAACAGGCTTTCGTCGCCCGTCGCGAACCGGTAGTCGGACAGCGGAACTCCCGATGAGTCGCGAATATTCATCCAGCTGAGCCCGTCGATCGCCGAACTCCCCTGCGTGGATCCCGCCGCGTCCTGTGCGACAGCCAGCGCGCCGACGCAGCCGGGAAATACGACGAGCGCGAAGAGGGTCAGCGCGAGCCAGATCACCCGCCTCCGCCAAGCGCTCGCCCCGAAGCGCGACCACCAGTTCGGCACACCGCCGAGGATCGGGAACGTGCCGGGGACTCGGATCGAATTCCGCCTGGACGAACGATGACGGACAGTGCGTGATCGCACCACCGGGGGGCAGATGTGCACGGAGGAGTCCTTATTCCCGTCTCGGGGGCGCAGTCGACTGCGAGCTCTGAAACTGGTTGCGCACGAGAGGCATCGACGATGCGGTCCCCCGTCTCATGCCCTGTATTACAGTCAGGTACGGAAACATCCGCCTGAACGTCCAATGACATCCAGGAGGCTCGGGAGTGTACGTACGTACCTAGAGGCCTACCTACGAGCGGAGTCAATCCGGCTGTGTTGCAGGATTTTTCGGTACGGCCCGGTCGATCGCGCGGCCGGGCGTGCGCAGTTCTCGGCCGCCTTGTGCTCGCGGACGAGCGGGAGAAGGACACGTCGCCGGTCGGGACGACGGAATCGCCGATCTGTCGTACCCGAGGTGGACAATGCCGCCATGGCATACGACGAGGAGCTGGCCGAGCGGATCCGGGAACTGATCGCGCCCGGCCCGGAGCTCACCGAGCAGAAGATGTTCGGCGGCCTGGCCTTCCTGATCGGCGGCAATATGGCGGTGGCCGCGAGCGGCCAGGGCGGTCTGCTGGTGCGGGTCGGTCCCGACGAGGGGGAGCGGCTGCTCGGTGACGCCGCGCAGCCCATGGTCATGGGCGGGCGCGAGATGGTCGGCTGGCTGCGGGTCACCGCGGTCGACGACGACGAGGTCCTGCGGGAATGGGTCGAGCGCGGCGTCGCCTACGCCCGGACCCTCCCACCCAAGAAGAAGAAGTAGCCCGGCTCAGGGCCGCACTTGCCGCCGGAAGAGCACGCGGTCGAATTCGCGGCCGTACTCGTCGACCGCGACCACGTCCATCTCGCTGGCGAAGACGCCCGGCCGGACGTCGACGCGCAGGAACGAGTAGTTCCGGAAGCGGACCCGTGACCACGGCGCGGCTTCGTCCTGTCGGCCTCCACCCGGCGTCCATACATAGCTGTTCGGTACCGCGGTGTCGGGTAGCTCGTTGCCGCGGAAGCTTTCCCGCGATCCAGGCTGGAACTCGTAGCGCGGGCGTCCGCCACCGCCCACGGTGTAGTAGACGGTTCCGTCGGTCTCCGGGTAGACGATCGAGTTGTCGCCCGCGACCTTGGTCGCCTGTCCGCCACGGATCGGGTCGGTGCGCTCGTAGACGTGATTGTGGCCTTGCAACACCAGATCCACCTGGTAGCGGTCGAACAGCCCCACCCATGCGTCCCGCACACCGCCGTCGCTGGCATGCGCTTCGGTGGTCGAATACGCGCAGTGGTGGAAGAAGCAGACGATGAAGTCGATGTCGGGGTCGGCGCGGTAGGCGGCCAAGGTGCGTTCCACCCAGCTCGTCTGCGCTCCACCCGAGTAGCCGGTGTTGGCGCGGATCTCGTAGGAGACGTCGTTCGCGTCCAGGGAGAGCACCGCGACGTCGCCATAGGTGAACGAGTACGCCGCCGGACAGCCGGCCGGACCGTTTCCGGGGAAGTCCAGCCGCGCCAGATGCCCGCCGTAGCCGTGGTCGCCGTAGGTCGCCTCCATATCGTGGTTGCCGGTGGCGAACATCCACGGCGTCTGCGCGGCGCTGGGCTCGATGGCGTTGAAGTAGACGTCCCAGACGTACGGGTTGTACTTGTCGAACCCGCCCGTAGGCCGTGCTCCGTGCGCGACGAACTGTCCCGGCTTGCCCGCGCCGGACGGGTCGGCGTAGGCGATGTCGCCTGCCAGGATGTGGAAATCGGGCCGGGAGGCGGCGATCTGGCGCAGCACGTTGCTCGCGTGCGGCGCGGCCGGATCATTGTCGGCCTTGTAGTACTTGTCGTCGTAGTCGCCGGGAGCGACGCCTTCCGGCAGCGCCGGGGTCGCGTCGGTGCCCTGGTCGCCCATCATGGTGAAGCGGAACGGAAGGACCGCGGGCCGGCCGGTGGGCATCGCGGGTGCGGCGGCACGGATGTCGCCGACGAATCCGTCGGAGGTCCGCCAGCGATAGAAGTGCGGCACCCGGCCGGGCAGGCCGTCCACCGGGGCGTGGACGTAGAACTGTTCGGCCGCGAGCACGCCGCCGTCGGCCGTGGGCAATTGGGTGAGCAGGTTGCGCACTTCGGCTTCGACCGTCGCACCCAACGCCGGCGTCGGCCCGTGGTCGAGGTACACCGTGGCGCCCGCCGGACGCCGCGACAGCTGCGCCGCGAAACGCAATTGACTGGCCGCGTCCGGACCGAAGGCGACGCGCCGTCCACCCACCGCGAGCTGAGCCTCTTCGGCATAGGCGCGCCTGCCGAACGGCGACGTGCCGATCGCGGCCACGGCGGCGGCCGCCGCGGCTCCGCGCAGGATGTTGCGTCGCGAGACCGGATGGCGGCGCAGGTGGGCACGATGCCACTCGTGCTGCTCGGTGATGGTCATGTCGGCAGCGAGATGGCTGGGGATTCCGGTGTCGGGAACGTCGCCTGCTGGATTCAGCGGTGTGGACGGCATACCGCCGATGCTGTACCGGGCGGGTGCGCCGGAGCAACTCGACACCGCACCGCAGGCGGGAATACACCGGACTCACCGCCGCGAATGGGGTATTTGCCCGGAATGCGCGTCGTCCGAACGCGTCTCGCCTGCGACCAGAGTTTGTCCGGCGTTCATCGAGGCGGCGGGTCGGATGACCACCGGGCGGTTCCGTGGCCGGGCTGATCTACTGCGGTGGGTGATCCGTTGTGGTCGATGGTGTGGGGTCTGTGACGGAACGGGGGGAGAACGGGGAGACGAGGGCAGCGCTCCATGGAAAGCTCGTGCCACCCGGCCGCGCTTGCCCGGCGGGGGCTGCCAGCGGTTCGTTGTTCCCGGTCAGCCTGTGGACGGTTCGCTCGAGAGCGGGCAGGATTTCGGCGATGTCGAGATCGGCGGTCGCGAAGCGGCCGATCAGCGCGTAGATCATGTTGGTCAGCACGAGCGCGATGTCCGCAATGTAGTCGGGATCGACGTCGGTGAACAAGGCCCCCGCGGCGGGCAGCACGGCGTCGAAGCCTTGGGCGTCGAGTCGTCGGCCGCCAGGGCCGGATCGCGCGCGATAGTAGGCCTCGAGCATCCGAGGATTGCGTTCCCACGGTTCGAACACGTACCGCAGCAACCGCATCAGGCCGTTGCCCAGGGTCTCGCCTTCGATCGGCGGGGCGGGGGTGGCATAGGTATTGGTCGCCATCCAGCGCTCGACCGCCGCGACCATCAAGTCGTCGCGGGTGGGATACCGCTTGTAGACCGTGGCGAGGGACACGTGCGCCTTCCGGGCCACCGCCCGCAGTTGGACCGCGTCGTAGCCGTCCGACTCGAGCATCGACACCACGGCGTCGATGATCTTCGCCGCCGCATCCTCTTCGTCTGTCCGGGCCACGTACGTACGGTAATCCAGTGCTCTGTTCACGGAAACTCACCACGACTGCGGCGTCGGACAGGACGCGATCCGCGACAGCGCGACGAGAGGGCAGCGCAACGCGGTGAGCGCCCGAGCCGGCGAACCCGGTTCCGGTGCCACACTCCCGTGGCTAAGCTGCGAGGATGACGCTCTTTCTCCGCGTCGCCGTAGTGCCGGTCGTCGTCGCCGGCGCGCTGGTGAGTGCGGCGCACGCCGACGCGACGCCCGGTAGCGACATCACCGCCGTCACCCTCGGCCAGGCCCAGATTCCCGCCGGACTCCTTCCGTTCGTCGCGGGCACCGATCTGGTCGTACGCGAGATCACGATCGGCCCCGGCGGGTCCACCGGCTGGCATTACCATGTCGGCCCCGTCTTCGGCTTCGTCCGATCGGGCACGCTCACCCACCCCGGCCCCGACTGTGACGCTCCGGTCTACCGCACCGGCGAGTTCATCTACGAGCCGGCAGGCGAATGGAACGTCCACGTGGGCCTGAACCTCGGCACCGAACCGCTCGTCCTCGACGTGGTCTACGCCCCACCCACCGGCCAGCCGCTGTTCGTCGACGCGCCCGCCCCACCCTGCGCGTAGGATCTCCGACCCTCGTGTCCCGTGGTAATGCGCCGCTCCTGTCCACCGGCTCAGGCGCTGTCCACTTGGGGTGCAGGCTTTCTCACAGCCGGGTGTAGTCCTGCTGGTCCCGCTCGAACGCGGTCAGGATTTCGGGTGTCAGGGTCGGGCGGGTGTTGGCGACCGCGGTCAGGTAGTCCTCGGTGGTCGCGGGTTCGCTCGAGTCGTCGCGCATTGCGCGTTCGAACGCGGACTGCGCGCCCGCGCGGGCCGCGTATTCGATGTCGGCGGGGGTGAATTGCGCTGTGGCGCGGGTCAAACGGTCGAGATCGACGGTTTCGGTGGCGGGGCCGAGATAACGTTGCCAGATCGCGTTGCGTGCGGGTTCGTCCGGCGGGCCGACCGGGATCACGTAGTCGAATCGACCGGGTCGCAGGAATGCCGGGTCCAACGAGCGGACCGAGTTCGTCGCGCAGATCAGCAGGCGAGTGTAGTTTTCCCGGAACGTCGGTATCAGCTTGAGCAGCTCGTTGGTGACTCCGTGCGCCGGGCTGGTCGCCGTACCCGAACGCGTGCCCGCGATCTCCTCCACCTCATCGATGAACAGCAGCAGCTCGTCGAGTTCGGCCAGGTCGGCGAATACCTCGCGCAGCGAGGCCGCGAGCCCTCCGCTCGTCGCCGCGGCCAACCGGGAGGGGAACAATTCGACGAACGGCCAGCAGAGCCGGGAAGCGACCGCTTTCGCGAAGCTGGTCTTGCCGGTCCCCGGTGGCCCGAACAGGATGACGCTCTTGGGTGGAAGAACCCGATAACGCTCGGCCACATCGGGATTCGACAGCGGTAACACGACCCGGCGTTCGATGATCTGCTTCTCTCGGTCCATCCCGGCCATCGACTGCCACAGTCCCCGTGGTAGCAGTCGCCCGCCCAATTCGCTCAGCAGAGTGGACTGCGCGGGAGCCAGCGGTTCCAGCAGCTCGTAGTAGACGAGACCCGCCCGGCGCGAGTACCCGGAATTCTCGAACGCCACGGACCCGGTGGCCCCCTCGGGGACCAGCGTGCAGATCCGCCGCACGCCGTTCGAGCGCAGCCGCCGCTCCAGTTCGGCGAGCAGTGCGCTGCCGATCCCGCGCCCCCGCCACCGCGACGCCAGCGCCACCAGCAGGACCCAGGCGCGCTCGCCCTGGATCTGGGCAACCGCCATCCCGACCATCTCGTCACCGACCTCGGCCACCACCGCCGACTGCCCCGCTCGCGCGGCCGCCGTCACCTCCGCCAGCGCGAAGACCGGCTCGTCCGCGGTAGGCACACGGCTCTGCTCCCAGATCTGGATCGCCTGATCCAGATCATCGTCACGGAACTCGCGTAGTCGCCATACCGGCATACACACCTCGGAGGCCGTCGGCCGGCCGCTGGGAAGTCGGCCGTTCCTCTCAGTAAATACCTCTCGGAAAGCCCACGCCAGGCCGGTGCCGACGAGCGTCCTCACGGCGGGGTTGCGGCACTCGAGGCGTTCCCGAGGCTCCTCGACGGGGCCGCCTACCGCCGAGGGGACGGTCACGGCCGACCTGACGATCGGTTTCAGCTGCCCGGCTCCGCGGCGCGATCCGGCACCGCTTCCCGCTCGAGACGTGCGCCGCGGCCGCGCCAGCTCCGATATCCGCGATGCGCGGCGAAGGCTCCGATGACGGCGGTGGCGCACCACACCGCGATCGCGGTGTAGGCCAAGGGGCCGGACAGATCGCCGATGGAGGCGCCGAGCGCGGTGTAGACGAACGCGCGCGGCGCCGAGCCGATGAACGCGCCGACGGCCATCTGCCACAAAGGAACACCGAATGCTCCGAACACATACGACGCGAGCGCATCCGAGACGCCGGGCAGGAAGCGCTGCCCGACGACGGCCCACAAGCCGCGCCGCTCGATCTGTGCGTCGATACGCTCGGCGCGCTGCGCGCCGAGCAACCCGCGTGCGCTCTCGCGGCCCGCCCGGCGCCCGAGAAAACTGCTGATCATCGCCGTACCCACGGCGGAGCCCAGCGTCACGAACGTCCCGACCAGCGGCCCGAACAGCAGACCGCTCCCGGCGGCCAGCAGGGGACCGGGAACGAAAACGGCTCCGAGGCCCGCCGACACCACCACATAGACCAAAGGCGCAGCCGGCCCCGTAGCCGCGACCATGCCGCGCACAGCCTCGACATCGATCACCCGGGTGACGGCGACGAGATAGAACATCCCGAACAGGAACGCGGCGAACAGCGCGAGCCGCGCGATGTGCCACCGCCGGCCGGCCGGGAAGGAATCATCGTTGTCCGTCATGATGAGCGCAATCCTGCCGCACTCTGACGACCCCCTCGACCCGAGGCATACGCCAGGCTGCCGCCGGGCCGGATGCCGTGGATGCCCGGGCCGTCTCCCACACCGAGCGCCCACCGCCTCGGCACGCAGGTACAAGATCAACGGCACATGGCTGCGGTATTCGCCGAGAACAGCTCTCCACCATGTGCCGTTGATCTTGAAGTTCGGCCCGAGGGCTGTCGAGATTCGCGATCAGACGGCTACTACGCAGCCGAATACAGCAGGTGGGAAGATGGCGAACGCGCAGAACGGCAATGCGAGCAGGCTGAGTCCCAATGTGAACGGCGCCGCTAGTGCGACAGGTTCGACCTGCACGGGGGCTGGCTGGGAGGTGTCCGCCACCTGGGCGGGCACAGGAGATTCGGCCGGAGCCGCGGTAGCTATGCCTGAGCCGAGGGCGATGACCGGTGCGAGCGCTGCCGTTGCTATGGCTGCGCGAATTTTGTTGCTAGTCATATTGCTTCCCCAATCAGAGTGTGCGGGGGACACCCTTACTTCTGAAGGCTTTCCCCATCTGCACACCACCAACTCTGCTCGCCGCCGCACGGGAAGATCATCGTCCGCCGGGTTGAAAGCACTGATACCCGAGGTGGAACCTGGTACTGGTGTGGTGGAGAGCTTGCTCGGCGAATTTCGCGGCCCCGTGCCGTTGATCTCGAAACGTCAAGACGGGTCGCGGGGGAGGAGGGTGCCCAGGGGGCCGAGGTCGATGTTGAGGTCTTCGGGGGTCAGGCCGAAGTGGTCGCGTAGTTCTTCCATGCGTTGTTCGAGGAGCATCAGGGTGGTGCCGATGCGTTCGATCTGGGTGTCGGTGAGGTCGCCCGCGTCGACGCGGCGGAGTGCTTGGCGCTCCATCAGTTGCCGGAGGAGTTCGACCAGGGTGAGGACGAGGGAGACCAACCCGCGCTCGACGGATTCGGGGTCGGTGTCGATGCGGGGTGGTATGCCGCCGAATTCAGTCATCGCCGGGCGTCTCCAGTGCGCGGTTCGCCGCGGGCCCGAGTGGCGCGGAAAGGGTGCTGATGGAGGAGATGAGCGCTCGCAACGAGATCTGCACCAGGTCGACGTCCGCGATGGCGAGTTTGATGTCGCCGGTGATCACCACGCCTCCGGCCAGCACCCGGTCCAGCAGGTCGACCAGCGCGACGCGGCGCTCGTCGTCGACGTGCTGGGCGACCCGGCTCATGCCGGCTCTCGTTCCACGCCCGCGAACGAATACGGCGGCCACGGGCCGGTGAGTTCGAGCCGGATACCGGGGAATTCGGCGCCGAGCGCGGTGACCGTCGCGGTGAAGTCGTCGGTGCGGTCGTCGTCCACGAGGTAGGTGCCGTTGAGCACCATCCAGTCCCGGCGCCCACTCAGAGCCGGGTCGGTAAGCGTCTGACGCCGTCCAGCCGCGGCGTGGTGCACCAGGCGGGTGTGGATCTCCTCGGCGCGCTCGGCCGCGTCGCGTTCCACGGTTTCCTGTGCGGACAGTTGCGCGCGCCGCCGGGCGAGGTAGGCCGCGCCCGCGCCTGTCGCGTTGTCGCTCGCGGCGCGAGCCTCGGCCACGGCGGCGGTGAGTGCGGCGCGGTCGCCGTAGGCTTTCACGCCCCACTCGGTACGGCCGCTCACCAGCGCCAGGGCCGCGGCGAAGTCCGTCCGCCGCTCATCGAGCAGGTCGCGCACCCGGTCGTCGTCGCGGAAGACGGTGGCGAGCCGGAGCGGGACGGTCGGACCGCGGCGCACCAAGGCCGCCACGACGGCGTCGTGCGCCCTGGCCGTCCCCTCCAGCCAGTCGAGATCCTCCAGATTCCGCCGTAACGGCTGCTCGCCGAACACCTCCAGCGGCACCGAGCCGACGACCGCGGACAGATCGTCCGAGACCACCGAGCGCACCGGCTCTCCCGCGACCCCGGTCAGTTCGCCCACGTCCTCCGCGTTGCCTCGGCTGGACGTGACCGCATACAGCCAAACCCCGAGACCCTCGGTCACGATTGCTCTTCCCTCGGCTCGCGGCGGCTTTCGATGGGTTGACGGCGTTCGCTCGCCGCTTCCAGTCGAGCGATCCGGTCGCGCAGTTCCCGATTCTCGAGCTCGAGATCGCGATCCTGCCGTTCCAGCGTGCGGGCCTTGCTGTTGAGCCAGGGGTCGGTCTCCCACCAGTCGATGCCCACCGCTTTGGCCGTCTCCAAGGACGCGATCACCAACCGCAGCTTGATCGTGAGCAGTTCGATGTCGAGTAGGTTCACCTGGATGTCGCCCGCGATCACCAGGCCCTTGTCGAGCACCCGCTCGAGGATGTCGGCGAGGTTCGTCGAATGATGCTCGCCGCCGAAGGGCTGCGGTGCGGACGATCCGCCGCCGACCACCGTCATTGCCGAGCCCTTCCGATGTCGGTGCTGCCGCGGGCATAGCGTCTGGTTCGGCGGTAGGCCAGCAGCTCACCATCCATATCGATCTCGACCTCGAAGAGCGCGAGGATATCCGCGGACGACGGAATCCGGCGGTCCTCGAGTACCTCGATCTCCACCGTCCAGCCGTCCTCGGTCGGTTCCATCGACGTCACGCCCTCCACCTGCTTGGAAGTCAGCTCCACGAGGTGTTCGACCGCCGTCGCGGCGGCTCTGACCGGTGAAAGGGACGACGATTCGCCCGATGCCGAGTGCACATCCTCCGAGTCGTCGGAAGTGGTCTTGCGTGCCACGCGAGTCACTCCTTCCGATCGATCGCGATCACGCCTGCCGACCGGTCATGCGATCCAGGACCGCCTGCTGCGCTTGTTTGCGCTCCTCTTCGGACAGCTGACCGGCTGCCGCGGCCGCATCGATCTCCTCGAGTTCCCGCCGCATGGTGGCGGGATCGTGCAGCTGCTGCTCCACTTGGTCCTGGATCAGTTCGCCCAGCCAGATGACGCCGCGGACCGGGGCGACCGGCAATGTCAAGATCGTCGAGAGAAGACCCATATCTCACCCCTCGGGTGTGCGCTTCGTCACGAAGTCGTAGGCCGCCATGGGGCCGAGCAAGTTCAGCTCCACGCGACCGTCCCACTCCTCGCCCAGCCGGCGCAGCGTTTCCTCCAGCTGTTCCTGCCGTTCCAGCTCGACCAGCACCGCGACGTGGACGGCCTCCTCCTCATGGGAGGGGTCGCGCTGGTTGACGAGTGCCTCGAACTGCTCGAGTTCGGCGACCACCCTGTGCGTGTCCTCGGCTCGCTTGGCCTCGATGGCCTGATTGATCAGCTCGCCCAGCGCGATCCTGGCATTGCGGGTGGCGTCCTCGGGTTTGTCGCGGATCTCGTCGCGCAGCTGGGCGGCCTGGGCGTTCTCGTCGAGCAGTTCCCGCAGGATGGTGTCCTCGACGTAGCGCCCTCTGATCACGAACTGCGCGCGGCCCTCGAGCTGCTCCAGCGCGGAGCGGAACTCGTCTTCGTTCGCCCCGAGCAGTTCGTTCTCCACCGCCTCCGCGTCGGTCATGACCGCACCGAACCGCAGCGGCAGCACCGGAGCGACGGCGGCCGAGCCGTCCAGCAGCTCGGCGTGCGCGGTGAGGTCATCGGGTGTGCCCAGTGGCCGGTCCGATTCGAGCGTGCTGATCAGCGCGGCGATCTCGCCGTGCCGCACCACCGCGACCTCGCCGGGAGGGTCGCCGACACCGGTGGCGTGCGGCTCGGGCTCCACGTCGGCGGGCACGATGCCGTAGACGTACACGGAGGCTTGACCGGTAGTCATCGATCCTCCTTGCGCCTGGGCCTGCTCGCGGTCTGGCGCTTGTCCTCCACATCGCCGAGAAAGTTCATCACCTTCTCGCCCGCCGCCTCGAGCGCGCCGCTCGTCTTGTGCTTCGCCGCGCCCTGGGTGACATCGCCGACGATGTCGGTGATTCCCTTCGGTTCGCTGGTGGAGATCTCCAGCCGGTTGACGGCTTCGGCGAATCGTAGATACGTATCGACACTGGCCACCACGACGCGTGCGTCGATGGTCACCAGTTCGATGCCGACCAGCGACACACGCGCGAACGCGTCGATGACCAGGCCTTTGTCGAGAATCGTGTCGATCACGTCGGCCAGGCTGGAGGAGTTCGGGCGCGCCATCGTGCCCGCTCCGCCACCGCCTGCGCCTCCTGCGGGTTCGATGGTCATGCGTTTGCTCCTCGCCTCTCGCGCGACCGGCGGGTCACCGTGGTGCGGCGGCGGGCGGCCGGGCGGCGGCGGGAAGGCTCGGATTCGTCCTCCTCGTCCTCGTCTCGCTCGTCCGCGTCCAGCTCGTCGGTCTCGTCTTCGTCTTCCTCGTCCGGCTCCTCGTCCTCCGGCTCCTCCGCCGCGGATCCCTCGTCGTCCGCGTGGTCTTCTTCGGCGTTCTCCTCTTCCTCGCGTCGTGCGGTCTCGTCGTCCTTGACGACCTGGCTGTCGCGGATCTCGCCGTGCCAGCCCACGACGTCGTCGGGGTGCAGCACGGTCTCGGTCATGACGTGCCGCTGGAAGTGCTTGAGTTCCAGGCGGCACCGGCGACCGGCCGCGCGCCACATGTTGGCGGTCTTCTCGAAGAACCCCTTGGGGTGGTACTCCAGCACGACGAGGATGCGGGTGAGCCCCGGCGCGATCTCGTGGAAGGTGACCGCGCCGTCGATGTAGCCCTTGTGGCCCTTGGAACGCCAGACGATCCGCTCGAACGGCACCTGCTCGAGAATCGTGGATTCCCAGGTGCGCCGGGACCAGAACACTTTGCCGGTCCAGCTGAGTTTCTCGTCGGCCGTCTGCTCGACCTGCTCGAGCTTCTTGGTGAACTTCGGGAAGTCCGCGAACTGGGTCCACTGGTCGTAGGCCAGGTCGACCGGAACGCCGACGTCGATGTGCTCGACGATATTGGTCAGCTTGATCTTCTTGCCACCACCCTTGCCCTTGCCGCCGGTCAGGGACTCCTTCGCCGTTTGGAACCCTTCGCGCAGCGTGTGGCCGATCTTGCTCTTGCCCATGCTCATGGCCGCCTGGAACGGTGAGGCGCCGCCGGCGAGCTTTTCCACGCCGGTCAGCGCCGACAGCAGATTCCCTCCGCCCCCTTCGGCGTAGTCGGTCAACCGGCCCGCGGTCTTCGACACCTGGTTCGTGAGCCCGGACACGGCGCGTTCGGCCAGGGTCCCGGCGAGGTTCTGCATCGATTCCTGCAGAAGGCCGGTCGGCGTGGGCGGTGGGGCTGTCTTCTTGGCGGTCGATCCCGCCCGGCCCGCGGCTTTGGTGGCCCGGCCCGCCGTGTCGGTGGCCAGCTTGCCGACTCCGGCTGTCGCGTCACGCAACGTCTTGGCCATCTCCGGTCACCTCCTCGTGCGACGCACGGGGGCGTCGTCGGTATCGGTGCGACTACGGCGTCCACGACTCCCGGACGGCTTGCGATCCGCCGAACCGGCCGAACGGTCCGCGCTGCGGGAACTCGCCGCACGCCTGCCCGCGGTGCTCGGTCGGCGAGCGCGCCGCGCGGCGGGCCGCTCGGCGTCGTCCTCGTCCGCACCCTGTTCGGACTGGTCCTCGTCTTCCTCGTACTCGTCTTCGAGATCGCCGTCGGCCGACGCGCGCGCGTCTTCGGACGATTCGTCCTCGTACTCGTCCTCGTCGGAATCGGTCGCTCGCGAGCCACGTCGATCCTCGTCCGCCAGCAGCGTCGAACCCTGCTGCAACCTGGTGTTCAGCGCGTCGAGGCGGTTGCTCGCCGCGGTGACCGCGGCGGACCGCGCGGCGCCGAGCAACTCGCCGCGCACGGTGTCGGTGATCCGGGTCAACTCCGGCGACGACTTGAGCAGCGAGGTCCCGCGCTCGAGCAGATCACCGGGGGTTCCCGTCGACCGTTTGGCCATCGCGGCACCCGCCAGCGACAACGCGAAGCGCATTTTGCGGGTGCGGCCGAGCAGATACCCGATGCCCACCCCTAGCGCGATTTTTCCTCCACCTTTCATTGCTCACTCCTTGCTCGCCTCGACCGCTGCACCGGCGGAGCCGGGGGGGTCGAGACATCATGTCCCCAAGAGTGGGATAGACCACATCACGTAGGCCAAACATCAGCGTATGCCTGGTTACCGAATGGGTCGATGGGTTCTGCCAGCGAAAAGCCGCGAACTCCCGGTACGTCGAAGCGCTTTCAGCGATCACCTGGCCAAGAGCGGTCGACGCTGCCGGAGAAAAATTCGGGGAAATTTCCCGAAGTATGTCGAAGCCGAACCGGCAGCTCCGACCGGTAGGTGACAGCAGGACACACCACACCACACAGGAGCACCACATGTCCGTCAACACGTTCTTCTGGTTCGACAACGCCGCCGAGGAAGCCGCCACCTTCTACGCCTCGGCGATTCCGAACTCGCGGGTGGTAGACATCTCCCGCAACTCCGATGGTTCGGCGTTCATCGTCTCGCTCGAGCTGGACGGCCACGCGGTCACGCTGATGAACGGCGGGCCGGACCACCCGCTCACCGACGCCGCGTCACTGCAGGTGATCGTGGGCACCCAGGACGAGGTCGACCGGCTGTGGGACGCGCTCACCGCGGACGGCGGGGAGCCCGGGCCGTGCGGCTGGCTGACCGACCGCTACGGCCTGTCCTGGCAGGTCGTGCCTTCCGCGCTGCCGAAGCTGATGGGCGGTGACGATCCGGCCAAGACCATCGCCGTCGGCACCGCCCTGCGGTCGATGTCCAAACTCGACGTCCGGGTTCTGCAGGACGCCTACGACAACGCCTGATCCGCACGCGTCGAAGACCCCGCTCGGACGCCGTTGTCCGGGCGGGGTCCCGCGCTCGACGGCGCCGTCAGCGCCAGCGTTCGGGGGTCACGGGAGCGTCCCACGCACGGGCGTAACGGCGCTTGTCGGGAGCGTCGTATTCCTTGCTGCGGTAGACCACGTAGGGCCGCACCAAGTAGCCGATCGGCGCACTGAACATGTGCACCAACCGGGTGTAAGGCCACAGCCCGATCAGCGCGAGCACGACCAATCCGTGCAGCTGGAAGGTCCACGGGGTGTCCACCATGAGCTCGGGCTGCGGGGCCAGGGTGAACAGGCTGCGGAACCAGGGCGAGACCGTCTCGCGATAGTTGTAGGTGCCCCACAGCAGATTGCTGCCCCAGGTGTTGAGCAGGCCGGTGATCAGCGCGGCGGCCAGCAGCGCGTACATCAGCTTGTCGTTGCCGGTCGTCGCCTTGCGGACGGCCGCAACGGTGAACCGGCGGTAGAGCAGGATGCCCACCCCGGCCAGCACGGCGAGACCGGCCACCGACCCCGCGCCGACCGCGATCACGTGGTAGAGGTGCTCGGAGATCCCGATCGCCGCCGTCCACGATTCCGGGATCAGCACGCCGAGCACGTGACCGCCGAACACCCCGAGCATGCCGAAGTGGAACAGCGGGCTGCCCAGGCGCAGCAGGCGGCTCTCGTACATCTGCGAGGAACGGGTGGTCCAGCCGAACTGGTCGTTGCGGTAGCGCCACAGGTGCCCGAGCACGAACGAGGTGAACGCGACGTAGGGCAGGATCAGCCACAGCGCGGTCGGTAGGTTCGGCGTTGCGTTCATCGTCGGCCTTCCGATCCGTCGAACAGCGAGGGGTCCATCGCGAAGGGCTCCAACCCGACTTCCTCCTCGGGCGGGCCCTGGGCGGCGAGTTCGGCGATGCGCCTGCGGTCGGCGGTGGTCGGCGGGGGCAGCGTCGCACCGACCGCCGCGAGCACGCCCGCATAAGGAGAGCCGTTGTCGGCCAGCGAGAGTCGCAGCAGCTCCAGTACCGGAACGTGCTCGCCGAGCAGCCGCTCGCCGCCGATCGGATCGACGGTGGCGGCGAACTCCAGCAGCACCGGCAGGTGATCGGGCAGCTCCTCGTCGCCGAGTTCGACGCCCGCGTGCCGGTAGGCGTGCTTGAACCGCAGCAGCGCCATCCCGCGCTTGCGGGTGTCGCCGTAGGCGTAGAAGGTCAGGTGCAGGCTGGCGCGGCGGCGCATGTCGAAGGTCGCGACATAGTCGGCGGCGAGTTCCAGGGGCGGGGTCGTCCGCAGGTAGTCGAGGCAGTCGTTCAGGTGTGCGCGTACCTCGTCCGGCAATATGGCCGCGGCGGTATCCAATTGGTCGACCATGGCCAGCGTCTGCTCGCTCGGGTAGTCCAGCAGCAGCGCGGCGATCCGCCACACCAATTGCCGGTCGCGCTGGGCGAGTTCGACCGCCGGTTCCGGGCGGCGGCGCAGTTTGAGCAGACTCATCGGCCTGCTCCGGTCGAGGCCGGGTCGCCCGCGACGGTCGCGTCACCCGTACCGTCGGCGTGCCCGTTGCCGGCGTCGTTCGGCTGCCCGCCGTTGGACGCGCCGTTCGTGTGCCCGTTGACGGTGCCGTTCGCCTGCCCGTTGGACGCGCCGTTCGGGTGCCCGTCGGAGGTGTCGTCCGCCTGCCCGTTCGTCGGCAGCAAGCCCTCGGTGCTCTTGCCGTCCCAGTTCAGCAAGTTGATCCGGGACGACTTCTCTTGCGGCGCGGCTTCGTTGCTGTCGGTGAGGTGGAATTTCTCCACCATCTGGTCGAACGCCGTCATACCCGGCCCGCCGTCGGTGTCCAGGCTGCATCCGGTGGCGAGCGAATCCAGTTCGTGCGCACGGGCTCCCGCGCCGGTCGGGATCACGTAGCGGTGCTCGTACTTGGCGATGGCCAGCAGCCGGTACATCGCCTCGATCTCTTCCGGCTCCAGCCGCACCGACGGCGCGATCGAGGGATCGGGCTCCTCCCCGAGGTTCACCGACCGCATGAACGAGCGCATCGCCGCGAGGCGCTGCAACGACGCGCGCACCGGCCCCACGTCGCCCGCGGTGAACAACTCGGCCAGGTACTCCACCGGAATGCGCAACGCGTCGATGGCGCCGAACAGGTTCGACGCGTTCTCGCCGTCGTGGCCCGTCTCGGTGAGCACGTCCACCACCGGCGACAGCGGCGGCACGTACCAGACCATCGGCATGGTGCGGTACTCCGGATGCAGCGGCAGCGCGATCTGGTAGTCGACGATCAGCTTGTAGACCGGCGAATCCTGGGCCGCCTGAATCCATTCCGGCGAGATCCCGGCCCGTTCCGCCTCGGCGATCACCCGCGGATCATGGGGGTTGAGGAACACACCGAGCTGGGACGGGTAGAGATCCTTGTCCTCGGTGACCGACGCGGCCTCCAGTACGGCGTCGGCGTCGTAGAGCATGACGCCGATGTAGCGCAGCCGCCCCACGCAGGTCTCCGAGCACACCGTGGGTATGCCGACCTCCACGCGCGGGTAGCAGAAGGTGCACTTCTCCGCCTTGCCCGTCTTGTGGTTGAAGTAGATCTTCTTGTACGGGCAGCCCGACACGCACTGCCGCCAGCCGCGGCACTTGTCCTGGTCCACCAGCACGATGCCGTCTTCCGCGCGCTTGTAGATCGCGCCGGAAGGACACGACGCCGCGCACGACGGATTCAGGCAGTGCTCGCAGATCCGCGGCAGGTAGAACATGAAGGTCTCTTCGAACTCCAGCTTCACCTGGTCGGACAGCTTCGCCAGCAGCGGGTCCCGGCCGACCTGCTCGGGGCCGGAGCCGAGGTCGTCGTCCCAGTTGGCGCCCCACGTGACGTTCGTGTCCTCGCCGGTGATCAGCGATTTGGGCCGCGCCACCGGTGTCGTGTCCATCGGCGGCGAGGACAGCAGGTTGTCGTAGTCGTAGCTCCACGGCTCGTAGTAGTCCTCGACCGTGGGCAGATCGGGGTTGGCGAAGATGTTCAGCAGCCGCTTCAGCCGGGACCCGGACTTCAGGGTGAGCTTGCCGCGCTTGTTCAGCGTCCAGCCGCCCTTCCACTTCTCCTGGTCCTGGTATTGCCGCGGGTAGCCCTGCCCGGGGCGGGTCTCCACGTTGTTGAACCAGACGTACTCGGTGCCGCCGCGGTTGGTCCAGGCCTGCTTGCAGGTGACCGAGCAGGTATGGCAGCCGATGCACTTGTCCAGGTTCATCACCATGGCCAGCTGTGCCATGACGCGCATGTCAGTACCGCTTTCTCGCGTCGGTGGGTGCGTGGGGTGTCCTCGTGCCTGGCTCGCTCATGTCAGTACTCCACTTTCTGCGAGCGCTTGCGGATCGTGGTGACCTCGTCGCGCTGATTTCCGGTGGGACCGTGGTAGTTCAGCGCGAAGGACTGCTGCGCGTAGCCGCCGATGAGATGCGATGGCTTGATCATGATGCGGGTGAGCGCGTTGTGGATGCCGCCGCGCTTGCCCCGTCCCTTGGTGTCCTCGCCGAGGCCTTCGATGCGCGGCACGTCCACCGCCCGGTCCTGGGCGTGGTACATGAACACGGTGCCTTCCGGCATCCGGTGACTGACGATGGCGCGTGCGACCACGATGCCGTTGCGGTTGATCGCCTCGATCCAGTCGTTGTCGGCCACACCGATCTTCGCCGCGTCGCGATCGGACATCCAGATCGTCTGCCCGCCGCGCGAGAGCGTCAGCATGTGCAGGTTGTCCTGGTAGGCGGAGTGGATCGACCACTTCGAGTGCGGTGTCAGGTAGCGCACGGTGACGCCCTTGTCGCCGACGTCGCCGATCGAGGGCTCGTGGAACAGCGCGGTCATGTCCAGCGGCGGACGGAAGATCGGCAGCTGTTCGCCGAGTTCGATCATCCAGTCGTGGTCCAGGTAGAAGTGCTGCCGCCCGGTCAGCGTGTGCCAGGGCTTGAGCCGCTCGGTGTTGATGGTGAACGGCGAGTACCGGCGTCCGCCGGTCTCGCTGCCCGACCACTCCGGCGAGGTGATCACCGGCACCGGACGAGCTTGGGTGTCGGCGAAGGTGATCCGCTTGCCCTCGTGCTCGGCGGCCAGGTCGGCCAGCTGGGTTCCGGTGCGGCGCTCCAGCGCGTGGAAGCCCTCCACTGCCAGTC
Organism: Nocardia abscessus NBRC 100374; assembly: GCF_000308455.1. Taxonomy (GTDB): domain Bacteria; phylum Actinomycetota; class Actinomycetes; order Mycobacteriales; family Mycobacteriaceae; genus Nocardia; species Nocardia abscessus. Next base: position 48,678 of record NZ_BAFP01000110.1, on the reverse strand, counting down.
GGCCGTTGGTGGTGCCCGACAGCGCGAGGATCGCCTCGGCCGCGTGCGTGTCCTTGGCCAGCGACGGGCGGCCCTGCGCGATGCCGGACACGACCGTGCCGTTCACGCCCGCCAGGTACTCGACCTCCTGGTCGGGGTAGGTGGTGACGCCCTTGGTGGTGACGCCGAGTGTGTCGATCAGCGGCCCGAGCGCGGCCATCTTCTCCGCGAGCTTCGGGTAGTCGCGTTCGACCACGACCAGTTTCGGCATGGTCTTGCCTGGAATCGGTTCGCACTCACCGGCTTTCCAGTCCAGCACGCGCCCGCCCGCCTGGGCCGTCGCGTCCGGCGAGTCGTGCTGCAACGGCACGGCGACGATGTCCTTGCGCTTGCCCAGGTGCTTCTCGGCCATCCAGGAGAAGCCGCGCGCGATCCGGTGGAAGGCGTCGAAATCGGTCTTGGCCTCCCAAGGCGGTGAGATGGCCGGGGAGAAGGCGTGCACGAACGGGTGCATGTCGGTGGAGGACAGGTCGTGCTTCTCGTACCAGGTGGCGGCGGGCAGCACGATGTCGGAGAACAGCGTGGTGCTGGTCATCCGGAAGTCCAGCGACAGCAGCAGATCCAGCTTGCCGGTGGCGGCGGTCTCGCGCCAGGTCAGCTCCTGCGGCCGCACGCCGGTGGCGTCGGTGGTCTGCAGGTTGGAGTCGGCGCCGAGCAGGTGGCGATGGAAGTATTCGTTGCCCTTGCCCGAGGATCCGAGCAGGTTGGCCCGCCACACGGTCAGGCAGCGCGGGAAGTTCTCCGGCGCGTCCGGGTCCTCGCAGGCGAACCGCAGGTCGCCGGACTTCAGCCCGTCCACCACGTGCTCGGGCGCGGTCTTGCCCGCGGCCTCGGCCTCGTCCGCCAGGTCCAGCGGGTTGCGGTCGAAGGTCGGGTAACTCGGCATCCAGCCCAGCCGGGTGGCCAGCGCGATGTTGTCGGCGGCCGTGCGGCCGGCGAACTTCCCCGTGCCCAGCGGCGAGGCGAACGACTCCGCGGTGAACGGGTCGTAGCGCCACTGATTGTTGGTGAGGTACCAGAACACCGTGCCCTGCATCTGCCGCGGCGGGCGCTGCCAGTCCAGGCCGAAGGCCAGGGTGGACCATCCGGTGACGGGACGGCACTTCTCCTGCCCGACGTAATGCGCCCAGCCGCCGCCGTTCACGCCCTGGCAGCCGGTCAGCAGCGTCAAGGTGAAGAACGCGCGGTAGATCTGGTCGGAATGGAACCAGTGGTTGGTGCCCGCGCCCATGAGGATCATCGAGCGGCCGCCGGAACGGTCGGCGTTGTCGGCGAACTCCCGCGCGATGCGCTGCGCCTGGATGGCGGGCACGCCGGTGATGGCCTCTTGCCAGGCCGGGGTGTAGGGCTCGGCCGCGTCGTCGTAGCCGCTCGGCCACGTGCCGGGCAGTCCGTCGCGGCCGACGCCGTACTGCGCGAGCAGCAGATCGAAGACCGTGGTGACCCGCTTGCCCGCGACGGTCCTGGTGGGCACACCGCGGGTGAGCACACCGGGGACGTCACTGTCGAAGCGGGGAATCTGTACGGCCGCAGCATCGTCGGTGCGGCCATACAGACTCAGGAGGGGATCGACGTCCCCGAGATCGAGGTTCCAGCGCCCGGCGCCTTCTTCGCCGAAGCGATGGCCGAGTGACCCGTTCGGCACCACCGGCTCGGCCTGCGCGTCCAGCAGCACCGTCTGGAACTGCACGCCTTCGCCGGTGTGCCCGAGGTCGGCGGCGGTGAGGAACTTGCCGGGCACATACGCGCCGTCGTGCTCGTCCAGTGTGATCAGGTACGGCAGATCGGTGAAGCGCTTGATGTAGTCGAGGAAGCGCGGCGTCGACTTCTCGACGAAGAACTCCTTCAGCACCACGTGGCCCATCGCCATGGCCAGCGCCGCGTCGGTGCCGGGACGCGCGGGGACCCACTCGTCGGCGAACTTGGTGTTGTCGGCGTAGTCGGGGGAGACCACCACGACCTTCTGGCCGCGGTAGCGCGCCTCGGTCATGTAGTGCGCGTCCGGCGTCCGGGTGACCGGCACGTTCGAGCCCCACATGATGAGGTACCCGGCGTCGAACCAGTCCGCGGACTCCGGCACGTCGGTCTGGTCGCCGAACACCTGCGGCGAGGCCACCGGCAGGTCGGCGTACCAGTCGTAGAACGACAGCATGGAGCCGCCGAGCAGCGAGATGAACCGGGCGCCGACGGCGTGGCTGACCATGGACATCGCCGGAATCGGCGAGAACCCGGCCACCCGGTCGGGGCCGTACTGCTTGATCGTGTAGACGTGTGCGGCAGCGGCGATTTCGGCCGCCTCCCACCACTCGGCGCGCACGAATCCGCCCTTGCCGCGGGCGGCCTTGTAGCTGCGCGCCTTCTCGGGGTCCTCGACGATCTCGCCCCAGGCCAGCACCGGGTCCTTGAGCCGGGACTTGGCTTCCCGGTACAGCTCCAGCAGGGTGCCGCGCACGTAGGGGTAGCGCACGCGGGCGGGCGAGTAGGTGTACCAGGAGAACGACGCGCCGCGCGGGCAGCCGCGCGGCTCGTACTCCGGCTTGTCGGCGCCCACCGAGGGGTAGTCGGTCTGCTGCGACTCCCAGGTGATCACGCCGTCTTTCACGTAGATCTTCCACGAGCACGATCCCGTGCAGTTCACGCCGTGCGTGGAGCGCACCACCTTGTCGTGGGACCAGCGATCGCGGTAGAACTCGTCGGCGCTGCGCCCGCCGACCTTGTGCAGCGTGCGCTGATCGGACGACACCTCGCCCCGGTGGAAATATTTCCCCAGCCGCAGGAGCGCGTCCCCGGCGTCGGTGGCCGGGCCGGAGGGTGCGTGACCCTGGGTACGGGAATTAACCACGACGTCCCCTTCGAGCTGTGCGATCGGGTGGATGTTCCGACTGTAAAGAGGCGTGCACGACTGGCCAAACGTCTCTCTCACAGCCCATTTGCGAGCATGGTGAGTTGTGAGATCGGCGCAACGTCACGGTCACGGTAGCCCGTCGCATCCGGGCGCCGTCCTGCGGGCCGACCAGGGGAAATATGCTCTGAACTGTACGGAATCGGATCCGGATAGCCCGCCCGCGGCGCGGTCGGTGATGCTTTGGAAACGATGGGTTCTCCAGTGCTTTACATTTGTTAACACATCCGATCGCTCGTCGTAGGCGTTGGGTTTACCACCTCCGCGGCGTTTCGGCTCGGACTTCCGCGCCACGTATTGTAAGCACAATCACAATTCGCTGAAAATTATCTGTTGCTGATGAATTCAGTGCCCGGCGGGCTCGAGTTCCAGCGTCGACGAATTCACCCGGAGTGTCGTCGCGGTCCACCCCGGTCACGGTGGCGGGTCTGTCTGCAATGGGCCAGGTGGCACTGTCTCGGGTCGTGACCGGTGGTGGACGCGGTCTCGGCCGCGCGGGTTGCGGGCCCCACCCGTCGACCAGCTGTGCTGCGCCCGGTGTGTAGTCGTCGCCTCGATGCCCGATGAGACCGGATTTCCAGTGCGAAACTGATTGCGGCACAGCGGGTGAAGGCTTGTGCTGCGGGTCAGGCGATCCGGGCGGGAACGATGTCGGCGAACGTGTCGACCCAGCGGTGCGGCGGCCGTGGGGGATTGGGCTCCCCGGGGCGGGCCAGGCCGACGACCCGCCACCCCGCGGCGACGGCGGCATCGAGTTCGTCCGGGTGGTCGGACAGGAACAGGATGTGTTCGGCGGGCGCGCCGATGGCGCCTGCGATCTTGTCGTAGGAGGCGGATTCGCGTTTGCCGCCCGCCGTAGACAGATCGAAGTATCCGCTGATCAGTTCGGATAGGCTGCCGCCGCGGGCGAAGGCGAACCAATCCTGTTGATTGTGCACCGATCCCGAGGAGTAGACGTACAGCGCGAGCCCGGCGGCGTGCCAGGCGGCGAGAGCCGGTGGCACGTCCGGGAAGAACTCGCCGTGCAGTGCGCCGCTGCGGAAGCCTTCCGCGCAGATCAAGCCCTGGGCGGTCTTGAGCGGCTCGGCCTTCACATCGGAGTCGAGCCACCCGCGCAGGATCGCGGCGGCCTCGGCCGGGCCCGCGTCCGGTTGCCCGGCCAGCTCCCTGGTCGCGGCGAGGACGGTGGACGCCGCCGGGCTTTCCTCGGCCAGCCAGCCCGGAAGCCGCTGCCGGGTATAGCCGTACAGGTCTTCGCGGACCGACGCGGTAGGGCTGGTGGTGCCCTCGATGTCGACGACGACGGCGCCGATCACGGCGCGGTCAGCAGCTCGTCGAGGGTGGGGAAGCCCGCGCTGATCTTGTCGCCGGTGAAGTCGCCGACCCAGCCGTCCTCTTCCTCGAAGAAGCGGATGGCGATGAAATCCGGGCGCTCGCCCATGTCGAACCAGTGCAGCGTGCCCGCGGGCACCGAGAGCAGGTCGCCGCCTTCGCACACCACCGCGAGGACCTCTTCGCCCAGGTGCAGATAGAAGCAGCCGCGTCCGGCGGCGAAGAAGCGCACCTCGTCCTCGGCGTGCCGGTGCTCATCGAGGAACTTCCCGCGCGCGCCCTTGGCGATCTCGGGCCACTGCGGGTCGGCGTCGTCCGGGTGGATGCGGGCGATATCGATGTGCCGGTAGCGTCCGGACTCGTTCAGCTCGGCGACGTGCTTCTCGTAGTGCGCCAGCAGCTCGTCGGAGGACACCGACGCGGCGTTCTCGACCACCGGCCAGCGGCCGAAGGTGATGCCGTGCCCGGCCAGTTCGGTGCCGATCCGTTCGTCGTCGGTGGTACGCACGCGCACGTCGGCCGCGTCGGCGGCGGCCATCACCTGCAGCAGGGTCATGTCAGTCCAATCTCGAGTACATCGTCGCGCGGGCCGAACGCCGCCGGACTGCCGGTGCGGGACACCAGCTCACACAATGCTTCCAGGCATTCGGCGCGATCGCGCGCCTGAGCGAGATTCTCGCCCCATGCGGTGATGCCGTGCCCGGCGATGACCAGCACCGGCAGAGCGTCCGGATGGTCGAGGAGGTAGCGCTCGATGTCCGCACCGATGCGCGGCACCTCTGGCCAGTTCGGTAAGACCGGGATCTCCGCGACGGCCGGATCGCCGCCGCCGAGCCCCTTGATCAGCTCGTAGTCGGTGATCCGCAGCGTGCCGAGCGCGCCGGGAACCGCCGAGCGGGTGGCGAGTGCCGTGGCGAACGGCGGATGGATATGCACGACCGCCTGGGCCGGGCGGCTCCGGTAGACGGCGGTGTGGATCGTGGTCTCGGCGGACGGTTTGCGTCCGTGGTCGGCCACGGGCGCGGAGTCCGCCACGCGCACGGTGACCATGTCGCCCTCGGTGAGTTCGCCTTTGGACAACCCGCTTCCGGTGACGACGGCGGTCGCGCCGGTGCGCACCGAGATGTTGCCCGCCGTGCCCGGCATCCAGCCGCGCCGGTACAGCTCGCGTGCGACCTCCGCGATCGCCGCCCCGTGCGACCGATCGGATCGGTGCACCACACCGTGCTCGGTGACCACCGCCGTCACGAGTTCGGCGGGCGTCACGTCGAAGGCCGGGTTGAAGACCTCGGTGTGCTCGGGAGCCGTTGCCACACCACCGAATCCGGTCACTTCGGGCGCAGCCCGTTCCTCCACCACGATCTCCCGGCCGGTGGCCATCGCGAGATCGCGGGTCGACTCCGGGGCGACCACGACGAACGGGATGTCGTGGTGGCGGGCGGCCAGCGCGAGACCGTAGGTGCCGATCTTGTTGGCGACGTCGCCGTTGGCGGTGACCCGGTCGGCGCCGACCAGCACGCAGTCGACCTGCCCGGTCGCCATCGCCCAGGCGGCGGCGGAATCGATGGTCAGCCGGTGCGGGATACCCGCTTCGGCGAGTTCCCACGTGGTCAACCGCGCGCCCTGCAGCAGCGGGCGGGTCTCGTCGACCAGGACCTGCTCGATCGCACCGCGCTCGGACAGCACCCGCAACGTGCCGATGGCCGTGCCGAACGCGCTGGTCGCGAGCCGGCCGGTATTGCAGTGGGTGAGCACTCGCAGCGGCCGGTCCGGACACAGGCGCTGCACCAGGTCGGCGGCGTTCGTGGCGGCGGCCCGGTTGACCCGGCCGTCCTCGGCCAGCATGTCGAGTGTCTCGGCCAGCACCGCGTCGGCCCCCCGGCCCACCTGGGCCCGGACCCGCCGCACCGCCCAGGCCAGATTGACCGCCGTCGGCCGCGCCGCGGCGATCCGGTCCGCCTCGGCCTGCACCGCCGCCTCGTCGACCACGCCGTCCACGGTGTGCGCGGCGGTGGCGATGACGACGCCGAACGCGCCCGCGATGCCGATGGCGGGCGCGCCGCGGATGGCCAGCGCCTTGATCGCGTCGATGACCTGATCGACCGTGCTCAGTCGCAGCTCACGGACCTCATGCGGCAGTCCGCGCTGGTCGATGGTGACGAGCGTGCCGTCGTCCCAGACCAGAGAACTGTCGTCCATCGGGCCCATCCTTATCGCGTCGAGCTGTGTCGTGCCTGGTCAACGGTATCGGACGGCGGATGGCGGGCGGAAATCGCGTCAGGTCGCCTCGGCGCGCAGCTCGGCGGCGCGTTTGCGCGGATCGTAGTCCGGGCCGACGCCTTCGATCAGCAGCAGGTCGCCGTCGATGTGATCGGCGCGCAGCGGCAGGATCTCCTGGTAGGCGGGCGAGTGGTACCACTCCCGCGCTTCGGTCATGCCGGGGAACTCGATCAGCACCATGCTCCCGGGCCAGCTGCCTTCCACGATCTCGGCCGGGGGCCCGTGGATGACGAAGCGGCCACCGAACGGGTCCAAGGTGGCTTGGATGCGCTCCAGGTATTCCAGGATATCGGGATGGGGCCTGCGACCGCGGAGGTGGGCGAAGCCATAGGCGGACATGATGGTCGGCGTTCCTTCGTTCGTCGACACCGGGAGTGGCGTCGAACCGACGGTAGGTCCGCCGCGCGCGGGGCGACAATTACCTCCGGGGTAAGCGGGGTAAGCACACCGGGCCTGGTACGACCGCAGCCGCCGGTCCCGGGAGGAGTTGGGGCCGGCGGCGCGGGTGGCGCAGATCAGCTACTGGCGGCGGTCCTGCTCGCCGCGCCGTTCGGGCATCTCGGACCTGGTGCCCCGACGGCCTTCCATATCCGAGCCCTCGCGCATGTCCTGCTCCTGGCGCTGTTGCTGCTGCTGCCTCGGCATCTGCTTCGGCATTTTCTTAGGCGTTTTCTTCGACTTTTCAGCCATCTCCACACGGTCCTTTCCGGGGGATTGATATTCGCCTAACGAACAGCCTAACGAACAAACGATAGCGAGCCGGTGGAGCTTCCGGAAGGGGAAATGAAAAATATGGCCCGGAGCGGCCGGTTGTTGTATTTGCGCAGGTAGAGGCGCTATTGAAGGTGGGTTTCGATAGCAACTACGGCTGGATCGGTGGCACGGTGTCATTCCTTGGCGGGTGGTTTGCCGGTGGCTCGGGTGTGTGTTCGAACGGTAACAAAACGGGTCGCGCCCACGCGTTCGCGAGTGGTCGGTATCGCTCCGACTTCGCGTGTTCTCGGGTTTATCGCGGCGAAAATAATTCCCCTGCGGCGGGGGTGTGCGCGTGGTGCGGCCGGTCGCTGTGGTCGTCACATAAGTTGTTGTGCGGCAATTTGTTTCCGCCCGACCCGGGAATCGCTGGCACACTTCCGCGTGGGGCGGAGCCCGATGTCACCTGAGATTACTTGCAGTGCAATCGCTTCAGCGTCCCACTGTGCTGAGGCGCGACAGTTCCGGACGAGTCGTGTCGTACGCCGGCTCAGCCGCGCAGCGGAAGGAACTCGACCGTCGCGCCGTCGACGGCGCCGGGCGGGACCACGACCAATCCGTCGCGGTCGATGAGGCCGCCGAGATGGGCGGTGCGGATGGCCGGGTCGCCGATCCAGCCGCCTTCCTCGGCGGCGCGAGCGGGTACGACGCGGGTCACCTGTGCCGCGATCTCTGCCGCGTTGTGCAGCGGCCCACGCAGCGGGCGGGCCGTGGGCGCGCCGGTGCGGCCCTCGACGATCGCGGGCGCGAGCGCCATGAGCGTGGCGACGGCGGCGAACGGGTTGCCGGGCAGGCCGAGCACCGTGGTGCCGGAGGCGAGTTCGGCGACGACGGTGGAACCGCCGGGACGCAGCCGCAGGCGCGGCACCACGATCTCGGCTCCGGCGCGGGCCAGGGCGGCACGGAGCTGGTCGGCGGCCCCGCCGCCGGTCGCGCCGACGATCACCAGCAGGTCGTGATCCGGCGCCACGGTCATGACCTCGTCGAATCCGTGCGGCGTGTCGCGCAGGTGCACTCGGTCGGCGGTGCGAATGCCGTACCAGGACAGCAGCTCCGGCAGGATCGGACCGATCGAATCGCGGGTCTGGCCCGCCTGCAGCGGCCCCTCGCTGCGGATCTCGTCACCGGTCATGACGATGCGCGCGCGCACCGGGCCGCGTACCGGCGCCGCGGTGACTTCGACGCTCGCGGCCGCGGAGATCAACGCGGCGGTGACCGGCGTGCCCTCCGGCGCGACGAGATCACCGGCCTGCCGGTCCTCGCCACGGTGGCGGATGTCGTCGCGCAGCGGGGTGTCCGGCAGGCGGTACAGCGTTTCGTCGGCGACGTGCACGAACTCGTCGCGCAGGACACCCGTGGTGCCGTCCGGTACGTGCGCGCCGGTGGCGATTCGCACCGCCTCACCCGGCAGCAGCCCCACCGGCCGCCTGCCGCCCGCGAAGCCGATGTCGCGGCGCAGGCGCCACGGCCCGTCACCCGCCACCGCGTAGCCGTCCATCGCGGAAACGTCGAAGCGGGGCAGCGGCCCGGCGGCGGTCAGCGGGCCTGCGAGCGCGGCCCCGAGCACCGAACGCAGGTCGGCTTCGTAGGCGGTGAGCCGGGACAGAGTGCCGCGCAGCATCTCTCGCGCCTCATCGAGATCCAGCGGTGGGTGCCGCCGTGGCGCGTCGACGGTGGCCCTGGCTCGCCGAACCTCCTCCTCGGTATCGCAGTCGCCGACGCCGGGCAGCGGGATGATCGCGGCGGCGGCGGGCACCAGCGCTTTCATCGGCTGGTTGATCAGCGCGCCGAGCCCCTCCAGCGCGGCCGCCAGCGCGGAGCGCCGCCACACTCCGATCAGGTACTGCGGGCGTCCGGACTCGTCGGCGGCGAACACCGCGTCCGCGCCGGATTCGGTGGCGTGCCGGATCAGTTCGGTGACCGCCCACGGAGCCAGGAACGGCAGGTCGGCGGCCAGCACGACCACCAGCGGCGCGGCGGAGCCGAGCGCGCGCAGCCCCGTGTCGATCGCCGCCACCGGACCCGACCCGGGCGGTACCTCGCGCACCTGGACGAATTGCGGCGCAAGCTCGGGCCGGTGCGGTCCGACGACCACCGTGTGCCCGCACGAAGCCACGGCGGCGAGTGCCACCTCGAGCATGGAACGACCGCCGATGACGATAGCCGGTTTGTCCACGCCGCCCATCCGGCTGGCCCGGCCGCCCGCGAGCACGATCGCGTCGGCGGCGGTCATAGGCCACGACTTCGAGCTGGGTACACCATGGCGGTCATGCTAATTCGTCACGGCGGGGAAGCCGGGGACCGGACGGCGTCGATCAGGCGTTGGACCAGAAGCGGGCCGGTGGCAGCAGCCGGAACTCGTTGAGTTCCGGGTCGGCGAGCACGAGGTCGGTGTCGCGGTCGGCGGCCGGGGCGCCGCGGTCGATCGTGGTGGCTCCCGCGGCGTGCAGCCTGGCTACCTCGGCGGCGCGGTCGTCGGCGGGAAACGAGGTGAGGTCGAGGCTCAGTCTGGTGCGGCCGGTCCCCGCGTCGGGGGTGCGGACGAACTCCAGCCAGGAGCCGAGTCCGGTCGGCGAACGCAGCCCGGCCAGCCGCTCACCGCGCCGGGTGGACGGCCAGCCGGTGGCGACCGCCCAGAACTCGGCGAGGCGCTCCGGCTCGCGCGTGTCGACCACCACGGCCGCGACGGCTCCGGTGTCCACGTACTCCTCCCTGGGTTCGAGGACGCAGAATTCGTTGCCTTCCGGGTCGGCCAGCACAGCCCACGGCACCGCGCCCTGGCCGATGTTGACCGCTCGCGCGCCCAAGGCCAGCGCCCGGTCCACCTGGGTGCGCTGATGCTCCCGCGAGCGGGTGGCCAGATCCAGGTGCAGGCGGTTCTTGCCGACCTTGGCCCGCATCGCGGGCAGGAAGGTCAGCGCGAGGTCGCCACCGTCGGCGTCGGGGGCCGCGACGTTCACCTCGTCGGGCCGGTCGAGCGTCACACTCCAGCCGAGCAGTTCGGCCCAGAAGTCCGCGACCGAACGCGGCCGGTCGGCATCGAACACGACACATGCCAGGCGGGTGGGCATGGATCAACGGTACTGGCCGCCGATCCGGCTCGGAGGCATTTCGGACAGCGGTGCTCAGCCCGCCGCAGGATCGGGCAGGGGGAAGCGCGCGGCGCGCAGGTCGACACGTCCGTCCCGGATCGGCACGCCTTCCTCGGCGAGCAGGCGCAGCTGGCGACGGGCCAGGTGCGCGGCGGGCTTGCCGCTCGCGCCCAGCACGCGATGCCAGGGCAGGTCGGCCGCGTCGGTGCGCATGATCCAGCCCACCGTGCGTGGCGTGGACAGTCCCGCGGCCGCGGCGATGTCGCCGTAGGTGACGACCCGGCCGGGCGGAACCGACGCCACCAGGGCGCGAACCTGCTCGATCTGGGCGTCGCTGGTCGGCATCGGTTCAGAGCACCGAGCGCACGAGTTCGCCGGTCTCGGCCGGATACGCCTGGGCCACCATGTGATCGCAGTTCCACTCGAGCACGGTCAGGTTCGCGCCCATGTGCTCGGTGAGCGCCGCGCGGAACTCCGGGGTGACGAACGGCGGGTGCACCTTCATCGCCTGCACCAGCACCGTGGGCAGGTCCGCGGGCGGCAGCACCCAGTGGCGAGCCAGCTGGCCCCAGTAGGAGTTGATGGCGGGCAGGCTCATCCGCCAGCCGAAGCGCCCGTCGGCGGTGGGCATCAGATGTTCGAGCAGTTCGGCGTCGAGCAGCCGCGGCTCGACGTCACCCCATCCGGTGTCCAGCTTGTCCCGGCGCGCGTGGTCGACGCTGTCGTAGTCGGCCGAGACCAGGGTGGACAGCGCGATCTCGTTGAGCCATTCCGGTTCCAGCGCGATGGCCGGATCGAGCAGCACGAGCTTGCGCACCAGGTCGGGATGTCGATGCGCCAGGTGCAGCGCGCAGGCGCCGCCGAAGGAGTGCGCGACCACCACCACCGGTCCGTCCGCCTCCGTGGTGACCAGGTCGACCAGGTCATCGACGATGGTCTCGAAGTTCCACGGCGGCAGCGAGGTCGAGCGACCGTGTCCGCGCAGGTCGGGTGCGAGCACGCGGACGTCGGGCAGATGCCGGGTGGCCAGGTCTTCCCAGCGTTTGCCGTGGCCGGTCACGCCGTGCAGGGCGAGCACCACCGGTCCCGTCGTCGGACCGAACCGGTGGACATTCAGAACAGACACCGGTCCATTGTGACCTGCGCCGGAATCGCGCGCAGTGCCGGTCACACGGAGGCGTGTACCGGCGTGTCGGTCGTGTCTGTTGCAATAGCCCGCGTGGTGCGATCGGATGGCGCGGTGCGACTGGTTCGCCGGAATGTGGTGGCGCCCCGGCCGCGAGACTGGGGCGCCGACGTTCGCGCGCTGCTGGATGCCGCGGCCGAGGCCGGTCCCGCGCGCCCCGGGTGGCGGCCCTGGCAGGTACTCGGCGGGCCCGGAACCGGCAAGACAGCCCTGCTGGTGGACCTCGCCGCCGAGCGCATCGCGGCTGGAGCCGATCCCGATTCGGTGCTGGTGCTGACACATTCGAAACAGGCGGCGGGCGCCGTGCGCGATGCCATCACCACGCGGCTGAGCGGACCCGAACCCGGCGTCGAGGACGGTGTGCCCGGCGCCACACGAGAACCGTTGGTGCGCACCCTGCACTCGTACGCTTTCTCCGTGCTACGCAGGCACGCGATGGCGCACGGCAATCCGCCGCCGCGTTTGCTGACCGGAGCGGAACAGGACGCCGTGCTGCGCGAAATGCTGCGCGGCGACCTGATCGACATGGCCGAGGGCGCGCGCGGATTGTGGCCGGAGCGACTGCGGCCCGCGCTCGCGCTCGGTGGATTCGCCGAGCAATTGCGCGATCTCATGCTGCGCGCCACCGAACGCGGCATCGGGCCGGAAGACCTGGTGCGGCTGGGCCGCGAGCACGCCAAACCGGAGTGGGTGGCGGCCGGCAACTTCGCCATCCGCTACGAGCAGACGATGCTGCTGCGCTGGTCGGTGGGCGTGGAGGCGCCGGAGGCGACCGCGCCCGCGCTGGACGCCGCCGAACTGGTCGGCGCGGCGCTGGACGCGCTGGCCGCCGACCCGAATCTGCTCGCTGCCGAACGCGCCAGGATCCGATACCTGCTGGTCGACGACGCACAGCACCTGGACCCGCAGGCGGCGATCCTGGTCGAGGCGATCGGGCACAGCGCGCGGATCACGGTGATCGCGGGCGATCCCGATCAGGCCGTCTTCACCTTCCGCGGCGCCGACGCGCGGTTCGTCGCCGGACTCGACGTGCCCGACGACCGGCGCGTCGTGCTGCGCGCGAACCACCGCTTCAGCGGTCAGGTCCAGCTGGCGGTCGCGCGGATCGCCGCACGTCTGCCGGGCAGTGCGCCGCAGCGCATCCCCGTGCCGGAACGCGCCGAACCGCGGGAGGACGGCACCGAGGTGCGGGTCCGCGTGCTGGCCACACCCGCGAAGGAAGCCGCGCTCATCGCCGATCACCTGCGCCGCGCGCACCTCACCGGCGGGGTGCCGTGGTCGCGGATGGCGGTGATCGTCCGATCGGTGCCGCTGTCGCTGGCGCCGCTGCGCCGTGCCTTGCTCGCCGCGGGCGTGCCGGTGCGCCAGCCCACGCTGGACACGCCGCTGGCGCGCAGGCGCGGCGCGGCCTGGATGCTGCTGTCGCTGCGCGCGGTGCTGGCGGGAGAGGCGGCGCAACGGGGCGCGGAACCGGCGTTCGAGCCGGAGGACGCCCTCGACCTGCTGTCCGGGCCGCTGGGCGGCGCCGACCAGATCGCCTTGCGCCGCTTGCGCCGCGGCGTTCGGCGCGCGGTGCTGGAATCCGCGCGCGCCGGTGCGAAAACCCCGGACACGGACGACGATCCGGCCCCGGACCGCGGCGCGGACATCGACCGCCCCTCCGCGCAGGTGCTGCGCGACCAGCTGATCGGAGCGGGAGATCCGGCGATCCTGGGCCGGCTCACCGAGGTCGAGGCGGCACCGCTGCGCCGGGTGCTGGACGCGCTGCATCGGGCACGCAAGGCGCGCGGGCGCGGCGCGGGCCTGGAGGACGTCCTGTGGGCGCTGTGGACCGGTTCCCGGCTGGAACGGCGCTGGGTGGCCCAATCGGAGCGCGGCGGCGCGGTCGGTATGCAGGCCGATCGCGATCTGGACGCCGCCGTCGCGTTGTTCGACGCGGCCGCCGCCTACGTCGACCGGCTGCCGCGCGCGAGCATCGAAGGGTTCGTCGAGTATCTGTCGCAGCAGGAGATTCCGTTCGACTCGGCGCCGCGCACCGCACCGGGCGAGTCGGTGGCGCTGCTGAGTGCGCACGCCGCGGCCGGGCGGGAATGGGACGTGGTCGCCGTCGCCGCCGTGCAGGAGGGGATCTGGCCCGATCCGCGCTCGCGCGGCACCCTGCTGCACACCGAGGACCTGGTGGATCTCACCGCAGGGGTGTCCGACGCGGGTGAACAGGTGAGCCGTGCGGCGCCGATTCTCGCCGAGGAGCGCAGGCTGCTGTTCGTCGCGTGCAGCCGGGCCCGGCGATCCCTGCTGGTCACCGCGGTGGAGTCGGTGGCAGGCGAACGTGACCTGGTGCCCTCGCGTTTTCTCGCCGAGCTGCTCGGACACGACGACGACAGCGAGCCCGGCGCGCTCCCGGTGGTCGATCCCGGCCGCGCCCTGGTGATGCACTCCCTGGTCGCCGAATTGCGCGGCGTGGTCTGCGATCCCGAGGCAGACCCGGAGCGCAGGCGTCGCGCCGCGCACCAGCTCGCGCGGCTGGCGGACGCGGGTGTGCGCGGCACCCACCCCGACGACTGGTATGGCACCGCCGAACTCAGCTCGCTGCGTCCGCTGTGGGCCGAGGACGAGGGCCCGGTGGCGCTGTCGCCCTCCACCGTGGAGTTGCTGCGCACCTGTCCGCTGCGCTGGGCACTGGAACGCCACGGCGGCACCGACGGCGACAATCCACACGCCGTCAAGGGCAACCTGGTGCACACGCTGGTGCAGGCGCTGGCGGGCAAGGTGCCCCCGGACCAAGTGCGTGCGGCGCTGGACCGGGCCTGGCAGGCGGTCGATCCCGGGACCGGCTGGCATTCCAGGCAGGAGCTGCGCCGCACCGAAGGCATGCTGGAGAACTTCCAGGCCTGGGTCCGCAACACCCGCGGCGAACTCACCCAGGCCGGTGTCGAGGTGCCGGTGGACTGCGTGCTGCCCGCGCGCACCGAAGACGAACGCGCCGTGCGGATCCGGGGCCGCGTCGACCGGCTGGAACGGGACGCGCAAGGCCGCTTCGTGATCGTCGACGTGAAAACCGGCAAGTCCCCGGTCACCAAGCAGGCCGCCGTCGATCACGCGCAGCTGGCGACCTATCAGGTGGCGGCCGCTACGGGTGCCCTCGACGCCACGGAAGAATCCGCCGATCCATCCGGCGAACCCGGCGGGGCACGATTGGTCTATGTCGCGAAGCCGAGCAAGGCGGAAGGGGCGACCCAGCGCATGCAGCCCCCGCTGGACGCCGAGGCGCTCGAGCACTGGCGCGACACGATTCACCGGGCCGCGGCGTCCACTCAGGGCCCCGGCTACCTCGCCATGCGTAACGACGGATGCCGCCACTGCGCGGTCGCGGGCAGCTGTCCCGTGCAGGACAGCGGGAGACAGGTGACCGACGAGTGAGCGCGCCCTCGGCCTCGCCGCGGCCGGTCGCCGGGGCGCCGCCGTGAACGCCCGGGTGACGCCCCATCAGCTGGCGCAGGCGCTGGGCCTGCCGCCGCCGACCGACGAACAGGCCGCCGTGATCGCGGCGCCGCCGGGCCCGACCCTCGTGGTCGCGGGCGCGGGCGCGGGCAAGACCGAGACGATGGCCGCCCGCGTGGTCTGGATGGTCGCGAACGGGCTCGTCCTGCCGGACGAGGTGCTCGGGCTGACGTTCACGCGCAAAGCCGCCCAGCAGCTGACCGCCCGCATCCGGACCAGGCTGGCCCGGCTGGCCGGCGCGCCGCTGCTGCGCGAACTCGACCCGAGCGGTCGGCTGCGCGCCCAGCTGACCGGCGCGGAACCGGAGATCAGCACCTACCACTCGTACGCGGGCAGGTTGCTCACCGAACACGGCCTGCTTCTTCCGGTGGAACCTTCGGCGACGCTGCTGACCCAGACCCAGCTCTGGCAGCTCGCCCATCAGGTGGTCCGCACCTGGGACGGCGATCTGGAGACCGAGCGCACCCCGGTGTCGGTCACCGAGGCGGTGCTCGCGCTGTCCGGGCAGCTGGCGGAGCATCTGGTCGAGCCGGAGGAGTTGGCCGAGGCACACACCGAGCTGGCGAAGCTGGTGCACACGCTGCCCGCGGGCCCGCGGCAGCGGGGCGGGCCCAGCCAAACGCTGCTCAACATCGTGCAGGTGCAGCAGGAGCGGGTGGCGCTGCTGCCGCTGGTGCACCAGCTCACCGAGGCGTTGCGCCGCCGGGGCGCACTCGATTTCGGCGCGCAGATGTCCCTGGCCGCGCGCTTGGCCGCCGAGCACCCCGAGGTGGCCGCCGCCGAACGCGCCCGGTTCCGGCTGGTGCTGCTCGACGAATACCAGGACACCGGCCACGCTCAGCGAGTCCTGCTCGCCGCCCTGTTCGGCGGCGCGCCGGACGCTACACCGAGGCACGGACCGTATGACGCGCATGAAGTATCTCGGGTGCCGGATGGTGATTCCGCTCTCACCGCAGGCCGGGATTCGCCACGCACGGATCCGCACCCACAGCGGACCGCCGACGGCCGCAACATCGGCGATCCGCTCTCGGATGGCACGTCGTCGGACTCGGCGACGGGGGATGCGTCGTCCGATGCGGCCGCGCCTGCCGATTCAGCCGAGCGGGAAGGACATAGCGGCACGGGCGAGCCGAGTTCCGCCACGGGGGAGTCGGGCCCGCTGTCACCCGGCGTGGGCGGTGACCAGCTGGGCGTCAGCACGACCGCGCGCGAGCCGCACGACATCGTCCGAGACCCGGATACGCCGATCGGAGGTACATCCGCATCGGCCGCTGCGCATGAGGCACATGTTGATTCGTCTGTGCGGGACTTGTGGTTGTCGGCGGATGGTGTGTTCGATCCGGCCGCTGATCGGCTTGCGCAGGGTGGCCGTGCAGCGCACTCCGTCGCGGGGCAGCGTGAGCCGGATCGGCCGCCGCACTCCACGCCGGGTGTCGGCGCGGGTCCCGGTGACTCCGCTCGAGGCGTCCAGTCGCGCCGCGCCGACGCGAACGAGACGATGGTGGAACGGCAACCGCAGTTCGCCGGTGCGCACGATCCGCACGCCGCGCCCGGTCGCGACCAGCGCTCGCGACCACACGATGGGCAGCGGCTCGCCGTGACCGCCGTGGGCGATCCGATGCAGTCGATCTACGGCTGGCGTGGCGCTTCGGCGGCGAATCTGCCTCGGTTCGCCACCGATTTCCCCACTGCGCCGGGGGTACCGGCCCCCACGCTGGCATTGCTGACCAGCTGGCGCAATCCTCCGGAGGCACTGGCACTGGCGAACCTGGTCGCGGAAGCATTGCGGCGCAAGGCGATCGAGGGCGGCGGGGTGACGGTCGACGCGCTGCGCGCCAAGCCCGACGCCGGGCCGGGGGAGGTGGCGTTGGCGCTGACCGAGACCGTCGCCGGTGAACGCGAGTGGGTAGCCGAGCGGATCGCCGCGCAGTGGGCCGCCCGGCGCGCGGCGCAGCAGCAACCACCCACGTCGGCGGTGCTGGTACGCCGCAATGCCGACGCCGCGCCGCTCGCGGAAGCACTACGCGCGCAAGGACTTCCGGTGGAGATCGTCGGGCTCGGCGGCTTGCTCGCCACACCGGAGGTCGCCGACATCGTCGCCACCCTCCGGCTGATCGCCGAACCGGGCTCCGGCAGCGCCGCCATGCGCGTGCTGACCGGCGCGCGCTGGCGCGTCGGCGTCGCCGACATCGCCGCGCTCGCCCGCCGCGCCAGGGACCTGTCCATCCGGCGCTCCGGGTCCGAGGCCGGGGCCGAGATCGCCGACGGCGCCACGCTGGACGAGGCGCTGCGGGACGTGGCCCCGGAGCCCGCCGAACAGGCCGGGCTGGCCGACGCCATCGCCGATCCAGGTTCGCCGGAGCAATATTCGGCGGCCGGGTTCGCCCGGATCGAGGCGCTGGGGCGTGAGCTGGCCGCATTGCGCGAACGCAGTGGTCAGCCGTTGGCCGAGTTGGTCGCCGATGTCGAACGCACCATCGGCGTCGGTGTGGAGACCCAGACCCGGCGAGCGATGGCGGGCACCGGCGCCGGGCGCGAGCACCTGGACGCGTTCGCGGAAGTGGTGGCCGGGTACGCCGCGGACACCGGGGCCTCGCTCGGCGGGCTGCTCGCCTTCCTCGCCGCCGCGGAGGAGGTCGAGAACGGACTCGAGCCGGGCGAGGTCGAGGTCGCGAAGGATCGCGTCCAAGTGCTGACCGTGCACGCGGCGAAGGGCTTGGAATGGGAGATCGTCGCGGTCCCGCACGTGGTGGAGGGCGTGTTCCCGTCCAAGGTCGGTTCCGGCACGTGGCTCGGCGCGCTCGCCGAGCTGCCGACGTCGCTGCGGGGCGACCGGCAACAGGACGACGCGGCCGAGGGCGTGCCGGTACTCGATCTCACCGACCTGTACGACCGTGCCGACCTCGACCGTGCGATCAAGGCGCACAAGGAGGCGCTGGAGCGCCGCCGGATCGATGAGGAACGCCGCCTGTTCTACGTCGCGCTCACCAGAACCGAACGCGTCCTGCTGGTTTCGGCCCACTACTGGGCGGAGACCGGCAGCACGCCGAAGGGCCCCTCGGATTTCCTGCTGGAGCTGAAGCACGCGCACGAGGACCCCGGCAGCCCGGCGTACGACGTCCTGGCGATCGACCGCTGGGACGACCCGCCCGCGGCCGAATCCGTCAACCCGTTCACCGACAACCCCGCCACCGCCGAGTGGCCGCGCGACCCGCTCAGCACCCGCCGCGACCCCATCGAGCAGGGTGCGGCGCTGGTCCGCGCGGCGCTGGCCGACCTGCGCGCTCGTCCGGCCGATGCCGGTCCGGATGCGCACGAGACCGCCGAGCCTCGCCCCGTCCTCGATGAGGAGGGGCTAGTGCCGCCGGACGCGGAGGCCTCACCGCCGGAGGGGGAGGTCCCGCTGTGGGAGGGGGAGGTCCCGCCGCCAGTCGGGAAGGCCCGGGCGCGGGAGAAGGAGGTCCCGCCGCTGGAGGGAGAGGTCCCGCCGGCGAACGCGGAAGCTCCGGCCTCCTCGGACGCGGAGGTCCCGTTGGGGGACGCGGAGGCTTCACCGGCGGACGCGGAGGTCCCGTCGGGGGACGCGGAGGCTTCACCGGCGGAGGTCTTGTCGGCGGTCGCGGGGGCTTCACCGCCAAATACGGAGGCCGCTTACCCGGACGATCCGGCCTACTATCCGCCCGACGACGAGTTCCCACCGGACGAACTCGTGGACGATTTCGACTTCATGACCGAATACGCCGACCCGTACGCGGACATCGAGCCGTACTTCGGCGCGGCTCCGGACCCGGTGGAGGAGTACCTGTCCGCCGACGATCCGGTATTCGCCGCGAGCGGCTTCGCTCCGCCCCCGCCGGATGACCCGTACCGGCCGGAGCACACCCAATCCGCCCCGGATCCGGACGACCCGGAAGGCTGGGCCGCCGACGTCGACGCACTACTCGCCGAGCACCAAGCGGCGGCGGTCGCCGCCGCGGAGGTCGAGCTGCCCGGCCAGATCGCGGCGACCGCCCTGGTCGAGCTGCGCGCCGACCCGGCGAAACTCGCCGCCCGCCTGCGTCGTCCGCTGCCCTACCCGCCGAATCCGCTCGCCCGCCGCGGCACCGCGTTCCACGCTTGGGTACAGCGGTGGTTCGGCTCCACCCGCCTGCTCGGTCTGGACGAGCTGCCGGGCGCCGCCGACGGTGCGGCCGACGCGGGCCTGGACGCCGAACTGACCGCGATGCAGGAGGCGTTCCTGAACTCGCGGTGGGCCGACCGCAGCCCGATCGAGGTCGAGATTCCGTTCGAGACCTCGATCGCGGGCACGGTGATCCGGGGGCGGATGGACGCGGTGTTCGCCGAGCCGGGCGGGCGCTGGACCGTGGTCGACTGGAAGACCGGCGCCGAGCCAGGTGCGGCCGAGGAACCCGCGGTCGCCATGCAGCTGGCGGTGTACCGCCTGGCGTGGGCGCGGTTGATGGCCGCGCGCGAGGGACGGCCGGAGCAGGAGATGCTGCACCGCGTCGGCGCAGCGTTCCACTATGTGCGCACCGGGCGCACCATCGCGCCGGTGAACCTGGCCGGACCGGAGGAGCTGGCCGAGCTGATCAGGAACGCCGCGCCCGCCGGCTCACCGCCAGCGCCTGAGTGATCAGCGGGATCTGCAGCGGAAGCCGCAGCGCGGACCCGATCTTGACCAGCCGCGGCGCCTTCTCGTTGGCCAGCATGTCCACGGTGAACTGCACATTGGCCGGGAACACCGCGATGAACAGCAGCGCCGCGAGACGTCCGCCGAAGCTGCGGGTGCGCGGGACCGCGAGTGCGGCGGCGACGCCGATTTCGGCCACCCCGGAGGCATAGGTGTAGTCACGGGCCTTGCCGGGCAGCGCGCGCGGCACGATGGAATCGAAGGGCTTCGGCCAGACGAAATGCAGCACCCCGGTGCCGAACAGCAGGGCAGCGAGGGCCAGCGCGGGCCGTCGCCCGCCGTCGAGCGCGGGAGTCAGCGTGTTTTCTGCCATGAGGAACCCTTACATCAATGCCCGCTTCGTTTCGACCCGGGTGCGTCCGGTCGCGGACTCGACGGTCCGCACCACCGAACGCGGCGTTCCGGCCATTCCGGAATTCGAGCGAAGCGAAACGGGCGATCCTGAACCAAAGGCACCGCAGGCAGCCCCTGATAGTGCGGCGATCACCCCACGCCCCCACACCGGCTCAACCACCGGTTTCGAGCGAAGCGAGACCGAGCATGCGCCGTTCGCGGCCCGGCTCGCGTTTGCGCGGCCGCCGCGTCCGCGACGGAGGAGCAAGCGGCGGCCGCGCAAACGCGAGCCACAAAGGGGCCGCGAGCACCCAGCGCCGCAGGCGCTGGACAAATAAACACAGTAGGCTCCCCTGCTGTGCCGGAGGGACAAGGAATACCGGAGATGACCGACACGAACAACGAGATGGCGGGTGTGTCCGGTGTTCGGTGATCGAGCGCGCGGACTGGGATTGGCCAGCCGCCCCGATTTCGCCCTGGTCGGCTTGCTGCGCATCCCGGAAGTGCAGACCAGCCCGTGGATTTCGCTGACCAGGCGGGTTCTGTTCGCGACCGGGCTGCTCTTCGGGGCCGCGCTGGTGGTGTATATCGGGCGCGACGGCTACCACGACAACTCGGGAAACGAACTTTCGTTCCTGGACGCGTTCTACTACGCGACGGTGTCGCTGTCGACCACCGGATACGGCGACATCCACCCGGTGACGCCCGAGGCGCGGTTGGCGAACATCGTCATCATCACCCCGCTGCGCATCCTGTTCCTGATCGTTCTGGTCGGCACCACCCTCGGCGTGCTGACCGAACGTTCCCGGCAGGCTTTCAAGATTCAGCGATGGAGGCACACAGTGCGCAATCACACCGTGGTCGTCGGATACGGCACGAAGGGACGGACCGCGATCGACGCCATGCTCGGCGACGGGGTGCAGCCCGCCGACATCGTCGTGGTCGATACCGACCTGATCGCCTTGGAGGCGGCCGCGAACGCCGGGCTGGTCACGGTGCACGGCTCGGCCACCCAGTCCGACGTGCTGCGACTGGCCGGTGTGCAGAACTCCGAGTCGGTGGTGGTCGCCACCAACCGCGACGACACCGCCGTGCTGGTCACGTTGACCGCCCGGGAATTGAACAAGACCGCCAAGATCGTGGTGGCGATCCGGGAGGCGGAGAACACCCACCTGGTGCGGCAGTCCGGCGCGAACTCGGTGGTGGTGTCCTCGGAGACCGCGGGCCGGTTGCTCGGCATCGCGACGACCACGCCCACCGTGGTGGAGATGATGGAGGATCTGCTCACGCCCGAGGAGGGCTTCGCCGTCGCCGAACGTCAGGTGGAGCCGTCCGAGATCGGTGGTTCGCCACGGCATCTCGGCGATATCGTCCTCGGTGTGGTACGCGACGGCGTGCTGCACCGAGTGGGCGAGCCGGAAGTCGACGCGATCGACGCGGGCGACAAACTGCTGTACATCCGCCGATCGGGAAAGTGAGCCCGGCGCGGGCCGAGTGGTAGCTCGGGCGCGATAGTCTCGAACCGTGCCGGCATTTCAGCTCAATGGAGTCCCACTGCTGTCCCGTTCCGTAGTCGACCGGGCCGAGCCGATCCGGGGTGACGCTCAGGCTCTGAAGGAGGGCTGGGGGAGCGCGAAACTCCTGCGGGTCAATCGGCGCGGGCAGGTGCGCTTCGACGAGGGTGTCCTGATCCTGGACGCCGCCCTCGAGCTGTCCGCCGAGCCGAACCCGGACGCGGTCTTCCTCGGTGTCGAGGATGGTGTTCACCTGTGGGCGGTGCGCGACGCGGAGCTGGAGGGCACGCTGACCGATCTGCGCGCGCTGGCCGGCGGCGCCATCGATGACCGCACCGCCGGGCTGCTCTCCACCGCGATCGCCCTGCTGAACTGGCACGACAAGGCGGGATACAACGGTGCGGACGGCGCGGTGACGACCGTGTCCAAGGCCGGGTGGTCGCGCATCACCGAGAGCGGCTACGAAGAGTTCCCGCGCATCGATCCGGCGGTGATCTGCCTGATCCACGACGGCGGCGACCGGGTGCTGCTCGCGCGTCAGCAGAGCTGGCCGAAGTCGCTGTTCTCGCTGCTGGCCGGGTTCGTCGAGGCGGGCGAGTCGCTGGAACGCTGCGTCGAGCGCGAGATGCGCGAGGAAGTCGGCCTCGACGTGCGCGAGATCAGCTACCTGGGCAGCCAGCCGTGGCCGTTCCCGCGCTCGCTGATGCTCGGCTTCGCCGCGGTGGCCGATCCCGAGCAGCCGCTGGTCTTCTCCGACGGGGAGATCGCCGAAGCCGATTGGTTCACCCGTGCGCAGGTGCGCGAAGCGCTGGCGGTGGGCGACTGGTCGAAGCAGGGTGAGGGCGCCCAGCTGCTGCTGCCGGGCTCGATCTCCATAGCGCGCACCATCGTGGAATCCTGGGCCGCGATCGACTGAGCGCACGCGCGCGGGCCGCTGTGGCCCGCGCGCGGCGGCTGATCAGGACAGGCCGGCCAGGACCTGCTTGACCGCCGCCAGCGACGGGTTCGTCGCGGTGGAGCCGTCGGCGAACTTCACGGTCGGCACGACATGGTTGCCGCCGTTCACGCTCCCGACGAACTCGGCCGACGCCGGATCTTGCTCGATGTCGATCTCGACGTAGGTGATGCCCGCCTCGTCCAGCTGTGTCTTGAGCCTGCGGCAGTAGCCGCACCAGGTGGTCGAGTACATCGTCAGGGTGGGGTTCGCGTCAGTCACGGACACTGCAACGCCGGAGGACCGCTCACTGTTCCAACTCGAACCTTCTCGCCTTGCGCCGCGTTTAGTATGCGCGCATACTAAACGCATGTTCCCACCGAAAGCGCCCACGGAGACTCGCGTGGACAGGAGGAGCGCCGACGGGAGTGCTCCGACATCGGCGAGGCAGGTGACCGCCGGCGGCGGGAATCTCATCGGATCGAGCGCGAGATACT
Organism: Nocardia abscessus NBRC 100374; assembly: GCF_000308455.1. Lineage (GTDB taxonomy): Bacteria > Actinomycetota > Actinomycetes > Mycobacteriales > Mycobacteriaceae > Nocardia > Nocardia abscessus. The sequence goes on along the minus strand of NZ_BAFP01000110.1, from coordinate 25,625 downwards.
GGCTGGCTGTCGTCTCCCGGGCACACGTCCGGCGCGGTGTCGAGCTCGGCATAGCGCAGGCCGATCACGGCAAGCGCACGGCCGTGGAGCGCATGCGGCCGGGCGACGGGCTGGTCTATTACTCGCCGCGCGAGGGCATGCGCGCCGGAGCGCCGGTGCGCTCGTTCACCGCGATCGGCACGATCGATGATCGGCCCGCCTGGCAGGCCGCCCCACAGGACGGCGGCGGCTGCTTCCGGCCGTGGCGCCGATCGATCAGCTACCGAGCGGGCGTGCGGGAGACTCCGATCGATGCGCTGCGCGACGAGTTGGAATTCACCAGCGTGCCGAACTGGGGAATGGTCCTGCGCCGCGGCCTGATAGAACTCAGCGCGCACGACTACGCACTGATCGCGCGGACCATGACGGACGAGTGAAGGATGCCGATGCACGAGGCGCAGGACGGGCGACTGCGCTCCAGATTTCGCACGGCCGAGGAAAGCCCCGGCCTGTTGCTGTGGCAGGTGACCAACCGCTGGCAAGCCGCGCAACGGGCGGCGCTGGCCCCGTTCGACCTGACGCACGTGCAATTCGTGCTGCTCGCCTCGCTGACCTATCTCGCCGCGGGCCACTCGGAACCGGTGCGGCAGCGTGACCTGGCCGAATACGCCGCCACCGATCCGATGATGACCTCCCAGGTGGTGCGCACGCTGGCACAGAAGGGCCTGCTCGAACGCCGCGACCACCCGAGCGATCGCCGGGCGAAGGCCCTGGTCGCCACCGAAGCCGGTGTGGCGCTGGTCAACCGGGCCATCGCCGCGGTCGAGGCGTGTGACGAGGAATACTTCGCCCCGCTGGGCGCATCGGGCGGCGCCTTCGTCCGCTCCCTGCGCCTGCTGCGCGACCGCTGATCCGCGTAGCTCCCCGGACCCGCTCGGCGATCCGCCTGCGCGATCGGCGCAGGCAGCCGTGACGACACGAGCAAGCCGTTCGCAGCGCCGGACCGTCCGCGCAGCGCAGAACACGGCATCGAACCCGTCTCGAAGTCCGGCACCGTTGCCCCCTGCGGATGCGTCGCCGAGTCCGGTACACGCTAGGTGCCGGTGGCATCGACGGCGCGCAGCTCGTGGCCGGACCCCCGGCCGCACGGTGGGTGTCGGTGGACGCTGTCATGATGGACCCCGTGCCCGCTCTTGACCTCGCAGACCTCGACCCCGAGCAGGCCGCCGCCGTCCGTGCGCCGCGCGGTCCGGTCTGTGTGCTCGCGGGCGCGGGTACCGGCAAGACCAGGACCATCACCTATCGCATCGCGCATTTGGTCGCGCAGGGGCACGTGAAGGCCGATCAGGTGCTCGCGGTCACGTTCACCGCACGTGCGGCGGGGGAGTTGCGCACCCGGCTGCGCGCGCTCGGCCTCGGCGGCGAGGCCAACCAGGTGCAGGCGCGTACGTTCCACGCGGCGGCGCTGCGGCAGCTGAAGTACTTCTGGCCGCAGATCGTCGGCGATGTCCCGTGGCGGCTGATCGATGCCAAGTTCCCGATCGTCGCGCAGGCGGCGCACCGGGCGGGGCTGTCCACCGCCACCGACAGCGTCCGCGACCTGCTCAGCGAGATCGAGTGGGCGAAGGCCTCGCTCATCGCGCCGGAGGACTACACGGCGGCGGTCGCGAAACAGCACCGCGAGACGCCCTATGACGCACTGCGCGTCGCCGAGGTCTACGCGGGCTACGAGAAGCTGAAGGCGACGCCCGACGGGTTGCTGCTGGATTTCGATGACTTGTTGCTGCATACGGCGGCCGCGCTGGAGGACTATCCGGCGGTGGCCGACGAATTCCGCGGCCGCTACCGCAGCTTCGTCGTGGACGAGTACCAGGACGTCACGCCCCTGCAGCAGCGCGTGCTCGACGCGTGGCTCGGCGACCGCGACGACCTGACCGTCGTCGGCGACGCCAACCAGACGATCTACTCGTTCACCGGCGCCACACCGAGCTACCTGCTGGACTTCTCCCGTCGCTTCCCGGACGCCACCGTGGTGCGGCTGGAACGTGACTACCGCTCGACGCCGCAGGTGGTGTCGCTGGCCAATCGGGTGATCGGGGCGGCCCGCGGCCGCATCGCCGGCACCAGGCTGCAATTGATCGGCCAGCGGGCCGACGGACCGGAGCCCGCGTTCGCCGAATACGACGACGCGCCTGCCGAGGCCACAGCGGTGGCCAAGGCGATCGGCCGGCTCATCGACGCGGGTACGCCGGCCGCCGAGATCGCCGTGCTCTATCGGATCAACGCCCAATCGGAGAGCTACGAGCAGGCGCTCACCGAGCGCGGCATCCCGTACCAGGTCCGCGGCGGCGAGGGCTTCTTCGCGCGTGCGGAGGTCAGGCAGGCCGTGCAGGCGCTACGGCAGGCCGCCGCCCGAGACGACCTGCCCGACCAGGCGCGCAGCGGCAGCGCCCTGGTCTCGCTGGTACGCGCGGTGCTCGCCCCGGTCGGCCTGACCGCCACCGAGCCGGCGGGCGCCCAGGCGCGCGAACGCTGGTCCTCGCTGGTCGCCCTGGTGCGCTTGACCGAGGAATTGGTCGGCCACGACGACCGGCTGGACCTGACCGGGCTGTTGCGGGAGCTCGCGACCCGTGCCGAGGCCAGGCATCCACCCACGGTGCAAGGGGTCACGCTGGCCTCACTGCATGCCGCGAAAGGCCTGGAGTGGGACGCGGTGTTCCTCGTCGGCCTGTCCGACGGCACCGTGCCGATCGCGCACGTCCTCGCCGACGACGGCTCGGTCGCCGACGAGGCGGCGCTCGAGGAGGAGCGGCGGCTGCTCTACGTCGGGGTCACCAGGGCGCGCGAGCATCTGCGGCTGTCCTGGGCGCTGGCCAGGAACGAAGGCGGCAGGCGCAACCGGCGGCGCTCCCGATTCCTCAACGGCCTCGTCCCCGACGACTCGCCCGCGTCGCGGATCGCGGCGCCGTCCTCCGCCGCCGGCGGCGTCCGCCCGACCTGCCGGGTCTGCGCGAAACCGTTGATCGGCACCTACGCGACCATGCTCGGCCGCTGCCGTCGCTGCCCGGCCGAACTGGACGCGGAATTGCTTGCCGCACTGCAGGCTTGGCGTGCGGAGAAGGCAGAGGCACTGCGGGTGCGCGAGTTCGTGGTGTTCACCGACACCACGCTCACCGCGATCGCCGAACAACTGCCCGCCGACGACGCCGCCCTGGCCGCGATCGCGGGCATCGGCGCGAAGAAGATCGACCAGTTCGGCGCGGACGTGCTCGCGATCGTCGCGTCCCGACTTCGATCCACATCACAAAACCGCAGGTAGAAAATAGGTTGTGGCGCTGGACGATCTTGCCTATGGTGGATTTCACGCACCGGGAGGGCATCTCGGCGCGTACAGTTACCGACACACACGAGTACAGGAGGGAGGCAGAGCAGTGGACAACATCATGAACTTCAGCGCCAACGGCGTTGCGGTCTATGCGCCCATGGCGGCCTCCCGGGGGATCCTCGCTTTGCAGGGGATCGGTCTGTCCGAAATCGGTGCGTTCGGCACGTCTTGCACGCAAGTGAATTCCGCTGCGATGCACGCGTCCTTCCGTACCGAGATTCAGGGCAAGCCCAGCGCGGGCTGGCACCCGGCGGCTGCCGAGGCAGCAGTCGGTGTCTTCGCGAATGAAGTCGGCTTCGAGCCGGCGGATCCGCGGGCAGCACGCCTCCGCACCGCACACCCAGCGACCGTGATCAGGACTCGACACAGATGTCGACCTAGGTAGGGAACTCCTCCCCGACCTCCTGGCCACGGATCGCACGACAGCGAAACCGTGGCCAGTATTCTCCGGCCCTTCAGCCGACCGGCACCGGTTTCGCACAACAAACGAACCGCTGCAAACAAGCTGAAGGAGAACGACGTGTTCACCGCACAGGGTTGGCCGCAGGCCACTACTGACGTGACATGCCGAACCGTGGCGTCGACTACTCGGACCCAGGAGATCACCAAGGTCCTGCCCTGCCGTGCTGGAGACCCTGACCTCTGGTTCGCCGAGAGCCCGGTCCAGTTGGAGCAGGCCAAGGCGCTGTGTGCGACCTGCCCGATCCGCAAGGGCTGCCTGAGCGCCGCCATGGATCGTCGTGAGCCATGGGGTGTTTGGGGCGGTGAGATCTTCGACCAGGGTGTCGTGATCGCCCGCAAGCGTCCCCGCGGTCGTCCGCGCAAGGTCGCGGTCCCGGCATGAGCCGGGGAGTGATGTCCCTCCCTCCGGTCGATGTGCTCGATTCGGTCGGTCCCGGCACGGGCCGAGCCAACGAACGAGAAAGCAGACCAGCCGCCCACCGTTTCAGGTGGGCGGCTGTGTCTGGTTGCAGCGCCTGCGGCGCTGTGTTGGTTTTTGCAGCGCCTGCGGCGCTGCGTGTTCGCGGCCCCGGGAAGTCTCGCGCCCGAGCGACCGAGACTCGCGCCTGCGGCGCATGCGCTTCGGTCACTCGGCCGCGAGACGGGCCGCGAACGGCGCTCGTAAGACTCGCACTCGACGGGGTTGGGAGCAGGCGAACAGTCGTTTGCAGTCGAGTGGAGAGCGCGGGTGGCTTCGCTCGACCGAGCTGAGGGGTACGGCTCAGGAGGCCGTGCGCTCCTCGCTGAAGCCCGGCATCCAGGTGCGGACGAGTTGCATGAACGGCAGTTCGGCATCGAGCTGGGCCAGGATGCCGACGGAGCCGCCGAGCACGCGGAAGATCATCACGTATTCCGCCGGGAGTTGCAGGGCCCGTGCGGTTTTCATTTCCGGGCTGGAGAACTCCGATGCCTTGCCCGCCACGCGCTGCATCCATCGGCGGGTGAAGTGGAACGAGTCGGTCTGGATCGGGTCGGTGAACGGCCGCAGATAGTCGGCGATCTCCTGGTGGGTGACCACTCGGCCGGGGATCACCCAGCCGTGGTCGTAGAGCAGTTCGGTGAGTTCGGCGAAGCGCTCCTCGACCGCCAGGGCGAGCATCCGGCCCAGCACCGGTGGGAAGCCCTCCGGCATCGGTGCGCAGGCGCCGAAATCGATGACGGCGAGTCTGCCGTCGGGCAGCATCATGAAGTTGCCCGGGTGCGGGTCGGCGTGCAGTAGTCCGACCACCTCGGGGGAGCAGAAGTGGAACCGGCCCATCAGTCCCGCGACGCGATTGCGCAGCGCACGGGTGCCCTCCGGATCCTCGGCGCCCTGCTTGATGATCGTGGAGACGGCGATGCCGTCCAGCCATTCGGTGACGATCACCTTCGGTGCGCTGGCCACCACCTTCGGCACCACGATCTCGCCGTGCCCGTCGAAGCCCTTGGCGAAGCTGCGCTGGTTGGCCGCCTCATTGCGGTAGTCCAGCTCCTCTTCGGTGCGTTCGGTGATCTCGGCGAGGATCGGCTTGACGTCCGCACCGGGAATCACGGACGCGACCAGGCCGGACATGCGCGACAGTGTTTTGAGGTCGGCGCGCAGCGCCTCGTCGGCGCCGGGATACTGCACCTTCACCGCGACGGTCCGGCCGTCTGCCCACACCGCCCGGTGCACCTGCCCGATGCTGGCGGACGCGGCCGGAGTGTCGTCGAACTCACTGAAGCGGCTACGCCACTGGGTGCCGAGCTGCTGGTCGAGCACCCGGTGAACGGTGGCGGCCGGCATCGGCGGAGCGGCGGCCTGCAGCTTGGTGAGGGCCTCGCGATAGTGCTCGCCGAACTCTTCCGGGACGGCGGCCTCCATCACGCTGAGCGCCTGCCCGAACTTCATCGCACCGCCCTTGAGCTCGCCGAGCACGCTGAACAGCTGCTCGGCGGCCCTTTGATTGAGCTGTGCGTTGATCTCGGACTTGTCGCCCCCGGCGAGCTTCTTACCGAACCCAACGGCGGCACGGCCGGCGATGCCGAGCGGAATCTTGGCCAACTTGGCGTTGCGGGACGAGCGACGGCGCACGATCTCTGACACGTACCCATCATGGCGGACGGACCAGCCCGCGGCCATGGCAATCTTGATCACCCTCGCGCCCCGGCGCCGAGTCCTGCGGAAACACTCGCACACGCGCACCCGGGATGGCGGTCCCACGAGCGCCGATCGAGGAGGTGTGAATCCAGATCCAGTTCCAGCGTCGCGTCCAGCGTGGCCGGGGTGCGCCGCGGTGAGCAGTCGATGATCGCCTCCAGCTCGCCGAGGGCCACCGCCGTGGTCGCGGCGATCCCGGCGGGAGAGGCGTGTCCCACGCGGCCGAGCAGCTGCGCCGCGAGGTGCGGCCAGTCGGCGTCGTTCTGCGCGCGGATCAGGTCCGCGCAGCGCAGGCAGCTGGTGACGCCCGGCAGCACCAGCGGGCCGATCACGCCCTTGTTGTCTCGGATGCGCATCTGCAGATGCGGGATGCGGTGCAGCAGCAGATCGCGCACCAGCCGTGGATCGGGCATCAGCGCGTCGGCGAGCACGACGAGATCCGACCCCCACGATCGCACCGTCGCCGCGCCGGACGGGTAGTCCCTGGACCGGCTCGGCCGCACGCCCAACGCGCGCAGACCGGCCGACACGGCGTCCGACAGCGGGCCGAGGCCGTGCACCCGCACCGCCCGCACCTGCCCGGCCCGGTCCTCGGGATGGTCCAGCAGCCCGGCTTCGTCGACCAGGGTGAGCAAGGCCACGGCGCGCTCGGCGTCGATCCCGCACTCTCCGGCTCGCCAGATGATCTGCGGCTTGGTGCGCAGACCGTCGAGCAGGCGCAGGAAAGCGAGGACGGTCTCGGCGTCCATACCTTCCGGACCGAGCACCACCGCGGTCTCCGGATCGCATCCGAGCTGCACGACACCGGTCGGGCGGACCAGAACGGTCACCCGCGGCCGCAATCGCGGACCGCGACACGTCGTTGTCATGTCATCAGTATGCGGACCGCGTGCGGCGGGGTCGGGCCGAAATCCTCAGTTATCCACAGGGTTTCGCTTCATCCACAGTTTGATCAGGCGGAAGCGTCGCCTTCCTTGCCCAGGTCGGGGCCTGCGTCGTCGTCCTTGCGCTCGCGCGCGGCCTGCTCCCGCGCCTCGGTTTCGGCCAGTTGCGCCAGCGGATCGTCGAACGCGGTGGTGCCGCCGCCGATCACCGAGTCGATGAAGCCCGCGGGGGAGTCCAGGTCGTCGGAATCCGGCAGCAGGTCGGGGTGCGCCCACACCCGGTCGCGGGCGGTCATGCCCGCGTCGGTGGTGAGCCTGCGCCACAGCGCCGCCGCCTCGCGCAGCTTGCGCGGCCGCAACTCCAGGCCGACCAGGGTCGCGAAGGTCTGCTCCGCGGGCCCGCCGGTGGCGCGGCGCCTGCGCAGCGTCTCGGCCAGGGCGCCCGCGCCGGGCAACCGGTCGCCGACGGCGTCGCCGACCACCACCTGTACCCAGCCCTCGATGAGCGCCAGCAGCGTTTCCAGCCGTTCCAGCGCCTGCTTCTGCTCGGGCGTGGTCTGCGGTTCGAACGTGCCCTGCGCCAGGATCTCCTCGAGCTTCGCGGGATCGGTCAGCGACATCGGGTCGATGCCCTGCGCGGCCTGCTCCAGTGCCGAGAAGTCCATGCGGATGCCGCGCGCGTAGTCCTCGACCGCGCCGAGCACCTGCTGGCGCAGCCACGGCACGTGCGCGAACAGTCGCTGGTGGGCCGCTTCCCGCGCGGCGAGGAACACCAGGATCTCGCTCTCCGGCTGCTCCAGTCCCGCACTGAACTCCGAAATCGCCGCGGGCAGTAGCGCTGCGGTGCCGGTGGGTCCGAGCGGGAGGCCGATGTCGGTGGAGGTGAGCACCTCCTTGGCCAGTTGGCCGAGCGCCTGACCGAGCTGTGAACCGAACGCCAGGCCACCCATCTGGCCGAGCATGCCGACCATCGGCGCGGCGAACTGCCTGGCCTCCTCGGGCAGGGACGCGGTCCACATGCCCGAGATCTGTTGCGCCACCGGGTCGCACAGGCGCTGCCAGGTGGGCAGGGTCTGCTCGATCCAGTCGTTGGCGGTCCACGCGACCGTCTTGGTCGCGCCCGCAGGCAGGGTGGTCGCGCTGTCGAGCCAGAGTTCGGCGAGGTGCGCGGCGTCGGCAACCGCGCTCGCGGCGCCCGAGGTCACCGGGGCGATGGTCGAGCCGAGTTGCTGACGGGCCAGCCGCTTGGCGACGTCGTAGTTCACCGGCCCGGCCTGCGCCGAGCCCGGTTGCCCCATGCCGCTGAGCATCTGGCCGAGCGAGGTCAGCATCTGCCCGAGTTGCGCCGGGTCGAATCCGCCCGCGCCGGACCCACCGATACCGAAACCGAACGGATCGTTCGGGCCGGGACCGCTCGGCTCGTCACCGCGCTTGCGATCGTCGTCGTCGCGGTTCGAGAATCCGAAGGGGTGGTCGTTCATGCCCTTCACGTTACGCGTTTAGCACAGCGTCTCGATGTTCGCGCGCCGCGAAACCGGGGGCGGCGCGCCCGGGCGAAATGACCGCCTCCGGCGCTTCGCGACGCCGGGTATCACTACTGTGGTCCAGGTGAATCGTCGGATCCTCACCCTGGTGGCCGCCCTGATCCCGGTGCTCCTGCTCGGCGTCGTCGGCAGCGTCGTGACTGTGCCGTATGTCGCACTCGGTCCCGGCCCCACCTTCAACACCCTCGGCAAGGTGGACGGCAAGGAAGTCGTGGACGTCCGGGGAACCGAGGTCGATCCGACCACCGGGCATCTCAATATGACCACCGTCTCGGTGCGGGACGGGCTGAGCATCTTCGAGGCGTTCGGCTTCTGGGCCAGCGGCAAGCACGGCCTGGTGCCGCGCTCGGAGGTCTACCCGCCCGGCGTCTCGCGCGAGGAGATCGACAAGTCCAACCAGCAGGACTTCAAGGACTCCGAGGGCAACGCCGAGGTCGCCGCGCTGCACTACCTGAACCTGCCGACGGTCGTACTGCTGCGCAAGGTGGCCGAGGACGGACCCGCCCATGACGCGCTGCGCGCGGGCGACGAGCTGATCAGCATCAACGGCACGCCCATGAGCACGCCCAAGGACGTCATCACGGCGGTTTCCGGCCAAGCGCCCGGCAGCACGCTGACCGTGGTGTTCCGGCGCGAGAGCACCGAGCAGACGGCGACGATCGTCCTCGGCGCCCGTCCCGACGACCCCGCCAAGGGCTACCTCGGCGTGACGCCGGGCGAGGGCGCCCGGCCGCCGTTGCAGGTCGCGTTCAACCTCGCCGACATCGGCGGCCCGTCGGCGGGCCTGATGTTCAGCCTGGCCCTGATCGACAAGCTCAGCCCGGGCGAGCTGGACGGCGGCAAGTTCGTGGCGGGCACCGGGACCATCGATCAGGACGGCAAGGTCGGTCCGATCGGCGGCATCCAGTACAAGATGATGGCCGCGCGGGAGGCAGGCGCGGAGACGTTCCTGGTGCCCGACGCCAACTGCAACGAGGCCAAGCAGCGGATCCCGGAGGGCCTGCGGCTGGTGCGGGTCGAGAGCCTCACCGGCGCGGTGCAGTCGCTCACCGAGATCAACACCGGCAAGGAGCCGGTCAGCTGCGGGTGAGGCCGCACCCGAGCGCACGGCCCGCGCTTCACTCGAGCGTGTGGTGCAGCGCTTCGACCAGGTTCGGCGCCAGGTTGGGGTAGGTGCGCAGGTCGAGTTCGCCGAAGTCGTCGGCGTCGTCCTCGGGTCGCAGTTGCAGCAGGCACAGCGACGCGCCGTCGCGCAGCACCGCGGCGAACAACCGCGCCTCCCGGCGCTCCGGGTGCGCTTCGGCGGCGGCGCGCGCGGCCGCGTCGGCGGCCTCGTGGTCGGCCAGCAGCGGAGCCAGCGCGTCGTCGAGCGTGGACTCCGCGTCCGGCGGAAGCACCACGATCTCCTGCACCAGCACACAACCTCGGACGGCGGGGGGCCAGCTGGTGGTGGCGAGGAATTCGTCCAGGGCGATCGAGCCGCCGGTGACGTCGTCGGGGAACGCCTCCTGGGCGACCGGGGTCAGCTCGTCGCCCTCGTCGAGCTGATCCTCGAGTTCCGGCTGCGCCGCGACCAGGTCCGCGGTCGGCACCAGCGCGAACATCTGTGGGGGACGACCCCACCCCTCCGCGTCGACGAATTCCGCCACCTCCCGGACGGAGCGGGCAAGGACGAGTTCGGCGTGCAGGTCTGGGGTCACGCGAACATCCAATCAAACCGCCGAGCGGGCCAGCCGGAAACCCGGGCGATCGGTTCCCCGGCGCGGCAAGCGCAACCCTGCCAGCTGCATGGTGTCCGATTTCCGTAGAGTGGGCCGGGACACGGTCCGGAAGGACCACCCGCAACATCGGACTGCGGCGCATCGGCCGGGCGTATCGGTGCGAGCGTCGCCGGACCTTGGAGAGTGGCATCGTGGGCATGCGGCCCCCCACCGGCTTACCTTCGCTGTCCCGACGCAGCCGTGTGCTGCTGGTGGCGGCCATCGTCCTCGCGGCGTTGTTGCTGCTCGGGCCACGGCTGACGGACGCCTACACGAATTGGCTGTGGTTCGGCGAAGTGGATTTCCGCAACGTGTACCTCACGGTGCTGCGGACCCGGGTCTTGCTGTTCGTGGCCGTGGCGGCCTTCGTCGGCCTGGTGGTCTGGCTGGCGCTGCTGCTGGCCTATCGGTCCAGGCCGGTGTTCGTGCCGGTGGCGGGCCCGAACGACCCGATCGCGCGCTACCGCACCACCGTGATGAGCAGGCTGCGGCTGTTCGGCGCGGGCATTCCAGTGCTGCTGGGCCTGTTGTCGGGCCTGGTGGCGCAGTCGAACTGGGTGACTGTGCAGCTGTTCCTCAACGGCGGATCGTTCGGCGAGAAGGACCCGGAGTTCGGCCTCGACGTCGGCTTCTACGCCTTCGACCTGCCCTTCTACCGCATGGTGCTGAACTGGCTGTTCGTCGCGGTGGTCATCGCCTTCTTCGCCAGCCTGGTCACCCACTACGTCTTCGGCGGACTGCGGCTGACCGGCCGTGAGGGCACGCTGACCCGGCCTGCGCGTATCCAGCTGGCCGTGCTCGCCGGACTCTTCGTGCTGCTCAAGGCGATCGCCTACTGGTTCGACCGGTACGAACTGCTCTCCAGCAGCCGCAAGGAACCCACCTTCACCGGCGGTTCGTTCACCGACATCAACGCGGTGCTGCCCGCCAAGCTCATCCTGCTGTCCATCGCGGTGATCTGCGCGCTCGCGTTCTTCGCCGGCATCGTGCTGCGCGATCTGCGGGTGCCCGCGATGGCCGCCGCCCTGCTGGTGCTGTCCTCGATCCTGGTGGGCGCGGTGTGGCCGCTGGTGGTCGAACAGTTCTCGGTGCGTCCGAACGCCGCGGACAAAGAGAGCGAGTACATCGAACGCAATATCGCCGCGACCAGGCAGGCGTTCGGCATCACCAACGACAGGATCGAGTACAAGGACTACAAGGGCGAGAGCAGCAAGAGCCCGCTCGATGTCCCGGTGGACGCCGCGACCATCGGCAACGCCAGGCTGCTCGACCCGAACATCCTCTCACCCACCTTCACCCAGCTGCGCCAGCTGAAGAACTTCTACGGCTTCCCGGAGTCGCTGGACATCGACCGCTACAACCTCGACGGTGACGTGCAGGACTACGTCGTCGCGGCCAGGGAGCTCTCGCCCGCGGCGCTGAGCGGCAACCAGACCGACTGGATCAACCGGCACACCGTTTACACCCACGGCAACGGTTTCGTCGCCGCTCCCGCCAACCGGGTGAACAAGCCGCCGTCGGAGGACCCGAACGCCGCAGGGGGCAGCGGGGACGGCGGTTACCCGATCTTCATGGTGAGCGACCTCTTCACGCCCGCGGACAAACAGCGGATCCGGGTCGACCAGCCCCGGGTGTACTTCGGCGAGCTGATCTCGCAGTGGGATCAGGACTACGCGATCGTCGGCGCGATGGACGGCCAGCGTCCGCGCGAATACGACTCCGACGTCGCGCAGTACACCTACACCGGCCAGGGCGGCGTGCCGATCGGCAACTGGATCAACCGACTCGCCTTCGCGGCCAAGTACGCCGAGCGCAACATCTTGTTCTCCTCGGCCATCGCCGACGACTCCAAGATCATCTTCAACCGCAGCCCGCGGGAACGGGTGCAGAAGGTCGCGCCCTGGCTGACCACCGATGGAAACGCCTACCCGGCGGTGGTCGGCGGACGGATCGTCTGGATCGTGGACGCCTACACCACGCTGGACAACTACCCGTACGCGCAGTCCACCGCGCTGGAGGGCGTCGAGGACAGCATCGACAAGAAGACCGGCCGGTTGCTGCCGCGCAAGTCGGTCAGCTACATCCGCAACTCGGTCAAGGCGACGGTCGACGCGTACGACGGCACCGTCACCCTGTACGAGGTCGACTCCTCGGACCCGGTGCTGAAGGCCTGGCGCGGGGTGTTCCCGGGCGCGGTGAAGCCGGAGAGCGAGATCTCGCCGGAACTGCGGGCGCACTTCCGCTACCCGGAGGATCTGTTCAAGGTCCAGCGCGAAATGCTGTCCAAGTACCACGTGGACGATCCCCGGGAATTCTTCACCAACAACGCTTTCTGGTCGGTCCCCGCCGACCCGACCTCCGAGGGCGGGACCACCGCAAACCAGCCGCCGTATTACGTGCTGCTGGGCGATCCGAAAACGAACAAACCCTCGTTCAATCTGACCAGTGCCATGACTGGTTACAACCGGCCGTATCTCGCGGCGTATATCTCGGTGCGATCGGACCCGGATGGGTACGGGAAGTTCACGATTCGGCGATTGCCCACGGACACACAGACATTGGGTCCGCAGCAGACGCAGAACCGGATGACGACCGCGCCCGAGGTGTCGCGCGAGAAAACGCTGCTGTCCAATTCGAACAAGATCAAATATGGCAATCTGCTGACGCTGCCGATCGCCGACGGCGGCATCCTGTACGTGGAGCCGTTCTACAACGAACGCAACACGGGGCCGAACACGGCGACCTTCCCGCAGTTGCTGCGGGTGCTGGTCAGCTATCGCGACGAGGCGGGCAACGTCAAGGTGGGCTACGCCTCGACCTTGGCGGAGGCGCTGAACCAGGTCATCCCGGCCGCGGGTGCGCTGGCGACGCCGTCCGGCGGTGACTCGGGCACCAGGCCGAAGCCCGGCACCGCTCCGCCGCCTGCCGACCAGGGCAACAACGGCGTCAGCAACGCCGGAACACCGCCGCCCGCGTCGGTCCCGCCGCCTGCCACCGGATCGTCCTCGGCCAAGGACGCGGCCGCGACGGAGCTGAACCGGAAGATCGAGAATGTCCGAAATGCCATGCGCAGCGGAAACTTCCAGGATTTCGGCCGAGCGCTCGATGAATTGGAAGCCGCCGTCAAGGCGTATCAGGACGCGGGTCGCTGAAATAGCGGTGCCGTCGCGATAGCTACGACAACGAAAGACGCCGCCATCATCGTGATGGCGGCGTCTTTCTGTGCAGGGTGGGTCAGCGACCGAAGGAGTCGATCAGCGTGCTGTTCTGGTTCACGATCTGCTGGAACTGGCCCTCGAGGCCGTACCGCTCGGCCAGTTCGGCCGCGGCGGACTTGGCCTGCTCGACCACGGACTGCGCGGCGCCCACTGCGGGCTGGGCGGGTTCGGGCACCTCGGGGAGTTCCTCGGCCCGCACGAGCGGCTCGGGCTCGGAGGTGCCCGGGCGCAGGTACTTGCCGCACGACGGCCACGCGCCGGGGCCCTGGGTGGCGAGCACGTTCTCCGCCACGCGAATCTGCTCTTCCTTGCTCGCGGTGTGCGCGGAGCCCTTGCCGCCGTTGGCGGCCCAGGTGCTCTGCGAGAACTGCAGGCCACCGTAGTAGCCGTTTCCGGTGTTGATTCCCCAGTTGCCACCGCTCTCGCACTGTGCGACGCCGTCCCAGTCGTGGGTCGCCGCGGAGGCCGAAGCGGTGGAGAATGCGAACGGGACGGCAACAAGAGCGCCGGTGATGGCGGCGAGGCCGAAGGCGCGGGTGCTGATCTTCCGGTTCTCAGTCATGGTCGTTTCCCTCCCTGCGCCCGCCGGCACGGCGATCCAGCTGCCGTGTCCCTGTCCCCAGGTCGTCGGGGATCCTCGAACCGCGGGACAGGGTTGCCGGTGTTCGGCGGTTCGAGTTCGAGCCCGTCTCGGATGATCCGGGCCGTGGACTGACGGTAACGAAGAAATCTCAGCAGATCACATCTGGATAACGCTGGAATTGCATGAAGCGAATAACCCGAATATCGACGTTTTTCCAGGTGGTAAACGCCATCAACACGCTCGACCGGCACTAAGTTATCGCATCGTTATGTGAGTGAGATCACTACGAAATAGTGAAGTACGTCACGTTTGAAGTGCTCGTCTCGTGGAGAATCTTGTGGGCGCGAGCGACATGTGCCTCGTGTTGGCGGTTGCTGTGGCGCGATTCCGTGGGCCGCGATGTCCCTGCGCTTCGGGTTCCGCTGGTCTGTTCAACTCCCCGAAAGGGGGTTTGAACTGGCGATTTGCAGTCTTCCGGAACCCGTGTGTAATGTTGTGTTCACCGACGCGGGGTGGAGCAGCTCGGTAGCTCGCTGGGCTCATAACCCAGAGGTCGCAGGTTCAAATCCTGTCCCCGCTACAAAGGAAACGGCCCGGAACCAAGAGGTTCCGGGCCGTTTCGGTCTGTGTCTACGTGGGTCCGGTCGGTTGGCAGGCTCTACTGCCGGTGGAACCGCTCGCGGACGGCGTCCATGCGGGCGCGCAGTTCCGCCGGGGTGATGACGCCACGATCCATCAGTGTGTGCGCGGTGACGACGACCGAGCGGGTTCGTACCGGGAAGTCGTGATAGATCGTCTCGCCGAGCGCGTCCTCGGCACGGCGGCGTTCCAGGTTGTCCAGGGCGCCGCGCCAGGACAGGCACTCACACGTGGCCTGCATGCTGGACTCCCAGGGATCGGGTTTGCGGTCGAGTTCGGGCAACGTGCTCTCCCGGCGCGGTTCGGGATCCAGTGTGTGCAGCAGGACGTCGTACGGGCCGCTCGTCACCGGTGGCCATCCTTCCTCGTGGTGGACTCGGCTCGGTTCGGCGGCTGCTGCGCGGTCCAGTCGACCTGGGGCAGCGCCACGCCGATCATGGTGTCCCGGGTGACGATGGCGGCCAGTTGCTCCTCGGTCCAGCCCTCGGTGCCCTCCGGGCGCATCGGCATCACCATGAACCGCGATTTCTGATTCGAATCGTGCACCCGGATCTCGACCTCGGGCGGGAAGTGCAAGCCGAATTCGGCGAGCACCTCGCGGGGCCAGCGCACCAGGCGCCGACGGTAATTGGGGGTGCGATACCAGTCCGGCGACATCCCGAGCACCGGCCGCGGATAGCACGAACACAGGGTGCACACGATGACGTTGTGCACCTGGGGAGTGTTCTCCAGCACGTAGAAGTAGGTGTAGTCACTCGGCGTCCCGGATCCGGTCGGGTCGCGCCAGTCGATGCCGACCTCTTTGCACGTCTCGGTCCCGTCGGCGAGCAGGCGCGCCTTGAAGTCGGGATCCGTCCACGCCTTCGCGACCAGTTTCGATCCGCCGTGCGGGCCGACGGATTCGGCCCACTCGGCGAACCTGCGGTGGTCTTCTTGCGAGAACAGCCCCTTTTCGATGGCGAGTTCCCGGATCGCCGTCTCGAGCACCTCGAACTCGCTGATCTGTTCGCTCGCCTGGATCGGCGCGTGCGCCTCGTGGTCGTGCGTCCGGCTCACTGGGCATCCTCCTCTGCGGGCTCGAGCCAGTGCTCGGAAACCTCCGTCTCCAAGGTGTCGGCGTCGAAACCGGTGTATTTGGGCCACAAATCCTTCTGGCGGAACCGCACGACGTAGAACGGCTCGACGCGGCCGTCCTCGCGCCCCCACGCCTCGTCCTCCGGGATGATCCAGTCCGGCCGGTGCTCGACGACGACACCCGTGCGGCCGCGGGTGTAGGCCTGGGTGCGGGTGTGGAACATCGAGGTGGCCTCCCGGATCCGGACGCGATCGCCGATCCGGTACTTCCTCGTCATGCGCGCGCCTCCCGTCGGGCGCGTACTTCGTCCAGCTTGGCCGACAGTTCGTCAGGAGTGATCAGTCCCTTGGCGACCAAGGTCTTCGCAGCGACGGTCGCCCAGCGCGCGTAGTAGGGGAGACCGAAGTACAGCGTCGCGCCGAGGTCGTTCTCCGCTCGCCTGCGTTCCTCGGAGTTCCACACGCCACGCCAACCGAGGCATTCACACGTGACGTAGGTGCTCATCTCCCAGGGCTCCTCCTCTTTCTCCCGGTACTCGACCGGAATGTCCGGCTGGCCGCCCACGTCGTGCAGAACGTGCCGCAGTGCGGCGAACAATGCGTTCGAGATCTCGTAGGGCGAGTCCAGCGGTTCGCGGAACACCGGTGCGAGGTCCGCGACGCGGTGCTGCAGCTCGTCGAATCGGTTCGGTGCGCTCATGATGTCTCCGTAGTGACGGATCCGGTGGCCCTGGCGGGGCGGTGGCGGAAGGCGTGCGCGCGAACGCCTATGTGACCCCAGTCACAATTAGCTGGTCTGGTTGCCAAGGGTACACGGCGAGATCGGTTTGCTGAAGGATGTCTGCGGCGGTGTGCCGCAGGGCTGTTCGCGCCGGACACGGCGCTGGGAATCGGCGGTGCATGCCTCTTGACTGGGGAGGAAAGTGGAGGAGACTAGTAGGTACACCGGAACACCGGTAGGTGTGTGCATTGCTCGCTGAGACGTCGGCAGGCAGTGAAGCACCGATCCAAGATCCGGCTAGGCCCCCGGCAGCCAGTTGAAACACCGGAGTCACAGCGACGACTGAGGCTCACGGTTTCGACGAGACTACCGGGGACTGATCTGTGTAAGGGGACCTTTCACCTGGAACTCCAGGTTCGCGAACGCCGCCGGCGCGGTTGGCCGAATCGGCTCACCCGCACCGAATGCTGATGGTTGACTAGCCGTGTGCCGGCTGTCCCGGCCGCACCTCGGCAACCGATGTCAGGAGGCACCCCGTAATGCCCACTCATGACGGAAGCTGGCCGCAGGGAACGCCGTGCTGGGTCGACAGTCAGGTCGACGACCCGGCGCGCGCCCGCGGGTTCTATGGCGAACTCTTCGGCTGGGAGATCGAGGACAGCCCGCCCGAGGCGGGTGGATATCTGATGGCGATGCGCCAAGGCCGCGCGGCGGCCGGCATCGGGCCCAAGCCGGAGGGCATGCCGATGCCGTCGGTGTGGACCACCTACTTCGCCGCCGACAGCGCCGACGACATCGCGCAGAAGGTGAAGGGCGCGGGCGGTTCGCTGATGATGGAACCGTTCGACGTGCTCGACGTCGGCCGCATGTTCGTCGCCGCCGACCCCACCGGCGCGGTCTTCGGGATCTGGGAGTCCAAGGCCCACACCGGCGCGGGCATCTACAACGAGCACGGCGCCTACTGCTGGAACGAACTGCACACCGGCGACTACAAGCAGGCGCAGCAGTTCTACGCCGACGTGTTCGGCTGGCACTACACCGAGATCGGCGACGGCGAGCGCTTCGTGTACTCGACCTTCAGCCGGACGCAGGACGGCGACGCCCTCGGCGGCGTCAACGACTCGACGAAGATGCCGGGCGACGACCCGTCGTATTGGCTGACCTGGTTCCAAGTCGGCGACACCGACAACGCGCTGGCCAAGGCGCGCGATCTCGGCGCCACCGTCATGGGCGGCCCCGACGACAGCCCCTTCGGCCGCATGGGCATCGTCCAGGGCCCGCAGGGTGAGGTCTTCGGCATCATCGACCCCACGACCACGGTCGGCGAACCACCGGCCGGCGGCTAGTTCGAAGCGGTGCGGCGGCGCGCCGGGTCAGCCGGAGCGCGGCGCGCCCGGCGTGACCAGGCCGTGCTGGTGCGCGTAGACGACGGCGTGGATCCGATCGCGCACGCCGAGTTTGGCGAGGATACGGGAGACATGGGTCTTCACCGTCTCCTCGCCGACGCACAGCCGCGCGGCGATCTCGGCGTTGCTGCGCGCGTCGGCCAGCAGGAGCAGCACTTCCAGTTCCCGAGCGGTGAGCAGGCCGACTTCCGGCGGGGTGCGCGGCGGCGCCAGCGTGCTCGCGAAGCGGGAGACGAGGCGGCGGGTCATCGACGGATCGATCAGGGCGTCGCCACGTGCCGCGATCCGGACGGCCGCGACCAGTTCTTCGGGGGGCAGGCTTTTCAGCAGGAACCCGCTCGCACCCGCCTGCAAGGCGCGATAGAGGTTGGCCTCGCTGTCGTAGGTGGTGAGCACCAGGACGTGTGTTCCGCCCGCGGCGACGATCGCGGCGGTGGCAGCCAGCCCGTCCAGCTTCGGCATCCGGACGTCTAGGATCGCGACATCCGGTCGCAGCCGGGCGGTCTCGGCGACGGCGTCGCGGCCGTCGCCCACCTCGGCGACGCAGTCCAGGTCGGCCTGGCTGTCGACGACGGCGCGCAGACCGGAGCGGAACATGCTGTGGTCGTCGGCGATCAAGACGCGGATGGGCGAGTTCACGATCCTCCGATCGGCATCGAGACCGTGGTGCGCCAGTGCGTGGCGTCGCGGCCGTAGTCCAGTTCGCCGCCGAACAGCTCGGCGCGGCGGCGTATCCCGTTGAGCCCGCGCGGAACCGAGGTGTCGGCGATCGCCGGTTCGTCGGCGAGGGGATTGGTCGCGCGCAGCACGACCCGCTTCGGCAGGTACTCCACGTCCAATCGCGCGTGCGTGCCGTCCCCGTGCCGCAGCGCGTTGGTCAGCATCTCCTGCACGATGCGGTACAGGGTGAGGTTCAGTGAGTCCGGCAACTCGATCGCGTCGCCGCGCACGGTCACCTCGACCTCCAGACCGGCCGCGCGGACGTGCTCGATCAGCCCGTCGATGTCGGCGAGTCCCGGCTGGCGCTGCCCGTCGTCCTCGCGCCCGTGCAACAGATCGAGCTGGCGGCGCAGATCGACCATCGCGGCTCGGCTACTGGACTCCACGGCCGACAGCGACCGGGCGGCGGCCGCGTCGGCGGTGCCGCCCAGGGCCAGCCGCGCCGCACCGGCGTGAATGCCGATCGCGCTGACGTGATGCGAGATCACGTCGTGCAGGTCGCGTGCGATGGCGGCCCGTTCTTCGGTGACGGCCCGCTCCAACGCCGCCCGGTGCTCCTGGCGGCGCAATCGGGCACGCTGTTCCAGATCGGCGATGTAGGCGCCCCGTGCCGCGGTGTAGCGGCCGACCAGCCACGGTACGCAGCCCGCGGACACCGTCGCGGCCAGAAGAATTCGCCAGTCGTGCGCAGCGGCGCTGTCGGTGAACAGGTGAGCCCCGGCCACCCCGGCGCACAGCAGCACCATGGTGAGCACCGAATTGGGCCCGGCCAGCCATGCTCCCGCGCGATATCCGGCCACCAGGAACCCCACGTCGGCGACTCGAATCGGGAATCCGTGCCGATGCAGCAGCAGCACGGCCAGCAGGCGCACGAGCACTTGCGTCACCGCGACCGCGCCCGCTGTCCGGGGCGGCAAGGCCAAGGCGAGATCGGCGGCGACGATCGCCGCGACAGCCGCGGTCGTCTGCCACGGGGCCACGGCGAACACGCCGCTGAGTCCGAGCACCACCGCGTCGATCACGGCGGCCACCACCGCGACCAGCACCGACTGGCGGGCCAGTGACCTGCTCACATCCAACAGATGGTCACCGCCTCCGTCCGTGTCCGGTGCCGCGTCCTGGGCATCCTAGCCATCCCGTGCGGCCTCGCCGGACGCAACTGTGCACGGGCGGGCTGCGCCGCGCGTCCCCCGCACGGGGGATGCGCAATCCCTCGCCGGCGCGATGCCCGCACTGGCCCGCGTCCGTAGCGTCGAAGGTCGACGACGGACGGTGAAGGAGAACTGATGGGCCGTGTGGAGTTGTTGAGCTATGCCATTCCGGCGTTCGCGGTGCTCATGCTGGTGGAGTGGATCGCCTACCGGCGCGATCCGGACCGGCCGCAGACCAGCGGGTCGGTCCGCGACACCGCCTCCAACGTGGTGACGTTCACGCTGGGCAGGCTGACGAAGCCACTGCTGCAATACGTGGTGCCGTTCTCGGCGGTGGTCGGTGCCGCGGCGATCACACCGCTGCACCTGTCGCCGCGGTCGTGGTGGGTCTGGCTGCTCGGCCTGGTCGTGACGGACCTGTGCTACTACTGGGCGCATCGCGCCGACCACCGGGTCCGGCTGATGTGGACCGCGCACAGCGTGCACCACTCCAGCCAGTACTTCAATCTCTCCACCGCGATCCGCCTGTCCTGGTTGCATCCGGTCGCGAGCCTGCTGCGCGGGCTGGCGTGGGTGCCCGCGGCGCTGCTCGGCTTCCCGGCGTGGATGATCTTTCTGCTCCAGGGCATCGGCCTGCTCTACCAGTTCCCGATCCACACCCAGCGCGTGCGCACGCTGCCGCGGCCGATCGAGTTCGTGTTCAACACACCGTCGCACCACCGTGTGCACCACGGCTCGAACCAGCCCTACATCGACAAGAACTACGGCGGCATCCTGATCATCTGGGATCGCCTGTTCGGCAGCTTCGCCGCCGAGACCGAACCGGTCCGCTACGGCCTCACCAAGAACATCGGCACCGACAACCCGTTGAAGGTGAACTATCACGAATTGGCCGCGCTGATCCGCGACGTGCGCGGCGCGAGCACGTGGCGCGGGCGGCTCGGGTACGTCTTCGGCCCGCCCGGCTGGACGGAGCATGCGGAGCCGGTGTCCGAACGAGTCGAGGGTCCGCTGTCCGAACGAGTCGAGGGTCCGCTGTCCGAACGAGTCGAGGGTCCGGTGTCGGAACGAGTCGAGGTCCCCGTGCCCGGCCAGGTGAAAGAACGCGTCGGGCAGCTCACCTCCTGACCGCGACGGCGCCTTCCGGCGCCGCTCGAACCCTGTAACCCGTGGTGGCCGGGCGCCGAGCGCGTCCGGTCATCCGTATGTCCGGAGCACGCCTCTGGGCGCGGTCGTGCTCGATGCCGTGCGCCACCGGGCTGGTTCAGTGGTGATCCGCGAAGGCGAAACGGCCGAGTGCCCGGCGATCAGCAGACAAGAATTCAGACGGAATCGAGATAGAACCGCAGGGCCACGATGCCGTCGCCGCCGGGCGCGAACTCCGCGACCGCCACGCCCGGTACCCCGCCGACCCGCACACTCGCCGTGACCGTGCGGCCTGCGGCGATCACCTTGCTCCAGCGCATGCTTCGCACCCGGTTGGTGAACTCCTCCACCGATACCGGCGTTCCCGCGGGCAGTTCGATGTCGGCCCGATGGCCGAGCAGCTCGCGTACCCGGCTCAGGTCGGTGCTCGCGGCTGCCGCGAAAAGCCTTGTCGTGGCGCGTTTTCCACCGCGGCCCACGCCGCCGAGCGCCTGCAACATGCCGAGCGCCCCGCCGATGCCCTGGTTGGCGATCAATTGCGGTCCGAGCTTCAGCGCGGCGGCGATTCCGGGCAGCCCCGTACGCAGCAGTTGCCAGATCATGCCCGCCAGCTCCCAGTGCGCGGCCAGGTGGGCGATCTTCCACGCCCCTTCCTGCTCGACCAGCCGGTAGCGCAGATGCATCGGGACCATGACGGTGGCGCCGGTCGACATCGTGGTCGCGATGGTCAGGTCGCGCACCACCGTCGGGGGGTGGACCAGGTCGCGGTCCACCTGGAACGCGATCGTGTTCGGCCCGATGAAGGTGTCGTAGAAGCGTTCGATGGCCGCGCGGCCGACATGCGGGCGGGAGCCCACCGGGTCGTTGACCTCGGCGTCGACGGCGAACAGGCCGACCCACGCGGACCTGTCGTGCGCGGCGACCGCGCGCGGTGACGCCTCGACGGCCGTCAGCAGCGCTGCGGCCGAAGGATCCAGCGGCATGGCAGTACCTCCGTTGACACGAGCCGGGACTCGACACATGGTAGAACAAGTTCTAGTTTTGGCGTCGCGTTCCGGTGTCGCACCGGTCGCTTCCGCACCACGAAGGAACTGGATGGACTGGTACACCGGGAACACCGCCTACGACACCGTACTGACGATCGCCTTCGCCTTCGCGGCGTTCGTGCTCGTCGGCGGCTTCTTCGCGCAGAGTCCCTACGGGCGCTTCGCCACCACCGAGGTCGGTTTCAACCTCAACCCCAAGCTGGGCTGGTGGCTGATGGAGATCCCCGCGACGGTGGTGTTCGCGGTCTGCTACCTCGCAGGCCCGAACCGTTTCGAGCCCACCTCGCTGGTGCTCGCGGCGATCTGGGCGCTGCACTACGGCAACCGCGGCTGGTTCTTCCCGCTGTCCATCCGGCAGGTGCCGGGTAAGCGGAGCAGTTTCAATATCTCGGTGCTCGCCGCGGGCGTGTTCGTCACGGCGCTGCACGGCTACCTCAACGGCTCGTTCTTCAGCCACGATTACCTCGATCAGTACGGGCCGCAATGGTTGACCGATCCGCGGTTCCTGCTCGGGCTCGTCGTCTATCTGGGTGGGTTCGCGCTGCTGGTGCGCTCCGAGTCGATCGTGCGCAATCTGCGGGACAAGGCGAATCCCGGCGCCGCCGAGTACCGCATCCCCTACGGGGGCGGCTTCCGCTTCGTCAGCAGCCCGGCCTATCTGGGCGAGTTGATCGCCTGGGCGGGCTTCGCGCTGGCGACGTGGTCGTTGGCCGGTGTGGTGATCTTCCTGATCACCGCGGGCAACCTGGTCCCGCGCGCCTTCGCTACGCACAAGTGGTACCGGGAGAAGTTTGCCGACTATCCGGCCGGGCGGAAGGCATTGATTCCGTTCGTGGTCTGACCCTCCGCGCATGATTTTGTCTCCAATAACGATGCATAAACGCTGCATCGGGCCGGTTCGGGGCTACAGTCGGGTCATGGGCATCGAGTACGCGAGCGTCATCGATCTTCCTCGGTCCGAGGTGTTCGCCTGGCACGCGCGTCCCGGCGCGCTGACCCGCCTGGCGCCGCCCTGGCAGCCGGTATCGCCGCGCGCCGAATCGGGCTCGCTCTCCGATGGGCAGGCGGTGCTCGGACTGCCCGGTGGTCTGCGCTGGGTGGCCCGGCACGATCCACGGGAGTACGACCCGCCGCGCCGTTTCGTCGACGCGGTCACGGTCGACGGAGTCGGCTCCTTGCCCGCCGGATTGCTGCCTTGGCGGCACACCCACGATTTCGAGGTCGTCGAGGAGAACCGCACCATGGTGGTGGACCGGGTGGACGCGCCGGTGCCCGCCACGGTGCTGCGCCCCATGTTCGCCTACCGCCACCGGCAACTCGCCGACGATCTGGCGGCCCACGCGCGGGCGGCGCGAGCGGGTTTCGCGGGCAGGACGGTCGCGGTGACCGGAGCGTCCGGTATGGTCGGTTCGGCGCTGGTCGCGTTCCTGACCACCGGAGGGCACCGGGTGGTGCGGCTGGTCCGGCACACGCCCCGTGCGGCGGACGAAAGGCAGTGGGACACCGAGGATCCCGCGCCGGATCTGCTGGACGGCGTGGATGCGGTGGTGCATCTGGCCGGGGCGTCCATCGCGGGCCGGTTCACCGCGAAGCACAAGCGTGCGATCGCCGACAGCCGGATCGGGCCGACCCGCAAACTCGCCGAGGTGGCGGCCGAGGCGGCGGTGCCGGTCTTCGTCAGTGCCTCCGCGATCGGCTACTACGGCTCCGATCGCGGCGACGAGACGCTGACCGAGCTGTCGCCCCGCGGTGCAGGCTTCCTCGCCGACGTGGTCGACGGGTGGGAGGCGGCCACGGCTCCCGCTGCGGAATCGGGTGTGCGGGTGGTGCGGGTGCGCACCGGGATCGTGCAGTCCCCGCGCGGCGGTACGCTGCGGCTGCTGCGCCCGCTGTTCACGGCCGGACTGGGCGGGCGCATCGGCGACGGTCGTCAGTGGCTGTCATGGATCGGGATCGATGACCTGATCGACGTCTACCATCGGGCACTCTGGGACGCCGGTCTGTCGGGCGCGGTCAATGCCGTTGCGCCGCAACCGGTTCGCAATGCCGAGTACACCAAGGTCCTCGCGGCTGTACTGCACCGGCCCGCACTGTTCCCGGTACCCGGGTTCGGTCCTGCGCTGCTATTGGGCCGAGAAGGCAACCGGGAGTTGGCGTCCGCCTGCCAGCGGGTCGTTCCTACGCGGCTGGCCGAGGCCGGGCATCGGTTCCGCGCGCAGACCTTGGAACCGGCGCTACGGCACCTGCTCGGCAGGACCGCGGGTTGAACGTCCGGGCGTGAGTTCAGGCGAGCCGGTCGGCGGCGTCGACCAAGTTGTCGACGCGCTCCACGCCGTCGGGGAGGAAGACCGCCTCCCATCCCGGGCCGCCGACCAGAACCCGGGCGCCCGCGCCGAGGCACGCGCGCACCGCGGAGGTCAACGCGGTGGACTCCTGTTGCGACCACAGCAGCACGGCGGCGGGGCGGTCGAAACGGGCGAGGGTGTCGGCGAGCGCAGCGGCGGGGACGTCGGCGCCGAGCATCCGCGCGCCCACGCCGCGTTCGGCGAGAGCCGCGCGCAGCACCTCGAGCGGCAGTGAATGCGTCTCGCCGCTGGTGCAGGCCAGTACCACCGGTGTGGGACCGTCGGCCATCGGCGGCGGATAGGTCCGGTGCAGCACCGAGATGACGCACCAGGACAGCAAGTGCTCGACGTCGACGCATCCCTCGCCGCCGAGCTGCCGATCGATGATGTCGGCGAAAGTGGGGCGGCACAGCAGGTTCCACGTGTCCACCACGCCGAACGCGCGGACGTGCGCGTCGAGCTGGCTGGACACCGAGCCGGTGTCCAGCGCGAAGGCCGCGGCCAGCAGTGATTCGCGCCGGCCGAGCGTGGGCGCGGGGCCGCGCACCGTCGCCGCCGCCCCTGCCGGGCTCGCGCCCGCGCGGATCAGGCTGAGCATCCGCTCGAGCATGGCGATGTCGGCCTCGGTGTACAGGCGGTGCTTGCCCGGGCGGTGTTGCGTCGGCCCGATGTCGTAACGACGGTTCCAGCTGCGCAGCGTCGCGGTCGGGATACCGAGACGTTCGGCGACCGCGCGCACCGTGTATCCGGCCGCATCGGACACGGGGACGGAACCGGCGGGCATCGCCCCATTCTGCCCGTCCCCGCCGACGGGATCCGCCCCGCCCGTGTGGTTGTGCGGTGTGGTCGGTTCGCGCGGTTCCGGCACGGCGTCACCCCCGCCCGGTGTGGGCGGCGCACAGCAGACCTCGGCCCGCCGTTGTCGGGGTGGTCTCGGCGCACTGCGGTTGTCCGCGCGACGCCCGCCCGAGCGCCACGGTGTCGCCGCGATCCGAGCCGATGCCGACCGAACTCGCGGGCCGTACGGGGTCCTCTGTCGGGGCGAGTGCGAGAGCCGGTCCGGAGGCGAAATCGCGAAATCCGGCGATGCGGGCCGCGGTGCGGCGCGCGGTGTCGTCGTGCGCCCAGCCGCACCGGCCGGGCAGGGCGGCGCGTCGAAGGGCGAGCCCGTGTTCGGCGGTCGCGATGCCCGCGAGGCGGGTCGCCGGCACCCGGGTCATCGCTCCTCCTGGGATCTCGGTTGCATCAATTATGCATCGTTACTGTGCTACGGTGGTCAGCGTCGCCGATAATCGAGGAGGAGTTAGCGTGAACCGTCGCAACCTGCTGCGTACGTCCACTCGCCTGCTCGCCGGGACGGTGTCGGCGCTGGCCGCGTCGGTGCTCGCGGCAGGCGGCGCCACC
>NZ_BAFP01000111.1 GCF_000308455.1 Nocardia abscessus NBRC 100374 | reverse complement strand
CCGCGAGCGCCGCGAGGCGGCCCGCGCGGACGCGAAGGGCAAGCGCGGCCCGAAGTCCCGCCGCCGCCACTGATCCGCGGAACTCCGAAGGCGCCCAGGGTCTCCCTGGGCGCCTTCGCCTTTCCGTATCGCCCTCTGCCGCAGCGTGAATCCGGGTGCCGCCAGACGAATTCGATCGAGGATATGCGCCATCCCTGGGCGGTGCGGTGGACGAAGACCCGGGCGTGGTTTCGATGATCGTTCCTTGTCGCGCCGACTTTCGCCCAGGCGTTCCACTGGGTCTTGGAGCCGCCGACGCCACGTGGCCGGACCGGGACGGCTCGCGGGATGCACCGAAGCGACGGGTCGGAGCCCCGGGAAACGCGGCCGGTTCGCGGAATGCGCGCACCGCCGGGCGGACCGGCGTATCTTCCTGGCGTGGACCGCGCTGCTGTCGAGGCATGGGTCGCCGGATACGAGCGAGCCTGGCGGTCGGCGGGCACCGACCGGCTCGCCGACCTGTTCGCCGTGGACGCCGGGTATCTCGTCTCACCGTGGGCGCAGCCGCTCACCGGTCTCGGCGCGCTCGCCGACTTCTGGGAAAGCGGCCGGGACGGGCCCGGCGAGCCGTTCACTATGCGATCGGACGTCGTCGCGGTGGACGGGGACACTGCGGTGGTCCGGGTGGAGGTGGAGTACGCGCGGGACACGCCCTCGCGGTGGCGAGACCTATGGATCCTGCGCTTCGACGACGCGGGCCGCTGCACGTGGTTCGAAGAATGGCCGTTCGCGCCCGGGCAGCCGGACGGGCACTGAAAGTCCCGGCTACCAGGAGTCGTTGGAGGTCAGGGCGACGAGCAGCCGTCGGATGGCGGCCACCCGGTGTTCCTTGCCGGTGAGCTGGTCCAACGCGCATTCGGGGTCGGCGGGCGGGCCGAGATGAGTGCAGCCACGCGGGCAGTCCTCGATGGCATCGGCGAGATCGGTGAAAGCGGCGATGACATCGTCCGGGGTGATGTGCGCCAGGCCGAAGGAGCGCACGCCCGGTGTGTCGATCACCCAGCCGCCGGTCGGCAGCGGGAGCGCGACCGACTGTGTGGAGGTGTGCTTGCCCTTGCCCACCCCGGACACCTCGCCCACCGCCCGCTCCGCGTCCGGCACGAGACGATTGACCAGCGTGGACTTGCCGACGCCGGAGTGGCCGATCAGCGCGGTGAGGTGATCGGTGAGCAGTTCCAGCACCGGATCGAGCGGATCATCGATGCCTCCGTAGACGATGGCGAGGTCGAGATCATCGAAGAGGGCGGCGAATTCGGATTCGATGGCCAGATCGTGCTTGGTCAGGCACAGGACCGGTTGCAGCCCACCGGCATACGCGGCGACCATGGCGCGTTCCACGAAGCCGGTGCGTGGGGGCGGGTCGGCGAGCGCGACCACGATGAACAGCCGTTCGGCGTTGCCGACGACGATTCGCTCGTACGGATCGGTGTCATCGGCGGTGCGGCGCAACACAGTTCGGCGGTCGGTGACCCGAACGATGCGAGCGAGGCTGTCCTGGCGCCCGGACAGATCGCCGACCACGTCCACTCGGTCGCCGACCACGATCGGGGTGCGGCCCAGCTCCCGAGCGCGCATCGCGACGATCCGGCGCTCCGGATCGCCGTCGAGGACGCACCCCCAGCGGCCCCGGTCCACCGCGACCACCATGGCCGACTCGGCGTCGCTGTGCTGCGGCCGGGTCTTGGTGCGGGGACGGGAGCTACGCCCCGGCCGAACCCGGACGTCGGATTCGTCGTAGCTGGCCGTTGTTCGTCGTCCCGGGGTCAGCGCGCCGCTCCTTCATCGGATAAGGCGGGCTCGAGCATCCGCTCCCAGAGATCGACGAAGTTCGGCAGCGTCTTGGCGGTGGTCCCGATGTCCTCGATCTCGATGCCGGGCACACGGAGACCGAGAATGGCTCCCGCCGTGGCCATCCGGTGGTCGGCGTAGGAATGCCATTTGCCGCCGTGCAACTCGGTGGGCAGGATCTCCAGGCCGTCGTCGGTCTCGGTGACCTTGCCGCCGAGCCGGTTGATCTCGGTGGACAGCGCGGCCAGCCGGTCGGTCTCGTGCCCGCGCAGATGGGAGATGCCGCGCAGCACCGACGGCGAGTCGGCCAGCGCGGCCAGCGCGGCGACGGTGGGGGTCAGCTCGCCCACGTCGTGCAGGTCGATGTCGATGCCCGCGAGCCGGTCGGGGCCGTGCACGGTGAGCACGCCGTCGAAGATCCGCGCCTCCGCGCCCATGCGCACGAGGATCTCGCGGATCACGTCACCCGGCTGGGTGGTCAGCCGGGGCCAGTGCGGGATGCTGACCGTGCCGCCCGTGACCGCGGCAGCGGCCAGGAACGGGGTGGCGTTGGACAGGTCCGGCTCGACCTCCCAGTCCACCGCGCGGATCGGTCCGTGCTCCACGGTCCAGGTCTGCGCCTTGAAACTGTCCGCGGGCGCGTGTACCCGCACGTCGGCGTGGCGCAGCATCTCCACGGTCATCTCGATGTGCGGCATCGAGGGCAGCGCCTTGCCCTCGTGGTGTACCACCAGGCCCTCGTCGAAGCGCGCGGCCGACAGCAGCAGGCCGGAGACGAACTGCGACGATCCGGAGGCATCGATCGTCACGGTGCCGCCGCGCAGCGCGCCCTTGCCGTGCACGGTGAACGGCAGCGTGTCGCCGTCGACGTCGGCGCCGAGCGCCCGCAGCGCGTCCAGGATGGTGCGCAGCGGGCGGATTCTGGCCTGTTCGTCACCGTCGAACGCGACATCGCCCGCCGCCAGCGCGGCGACCGGCGGCAGGAAGCGCATCACCGTGCCCGCGAGGCCACAGTCGACCGTGCCGCCGCCCAGCGGCGCCGGGGTGACGGTCAGGGTGTCGCGCGCGCCTTCGATGTTCGCGCCGAGCGCGCGCAGCGCGGCGATCATCAGGTTCGTGTCCCGGCTGCGCAGCGCGCCGGTGATCGTGGAGGGACCGTCGGCCAGGGCGGCCAGGATGAGCGCCCGGTTCGTGATCGATTTGGATCCGGGCAGGGTCACGGTCGCATGTACGGGGACCTCGACATGGGGCGCTGGCCAGAAGTTCACTCGTCCATCATCACACGGTGTCGGTTTGCCAGCGCCTGCGGCGCTGGGTGTTCGCGGCCCCCTTGTGGCTCGCGTCCGAGCGACCGCCGCTGGCGACTGCGTCGCGGACGCGGC
>NZ_BAFP01000112.1 GCF_000308455.1 Nocardia abscessus NBRC 100374 | reverse complement strand
GCCGTTCGCGGCCCGGCTCGCGTCCGAGCGGCCGCCGCGTCCGCGACGCAGTCGCCAGCGGCGGTCGCTCGGACGCGAGCCACAAGAGGGCCGCGAACACCCAGCGCCGCAGGCGCTGGAAAAACAAACACAGCCTGCAGGGCTGCACATCGGCCGGACCATTACCATGAAGCATGCAGCGGATTCCGCGCAACCGCGTGGGCCGCACCGGCCCGGGGGCCGACGACACGTTTTGACACACCGACCAGAGGACTGACGAGACCCGTGCCTGCGCTGACACTGACGAGGTTGCTACGGATCGGTGAGGGCCGCATAGTCAAGCGGCTCTCGCATTTCGCCGACCAGGTCCTCGCCCTCGAATCGGACTACGAGGATCTCAGCGACGCGGAGTTGCGGGCCAAGACCGACGAGTTCCGCGAGCGCTACGCCGAGATGGTCGAAGAGGGCGCGAGCGATCCGCTCGGCCAGCTGATGGCCGAGGCGTTCGCGGTCGCGCGTGAGGCGTCCTGGCGCGTGCTCAGCCAGAAGCACTACAAGGTGCAGATCATGGGCGGCGCCGCGCTGCACACCGGCAATATCGCCGAGATGAAGACCGGTGAGGGCAAGACCCTGACCTCGGTGCTTCCCGCCTACCTCAACGCGATCAGCGGCGACGGCGTGCACGTCGTCACCACCAACGATTACCTGGCCAAGCGCGACTCCGAGTGGATGGGCCGCGTGCACCGGTTCCTCGGCCTCGAGGTCGGCGTGATCCTTTCCGGCATGAGCCCGGCCCAGCGCCGAGCGGCCTACAACGCCGACATCACCTACGGTACGAACAACGAGTTCGGCTTCGACTACCTGCGCGACAACATGACCCACTCGCTGGACGACCTGGTGCAGCGCGGGCACAACTTCGCCATCGTCGACGAGGTCGACTCCATCCTCATCGACGAGGCCCGCACCCCGCTGATCATCTCCGGCCCGGCCGACGCCTCCTCGAAGTGGTACGCCGAGTTCGCGCGCATCGCGCCGCTGCTGAAGAAGGACCTGCACTACGAGGTCGACATCAAGAAGCGCACCATCGGCGTGCACGAAGCGGGCGTCGAGTTCGTCGAGGACCAGCTCGGCATCGACAACCTGTACGAGGCCGCGAACTCGCCGCTGGTGAGCTACCTGAACAACGCCATCAAGGCCAAGGAGCTCTACACCCGCGACAAGGACTACATCGTCCGCGACGGCGAGGTGATCATCGTCGACGAGTTCACCGGCCGCATCCTGGTCGGGCGCCGCTACAACGAGGGCATGCACCAGGCGATCGAGGCCAAGGAAGGGGTGGAGATCCAGCCGGAGAACCAGACCTTGGCCACCATCACGCTGCAGAACTACTTCCGCCTCTACGACACGCTCTCCGGCATGACCGGTACCGCCGAGACCGAGGCCGCCGAGCTGCACCAGATCTACAACCTCGGCGTGGTGCCCATCCCGACCAACAAGCCGATGGTCCGCGCCGACCAGTCCGACCTGATCTACAAGACCGAGGAGGCCAAGTTCTCCGCCGTGGTCGACGACGTCACCGAGCGGCACGAGAACGGCCAGCCGGTGCTGATCGGTACCACCAGCGTCGAGCGCTCGGAGTACCTGTCCAAGCAGTTCACCAAGCGCGGCATCCCGCACAACGTGCTGAACGCGAAGTTCCACGAGAAGGAAGCGGAGATCATCGCCGAGGCCGGTCGGCCGGGCGCGGTGACCGTCGCGACGAACATGGCCGGTCGCGGTACCGACATCGTGCTCGGCGGCAACCCGGACATCATCGCCGACATCCTGCTGCGCAAGCAGGGTCTCGACCCGGTCGAGACGCCGGAGGAGTACGAGCGCGCCTGGCTGCCCACGCTGGACCAGGTCAAGGCCCAGACCGCCGAGGACGCCGACGCGGTCCGCGATGCGGGCGGCCTCTACGTGCTCGGCACCGAGCGGCACGAGTCGCGCCGCATCGACAACCAGTTGCGCGGCCGCTCCGGTCGCCAGGGCGACCCGGGCGAGTCCCGCTTCTACCTGTCGCTGGGCGACGAGCTGATGCGGCGGTTCAACGGGGCCGCTCTGGAGGCGATCATGACCCGGCTGAACCTGCCCGACGACGTGCCGATCGAGGCGAAGATGGTGTCCAAGGCCATCAAGAGCGCGCAGACACAGGTCGAGCAGCAGAACTTCGAGATCCGCAAGAACGTGCTCAAGTACGACGAGGTGATGAACCAGCAGCGCACCGTCATCTACGGCGAGCGCAACCGGATCCTGCGCGGTGAGGACATGGAGGGCCAGGTCCAGGGCATGATCACCGATGTGGTCAGCGCCTACGTGGACGGCGCCACCTCCGAGGGCTACGTCGAGGACTGGGATCTGGAGAAACTGTGGACAGCGCTGAAGACGCTGTACCCGGTGAGCCTGGACTACCGGGACCTGACCGGCGAGACCGAGGTCGGTGAGGCGGGCGAGCTGACCCGCGAGGAACTGCTCGAAGCACTCCTGGACGACGCGCACGACGCCTACGAGCGCCGGGAGGCCGAGATCGACGGCCTCGCGGGCGAGGGCAGCATGCGCAATCTGGAACGCCAGGTGCTGCTGTCGGTGCTGGATCGCAAGTGGCGCGAGCACCTCTACGAGATGGACTACCTCAAGGAGGGCATCGGCCTGCGCGCGATGGCGCAGCGCGATCCGCTGGTGGAGTACCAGCGCGAGGGCTTCGACATGTTCACCGCCATGCTGGACGGCCTCAAGGAGGAGTCGGTCGGCTTCCTGTTCAACCTGCCGGTCGAGGTGCAGCAGCCGCAGCCGGAAGGCGTCGAGGTCGGCCCCGGCCTGCGTTCGCCGGTCGGCGCGATGGCCGCCCCGCGTCCGCTGCCCACCGAGGAGGCGCCTGCCGCGAACGGGCACGCCGCACCGGCGGCCCTGCGCGCCAGGGGCATCGATGACACCGCCCCGCGCGGTTTCAGCTACTCCGGGCCCGACGAGGGCGGCCGGGCAGCGGTGCACAGCGACGCCGAAGAGTACGGCGCGGACGGCGGTCCGCAGCCCACCCGCCGCG
>NZ_BAFP01000113.1 GCF_000308455.1 Nocardia abscessus NBRC 100374 | reverse complement strand
CAATCGGGCGAACATCGGACGCGACACCGCCGACAGCCTCGCCGCCATGCCCGACGCGGTGCGCCTGGCCCGCGGGGTGGACGGGTCGATCCAGTTGTGTTTGGCGACGGCTTTCACCTGCCCCTTCGACGGCCCGGTCGACCCCGAGCGGGTGCTGGCCATCGCCCGCGATCCGCGCACCGAGGGCGCGGACGACATCGTCCTGGCCGACACGCTGGGACAGGCCCATCCCGGCCAGGTCGCCGCGCTGGTCGCCGCGGTGCGCGACCGCACGCCCCCGCGACGCATCGTCTTCCACGGCCACGACACCTGGGGGATGGGCGTGGCCAACACCCTCGCCGCGGTCGCGGCCGGCGCGGACATGGTCGACGGCGCTCTCGGCGGACTCGGCGGCTGCCCCTTCGCCCCGGGTGCGAGCGGCAACACCGCCTCCGAGGACATCCTCTTCGCCACCCGGCCGGATTGGTTCGATCCCGCGACACTGGCCTCGCTGGCGACCCTGTCGGAGGAACTGCTCGCCGAACTCGGCGAGCCCAACCGATCGCGCGCACTGGAAGGCGCCCGATCGAAAGCATCGGCCTTCGAGTGGGTCGTCGGTACGGAGCGCCCCTAGCGGAGCCTGCGGCGGCATACCGCGAAACACAGGGTCTTCCCTGATGGCGTGCGGGAGCTGAGCCGGTAAGACTGGACGGCATGACTTCGCAAGCTTTGGGCGCCGAGATCGCCGACAGGGCGGCTCCGACCGATGTCGCGGCCCACGCTATCGAACTGACCAAGGTCTACGGATCGGGTGACACCCAGGTCAGGGCATTGGACGGAGTGTCGGCCGAGTTCGCGAAGGGGGAGTTCACCGCGATCATGGGCCCGTCGGGATCGGGCAAGTCGACCCTGATGCACTGCCTGGCCGGGCTGGACAGCGCCAGTTCCGGCGCCGTCCGCATCGGCGACACCGACCTGACCACCCTGTCCGACAAGCAGATGACGCGTCTGCGGCGGGACCGGATCGGGTTCGTCTTCCAGGCGTTCAACCTGGTGCCGACGCTCACCGCGCTGGAGAACATCACGTTGCCGCTGGACATCGCCGGGCGCAAGGCCGACCAGGAGTGGCTGGACACGGTGCTGAAGCGGCTCGGGCTGGTCGATCGGCTCACCCACCGTCCCAGCGAGCTGTCCGGCGGTCAGCAGCAGCGGGTGGCCTGCGCCCGTGCCCTCGCGGGCAAGCCGGAGATCATCTTCGGCGACGAGCCGACCGGCAACCTGGACTCGCGCGCCTCGGAGGAGGTGCTGTCGATCCTGCGCGCCGCGGTGGACGAGTTCCGGCAGACGGTCGTGATCGTCACCCACGAACCGCACGCGGCCGGGTTCGCCGACCGGGTGGTGTTCCTGGCCGACGGACGCATCGTCGACGAGATGCGTGATCCGACCTCCGACACCGTGCTCGACCGGATGAAAGCGTTGGAGCAGGCGTGACCGGGTCGTCGCGGAAGATTCGGGGGCGGGTGTGATGGCCGCAAGTCCGATGCGGAAGGTGGCGCTGCGCAATCTGGCCGCGCACAAAGTGCGGCTCGCGCTGACGCTGTTGTCGGTGGTACTCGGCACCGCGTTCATCGCGGGCTCGTTCGTGTTCACCGATACGCTGCAGAGCACCTTCGACGGGATTTTCGCCGGCGAGGCGAAGGGCGTCGACGTCCGGGTGAGCCCGAAAGAGCGCCAGGCACAGGGCATTCCGAACAACGTGGTGGACGAGCTGGTGAAGTATCCCGGCGTGCGCACCGTCGCGCCGAGCGTGAACGGACCGGTGGTCCTGCTCGATCCGGCGGGCAAGAAAGCCGTGCAGACCGGCGGGGTGCCTACGCTCGGCAAGTCGTATCTGCCGCCGGGGAAGGCCGTCGCGGAGCCGGAGAAGTTTTTGCAGGGCGTCCCGCCCGCCCGGTCCGGCGAGATCGCGCTCAACACCGGCGGCGCCGAGCGAGCCGGGCTCAAGGTCGGCGACCGCACCAAGATCCTCATCCCCTCCCAGGCCGATCCCATCGACGTGACCCTCACCGGGATCTACGAGGTGCCGTCCGACACCGGCGGTTTCATCGGGGTGCTGTTCGACGACACGCAGGCGCGCAAGCTGTTCACCGACGGACTGCACGTCGCCTACGTCGACCTCGCGGCCACCGGCATTCCCGGCGACGAACTGCGTGACAACCTGGCCAGGGAGCTGCCGGGCTACAAGGTGCAGAACGGCGACCAGGTGCGCGCGGACCTGAAGAAGGAAGTCTCCAACGCGCTCAACTTCATCAACTACTTCCTGCTCGCCTTCGGTGCGATCGCGCTGATCGTCGGCACGTTCATCATCTACAACACCTTCTCGATGATCGTCGCGCAGCGTTTGCGGGAGCTGGCGCTGCTGCGCGCGGTGGGCGCGAGCAGGCAGCAGGTCGGCCGGTCGGTGGTGGCCGAGGCGTTCGTCATCGGCTTGATCGGCAGCCTGATCGGTCTCGCGGCCGGCGTCGCGCTCGCGTTCGGATTGTCGGCGGTGCTGAACGCGTTCGACCTCGGATTGCCGACCGGATCGATGGCGGTGCGTCCACGCACCATCGTGGTCGGACTGCTGGTCGGTCTCGTGGTGACGGTGGTGAGCGCCTACGCCCCCGCACGCCGCGCCGCGCGGATCCCACCTGTGCAAGCCATGCGCGAGGAGTTCGCGTCCACCGGCGAGTCGCTGCGCTGGCGGACCGCCTCCGGTGTGGCGCTCGCCGTGCTCGGCGTGGGCTTCGTCGTGCTGGGTGCGCAGCGCACCGGCGGCACGGCGGCCGCCACGGTCGGGGTCGGCGCGCTCGGCCTGATCTTCGCGGTGCTGCTCGCCGCGCCGGCGCTGTCGCGGCCGGTGGTCGGCGGGCTCGGGGTGCTGGTGCGCCCGTTCGGGCCGATCGGCCGCATGGCGCGCAACAACGCGTCGCGCAATCCCCGCCGCACGGCCGCGACCGCGTTCGCGCTCACCCTCGGGCTGATGCTCGTCTCGGCGATCGGCATGCTGGGCGCGTCGGCGAAGGCCAGCGTCGGTGTGCTGGTGGACAAGGGTGTGCGAGCCGACTACGTGCTGGCGGGACCGCAGTTGCTCGGCGTGCCGTTCGCTGCGGCCGACGCCGCCCGCACCGACGTGCCCGGAGTGCAGCAAGCGGTGGGGATGCGAGGTGCCGGCTTCAAGCTCGGCGACGAGCAGGTGTTCGCCACATCGCCGGACGGGCCGCTGAACGGCGTGCTGAACTACGAGATCGTGCGCGGCAGCGACACGCTCGGGGCCCGCGACGTGCTCGTGTCGGAAGACGAGGCCTCCGACCGTGGCTGGAAGGTCGGCGACCAGGTGACCCCGACCAGCGTCGACGGCAAGAAGGTTCCGCTCACGGTGACCGGCCTGTACAAGAAGAACCCGCTGCTCGGTCCGATGGTGGTGTCGCAGACCGTCTACGACGAGGTGGTCCCGCTCAACTTCCGGACCAATTTCCTGGTGCTGATC
Organism: Nocardia abscessus NBRC 100374; assembly: GCF_000308455.1. Lineage (GTDB taxonomy): Bacteria > Actinomycetota > Actinomycetes > Mycobacteriales > Mycobacteriaceae > Nocardia > Nocardia abscessus. The sequence goes on along the minus strand of NZ_BAFP01000113.1, from coordinate 64,082 downwards.
AAGGCGCAGCCGGGCGCGAACATCACCCAGATGCGCGCCGACCTGGAGAAGGCCACCGAGCGGTTCGTCGTGGTGCAGGTGCAGGACCGCGAGGAGTTCAAAGGCGCGCAGGGCAAGCAGATCAACACCCTGCTGGCCATCCTGTACGGTCTGCTCGCCTTGGCGGTGGTGATCGCCATCCTGGGCATCGTCAACACGCTCGCGCTGTCGGTGGTGGAGCGGCGCAGGGAGATCGGCATGCTGCGCGCGGTCGGTATGCAGCGTGCCCAGGTGCGCCGCACGATCTATCTGGAGTCGATGCTCATCGCGGTGTTCGGCGCGATCGTCGGCATGGTGCTCGGGCTCGGCCTCGGGGTCGGCTTCCTGCGCACGCTGCGCGACTTCGGCCTCGACCAGATCGCCATCCCGTGGAACCAGCTCGTGCTCGTCCTGGTCAGCTCGGCGGTCGTCGGGGTGCTGGCCGCCCTCTGGCCCGCGGTGCGCGCGGCGCGCACGCCGCCGCTCGCTGCCATCGCCGATCTCTGAAAGACCGTGCGGCGCACAGCCACTGTGCGCCGCACGGGCTCCTGCTCAGTGGCGATGAGGACCAGCTTCCGGCCCCAACCTCGGGATCTACGCGTTGCCGGTCGTGTACTGGGTTCTTCGAGTCGCGGACGCCGACCATGTCGCCGTCCACCCACGCGACCTCCACGCACTCGTGTCCTCCGCCGCTGTGGCTGCTCTTGAACTAGGGGGGGCTCCGGATGGGTTGGTCTCCACTCTGGAGTCCTCTTCGTGTTACCCAGCGCGAGTGAACTCGCCGCCCGCCACGCCAGCAGTGAAGCCAATCCAGTCGCCGGGGGAGAACACCAGCGCGGGGCCGGTCGGGTTCTTCGAGTCGCGGACGCCGACCATGCCGCCGTCCAGCCACGCGACCTCTACACACTCTTGTCCTCCGCCGCTGTGGCTGCTCTTGAACCACTGTGCTGCGGATAGGTCGACGTTCACGTTCATACTCCCTTGCTGCTTCGTGCGATCTCGCGCATCAGGTCTCGACTCGGCCGGTCTTCCATCGCCGCGCGCAGGAGGATCCTGTATGCGTCACGGTATCTGTCTACATCACCGGCGTCCTCGAAGTACATCGCACCGGTGAAGGCCTCGGCATAGACCAAGGTGGGTTCGATCGGCACGCCTTTGCTGTTCAGTGCGAAGTTCAGGATGACGAAGGGGCCAGTGGACCATCCAACCGGCAGTCCGGCCCGGAAGGGAAGCACCCGGATATCGATGTTCGGCCTCGTGCTCAGATCGGCAAGGTGGCGATTTTGGGCTTCCGTCACCTTCGGAGAGCCGACAACTGTGCGCAATGCCGACTCGTGCAGGATCGCCGTCAGCTTGGCCGGGTTCGTTCTACGGGTGATCGCCCCTTGCCGACGCAAGCGAAGCTCTACCCGTCTGTCGAGTTCTTCCCCGGTATCGTCGGGAAAGAACAGGCGATCGAGAGTGCGTGCGTAGTCGGCAGTCTGAAGGATGCCAGGTATGGCGGACGACTGGAACATCATCATCTCGCGAGCCGACGACTCCAGGCCCATGTAAACATCGAAGTTCGGTGAGATCAGCGAACCGTAGTCGTGCCACCAGTTCTTCACCGCCGTCTGTTCGGCCAGCGCCACCAGGTCGGCGGTCTCCTCCGGCTTCAATTGATAGATCTCGCCTAGCAACACGATGTCGTGCGTACGGATCTTCTCGGTTTGCCCCTTCTCGAGTCGCTGCAAAGTGGACTTCCCCCATTGCATCAACTGGGCGGCCTCGACAAGAGTGAGGCCGATCGATTCGCGCGCCTCTCGCAGGTAGCGACCGAGCTGGCGCCGTGGAAGCGTGCTACCGGCCTCTGACCTTGCGTTCCCCCTCCGAAGTGGTCTTGTACACCCGCTCTGGGAATCCTTACATGAGCACTGGGCTGCAAGCTGGGATTTTCAGCAAGTATTTGGGATTCCCACATAGGGCTACCAGCTCCGATGGCGCGGTGGTCTCCTGTGTGTCGGCGTCGGAAACGCCGCGGGTTCGAGTCCGAGACATCAACTTCTCCGATGCGGAGGAACTATGACCTGTGCATACGCTGTCGAGGCCATCGCCGCGAGCTGTAGCAGAACCGACTGTCGCCAGACCCCGGACATCGGAAGTGCCGCGCTAATGGTGCGCGGCGTTGGCGTTTGCCCAGGATTGGACATCGCCGCGGTCCAGGGCCACGGCCAACAGGGTGGGGAATTTGTCGGGCGTGCAGGCGAAAGCCGGGATGCCCAGCGCGCCGAGGGCCGCGGCGTTGTCGTGATCGAAGGCGGGGGCGCCGTCGTCGGAGAGGGCGAGCAGCACGACGACCTGCACGCCGGACTCCTGCATCGAGCGGACGCGGCGCAGCATCTCGTCGCGGATACCTCCCTCGTAGAGGTCGGAGATCAGGACGAACAACGTGTCGGCCGGGCGGGTGACCAAGGACTGGCAGTAGGCGAGGGCCCGGTTGATGTCGGTGCCGCCGCCGAGTTGCGTGCCGAACAGCACGTCCACCGGGTCGTCGAGTTTGTCGGTCAGGTCGACGATCTCGGTGTCGAAGACCACCAGCGACGTGCGCAGCGACCGCATCGAGGCCAGCACCGCGCCGAACACCGACGCGTACACCACGCTGGCGGCCATCGAACCGGACTGGTCGATGGCCAGCACCACGTCGCGCCGCACCGCCTGCGCCTTGCGGCCGTAGCCGACCAGCCGTTCGGGTACCACGGTGCGGTGCTCGGGCAGGTAGGTGGCGAGGTTCTTGCGAATAGTGCGGTTCCAGTCGATATCGCGCAATTTCGGCCGGGTGACGCGGGCGGCGCGGTTCAGCGCACCGGAGACCGCGGTGACAGTGTGCGCCGCGACGCGCTGCTCGATCTCCCGCACCACCTTCTCCACCACCATGCGCGCGGTCGCCTTGGTGGTCTCGGGCATCACCCGGTTCAGGCTCAGCAACGTGCCGACCAGGTGCACGTCCGGCTCCACCGCCTCGAGCAGTTCCGGCTCCAGCAGCAACTGCGTGAGATCCAGTCGCTCCACGGCGTCGCGCTGCATGACCTCGACGACGGTGGCGGGGAAGTAGCTGCGAATGTCGCCGAGCCAGCGGGCCACGCGCGGCGCGGAACCTTGCAAACCACCGGTGCGCTTGCCGGGCGAGGTCTCGTCATCGGTGTTGTACAGCGCCGACAGCGCCCGGTCCATGGCCGCGTCCGCGCCGGAACCCAGCCCGCCGAGCCCTTCCTCCGCAGCCGCGCCGAGCACCAATCGCCAACGGCGGGACTGTGCGTCGTCGCTCATGCCGTGTCCTCGCCCCGCTGCCCGATCGCTCATACCGTGACCCCCAAGATCTCCGCCGCGGTGCGCACCGCGGCTGTGGCTCGGTCCGCGTCGATGCCCGCGACGGCCGACGCGGCGGCCACGGACCCGCCGTCGCGGACGGCCTGTCCGATCGCGCGGCGCTCACCCGATTCGAACGCGCCGAAGGTCCGGCGCAGCAGCGGCAACGTCTCGACGAACGTGTCGTCCCCGAGCCCGCGCAACCAATCATCGATGAGCCGCAACAGCTCCCGATCGTGGACCAGCAGCAGGCCACGGCCGCCGAGGAACCCGTCGACCCACGCCGCCTTCGCCGCGGCGGTGGCGCCCACCGACAGGGCCGCGGACAGTCTGCGCGCGGATTCGGCGTCATCGATGCGGCCCGCGTCGGCGAGCAGGCGGACGGCTCGTCCCACGAGCGCGCCGTGCACGTCGTCGCGGTCGGCGACGCGGCGCAGGGCGGCCAGCCACTCGCCGGTGGCCCAGCCGTCGTCCCTGGTGTGTATCGCGGTGTGCGCCGCGTCCAGCAGGCCGCGCAGTTCGGTGGCGGCGTCGGTGTCCAACCCGGTGACCGCGGCGGACAAGCCCGCGCAGATGCGCACCAGCAGGCCATCGGCGACGTGGGCCAGCGCCTTGGTGTCGGTGCCGCGCACATCGCCGTAGCGCAGTGTGCGGATCAGGCCGGGCAGCGCGGCGAGAAGGTGGGTGACGTCGTGGTCCAGCGCGGCCGTGGACTCCAGCCGGGCGATCAATCCGTCGGTGGCCCCGCCGAGGTCGGCCAGCAGCGCGACTTCCAGTGCGGCGGTGAGGTCGCCGACGGAGCGGTCGGCGCGGCCCGCGGTGTCGAGGATCTTCGCCTCCGCCGCGGTGCGGATGGTGGTGCCCCAGCGCGAGGCCTCGATGATCGAAATCGCGTACTCGGGATGCCACCGCAGCGTCCAGGTTTCCCGGAAGGTGCCGGTGCTGCGCACCTCGCTGGTGGTGAGCGTGCCCCAGTCGACGCCCAGTACCCGCAGCCGGTGCAGCAGGCGCGATCGTTCGACCTCGCGTTCCTTGCGCAGATCCAGGTCGACGGTGCGGGCCGAGGGCTCCTGCTTCATTCGCAGCGTCCGGATGGTGGCGCGCAGGTCCGCGTCCAGCGGCACGGTCGGCGTCTGCTCGGGAACGGCGCCGAGCGCCTCGCCGACGACGAGTTCGCCGATCACCAACCGCAGCATCGTCTCGTCTCCGCCGCACAGCACCGACCGGGTGGCCTCGGTGACCTCCGACAACCCGGCGAGCGGGCGGCCGCGCAGCGCGGCGAGTGTGTCGGCGAGCCGGACCGCCTCGATGACGTGCGCGCTGGAGACGGGCAGGTCGTGGGCGCGTAGCACACCGGCGACCTTCGTCAGCCAGCGGGCGATCGGTCGTTCGGTCTCGGTGAACAGGTGGTGGTACCACCCCGGCGAGGTGACACCCGCGCCGTAGCCGGAGGTCGTGGACAACCGTGAATGTGTCCACGGCACCCAGGTGAGCTTGGCTTTGGCCTTCGAAAGCCCTTTGAGCAACCGGGCGTCGGGTGCGGCGGGCCCGAGCGCGCCGGTGAGCGCGGGCGCGTGCCACGCGCCGCACACCACCGCCAGCCGGACCGCTCCGTCCTTCAGCGCCTTGCGCATCGTCTGGCGCATGTAGGCCTCGCGTCGCAGGGTGTGCGCATCGAGGACGATCGGCTCGGGTGGCGCTTCTCGTACGGGGGCCGATTCGGCAACCGCCTCCGCGACCGAATCGAACTCCGGAGCCGAGTCGTCCGCGGATTGATCTTGCGACGGTTGTGCGGGTGCGGGTTGGTCGCGCTCGGATCGACCTCGCCCCGCAGCGGCCGCGGGGTAGTCATCCGCGGGTCCGGTGACCGAGGGCGGGTGGTGCGCCGGGCGGTCCTGCTCGGCGGATTCCCGCAGCGCGGCCATCGCTTCGGTGATCGGGTCGAACGCGTCGGCGTCGGGCACGGATTCGACGACGGCGTCCCACCAGCGTTCGGCGTCGTCGTAGCCGCCCGCCTCGGCGAGCGCGGCGAGGGGATCGAAGCGGTCGCCGGGTTCGTCCTCGGTGGCGAGCACTATCGACGCGGGCAGGTCGCAGAATCGCACGGGCACGTCGTGGTCCACGGCGTACCGCAGTGCCTGCCATTCGGGGGAGAACACCGCGTACGGCCAGAACGCGGCTTTGGCGGGTGCGTCGGGAACGTACGCCAGCAGCGCGACCGGCGGCGTCATCCCCTCGGCCGCGACGTAGCCCACCAGGGGATCGGCGTCGGAGGGCCCCTCGATGAGAATCAGGTCGGGCCGGAACGCCGCCAGCGCCAGCCGCAGCGAGCGCGCCGAGCCGGGACCATGGTGGCGGATGCCGAAAACCCTGGTCACCGGCGCGGATTCGGCGGGAGAGGTCACCCGGTGACCTCCCGGCAGGCGCGGTAGAAATCCGCCCAGTCGGGCCGCTCGCGGACCACGGCCTCCAGGTATTCGGTCCACACCACCGCGTCGGCCACCGGGTCCTTGATCACCGAGCCGAGCACCGCGCCCGCGATGTCCGAGGCGCGCAGCACGCCGTCGCCGAAGTGCGCCGAGAGCGCGATGCCGTTGGTGATCACCGAGATCGCCTCGGCCGTGGACAACGTCCCGGACGGCGACTTGAGCTTGGTGCGGCCGTCGGCGGTGCTGCCCGAACGCAGCTCGCGGAAGACCCGCACCACTCGCCGCACCTCCTCGGCCGCGGCGGGCACGGTGGGCAGTTCCAGTGCGGAGCCGAGCTGCTCGACCCGCCTGCTGACGATGGCGACCTCCTCGTCCTCGCTCGCGGGCAGCGGCAGCACCACCGTGTTGAAGCGGCGGCGCAACGCGGAGGACAGTTCGTTCACCCCGCGGTCGCGGTCGTTGGCGGTGGCGATGACGTTGAAGCCCTTGGCCGCCTGCACTTCGCGGCCGAGTTCGGGCACCGGCAGGGTCTTCTCGGACAGGATGGTGATCAGCGCGTCCTGCACGTCCGAGGGGATGCGGGTGAGCTCTTCGATCCGGGCGATGGAACCCGTCCGCATGGCGTTGAGCACCGGCGACGGCACCAGCGCAGCGTCGCTCGGTCCTTCCGCGAGCAACCGCGCGTAGTTCCAGCCGTAGCGGATCGCCTCCTCGGCGGTGCCCGAGGTGCCCTGCACCAGCAGCGTCGAGGCGCCGCTGATGGCGGCGGAAAGATGTTCCGAGACCCAGGTTTTGGCGGTGCCGGGCACGCCGAGCAGCAGCAGCGCGCGGTCGGTGGCCAGCGTCGCGACCGCCACTTCCATCAGCCTGCGCGGGCCGACGTACTTCGGGGTGATCACGGTGCCGTCGCCGAGGGTGCCGCCGAGCAGGTAGGTGACCACCGCCCAGGGCGACAACCGCCACGAGGGCGGGCGGGTCCGGTCGTCGGCGGCGGCGAGGGCGCGCAGTTCGTCGGCGTACGCCTGCTCGGCGTGCGGACGAAGCAGGGCCGGTGTGGGGTCGGTGGTCGTCACTGCAACTCCTCGAGCATCATCGAGCGGTGGTTGAGATCGTGGGCGAGCTGGTCGAAGGCGCGCTCCCAGGCGGGATCGTCGCATCGGCGGGCCACCGCGGACAGGCTGCCCGCGGCGGTGATCGGGAGGTGGACGGCGGCCGTGGCGAGCAGCGATCGGTGCGCGTTCGGCGACGCGCCGTGCGTCTCGGGACGGCGCGCCGCCGCCCGCGCCCGTTCGAAGAGCAGCAGGACCACGTGCTGGGCGAGCGCTTCCGGCCACGGATGGCCCATCGCGGGCAGCAGCGCCTCGATCTCCGAGAGCCACGAGCCGTCCAGCCGCCCCAGGTGCGCGGTCCGGTCCCGCAGCGGCAGCAGCGCGAACAGCTCGCGCCTGCGCAACATCGCCAGGTCGGTGGGCACACCGGCTTCGAACAGCGCCCGCGCCCACGCCGAATCGCGCTGGGCCAGTGCGGCGTCCACCCAGCCGTCGAAGACCGGCTGGCGGAACCGGTCCTCGATGGTGGCGCGGACCGCCTGCTGCGGCGTGCCCAGCACACCGGTCCAGTGCGTCAGTGGAGTCGCGGCGACCACCTGCCGCAGCCGCGCCGCGGACACGTCGGGCGCGCCGTTCCAGCGGTAGGCGAATTCGGTTGTGCGATCGCTGATTCCGTCGCGCTGCGCGGCGGCGTCGAGCGCGTCGGGAAGAGCGAGAACGACGTGTGTGTGCAGCATCCGGTGCTCGGCGCGCAGCCACGCGCTCGCCCGGCCGCGCATGCGCAGGCTGAACGCCGATTCCGGGAGCAGCGCGAGCAGTCCGGCGGCGGTGCGGCGCACGTCCGCCCGCCGGTCGTCCAGCGCCGTTTCCAGCAGGGGCTCGTCGTCGGGCCCGAGTCCGTCGGCGAGCAGGGCCAGCAGTTCGGCCTTCAGCGGCCCGGTTTCCTTCGGCCACGCCGCGGTGAGCGTCGTCCTGGCCGCCTCGGCGTCGTCGCGCCGGAGGGCGGCGAGCCAGTCGCGCCGCTCGGCGGGCTGACCGAACAGCCAGGTGTCCGTGGAGCGTTCGGACGCGGGCGACGGGTGCCGCACCAGGTCGTGCCAGTCCGGATGCCGGGCCGCCAGCCAGCTGCCCCGAGTGCCCGCCAGGCGCAGCAGCGGCTCCCGCAAGGTGGCGTTGATCTTCGCGTGCTCGAGCAGTTGCTCGCAGAGCGCGTCCGGGGCCCGATAGTCGTGCGGCGCTGCCGCGTCGAACCACTCGGGAAGGAATGCCGAGCGCTCCCGCAGCATGCGCGCCAAGCGGGCGGCTGCCGGGCGCGGCAGCATCGGGCGCGGATCGTCCGCCGCGGCTTCCGGTGCCGCCGCGGTGGCGGGCGCGACCCCGCCCCGGCGGAAAAGGTCGTGCAGCGCCGCGGATTCGAGCAGCCGCAACGCGGGGTCTATCGGCAATCGCTCGGCAGCGCGCGCGATCGGGGGCGCCAGCGCGGTGAGATCCGGGGCCCGGCGCGCGGTGCCCAGCAGCGCGACGGAGGTGAGGTCCGCGCTCGCGGACGACCCGGCAGGCGGACGGGGCGCGTCGCGGCCGAAGGTTTCGGTGGGCGTCAGGTCGGTCACCTCGCCCGCGGTGAACACCGAAATCGGCGCCAACCCGTCGGGGCTCCACTCGCCGACCACGGTCACGGGGTGACCGCCGGAGACGGCCATCAGCGTCCAAGGCTGTTCGCCCGGTCGGATCGGCAGCGCCGTGCCGTCGGATTCGGTGACGTACCAACCCTGTTCGGTCCGGGTGGGTACCACGCGGGCCAGCAGCATCGGCCATGAACGCAGCCACGGGTCGGCGCCCAGCGCGGACGCGTGCGCGCCCAGCGCGGCGGCGATCGTGGCGGCCCGGCCGGCTTCGGCGGGCATTGTGGTGAAGGGTTCGGCGGCGCCGTGCCGTTCACCCCACAGTGCTCGCAGCGGTGCGGCGCCCGGATAGAAATGCAGCTCGGCGTCGGCCAGTTGCCCGAGCGCGGGAACGTCGGCCGGGAAGCCGGGCGAACCGAAGGAATGATCGACCACCAGCGCCCAGCGCCCGGTTTCCCGCCCGTACAGCCAGGCACGGCGGGTGTAGAGGCGTTCTTCCTCGGTGATCCGCAGGCCGAACACCATCCATCGGTCCCGGACCGGAGCTTCGGCGCGCACCGCCTCGGCCGGGCTGGGGTATCCGACGTGCGTTCGGATGCTGGCGCGCAGTGCGGGCGCTACCGCGTCGAGCTGCCGATGTGCGGCGATCAGCAGGTGCATCCGCGCGTATTCCCGCAGCACCACGTCGGGCCAGTCGGTCCTGGTGGCCACGGCTGTCGGGAGCCTGCGCAAGGCGGAGGCGAGCCCAGGGGCCTGAGCGTCGACCATCCTGGCGGCGACGGCCTCGAAGGCGCGATAGGAGCGATCGGCCTGCGCGAGCCCGGTGCGCACCTGATCACCGAGCCAGACGTCGAGTTCCTCCAGCCCCGCGGTCACTCGTACCCGCCGCTGTTCGGCGGTGGCCGGGTTCGGGGTGCGGGTGCGGTCGGCGGTCGCGGCGCGCGCCGCGCGTCCGCCGATCCACGACGCCGCGTAGTCCGCGGGCTCCGCGGTCGCGGCGACCTCGCCCGCGGCCCAGCGCAGCAACAGCGACAGTGCGTGCTTGCAGGGGAACTTGCGGCTCGGGCACGAACACCGGTACGCCGGACCGGACAGGTCGACGATCGTCTGGTACGGCGTGGCCCCGCTGCCTTGGCACCGACCCCACAGCGCCGCGCCGTGTTGCCCGCTCTCGTGCCAGCGGTTCACCAGCTTGCGCGCCGCCGACAGCGAACTCGCGTCCGGCGCCAACGCCGTGACCTGGTCTTCGGTCCACGGCGTCGTCATCGCGCGGCTCCGGCTCGGTGGTGCCTCATCGCTTCCTTCGTTGCTCGGTTGACCGGATTTCTACCCCAGCGCACCGACAAGTGCGGCCGCCGGTGCCGCGCCGGGAACGGAACCGCTTGCCCCGGCGTCATATTCGCCGATCGGACGATCTTGCGCTGATCGGGGCGCTCTGGCATTCTGTCCTGTTCGGCTCGACCGAGCCACCCGGAACGGGTGTCGACACCATCGAGGCTGCCCGCCGGGGTTGGCGCGAGGGGTGGACATCGAGACGCGGCGCAGGCGTTTCGATGACCATATTTCCATCCCCGCGGGCAGATTCGCATGGGCGCGGTGTGCGATTCGAACGTGATCGGGTAGCGTTTCGCACAGCTTCGACAAGGCGCCGCGCACGGGGTCGGAGGCGTGTGCGGCTCGATGGTGGAGGGGATTTTTCGCATGCGCCTGGATCCCGACGCTGTCCAGGCCGCCGGTCCCGCGGACGCCACGCCCCGGCTCTCGGAGGTGGTGACCCGGCGCCTCGGGGAGGACCCGGCGGTCACGCCCTCGGTCACCCGGACCGTCCTGCGCGCTCTCGGCGCCGCCGAATCGGATGACGCGACAACGACATTCGATCACTCCGGGATCTTCCTCAGCGCTATCCGGGTGTGCGGCTTCCGCGGCATCGGTCCGGAGACGACGCTCCAACTGCCGCCCGGTCCGGGTCTCACGCTCGTGGTCGGTCGCAACGGCAGCGGTAAATCCAGCTTCGCCGAGGCCGCCGAATTGGCCCTGACCGGCGGTAACCGCCGCTGGGACGGCCGATCGGCGGCCTGGCGAGAAGGCTGGCGCAACCTGCACGAGGGCGCGGCCGCGCGCATCGAGCTGGAGCTGCTCACCGCGGGCGACGCGCCCCGGCTCACCATCACCAAGGAATGGGCGCCCGGCGCGGATCTGTCGGACGCGCACTGGACCCAGCGGTATCCGCCCGCGTCGCCGAGCGTATTCGACACCGATCGCTGGGCGGCACAGCTCGAGCTCTACCGCCCGTTCCTTTCCTACAGCGAGCTCGGTGCGCTGGTGGACGGGAAGCCGAGCGACCTGTTCGACGCGCTGCACCAACTGCTCGGGCTCGACGAGCTCACCCTGGCGCAGGAGCGGATCCGGATGCGCCGGCTGCAACTGGAACGCGCCGTGCGGGATTCGCGTCAGGAACGGCTGGAGCTGCTGGAGCTGCTGGCGTCGGTGGCCGACGACCGCGCGGTCCGGGTGGCCGGGCTGCTGCGGCCCGCCCAGCCGGATCTGGCGGCCGTGGGCCGTGAAGTGCTGGGTGTGGTGGACGACCCGGCCGGACCGGACGGCCTGCGCGCGATCGTGCGGCTCGCGCTGCCCGACGACGCCGAAGTGCAAGCCGTGGCAGCCCGGCTCGAGGCGTGCGGCGCTGCCCTCGCACAGGGCGCCACCGCCGACGCCGAAGCCGATCTGCGCCTGCTCGACCTGCTGCGCAAAGCGCGCGAGCACCAGGCGGCGAGTGGAACCTGCCCGTGCCCGGTGTGCGGCCGCGGCGCACTCGACGAGGCGTGGGTACGCGAGACCGACGCGGCCATCGAGCGGCTGGCCGCCCGGGTGGACGCGCTCACCACCGCCCGCATCGAGCTCGGCAACGCCGTGCGGGCCGCGCGGGCGCTTCCCGACCTCGTTCCCGCCGAACTTGATTTCGATCCGCGCAATCCTCCGTCGGTGGACACCACGGCGGTGCGCAGGGCCTGGGCCGACTGGGCCGCGCTCACCACCACCGAATACACCCCTGACCTGCCTGAACGTCTGCGCGTCGCGCACGCGCGGCTGGTCGACGAACTCGACTTGCTGCAGCAGGGCACCCGCAAGGAGCTCGACCGCTTGGACGAGGTGTGGACGCCCCTGGTGCCGCGGATCGTGGCCTGGCTGGATGGCGCCCGCGAGGTGGCCGCGCACGCGGCGGAACTGCGCACGGTGAAGAAGGCCGAGGACTGGCTGAAGTCGGCCACCGCTGGGCTGCGCGGTGAACGCATGACGCCGCTGGAAACGACGGCGCGCTGGGTCTGGCGCACGCTGCGGCAGCAGAGCAACGTCGAATTGGGCGCGATCCGCCTGCAGGGCAACGCGGGCACCGCGCGCCGCGTCCTGCTGGACGTGACCGTGGACGAGGTGGACGGCGCCGCCTTGGGTGTGATGAGCCAAGGCGAGTTGCACGCGCTCGGGCTGTCGCTGTTCCTGCCGCGAGCGACGGTGGAGGAGAGCCCGTTCCGCTTCGTCATGATCGACGACCCGGTGCAGGCGATGGACCCGGCCAAGGTGGACGGCTTGGCGCAAGTGCTCGCCACGGTCGCCTGGAGCCGTCAGGTGGTGGTGTTCACCCATGACGAGCGCCTCGCCGAGGCGGTGCGGCGGATGCAGCTGGACGCCACCGTGCTCGAGGTGCAGCGCCGCGACCGCTCGGTGGTCGAGGTGCGGGTGTCCAGCGACCCGATCCGCCGCTATCTGGACGACGCGCGCGCCTTGGTGCGCACCCCGCAGTTGCCCGCGGCGATCGCCGACGAACTGGTGGCCACGTGCTGCCGCTCGGCGGTGGAGGCGGCCAGTCTGGCCAGGGCGCGGCGCACCCTGCTCGCCGCGGGCATGAACCACAACGAGGTGGAACGCCACATCGATGCCGCGCACTCGACCAGGGCGAAGGTGGCGCTGGCGGTGTTCGGGGTCGGCAGCAAGGTCGACGACCTGAACAAGAACCTCATCGCGCGCGAAGGACGGTGGGTGGTGGACGCCCTGCGCGACGCCACGGCGGGCGCGCACGTGCCGATCGGGCGCGACATGCGCGAGCTGATCGGTGAGACGGAGAAGTTCGTCGCGTGGCTGGTTCGGTGAAGCGCCGATGAGCGGGCGGCGTCGGCCGGTCGGCGCGCGCCGCGGGCCCGCGGAGGGCGGCCGTGGTTCCCGGCACGGGCAGCGGCGGAAGAACGGCGCGCACCCGCCGCGGGCGAATCGGCCGTCGGTCGCCGAGCGGCTGGAGACCGTCGATCTGCTGCTCGGCGGATCGGTGACCGACGCGGGCGGCTTGTGGTCGCGGGCGACCGCCTGGATTCTGCGGATCGCCCTGGAACAGGCCGTGGACGACCTGTGGCTGCGCCTGGCGCCCGCGCTGATCCGCTGCCCGATGCGGGCGCAGTTGATCGCGCTGCGCGCCTTCGCGGGACCGGAGGTGGCGGCGCGCGTGGCGGTGCTCTGGGCCGCCCTCTCGCGCGCCGCCCACCACCACGACTACGAACTCGCGCCGAGCGTCACCGATCTGCGGCGCTGGCGGGAGCAGACGGTCGCCCTGGCCGCGGACCTGGCGGCGGTGGACGCGCATCGGGATTGACGCCCGGCGATCGCGCGCGCCTGGTTGCGGGTGTGCGACGAGGGTCGACCATGATTCGGCGGCGAGATCGAGGGCATGAGCCGCGTCGGCCCCGAGGTGGCCCGGCCACGTGGTTCCTCGGTTCACCTGAACGGGCAGGCGCGGCACGAGTGACCAGGATCGACGTCCGCGGCGGAGCGTGACCACGCCGGGCTGCGCTCTGTGCGGAGCCGCGACGGCGTGCGGCTCTCAGGTTTGCCGGAGGCGGTGCCACACGGCGATCATGAGGGACCCGGCCGAGCACGGACGGGAGATGGCATGACCGGCTCCCACCGGAGGTGGTCGCACAGCACGACCCCGACGGGTCGCGCTCGGGCCGGAGAGGAGACAGCGTGAGCGGAGCACGACGGTGCCCGTGCGGGCGCGGTGACGCATACGACGAGTGCTGTGGCCCGGTGCTGCGCGGCGAGCGTCCGGCCGCGACCGCCGAAGCGCTGATGCAGTCGCGCTACACCGCGTTCGCGGTGGGCGAGGTCGACTATCTGCTGCGTTCCTGGCACCCGCGCACCCGCCCGCGCGAGCTGACCCTCGATCCGGCGCAGCGCTGGCTGTTCCTGGAGATCACCCGGACCGACCGCGGTGGACTGTTCGACGAGACCGGCACGGTGGAGTTCGTCGCGCACTACCGGGACGCGGACGGCCGCGGCGCACTGCGCGAGGCCAGCAGGTTCGCCCGGTCCGACGGCGCCTGGGTGTACCTGGACGGCACGCACGACGCCTGACCGGTAGCGTCGACGGGCATGGCCCGCGTCGCGATCGAGTACTGCACCCAATGCCGCTGGCTGCTGCGGGCGAGCTGGATGGCGCAGGAACTGCTCAGCACGTTCGCCACCGACCTGGACGAAGTCGCGCTCGTCCCGGGTTCGGGCGGGATCTACCGGATCACCGTCGACGGCGAGCAGATTTGGGAGCGCAAGGCCGACGGCGGATTTCCCGACATCGCGGTGCTGAAGCAGCGGGTGCGCGACCGGGTCGCCCCCGAGCGCGACCTCGGCCACGTCGACCGGCGCGACTGAGACCGCACCGGCCGCACCGGGTCATCCGCAGCAGCCGCCACCACAGCAGCCGCCGCCGGCCGGGGGCGCAGCGGAACTCGGCGCGGGCGCGCTCCCGCCACCCCTGGAGACGGTGGCGAAGGTGGTCAGCAACTTGACCGTGTCGTCGTGGCCGGTCGGGCAGGTCGCGGGCGCCGACGCCTCCGCCATCGGGCGGGTCACCTCGAACGTGTCGCCGCAGCTGCGGCACCGGTAGCTGTAACTCGGCATCCGCTCAGTTTAGGTCCTCGATCGTCGGCGCGTACGTCGGCGGCGAACCTCGAGCCGGTTGTGGATAGGGGATTGAGGTCGCCACCTGACCGCCACGCGCCGCAGACAATGGCAATTCTTCAGCTAGCTGACGCGTCGGGCGCGGTCCCGGCCGACGTGACCGATTCGACACCGCACTCTGGGCAGGGGCCTGAACAGCGGATGAATAGCAGCCGACGCAGCAATGTCTCGGCATCGAAACGTTGCCGTACTGATCTTCGACGTACTCTCGAAAAAGAAGTATGAGGAGGTCTGCGATGCGCGCTCAGTTCTCCGAGGCGGTGCCCGGTCCCGACGGTTTCGCCGAGCCCATCGCGCGAACGGCTTGCGGCGATGTGCGCGGCCTGCGCGAAGGTTCGATTTCCGTTTGGCGCAGCGTCCCGTACGCGGCGGCGCCCGCAGGCCCGGCCCGTTTCGCCCCGCCCGAGCCCCCGCAGCCCTGGGACGGAGTGCGCGACTGCACCTCTTACGGGCAGATCGCGCCGCAGACGATGGGCACGATGGTCCCCATCGACTCGGGCCTCACCATGGGTGAGGACTGTCTCTGGCTCAACGTGTGGTCACCGCGGCCCGAGACCGGCGATCCCGCCCGCGTCCCGGACGCCGAGCCGCGCCCGGTCCTGGTCTGGCTGCACGGCGGAGCGTACTGCCTCGGCACCGCCGCGCAGCAGATCTACGACGGGCGCAAGCTGGCCGCGGCCGGCGACGTCGTGGTCGTGGGGGTCAACTACCGGCTCGGCGCGCTCGGCTTCCTCGACCTGTCCTCGCTCGGCGACGACTTCGCACCGAACCTCGGCCTGCACGACCAGATCGCCGCGCTGGAATGGGTGCGCGACAACATCGCCGCGTTCGGCGGCGATCCCGGCAACGTCACGCTGTTCGGCGAGTCCTCCGGCGCGGGTTGCGTCACCGCGCTGCTCACCGCACCCCGCGCCGCCGGGCTGTTCCACAAGGCGATCGCGCAGAGTCCGCCCGCGACCACGGTGTTCGGGCCGGAACGGGCGGCCACGGTGGCGCAGCGATTCCTCGAGCTGATCGAACTGCCCGCGACCAGGGCCAAGGAACTGCTGGAATGCCCGATCGAGCGGATCATCGCGGCGGCGGGCGTCCTGCTGGACGAGATTCCGCTGAAGGAGCCGGGCAGGCTGGCGGCCGCGCCCGTGGTGGACGGCGATCTGCTGCCGACCTACCCGATCGACCGGTTCCAGCGCGGAGGCTCCCATCGGGTGCCGCTGATCATCGGCACCAACAAGGACGAGGCGTCGCTGTTCCGGCTGCTGCGTTCGCCGATCATGCCGGTGACCCCCGACGCGGTGAACGCGATGCTGCGGGACGTCGCGGCGGGGCACCCGGAGATGTCCGCGGAGCGCGTCGCCGAG
Organism: Nocardia abscessus NBRC 100374; assembly: GCF_000308455.1. Classification (GTDB taxonomy): domain Bacteria; phylum Actinomycetota; class Actinomycetes; order Mycobacteriales; family Mycobacteriaceae; genus Nocardia; species Nocardia abscessus. The sequence continues at coordinate 48,258 of NZ_BAFP01000113.1, read as the reverse complement.
ATCACCTCCGCCTATCCCGATCTGAACAAGGCCCGCGGAGCGCTGGCGATGTCCACCGACGCCGCGTTCCGGATGCCTGCGCACTGGGTGGCCGACGGTCATGCCGAGCACTCGCCGACCTGGATGTACCGCTTCGACTACGCCACCCCGATGCTGCGGGCGGCCCGGGTCGGCGCGGGTCACGCCACCGAATTGCCGTACGTCTTCGGCAATTTCGGCACGCTCAACCTCGACCCGACCTTCTGGCTCGGTGGTCGCAGAGCGGCCATGGAGGTCTCCGGACGCATGATGCGCCGCTGGCTGGCCTTCGCCGCCCATGGCGTCCCCGCCGCCCTCGACGGCTCCAAACACTGGCCGCCCTACCGGCCCGCCGCCCGCACCACCCTGCTCATCGACAGCGTCGATCGAGTGGTCGACGACCCGGACCGTGACCTGCACACCGCCTGGGGCCAACAGGCCGTCGGCTTCTCCTAGCGGGCGCTCTTCGCACCCGCCGTCGGGGTGAATACTCGCGACGGGGCGGTCGGTGGCTCCGGAATCAACTCCACGCCGACCGTGCGATTCCGATGACGTCCGGCCCTCGATACCGCACGCGTCGCGCCTCAGACGTCGGTCGAGAAGCGAATGCCGCCGTCGGGGATCTCCACGCCCGGCCATACGCGCGCCCCGCGCAGGAGTTCGCACCGGGCGCCGATATTCGCCCCGTCCCCGATGACGCCGTCGCGGACGAGCGCGCGCGGGCCGATGCGCGCGCCGAAGCCGATGATGGTGCGCTCGACCGTGGCGCCGGCCTCGATCACCGCGCCGTCGAAGACGACCGCGCCGTCCAGACGCGCGCCCGCGCCGATCTCGGCGCCGCGGCCGACCACCGTGCCGCCGATCAGCAGCGCGCCCGGTGCGACGCCCGCACCAGGGTGGACCAGCGATTCGCCACGCTGACCTGGCAGGGCCGGGGAGGGCGCGATCCCGCGGACCAGGTCGGCGGAGCCGCGGACGAAGTCCTCGGGAGTGCCCATGTCGCGCCAGTAGGAAGCGTCGACGTAACCCTGGACGCGGGCGCCCTCGGTCAGCAGCGCCGGGAACACCTCGCGCTCCACCGACACCGGACGCCCGGCCGGGATCTTCTCGATGTACTCGCGGCGGAAGACGTAGCACCCGGCGTTGATCTGGTCGGTCGGCGGGTCCTGGGTCTTCTCCAGGAACGCGGTGACCCGGCCGTTCTCGTCGGTGGGCACACAGCCGAACGCTCGCGGGTCGCTGACCCGCACCAGGTGCAGTGTCACGTCGGCACGGGTCGACTCGTGGGTGTCGAGCACCGCGCCGAGGTCGGTGCCGCCGAGCACGTCGCCGTTGAACACCATCACGTTGTCCGCGCGCAACTTGGGTAGCACGTTGCGGATGGCGCCGCCGGTGCCGAGCGGCTCGGTCTCGGTGACGTACTCGATCTCCAGGCCGAGGTCCGAGCCGTCGCCGAAGTGCTCCTCGAACACCTCGGCCTTGAACGACGTGCCCAGCACCACATGGGTGATCCCGGCCTCCGCGATGCGGGCGAGCAGATGGGTCAGGAACGGCAGCCCGGCCGTCGGCAGCATCGGCTTGGGCGCCGAAAGGGTCAGCGGCCGCAGCCGCGTGCCCTGCCCGCCGACCAGGATCACCGCGTCGGTGCCTGTATTTCCTGCCATCAAGCTCCCCTGTTCACAAGGTCGTACTCGCCGCCGCCGCTATCCGGCGTCGCGCGCCTGCTGGCGCAGGGCAGATCGAACCGCAATTCGCGAGCGGATCGCAAGTCCGGCCCGCAGCGCCAGCCGCAGCGGAGCCTGCCACCAGTGCGGATGCCGGTCGGCCTGGAACCGGTAGGCGCTGGCGTGATGGGCGGGCAGCATCACCTCGGGATGGCGGCCCGCCGCGTGCCCCTTGGCATGGGTGACCTCGGCGTCCGGCACGAATACGTTGTGCCAGCCCGCCTTGCCCATCCGGTCGCCGAAGTCGACGTCCTCCATGTACATGAAGTAGCGCGAGTCGAAGCCGTCGATCGAGTCGAACGCCGCGCGCCGCACCAGCAGGCACGAGCCCGACAGCCAGCCGACGGCACGCTCGGAGATCTCCTCGTTCTCCTGCCGGTACCGGCGGGTCCACGGGTTGGACTTCCACACCGTGCCGAGGATCGCGTGCCCGGCGCCGTCGAGCAGGCCGGGCACCCGGCGGGCCGACGGGTACACGCTGCCGTCCGGTTCGAGCACCAGCGGACCGAGCGCACCCGCGCGCGGCCAGCGCTTGGCGGCGGCGAGCAGTGTGTCGATCGAATCGGTGCCCCAGCGGATGTCCGGGTTGGCGATCACCACGAACTCGATGCCCGGATCGATCTCCGCGACCGCCCGGTTGATGGCGCCGCCGTAGCCGATGTTGCCGCCGGTGCGCAGCAGCCGCACGTGCGAATTGGCCTCGGCGACCAGCTCCGGCACACCGTCCACCGACCCGTTGTCGGCGAGGATCACCTGGGGTTTCTCCGAGGTGGCCCCGGCGAGGGTGGTGATGAAGTGCTCGAGGTGCTCACCTGGGGAGTAGGTCACCGTGACGACGGCCAGCCCGGTGGGCGCGGCGGAATCGGAATCACTCACGACAGCCAACTCTAGTGGGCGCGACCGAACGTCGTCTGTCGATAGCCCGTGCACGGCCGCGGTGAAGGTGGAGGTATGCCTCTGGCTGTAGCCAGAGGTCGTCTGCGGATGGCCGTAGCGAAGGCCGGAGGTATGCCTCTGGGGTGCAGCCGGATGTCGTCTGTCGGTGGTCCGCGCATGGCCGTAGTGAGGCGAAGGTACGCCTCCGGGGTGCAGCCCGGACGTCGTCCGTCGATAGCCCGCGCATGAGCGAAGACGGAGGTGCGCCTCTGGGGTGCAGTCGGGCACCGTCCGTCGGTAGCCTGCGCATGGCCGTAGCGAAGGCGGAGGTACGCCTACTCGGCCCGTCGCGCCAGCGCGTCCTCCAGCGCGGTCCGCCAATCCCGCAGGGGTCGCAGCCCGGCGTCGTTCCAGGCCCGCGGCGACAACACCGAATATGCCGGGCGCCGTGCGGGTCTGGGGAAGGCGGAGGAATCGCACGGGCGGACGCGCTCGGGATCGGCGCCGACACCCGCGAACACCGCGCGGGCGAGTTCGAATCGACTGGCCCGCCCGGCATTGGTGGCGTGCAGCACGCGCGGGGCGTCCGGCCGGCCCGCCAGCTCCAGCAGCGCGGCGGCCAGATCGGCGGCGTAGGTGGGCGAGCCGACCTCGTCGTCGACCACGTCGACGGTGTCGCGTTCCCGCTCCAGCCGCAGCATGGTCGCGACGAAATCGCTGCCGCGCCCGGTGTATACCCACGCGGTGCGCACCACGTGCGCGTTCGGGCAGCGGCTCAGCACCGCCTGTTCGCCCGCGAGCTTGGACTCCCCGTAGACGGTGGTCGGTCCGGTCACATCGGTGGTGTCGTACGGCCGATCCTGGGTACCAGGAAAGACGTAATCGGTGGACAGCTGGATCAGCCGGGCACCGAGGTCGGCGCAGACCTCGGCGAGCACGGCCGGTCCGGTGGCGTTGCCCGCATATGCCGCCTCGGTGTCGGTTTCGGCCTGGTCGACGGCGGTGTACGCGGCGCAGTTCAGCACCACGTCGCCGGGCGCGAGTACCGCGCGCACGGCAGCGGGGTCGGTGATGTCGAGTTCGGCGCGCCCGTAGCCGCCTGCGGCCGGAGCGAGACGCCGCAGTTCCCGGCCCACCTGTCCGTGCGCCCCGGTGACGACGAGGCGGGCGGGCACGGCGGATTCGGGTGCGGTGGGGTCGGTCACGGGCGCAAGTCTGGCACGCCGCCACGTCCGCGGTTGCGGCCGTTCGCGATAACCGTTCGATAGCCTTGAGCTATCGGGGGACCCCGAAACCGGGCGGGGCGAGCGGTGACCATGGTGGCGGATCGGTTGCGCACGCGTCGCCAGGGAATCGAGTTTCGGCGAGAGGATGCAGATTTGTCGCAGCGGAGGGGCACATCGGCGTCGGCGCGTCCGACCGGGGCAGGCGACCGGTCCTACGGTCCGCTGCGCTCGATCGCGGCGGCCGCCGCCGTGATCGTGCTGGTGCTCACCGGTTTCGCCTGGCACAGTGTCGACGCGCTGGTCGCCAACATCGAGCGCATCGGCGATCTCGGACTCGGCGGCAGCCGGGACGGCGCGGTGGACATCCTGCTGGTGGGTGTGGACAGCCGCACCGACGCGCACGGCAACCCGCTGTCGGACGCCGAGCGCGCCATGCTGCACGCGGGCGACGAGGTCGGCACCAATACCGACACCATCGTGCTGCTGCGCGTGCCCAACGACGGGCGGTCGGCGACGGCGATCTCGGTTCCGCGCGATTCCTACGTCAGCATTCCCGGCCTCGGCATGGGCAAGATCAACTCGGCCTACGGCGCCACCAAGGCGACCCAGCTGCAGAAGCTGGCCGAGCAGGGGGTTTCCCAGACGGACGCGGAGCGGCAGTCCACCCAGGCGGGCAGGCAGGCGCTGATCAAGACGGTGGCCACCCTCACCGGCATCACCGTCGACCACTACGCCGAGGTGAGCCTGCTCGGCTTCGCGCTGCTCACCGACGCCGTCGGCGGGGTCGAGGTGTGCCTGAAGAACCCGGTCGACGAATGGATGTCCGGCGCCCGTTTCCCCGCGGGACGTCAGCGCCTGGACGGGCCGAGGGCGCTGAGTTTCGTGCGTCAGCGCCATGATCTGGAGCGCGGCGACATCGACCGCATCGTGCGCCAGCAGGTGTTCATGGCACAGCTGGTGCGGCAGGTGCTCAGCGCGAAGACGCTGGCCAATCCGGTCAAGCTCCAGCAACTCAGCGACGCCGTCGGGCGGACGATCGTGCTGGACGAGGACTGGGACGTGCTGGCGTTCCTGCAGCGGTTGAAGGATCTGACCGGCGGCCAGGTGAAGTTCGAGACCATTCCGGTCGCCGATCTCAACGGGGAGACCAGCAGCGGCGAATCCGTGGTCAAGGTCGATCCCAAGGCGGTCAAGTCCTATATCGCCTCGCTGGTCGGCGACGGTCCGGCCCCACGCAACGCCGAGCCGGGCTTCGATCCGGCCACGGTGACGGTCAGCGTGTACAACGCGGGTGGCATCGGCGGGCTGGCGGCCGAGGTCGCGCAGGCGCTGAGCGCCAAGGGATTTCGTCAAGGCACGGTGTCCAACTACAGCGGCAGCCGCGTCACCAGCAGCCGGGTGCTCGCGGCGGACACCGCGAGCCCGAAGGCTCAGGCGGTGGCCAAGGCGCTCGGTGGGCTGACGGTGCTCGCGGATCCGGCCCTGTCGCCGGATTCGGTGAGCGTCGTGCTGGCGAGCGACTATTCTGGTCCGGGCTCATCGGCGAGCCGGGTGTTCGATCTGTCCGGTACGTCGTCCGCCGCCACACCAGTCCCACCCGCTCCACCGATCGACGCAGGCCAGAACGGACCGAAATGCGTGAACTGAAACATGCGTGACATCGACCAGGTACACACCCTCACCGAAGCGGTACTCGATCCGATCCTCGCCCGCGAACCGGCGGGCCCGCGAGTCACCTATTACGACGACGCCACCGGAGCGCGCATCGAGCTGTCCGGCGCGACATTGGCGAACTGGGCGGCCAAGACCGCCAATCTGATTCGCGACGAGTTCGGCCTCAGCCCGGGCGCCAGGGTCGCCGTTCTGCTCCCGGCGCACTGGCAGACCGCCGCCGTGCTGCTGGGCTGCTGGTGGGCGGGCACCGAGGTGGTGCTGCAACCGGACCAGGACGCCGATCTGGCACTGGTGACCCCGGATCGCCTGGACGAGGCAGACGGTGCGGGCGAGGTCGCGGCGCTGTCGCTGGACGCCATGGGCGCCCCGGTGCGCGACCTGCCGGTGGGCGTCACCGATTTCGCCACCTCGGTGCGCGTGCACGGCGACCAGTTCCTGCCCCGCGGCGCCGGTGTCGCGCTGGACGGCATGCCGGTCGCCGAGGTGCTGGCGGAGGCAAGGAAGTCGGCGGTACTGCAGGGCTTCGCGGAGGGTGACCGGGTGCTGTCCAGCACGCCATGGGACACCCCGGCCGAACTGATCGACGGATATCTCGCGGTGCTCGCCGCGGGCGCTTCGCTGGTACAGGTGGTCAATCCGGATCCGGCGGCGCGGGAGCGGCGCATCGCGTCCGAACGGGTGACCGCGCAGCGCGGGTGAGCGGCGATCCGATCGCGATCGGCGCCCGGTAGCGGCTCCTACCACGGTATGGGCGCGGCATCCGACCTGAGGACGTTTTACAAGTCGGCGGCGTTCCGTACGGTGGAGTCATCGCACAACGACGGGGTTGGACAATGAAGCCACATTATTGGTTCCGCTGGTTGTCGGTGCAGGGCGCGCCTCGTCTCGCCCTGCGGCTGCAGGCCCGCCGCGGCGACCCGTTCGCCGAACTGATGGGCGGACCCGCCGGCTTCGACGACCCCTACCCGCTGATCGAGCGGTTGCGCGGGCAGGGGCCGCTGCTGCGCACCCCGATCGCGTGGGCGACCTTCGATCACGAGCTGTGCCGTTCCATCCTGCGCGACAACCGTTTCGGCGTGCGTACCACGGAGAGCTTCAACATCCCCAAGCCCCTGCAGAAGCTGGCCGAGCGCTTCCCGCTGCCGCCGAATCCGGTCGAGCCGCCGTCGATGCTGGTGATCGATCCGCCGGAGCACACGGCGATGCGCAAACCGGTCGCCTCGGCGTTCACCCCGCGCGCGATCCGCAGGCTGCGCGACCGCGTCGAGACGGTCACCGAAGAACTGCTGGACGCGCTGCCCGCGTACGGTACGGCGGATCTGATCGGTTCCTTCGCCTCCCAGGTGCCGATCGCGATCATCTCCGAGATGCTCGGCTTCCCCGACGAGGACAAGACCAGGTTCCTCGACTGGGGTGATCAGATGACGCCGTTGCTGGACGTCGGCATCCCGTGGCGCGCCCACCGCAAGGCGCTGCTGGCCATGGAGGTGATGAACGACTACCTCGACCAGCACATCGAACGGTTGCGCCGCGCGCCGGGCGAGGACATCCTCAGCAGCCTGGTCACCGCGGGCGAGCTGGACTCCCACGCGCTCAAGGCCACCGCGAGCCTGCTGATGGGCGCGGGCTTCGAGACGACGGTCAACCTGATCGGCAACGGTGTCGCACAACTGCTGGCCCATCCCGATCAACTGGAGCGGCTGCGCGAAGAACCGGAGCTGTGGCCCAATGCGGTCGAGGAGATCCTGCGCTTCGACTCACCGGTGCAGACCACGGCGCGCACCGCGCTGACCGACGTGGAGATCGACGGTATCCGGGTGCGCGCGGGCAACACCGTGGTGCTGTCGCTGGCGGGCGCCAATCGCGACCCGGCGGTCTTCGCCGATCCCGGGCGGTTCGACATCGGACGCGACAACGCCAAGGAGCACCTGTCGTTCAGCAGCGGCGTGCACGTCTGCCTCGGGGCCAGCCTGGCCAGGATGGAGGGCGTCTACGCGCTGCAAGCCCTGTTCGAGCGGTTCCCCGACCTGCGCCTGGATGGTCCGCCGAAGCGGCGCGCGCTGTTCACCCTGCACGGCTACGAACTGATGCCGGTGCGGCTCGGTCAGCGCGCGCCCGCGCCGGAACCGGTCTGATCAGCCGGGCGTGGTCTTCCAGACGTAGCGGGTCTTCGGGCGTCCCGCCCTGCCGTAGTCCGAGCGGCGCACGACCAACCCGTCGTCGGCCAGCTTCTCCAGGTAGCGCCAGGCTGTAATGCGCGACACCCCGATCGAGGTCGCGGTGTCGGCGGCGGTGACGCCCTCGCCCTCGGCAGCGCGCACCGTGCGGGAGATCTCGTCGAGAGTCTGCGGCGCGACGCCCTTCGGGGTGGCGGCGCGCTGGTCCGGGGTGCGCAGCGCGCTCAACGCCCGGTCGATGTCGTGCTGGGAGATGGCGCTCTCGCCGGCCGGAAGCGCGGTGCGGAACTCGCGATAGCGATCCAGCTTGTCGCGGAACGCGGCGAAGGTGAACGGCTTCAGCAGGTACAGCACGACGCCGTGCGACACGGCGGTGCGCACCAAGGCCAGGTCCCGCGCGGAGGTGATGGCGATGACGTCCGGGCGCGGCGCCAAGCCGGTCAGCGCGGCCGCGACGTCGAGCCCGCTGGCGTCCGGCAGGCCGATGTCCATCAGCACCAGATCGATCGGCGTGCCCTCGGCCGCGGCGTCGGCGGCGGCGCGCATCGCCTCGCGTCCGGTATGGGCGACACCGACGGGGGTGAATCCGGCGATGCGCTCCACATAGGCGCGGTGCGCCTCGGCGATCAGCGGCTCGTCCTCGACGATCAGCACACGGATCATCGCGCTTCCTTTCGTGGAATCGTCACGGTCACCGCGCTTTCGGGATCCCGTTGGGTGCGGATGCTTCCCCCGTGGCGGGCCACCAGCCGGTGGACCAGCGCGAGACCGAGCCCGTGGTGGTCGGCTTTGGTCGAATAGCCGCGCTGGGACGCGCGCGCGAACATCTCCGCCGACATGCCGGGGCCGCTGTCGGCGATCCGGATGTGGAGCGACTCGTTCGCGACGTCCGCCCGCTGGTGGCGCAGGGTGACTTCCACCCAGCCCGACGCGTTGCCCGCCGCGGCATCGATCGCGTTGTCGACGAGATTGCCGACCAGCGTGACGGTTTCGTGCGGCGACAGCGGATCCACCGAGTCCAGGGCGGTGTCGTCGGTGATCGTCAGCTCGATGCCGCGTTCGGCCGCCTGGTTCACCTTGCCGAGCAGCAGAGCGGCCAGCGCGGGAGCACCCACCGCGGCGAACAGCCGATCGATCAGCGACTGGGACAGCTCGAGTTCCGCGGTGGCGAACTCGACGGCCTCCCGGTGGTGGCCCAGCTCCACCATGGTGACCACGGTGTGCAGCCGGTTCGCGGACTCGTGTGCCTGCGCCTGCAACGACGCCGCGAAACTGCGCACGGAGTCGAGTTCGCCCATCACCGCCTGCAATTCGGTGTGGTCGCGAATGGTCATCACCGTGCCGATCGGCCTGCCCTCCCACGAGACGGTGTCCTGGTTGACCAGCAGGATCCGGTCGGTGGTCACGTGCATCTCGTCGCGGACGGTGCCCCAGCTCATCCGCTGCAGCGACAGTGGAAGGTCGCTGCGCCGGACGTCGCCCGCGGGCAGGTCGAGCAGGCGGCGCGCCTCGTCGTTGACCACCTCGGCGTCCTCCCCGGACGGCCCGAACACCACCAGACCCTCGTGCACCGAGTGCAGGACGGCGTCGTGGTGCTCGTACATCGCGCGCAGCTCGTCGGGCGCCAGGCCGTGCGTCTGCCGCCGCAGCCTGCGGCTGAGCAGGAACGATCCGCCGGCGGCCAGCACGAGCCCGGCACCCGCGACGCCGAGGATCACCGAGAGCTGGGTGGCGACCTGTTCGCCGATCTTCGCGCGGGTGACGCCCGCGGAGACCAGGGCCACGATCCGCCCGTCGTCGTAGACCGGAGTCACCGCCCGGATGGAGGGGCCGAGGGTGCCGGTGAAGGTCTCGGTGAAAGTCTCACCCGCCAGCGCGCGATCGATGGTGCCGCTGAACGGCAGCCCGATCATGGCCGGGTTGGGGTGCGTGTAGCGCGTCCGGTCCGGCGCCATGACCACGATGAAGTCCATGCCGGTCTCGCGGCGGATCTCCTCGGTGACCGGCTGCAACAGCGCCGTCGGATCGGCCGCGCCGATCGCCGCCACGGTGGAGGGCGCGTCGGCGACACTCACCGCGACGTCGGTGACCTCGCGGGTGGTGGTGACGTCGCTGTCGTGCCTGGCGTCCAGCACGGCGAGCACCACGCCGATCGCGATCATCACCGCGAGCACGACCAACTGGAAGACGAATGCCTGACCGGCGAGGGAGAGCCGACCGCGTCTCACAAGCTCTTCCTCCGCTGAACGTAATGCACCAAACAGTGACCAGGATCACCCAGCCGACCATCATTCTGCCTGGCGAGCGTCAGCCACCTCGCTTCGGTACCTCTCGAAGGGAAATCCTCGCTATGAGCGACTCGGCTCGAACGCGGCACGACCGCACCCATTGGCTCTATCTGGCCGTCATCGTCGCGGTGGTCGCGGGCGTCGTCGTCGGCTGGCTGGCCCCCGGCGTCGCGCAGTCGTTCGCTCCGCTGGGGACCATCTTCGTCAACCTCATCAAGATGATGATCGCTCCGGTCATCTTCTGCACGATCGTGCTCGGGATCGGCTCGGTGCGCGCCGCGGCCACCGTCGGCAAGGTCGGCGGTCTGGCCATCGGCTACTTCCTGATCATGTCGACCATCGCGCTCGGGATCGGTCTCGTCGTCGGCAATCTGCTGCAACCCGGCACCGGACTGAATATCGCCAAGTCGACCAAAGCCGGTCACGACCTGGCCGGCACCGCGCACAGCGCGGGCGGCACCTGGGAATTCGTCCAGAACATCGTCCCGTCCACGCTGCTGTCCTCGCTGACCACCGGCAATGTCCTGCAGGCGCTGTTCGTCGCGCTGCTGGTCGGTTTCGCCGTGCAGGCCATGGGCACGGCGGGCGAGCCGATCGTGCGCGGCGTGGCGCTGCTGCAGAAACTCGTGTTCCGGATCCTGGTGATGATCCTGTGGCTGGCGCCGATCGGCGCGTTCGGCGCGATCGCGAACGTGGTCGGCAAGACGGGCCTGGACGCGGTGGTGAAGCTGGGCACGCTGATGGTCGCGTTCTACCTCACCTGCCTGGTTTTCGTCTTCGGTGTGCTCGGCGTGCTGCTGTGGAGCGTCTCGCGGGTGTCGATCTTCAAGCTGGTCCGCTACCTCGCTCGGGAGTACCTGCTGATCGTCGCGACCTCGTCGTCGGAATCGGCGCTGCCACGGCTGATCGCGAAGATGGACCACATGGGCGTGCAGCGCTCGACCGTGGGCGTCGTCGTGCCGACCGGGTATTCGTTCAACCTGGACGGCACCGCCATCTACCTGACCATGGCGTCGCTGTTCATCGCCGAGGCGATGGGCAAGCCGCTGTCCATCGGCGAGCAACTCGGGCTGCTGCTGTTCATGATCATCGCCTCCAAGGGCGCCGCGGGCGTCACCGGCGCGGGTCTGGCCACACTGGCGGGCGGATTGCAGAGCCATCGGCCCGAACTCCTCGACGGCGTCGGCCTGATCGTCGGCATCGACCGCTTCATGTCGGAGGCGCGGGCGCTGACCAACTTCTCCGGCAACGCGGTCGCCACGGTGCTGATCGGCACCTGGACCAAGACCGTCGACGTGGACCGGGTGCGCGAAGTGCTCGATCGCAAGATGCCTTTCGACGAGCGGACCATGGTCGACGACGACCACGGGACGCCGGGGGCGCCGCTCACGCAAGAGGCCGAGACCATCGATCTGGTCAAGGTTTAGGGCGCGGCCGGGCGAAGTCCGTCCGCGGCGCAGCGCCGGGCCGGGTGACAGCAGCCCGGCGTACCACGAAGGGCTCGCGGGATCTGCGGGCCCTTCGTGGCGTCCGGGTCAGGCCGCCCACTTCTCCGGGTGCAGGTGGTGCTGGGTGAGCGCGTTGGCGTGGCCGTGCCCGAATCCGTGCTCGGTCTTCAGCCATTCGACGAGGTCCTTGTGCGAGGTCAGGCCGGTGTCGCGCATGGCGGCCTTCCACTCCTCGACGGCGCGGCCGTACTTGGCCTCGATGGAGGGGAAGTAGGACGCGGGGCCGTGCGGCTTGGTCGCCATGGTCGATCTCCTTGCTCGTCGTGCGTTCGATGGTGATGACGGAGCGAACTCCCGAAAGTCGTCGGCGGTCCGGTGAGAGTGATCCGGATCGCTGCGAGGCGAGTTCCGTGGCGACGCGGGCGCGGTCGAGAGATCCGCCGCACCGCAGCCTCGTCAGGCGGTCACGGCGACCGACGCAGTCGTGCGGCCCTTGCCGAGGCTGTGCTCGCGGATCAAGAGCGCACCGGTCAGCGCGACCAGGGCGGCGGTCAGGCCGTGGATGCCGAAAGCCGCGGCGGCCGAACCGTGCCAGCTGAGCACGGTGAGCATGTCGCCGATCGGCACGAGCGCGACGACCAAGGTCACGATGCCGAGCGCGTACCGCTGCCGCAGGCCGAGCAGGACCAGGATCAACACACCGAAGACGGTGTCCCGCACGCCTTTGAGGTTCATGAACGCCGCCGCGTCACCGTCGGGCCAGGCGGGAAGGCCGAAGCCGGGAGCGATGGTGTCGGGCGCGAACAGGTAGCTGATCCCGATGTAGAGGATGAACGCGGCGCCGATCAGGGACTGGACGGTGGCGATGCGGGAGAAGGTCATGGTGGCACTCCTACTGTTAAGTTCCGCTCCGATATCTAGCGACGCTAGATCTGATAGTGAGAGCTTAATAGAGCTTCGATAGATTGTCTAGCGGCGCTAGAATTTGGGCATGAGCGCTCAGACGCGCAAGGAACGCGAGCGGGCCGAACGCAGCGCATCATCGAGACCGCACACGAACTCGCCGAAGCCCATGGCTGCGAGGCGGTGACCGTGCACGGCCTCGCCGAGCGGATCGAAGACAGCCAACCCGTGCTCTACAGCCACTTCGCGGGAAAGTCGGCGGGCGCGGAACAGGGCTTCGCCGAGCTCGGCGAGTCGGCGGCGCGGTGGTGGTGTCGGCGAGCAAGTCGAAGGCCGGTCGGCCGGTAGCGTGGGGGCATGGCTGATGTGGTTGTGGTCGGCTCGGGACCGAACGGGCTCGCCGCCGCGGTGATTCTGGCCAGAGCGGGGCTCGCCGTGGAGGTCTACGAGGCCGAGCCGACGGCCGGGGGCGGATCCCGCACGGCCGAGCTGACCCTGCCGGGTTATCGGCACGACGTGTGCGCGGGCGCGCATCCGATGGCGGCGGCGTCCCCGGTGTTCCGCGCGTTCGACCTGACCGCGCACGGCGTCGACCTGCTCGCGCCGGAGGTCTCCTACGCGCATCCGCTCGACGGCGGCGTGGCCGGACTGGCCTGGCGGGACCTGGAACGGACGGTCGATGACCTCGGTCCGGACGGTCCGGCCTGGCGCAAGCTGTTCGCACCGCTGGTGCGGCACTGGCCGGACGTGGTCGACATCGCGATGTCGGATCTGCGGCGCGTCCCGTCCGGGCTCGCGACCGCGATCCGTTTCGGCCTGCGCACGCTGGAACAGGGCTCGCCGCTGTGGAACGTCAGGTTCCGCGAACAGGTCGCACCCGCCCTGCTGACCGGCATCGCCACCCACGCGATCATTCCGCCGCGGGCCGTCACGGCCGCGGGCGCGGCATTGCTGCTCGGCACACTGGCCCATGTCGGGGGCTGGGTGATTCCGCGCGGCGGCAGTCAGGCGATTCCCGATGCCCTCATCGCCGAACTCGAACGCCTCGGCGGCCGGGTGCACACCGGGCACCGGGTCGACTCGTTGGATGAATTCGCCGATGCCCGCGCCGTTCTGCTCGACCTCGCCCCTGCCGAACTGCTGCGGATCGCCGAGCACCGGTTGCCCGCCCGATACGCGAAGCGGCTGCGGCGTTTCCGCTACGGTGGCGCGGCCTGCAAGATCGACTTCGCGCTCTCCGGTCCGGTGCCGTGGCAAGCCGAGGGCTGTGCGCTGGCCGGAACGGTGCACGTGATCGGCACTCGCGCCGAGGCCATGGCCGCCGAGCATGCCGTGGCCATGGGGCGACACGCCGAGCGGCCCTATGTGCTGACTATCCAGCCCGGCGTGGTCGACTCCACCCGCGCACCCGCGGGCGGCCACACCTATTACACCTACGCCCACGTCCCCAACGGCTCCACCCGCGATGTCAGCGAGGAAGTGATCGCCCAGGTCGAGCGATTCGCGCCGGGATTCCGCGATCTGATCGTGGCCAAGAATGTGATCACCGCCGCTGAAATGCCCTCGCACAACGCCAACTACATCGGCGGCGACATCTCCGCTGGAGCGATGACCCTGCGCCAGTTCGCGTTCCGCCCCACCCCGCGCTGGAACCCTTACGCCACACCGATCCCCGGTGTCTACCTGTGCTCGTCCGCCACCCCACCGGGCCCCGGGGTGCACGGCATGAGCGGATTGCATGCCGCGCGCCACGCTCTGCGCGATCGCTTCGATATCCGCACCGATCCGCTCGACCTCTTGCGTACCCCCGCTACCCAGCACCGCTGAGAACCATCCGGCCGGGATCCTCCCGGCACGGACCCTGGCGCCGTGCGAGGGAACTGCTCCGGTCCGCGAGGACCTATCCCTTGGCGGGTTCGGTGCGGTACAGATCGGGTTCGAGGTAGATGACGCGTGCCGCGGGGACCGCCGCGCGGACGCGGGCCTCGGCGTCGTCGATGGCGTTCGCGATCGCCGCGACGTCCAGGCCGGGGACCACGCCGACCTTCGCCGCCACGAGCAGTTCCTCCGGGCCGAGGTATTGGGTCTTGAGGTGGATCACCCGATCGATGCGGGTGTCGTCCACCAGGTTCGCGCGGATCTTCCCGTTCTCCTCCGGTGTGGCGCCCTCACCGATCAGCAGGCTCTGCATCTCCACGATCAGCACGACGGCGATGACGCCGAGCAGCCCGCCGATGGCCAGCGTGCCGACCCCGTCCCAGATCGGGTCGTGGGTGATCATGGTCAGGCCGACGCCCGAGAGCGCCAGGATCAGGCCGACCAGCGCGCCGGTGTCCTCCAGCAGAACCACCGGAAGTTCCGGGCTGCGCGAATTACGGATGAACTGCCACCAGCCGGCCTCACCCTTCAGCGGCGCGGACTCGCGCACGGCAGTGGTGAAGCTGTAGACCTCCAAGGCGATCGCGATCACCAGGATGACGATCGCCACGATCGGCGAAGTCAGCTCTTCCGGATGCTGGATCTTGTGGATGCCCTCGTAGATGGCGTAACCCGACCCGAGGGTGAACAGCACCAGCGCCACGATGAACGAATAGAAGTACCGGTTGCGCGCGTACCCGAACGGGTGCAGCTCGGTCGCTTCCTTGGCGGCGCGCCGCTGCCCCAGCAGGAGCAGTCCCTGGTTGCCCGTGTCGGCTACGGAGTGCACGGCCTCGGCGAGCATCGACCCCGAGCCGGTGATCGCCGCACCGACGAACTTCGCCGCGGCGATCCCCGCGTTCGCAGTCAACGCCGCGACGATCGCCTTCTTGCCACCACCAGCAGACATGGAAGCATGTCCTCTCTGTTCTCCGGGATACCCGCGACCAGACTAGGGCACCGGTGATCCGGCGTTCCGGATCGGTCAGCCGCTCCCGCCGACGCACGCGCAGAACAGCTGGACGGCGCCGTCCAGCGCCTGTGCGCGAATATCGGTGTCGGCGGCGGAGATCCAGGCGGCCCCGCCCCGGGTGAGCTCCAGTGCGGAGCCGTTCTGGAACAGGCGCACCCGTCCCGCCGTGCACAGCACGATGCCCGGCCCCGCCGCGGTCAGCGGCACCCGCGCGGCCCCGGCGACCAGGTCGAAGCGGCGCAGCGCGAACTCGGGCGCGGGGGTGCGGTAGCGCACCGACCCGTCGCCCGCGGGTTCCGGCAGCACGACCGGCAGGCCGATCGGCTCGAAGTCCAATACGCGCAACAATTCCGGCACGTCGACGTGTTTGGGGGTGAGACCGCCGCGCAGCACGTTGTCGGAGTTGGCCATGATCTCCACGCCGAGCCCGCGCAGGTAGGCGTGCAGATTCCCGGCCGCGAGGAACAATCCCTGGCCCGGCTCCAACGTCACCCGGTTCAGCAGCAGCGCCGCCAGTACACCCGCGTCGCCCGGGTATGCCTCGGCGAGTTCGAGCGTGGTGCGCGCCTCGGCGGTGAATTCCCGCGCGCCTTTGCCGGACAGATATCGCACGCAGCCGTCCAGCACCGCGGGCAGCAACGTGGCGAGCACGTGCTGCGGCAGCGTGATCCAGGTGGTGAACAGTGTGCGCAAGCCCGCGGAATCCGGCTGCGCGGCAAGCAGTTCGCAGTAGGAGTGCAAGCTGTCCACCGCCAGCGCGCGCAGTAACGCGACCGTGCGGTGCGGCTCGCGGAAACCGGCCAGCGCCTCGAACCGGTCCAGCGCGACGACCAGTTCGGGCTTGTGATTATCGTCGCGGTAGTTGCGCAGCGGCGAATCCAACGGCACCTTCGCCCGGTTCTCCCGGTCGAAGCCGGCCCGTGCCTGTTCCGTGCTCGGGTGCGCCTGCAGCGACAGCGGCTCCTCGGCGGCCAGTACCTTGAGCAGGAACGGCAGCTTCGCGTCGAATTCCGCCGCGGCGGAGCCCAGCTCCCGGTCCGGGTCGGCCGCGACCAGCTCCAGCAGCGAAGTGGTGCGGTCACCGATCTTCACGTACGCCGGGTCGGCGGGGTGGGCGCCGAACCACAACTCGGCCTCTGGATGCGCCGACGGCACCGGCCTGCCGCACAGCTGAGCGAGCGCGGTGCGCGAGCCCCAGGCATACGAGCGCAGCGCACCAACGAGTTCGTGCACTAGTAGCTTCCCCCGTACTGCCCCTGGCTGTCGGCCGAGGCGGTGCGCGAGCCGATCAGCCGCAGGTAGGCGGCGGCCATCTCCAGTCGCAGCGCGAGCACCGCGAGCTGTTCGAGTTCGGTGCCCTCGGCAGGCGCGGACTCCTCGGCGCGGGCCTGCGTGGGAGCCGCGGGGTCGGTCATCTCGGTGTGCAGCAGGTCGACGTCGGCGTTCACCAGATCGGCGTCGACCAGGTTCGATCCGTCGCCGCCGAACACCGCGAGGCGGCGGCGCGCGGCCGCGCGATCGCGATCGGCGCTGAGCACGAACACCCGGATGCGCTCCACCGGCGCGGGGCCGTCGAGCTCCTCGTCGTGGAACAGCGGATCGAAGTCGGGCGCGGATCCGCCTGCCGCCTCGGACATCCTGGTCCGCGCCGCCACGGCCTCGGCCAGGTCCACCGCGGTGGCCACTTTGCCCGCGGACTGCAGCAGCACCTCGGCGCCGTGCTCGGCCAGCTCGGCGGCGGCGGGCGAATCACCCGCGAGCACGATGCCCCGCTGCTGCATGCGCGCGGCCAGCGTCTTGGCGGGATTGCGGAAGACCTCGTTGTGCGGGCTGTCGCGCAGCGCCTCCGCGTCCAGCACGTCGGCCAGTTCGGTGAGGTCGGGGACGGCGGCGCCGGTGCGCTGCGGGTCGACCGCGCGCAGCACCGCGATTCCGGCGGCCAGGAAGCGCAACAGGCGGTTGTGCCCGAGCACCGGTACCCGCGGCTCCAGCACGGCGGCGCGTCCGGCCGCGGCGGCGCGCAGCGGCCCCTCGTGCGGCGCGGCGACGACCACCTCCGCACCGCGGCGCAGCGCCCGGTCGACGGCGTCGATCAGGCGCGGATCGCCCGCGTCGTCGCCGGAGACCAGGACGACGTCCAGCGGCCCCACCCATGGCGGAAGGGCGGCGGCGGGCACGACGGGTAGGCCCGCACGGTCGCCGAGCGCGGCGACGAGCAGTCCGGCGGCACGCGCGGCACGTCCGGAACCGGAGACGAATACCACGCTGCGTGGGCGCAGATCGGCCAATCGGGCCAGCGCGTCCTCACCGACGGCCGCCGCGGTAGCACGTACCTGGGCGCCGCCGGATGCGGCCGAGCGAAGGGCGCCGCCTGCGTCGGCGGCCTCGAGTGAAGCGGCATCGTCGAGGTCGAGCACCGGTGTTCCAGCGATCATCGGGCGTCCCACCTCCCCTCATCGCGCTGTGTCTTTTCCGCCCCCGCGCCCACCCGGTCCAGCTGCCACACCGAGACCGAGTCGGGCGACTCCAAGGCCTGTGATTCCACTATTCCAGTCAGGAGCGCACGATGCTCAGGATCTCGGTCACGAGTGCGTCTACTTCCTCCGCCGATCGGGCCTCGACGTTCAGCCGGAGCAACGGCTCGGTGTTCGACGCGCGCAAGTTGAACCAGGCGTTGTCGGCCAACTGCACGGTCACCCCGTCCAGCCGGTCCACCGAGTGCGCGCGGTCCGCGAAGGCCTCCACCACGGCCAACGTCCGCGCCTCGGCGTCGGCCACGGTGGAATTGATCTCGCCGGAGGCCGCGTAGCCGGCGTAGGAAGCCATCAGCTCCGACACCGGCCGGTCCTTCTCGCCGAGCGCGGCCAGCACGTGCAGCGCCGCGAGCATGCCGGAGTCGGCGCCCCAGAAGTCGCGGAAGTAGTAGTGCGCGGAGTGCTCGCCGCCGAACACCGCTCCGGTGGCGGCCATCTCCTGCTTGATGAACGAGTGCCCGACCCGGGTGCGCACCGGCGTTCCGCCCAGTTCGTGCACGAGTTCGGGCACCGCGCGGGAGGTGATCAGGTTGTGGATGATCACCGCGCCGGGCTCCTTGGCCAGCTCGCGCTCGGCGACCAGTGCGGTGATCGCCGAGGGCGACACCGGGTCGCCGTTCTCGTCGACCACGAAACAGCGGTCGGCATCGCCGTCGAAGGCCAAGCCGATGTCCGCGCCGGATTCGCGGACCAGCTTCTGCAGGTCCACCAGGTTCGCCGGGTCGAGCGGGTTCGCCTCGTGGTTCGGGAAGCTGCCGTCCAGCTCGAAGTACAGCGGCACGATCGTCACCTGGGGCAGCGTGCCCAGCACCGCGGGGACCGTGTGGCCGCCCATGCCGTTGCCCGCGTCCACCGCGATCGTGAGGGGGCGGATGTCGTCGAGATCGACCAGGCCGCGCAGGAACTGCGCGTATTCGGTGAGCAGATCCAGTTCCGTCGCGCTGCCGCGCTCGCCGGTGTACTCGGGCACACCTTCGATCAGCTGGCCCTTGATGGTGGCCAGACCGGTGTCCTGCCCGACCGGAAGGGCCTTGGCGCGGCACAGCTTGATGCCGTTGTAGCGGGCCGGGTTGTGGCTGGCGGTGAACATGGCGCCCGGGCAGTCCAGGTGGCCGGAGGCGAAGTACAGCTGGTCGGTCGAGGCCAAGCCGATGTGCACCACGTCGAGGCCCTGGCCGAGCACGCCGTCGGCGAAGGCCGCCGACAGAGCGGGCGAGGAGTCCCGCATGTCGTGTCCGATGACGATCCGGGTCGCGTTCTCGGCGCGCATCAGCCGGGCGAAGGAGGCGCCGACGTCCCTGACGAATTCCGCGTCGATCTGATCACCGACCACACCGCGAACGTCGTAGGCCTTGATCACCGCGTTCACGAATTCGGCAGAGCGGGCGACTGTCATGCCCACCACCCTAGTGGTTGCGCCGAGTCGGTCCGACACCGTCCTCGTCTGTTCAGGACGGCGGGTCGGGCAGGACGCGCAGATGGCCGCGGCGGCCGGTTCGCGTGGTCCGCGGCGGCGGGGGAGCGTAGTCGCGATAGCCACGCTGCTCGTGCTCCGGCGGGCGGCGGCGCAACCCGGCCTCCCGCACCGCCTCGGCGAGCGCGGTCAGATCGTCGTCATCGGGTGTGCTGGAGGAGAATCCACCTTCGTGGCGAACCAGCTCCCAGCCCTTCGGAGCGGTGATTCGTGAGCCGTGCGTTTCGCAGAGATCCCAGGAGTGCGGTTCGGCGACCGTCGCTAGTGGTCCGACCACTGCCGTCGAGTCCGAGTACACATAGGTGAGCGTCGCGACGGCCGGATTCTTGCAGCCTGGACGGCAGCAACGACGCATGGGAATCACGCCGATGAGAGTAACCCCCCTGGCGCGTCGATGGGGACAGACACGCTTGAAGAATCTCGGTTCGCGCGTCGCGAAACGAGGGCAGCACGAGATGCCGCCGGGCGCGCTTCGCGTCCGGCGGTGTTCTGGACGACGTTCCCCCGGCTCGGACAACGGAGTCCGGCCCGACCGGACCCGGGAGGGCGCGCGGCGCGAGCGGTTCGTCGCGTAGCGGGAGGTTCCGGGGTACCCAGCGGGTCGCCGGCCTACACGTGCCTCGCCGGCGCTTGCCCCGCAACACCATTCGAGGGCCACCGCCGCGTGGATGGGTGCGACTCACTCGGCTTCCGGATCGATCACGTCCGGGTCGACGCCGAGATAGGTCGCCACCTGCTGGACCAGCACCTCGCGCAGCAGGTCCACCAGGTCGTCGGGGTCGCTGGCGCGCAGCTCGAGCGGCTTGCGGAACAGCACCACGCGCGCCCTGGTCGCCGCGCCGTGCCGGTCGACCCCGGCCGGGATGAGCCGGGAGAGGGGAACCGGGCCGTCGGCGACCACCTCGTCCGGCCAGGTGACCGAATCGGGATGCAGCGGACGGATTTTCGGAACGTCGTCGACCGCGATGTCGAGCTTGGTGAGCCGGTCGTGCCAGCGGGTGTCCAACGGGGCGAACGCCTCCAGCACCAGCCGGTCGAATTTCTGGCCGCGGGTCCGCCAGGCGGGCACCGTGGGGGGCAGCATCGGCCCGCGCACTCCGCGGCCACGGCGGATAACCGACCGCGCGGTCGGCGGTCGACGCTTACGGGAACGTGCCATGACACAAAATCTAGGCCAGCTGGCTCCGGTCGCCCGCATCGAGGCGGTGGAGATTCGTCCGGTCGTGTCGCGCGTGCCCGGAGCGCCCTGATCGGACGGGCGGCTCCGGGCCCCGCGGATGTCTGTCAGCCGATGCCGCGCTTGAGGCGGCGGCGCTCCCGCTCGGAGAGCCCGCCCCAGATGCCGAAGCGCTCATCGTGCGCGAGCGCGTATTCCAGGCACTCGTCGCGCACCTCGCAGCCCATGCAGATCCGTTTGGCCTCACGAGTCGAGCCGCCCTTCTCGGGGAAGAACGCCTCCGGATCGGTCTGCGCGCACAGGGCGCGCTCTTGCCACTGCTCTTCGATGGATTCGAACATCTCGTCGAAGCCGGTCACGACCAGGCTGAGCCGGGGCGCCGTGACTCCGTCACCCCCCTCTTGGTCCTTCCAGCCGCCGTTGTCTGCGCAGACGCCACGTGCTGCGCCTGCTGTGGAATCGGTCGGCGAGACCATCTCGTTGGCCACGCTCCGCCTCCTCACTGTGTGTTAGCGCAGAATGATTCTTTCCGTCGGACCAACACGCGCACCGACGGCCATACCCCGCGACGTTGTCCCGCGGACGTCCCCGAGCTTGTCATACCCATGCGAACATCTGTTCGAAAAGCGGCTCGCGCGTGGAACTCTCGCGCGACCCCGGAATGACATGACTGTGATTAGACACGCCGGACGCGTCGATGGTCAAGCCGCCGTCGCTATTCCGTTACTATCCGCAGCCGCATTCCGATCCCAACTTGTGATCTGCAATAGCAAATAAACAGCAAATTTGCCGCGAATGGGAGTCGCCACGCCAGCGCATAGGCTGTGCGGATGTGACTGGACAACAAGCGGACGTCACGCCCGCGAACGGACCCCGGATCGCCGTGCTGGTCGGCGGCGTCGGTGGGGCGCGTTTCCTGCAGGGCGTCCGGGAACTGCTGCCCGAGGCGGAGGTCTCCGCGATCGTGAACGTCGGCGACGACGTCTGGATGCACGGGCTCCGGATCTGTCCCGACCTCGACACCTGCATGTATACCCTCGGCGGCGGCATCGACACCGAGCGGGGCTGGGGTCGCGTCGGCGAAACCTGGCACGCCAAAGAGGAGCTCGCGAAGTATCACGCCCAGCCGGACTGGTTCGGCTTGGGGGACCGCGATATCGCCACGCATCTGATCCGGACCGAAATGTTGCGCGCCGGATACCGGCTCTCCGCGGTCACGGAAGCGCTCTGCAACCGGTGGCAGCCCGGCGTGAAACTGATCCCGGCAACCGACGATCGCTGCGAAACGCATGTCGTCGTGACCGATCCGGACAAGCCTGGCGAACGGCGCGCGATCCATTTTCAAGAGTGGTGGGTTCGCTACCGCGCGAACATCGACACCCATGGATTCGCCACAATTGGCGCCGATGAAGCCAAACCTGCCCCAAATGTGATCGATATCATAGAATCCGCCGACGTGGTCCTTCTCGCGCCGTCGAACCCCGTTGTGAGCATCGGCGCCATCCTCGCCGTGCCCGGTATCCGCGGCGCCCTGCGCACCACCCGGGCCAAGGTGATCGGCGTGTCCGGCGTGATCGACGGCAAGCCCCTGCGGGGTATGGCCGACGAATGCCTGTCGGTGATCGGTGTGGAGACCACGGCCGAGGCGATCGGCCGGTATTACGGCGCCCGCTCGGCCACCGGCATCCTGGACGGCTGGCTGATCCACAGCACCGACACCGCCGACGTGCCCGGCGTCGAGGTGCGTAGCGTGCCCTTGTTGATGACCGACCCGCCCACCACCGCCGAAATGGTGCGTCAGGCGCTGGATCTCGCTGGAGTCGCCCCGTGACCACACCGACCGATCACGCGGCCGGAGAGCTGCGCATCCTGCCCATCACCGGGCTGCCCGAATTCCGGCCCGGCGACGACCTCGCCGAGCACATCGCCCGCTGTGCGCCCTGGCTGGCCGACGGTGACGTGCTCGTGGTCACCAGCAAGATCGTCGCCAAGGTCGAGGGTCGCATCGTGGAAGCGCCGCTGGACCCGGAGGAACGCGACGCCGCCCGACGCAGGCTCATCGACCAAGAGGCTGTGCGGGTGCTCGCCCGCAAGGGCCGCACCTTGATCACCGAGAACAAGCTCGGCATCGTGCAGGCGGCCTCCGGCGTGGACGGCTCGAACGTCGAACAGGGCGAACTTGTGCTGTTGCCCACCGACCCGGACGCCAGCGCCAAGGCGCTGCGTGCCGCGCTCGCCGAACGACTGGGTGTGACGGTGGCGGTGGTCGTCACCGACACGATGGGCCGCGCCTGGCGCAACGGCCAGACCGACGCGGCCATCGGCGCCGCGGGCCTGCGGGTACTGCACGACTACGCGGGCGCGGTAGACGGACAGGGCAACGAATTGTTCGTCACTCAGGTGGCCGTGGCGGACGAGCTTGCCGCCGCCGCCGACCTGGTCAAGGGCAAACTCGGCGGTGTCCCGGTCGCGGTGGTGCGCGGCCTGCCGATCATCGACGACGGTTCCTGCGCCGCCGATCTGCTGCGCGGCGGCACCGAGGACCTGTTCTGGCTGGGCACCGCGGAGGCGATCGAGCGCGGTCGCAAGGAGGCGATCCTCCTGCGCCGCTCGATCCGCCAGTTCGCCGACACACCGGTGGACCCGGAACGCATCCGCGCGGCGGTGTCGGTCGCGCTGACCGCGCCCGCGCCACACCACACCCGCCCGGTGCGATTCGTCTGGCTGCGCGAGCCGCAGTTGCGTACTCGACTGCTCGAGGCGATGGCGCGGCAGTGGCGCGCCGATCTGACCGCCGACGGACTCGACCCGGAGCGGGTCGAGCGCCGGATCGCGCGCGGGAGCATCCTGTTCGACGCCCCCGAGGTGATCATCCCGTTCTGCGTGCCGGACGGCGCACACGACTATCCGGACGAGCGCAGGCGGGCCAACGAGCGCACCATGTTCACCGTCGCGGTGGGCGCCGCGGTGCAGGGGCTGCTGGTCGCCTTGGCCACCGAGGGAATCGGCAGCTGCTGGATCGGGTCGACGATCTTCGCCCCGGAGGTCACCCGTGCGGTCCTCGGCCTGGACGAGGACTGGAGTCCGCTGGGCGCCATCGCCATCGGTCATCCGCTCGAGGAGCTGACCCCACGGCAGGCGCCGGGTGCGGGCTCGGGACTGGTCGAGCTGTGACGCGCCTCGATTACGCGGCGCGCGAGGGGCGCCGGTGAGCGCGGAGTCGCTGCACGCTTCGGCCACCGAGTTGCTCGAAACATGGCGTCCGGACGTCGAATCGGACCGCTCGCTGCGCGAGGCGATGTTGGCCTTCCTCGGCTCTGCTCCGCGCGGGTGCCTGCGCGAGCACGCGCCGGGCCACATCACCGCCTCCGCGGTGGTCTTCTCCCACGACGGACGCGAGGTGCTGCTCACCCTGCATCCGCGGGTCGGACGCTGGATCCAGCTCGGCGGTCACTGCGAGGAGCGCGACGACACGGTCGCGGGCGCCGCGCTGCGCGAAGCCATCGAGGAATCGGGCATCGCGGACCTGCGGCTGCACCCGGGACTCTACGGCGCCCAGGCGCACCCCATCACCTGCTCGCTCGGCGTGCCGACCAGGCACCTGGACCTCTTGTTCCGCCTCACCGCTCCCGCGGGCGCCGTCCCGGTGCGCAGCCACGAATCCACCGATCTGCGCTGGTGGCCGGTGGACGCGCTGCCCGCGGACGCCGACGTTCTGCTGCGTTGAACTAGCCCCTCTTCGAGGCCCCGGTCGGACGCACATCCGGCCGGGGCCTTTCTCATGCACGCGTTGGTTTACAAATTGTCCGATTTGTATAGACAAGCGACAAATGTGCCTCTATCGTCCATATGTGAGGTAATGCACGTCACAGTAAACGTGCCGTTCGGAATGGAGACAACGATGTCGACGCACGCCGACATGTCCGCGCAGCCGGTCGAGGTACCGGCCTGGCGCGACCGCAAGCGCTATATGTGGCTCTGGGGATTGTTCGCCCCGACCGGCCTGTTCGTCATCGGTCTGCCGCTGATCTTGGCCTTGAACGAGCTCGGCTGGCACCGCCTCGCGCAGGTGCCGTTCTGGCTCGGGCCGATCCTGATCTACGTGCTGATCCCGATCGCGGACGTCTTCTTCGGCCCGGACGGCGACAACCCGCCCGACGAGGTGATGGAGTACCTGGAGAACGACCGGTACTACCGCTACCTGACCTATCTGTACCTGCCGTTCCAGTACGCCACGCTGCTCATGGCGGCCTACCTGATCACCGCCGACGACGTGAGCTGGCTCGGCATCGACGGCGGGCTGCACGTGGTGGACAAGATCGGCCTGGCGATCACCGTCGGCATGATCGGCGGCATCGGCATCAACACCGCACACGAGCTCGGCCACAAGAAGGTGGACCTGGAGCGCTGGCTGTCCCGCATCGCGCTGGCCCAGTCGTGCTACGGGCACTTCTACATCGAGCACAACCGCGGCCACCATGTGCGCGTCGCGACGCCCGAGGACCCGGCGAGTTCCCGGGTGGGCGAGACCTTCTGGGCGTTCTGGCCGCGCACCGTATGGGGCAGCCTGAAGTCGTCCTGGCAGTTGGAGAAGGCGCGGCTGGATCGGCTCGGCAAGAAGCCGTGGAGCCTGCGCAACGAAGTGCTCAGCGCCTGGCTGATGTCGGCGGTGCTGTTCGCGGCGCTGGTCGCGGTGTTCGGCATCGAACTGCTGCCCTACCTGATCCTGCAGGCCGTGGTCGGCTTCAGCCTGCTGGAGGCGGTCAACTATCTGGAGCACTACGGCCTGGTGCGGCAGCGCACGGCGAGCGGCCGGTACGAGCGGCCCGCCCCGGTGCACAGCTGGAACAGCGACCACATCGTCACCAACATCTTCCTGTACCACCTGCAGCGGCACAGCGATCATCACGCCTACCCGACCCGGCGCTACCAGACCTTGCGCAGCTGGGACGGCGCGCCGAACCTGCCCAGCGGCTACGCCAGCATGATCCTGCTCGCCTACTTCCCGCCGCTGTGGCGGCGCGTCATGGACAAGCGGGTGCTCGCGCACTACGACGGCGACATCACCCGCGCCAACATCGATCCGGGCAAGCGGGGGAAGGTGCTGGCGCGCTACGGCTCCGCCGCCACCGAGACGGGCGGAAAGGACACAGTGTGAGCGCGTATCGCTGTCCCGTCTGCGACTACGTCTTCGACGAAGCGAAAGGCGCGCCGCACGAAGGCTTTCCGCCGGGCACCGCGTGGGAGATGGTGCCGGACGACTGGTGCTGCCCGGACTGCGGCGTACGGGAGAAGATCGACTTCGAGCCGACAGGGGCCACGAAATGAACGAGTACAAGCTCTATCAGTGCATCCAGTGCGGCTTCGAATACGACGAAGCCGAGGGCTGGCCGGAGGACGGCATCGCGCCGGGAACCCGCTGGGACGACATCCCCGACGACTGGACCTGCCCGGACTGCGGGGCCGCCAAGGCGGACTTCTACATGGTCGAAATCGAACGGTCGTGAGATTTTGACTGCGGCAGGCGCCCGTGACAGTGTCGCGGGTATGCCGCGCAACGGAACCAGAGTTCCTTACCAGGAGGCCGCGCGGGACCTGCTGCGGACGTCGGTTCTGGACGCGATGCGCGAGCTGCTCACCGAGCGGGATTGGTCCAAGATCACCCTCGGCGACGTCGCGGCCAGGGCCGGCGTGAGCAGGCAGACGCTGTACAACGAGTTCGGCTCGCGCAGCGGACTCACCCAGGCATACGCCCTGCGCCTGGCCGACTTCCTGGTCGACCATGTCGACGCGGCGATCAACGGCAACGTGGGCGACGTCCGCGCCGCGTTCCGGGACGGCATGGCCAACTTCTTCTTCGACGCGGCGTCCGACCCGCTGGTGCAGTCGCTGATCGCCGGCGAGGTGAAGCTGGATCTGCTGCGCCTGATCACCCTCGACGCCGGGCCGTTGCTCGAGCATGCGACCGAGCGGCTGTCGCGCGCCTTCCAGTACAGCTGGGTGGCGTCGACGGCGGCCGAATCGGACCTCATCGCGCACGCACTGGTGCGAATCGCCCTCAGCTACATCCCCACTCCGCCCGGTCCGGGGCGGGACGCGCCCGCGGAATTGAGTGCGCTGTTGAGTCCCTACGTCGAAGCGATCCTCGCCGCGCGGGTGCAGAGCTGAGCCCGAGCGGGCAACCGGCTCGCGACTCGGCGCATATGCAGCACATTGAAAACAGACTGCACGGCCTGTAATAGCGATCACGTTTCAACCGACGGCATAGGTGTAACAGACACCAAGTCAACAAGTATTCTCAGGCGACGGTGTTCGGGTCTTCTTCGAGTGGAGCAAAAGTGCAAACGGTTGGCAAACCGGTGGGATCGCCCGATCCCAAACGCCATCTGTGGGTTCTCGGCTTGCTCGCGCCGTCGTCCGCATTGCTGCCGTCGCAACTGGTGCTGCACACCGGCGCCGAGGTCTTCTGGTGGATCGGCCCGATCATCGTGCTGATCGTCATCCCGGCGCTGGACTGGGCGATCGGCGTGGACGGCAGCAATCCGCGGGACGAGGACTACGAGTTGCTGTCCAACGACCGGTATTACCGGTGGTGCACCTACCTGATGCTCCCGGTGCAGCTGATCGGCCTGGTGATCGCGTGCTACATGTGGTCCGGTGACGACCTGAGCGTGATCGACAAGCTCGGGTTGGCCGCCACCCTCGGATTCGTCAGCGGCATCGGCATCAACGCCGCCCACGAACTCGGGCACCGGGTCGAAAGCATGGAACGCTGGCTGGCCAAGATCGCGCTCGCGCAGTCCGGTTACGGGCACTTCTTCGTCGAGCACAATCGCGGCCACCATGTGCGGGTGGCGACCCCGGAGGATCCGGCCAGCGGCCGGCTGGGGGAGTCGCTGTGGGAGTTCTTGCCCCGCAGCGTGTCCGGGAGCTTCCGCTCCGCACTCGCGCTCGAGCACGAGCGGCTCGCGCGCAAGGGGAAGGGCTGGTGGAGCCTGGACAACCACATCCTGCAGGCATGGTCGATGACGCTCGTGCTGTTCGGCGCGCTGATCGCGGCGTTCGGCTACCAGGTGCTGCCCTGGCTGCTGCTGCAGGCGGTCATCGGTATCGGCCTGCTGGAGACGGTGAACTACGTCGAGCACTACGGACTGCTGCGGGCGCGCCGCCCGAACGGCATGTACGCCCGCTGCTCGCCGCGGGACAGCTGGAACAGCGACCACCTGGTCACCAACATCTTCCTGTTCCACCTGCAGCGGCACAGCGACCACCACGCCAATCCGGGGCGTCGCTACCAGACACTGCGCACCTCGCAGCAGGCTCCGCAGCTGCCCGCGGGGTACGCCGCCATGATCGTGCTGGCCGCCATCCCGCCGCTGTGGCGGTGGGTGATGGACGACCGCGTCCTCGCCCATTACGGCGGCGACATCACACTGGCGAACATCCAGCCGCGCAAGCGGCGCCGCATCCTGGCGGCCCGCGGGGTCGTCGCGTAAGCGCCGCCGCCGGGGCGAGTCCGACGCCGGTCCGCGCGAGCAGGACAGGCGCGTCGACCACGCCGGGCCGTGAGCGACTAGCCTTGCCTCGGTACTTGCCGAACCAGGAGAGGCTGATGACCACCTCAGAACTTCACGCACGCACGTCGTTGACCGCCGATGTCCGCAACGGCATCGACTACAAGGTGGCAGATCTGTCGCTGGCCGATTTCGGCCGCAAGGAGATCCGTCTGGCCGAACACGAGATGCCCGGTCTGATGGCGCTGCGCCGTGAGTACGCCGAGGTGCGGCCGCTGCAGGGCGCGCGCATCTCCGGCTCGCTGCACATGACCGTGCAGACCGCGGTGCTGATCGAGACCCTGACCAGCCTCGGCGCCGAGGTCCGCTGGGCTTCGTGCAACATCTTCTCGACCCAGGACCACGCGGCGGCCGCCGTGGTCGTCGGCCCGCACGGCACCGTCGACGAGCCCACGGGCACCCCCGTGTTCGCCTGGAAGGGCGAGACGCTGGAGGAGTACTGGTGGGCCGCCGAGCAGATGCTCACCTGGCCGGGTGAGCCGGCCAACATGATCCTCGACGACGGTGGCGACGCCACCATGCTCGTGCTGCGCGGCGCGCAGTTCGAGAAGGCGGGCGTGGTGCCGCCGGAGGACGAAAACCACTCGGCCGAGTACAAGGTCTTCCTGAACCTGCTGCGCGAGCGGTTCGAGACCGACCGGGGCAAGTGGGGCAAGATCGCCTCCTCGGTGCGCGGCGTCACCGAGGAGACCACCACCGGCGTGCTGCGGCTCTACCAGTTCGCGGCGGCGGGGGAGCTGGTGTTCCCGGCGATCAACGTCAACGACTCGGTCACCAAGAGCAAGTTCGACAACAAGTACGGCACCCGGCACTCGCTGATCGACGGCATCAACCGCGGCACCGACGTGCTCATCGGCGGCAAGAAGATATTGATCTGCGGCTACGGCGATGTCGGCAAGGGTTGCGCGGAATCGCTTGCCGGACAGGGCGCCCGGGTGCAGGTCACCGAGATCGACCCGATCAACGCGTTGCAGGCGCTGATGGACGGCTACGACGTGGTGACCGTGGAGAACGCGATCGGCCAGGCCGACATCGTCATCACCGCGACCGGGAACAAGGACATCATCACCCTCGAGCACATGAAGGCGATGAAGGACCAGGCCATCCTCGGCAACATCGGTCACTTCGACAACGAGATCGACATGGCCGCGCTGGAGCGTTCCGGCGCAACGAGATTGACCATCAAGCCGCAGGTCGACCTGTGGACGTTCCCGGAGAGCGGCCGCTCGATCCTGGTGCTGTCGGAGGGGCGTCTGCTCAACCTCGGCAACGCGACCGGTCATCCGTCGTTCGTGATGTCGAACAGCTTCTCCAACCAGGTGATCGCGCAGATCGAGCTGTGGACCAAGCCCGAGCAGTACGACAACGAGGTCTACCGGCTGCCGAAGCACCTCGACGAGAAGGTCGCCCGCATCCACGTCGAAGCGCTCGGCGGCGAGCTGACCAAGCTCAGCAAGGACCAGGCCGAGTACATCGGCGTCGACGTCGAGGGCCCGTACAAGCCGGATCACTACCGCTACTGAGCGCAGCGCCGGGTGTCCCGCGGGCCGCTTGCCCGCGGGGCACCCGGCCCTTCGGGCAGCCGCAGGCGCACCCGCCGGAAAGCTCGTCATCCGCGCTGGTCAGCCGGTGCGTGCACCGAGCGGACGGCGGGGTACGCTGCCTGGTCATGGGAGTGCTGATAGCGGTCGAGGGCCTCGACGGCGCGGGCAAGCGGACGCTGATCGAGCGGGTCGTCGCCGAGCTGCGTGGCCGCGGGCTGCGCGTCGCGACGCTGGCCTTCCCGCGCTACCGCGTCTCGGTGCACGCCGATCTGGCCGCCGAGGCGCTGCGCGGCGCGCACGGCGACCTCGCCGCCTCGGTCAGCGGCATGGCCCTGCTGTTCGCGCTGGATCGCGCCGACGCCCAGGACGAGTTGTCGAAGCTGTTGGCCGACAACGACGTTGTGCTCCTGGACCGCTATGTCGCCTCCAACGCCGCCTACTCGGCTGCCCGGCTCGGGCAGTCGGCCGACGGTGAAATCGTGGACTGGGTGGGCGAATTGGAGTTCTGCAGATTCGCATTGCCGACGCCCGCGCTACAGGTGTTGCTGGACGTGCCGACCGAGCTCGCCACCGAGCGTGCCCGCAGGCGTGGCGAACTCGACGCCGAGCGCGCGCTCGACGCCTACGAGCGCGACGGCGGTCTGCAGCACCGGACCGGGGCGGTGTACCGTGAGCTGGCCGAACGCGACTGGCGCGGACCGTGGTGGACATACCGATCCGACGACGGCCCGGCTGCGCTGGCCGCGCGGATCGCCGAAATCGTTGGTCGATAAGGTTGGCTGTGCCGCGGGTTCGCACCAGTGTTGGCGTGGCGGCCCGATCCTGGCCTGGGAGATGACAACATAGTAGTTATGAAGCCGAAGATTCTGGTCGTCGACGACGATATGGCACTCGCTGAGATGCTCACGATCGTCTTGCGCGGGGAAGGGTTCGACCCGCATGTGGTCGGCGACGGCACACAGGCCCTGGCGGCGGTTCGCGAGATCCGCCCCGATCTGGTGTTGCTGGACCTGATGCTGCCCGGCATGAACGGCATCGACGTGTGCCGTGTGCTGCGGGCCGATTCCGGGGTTCCGATCGTGATGCTCACGGCCAAGACCGACACGGTCGACGTCGTGCTGGGTCTGGAATCGGGCGCCGACGATTACATCGTCAAGCCCTTCAAGCCGAAGGAGCTCGTGGCCCGGGTGCGGGCGCGGCTGCGCCGCACCGAGGAGGAGCCCGCCGAGCTGCTGTCGATCGCCGATATCGTGATCGACGTGCCCGCGCACAAGGTCAGCCGCGGCGGCGCGCAGATCTCGCTGACGCCGCTGGAGTTCGATCTGCTCGTCGCCCTGGCGCGCAAGCCGCGCCAGGTGTTCACCCGTGAGGTCCTGCTCGAACAGGTCTGGGGATACCGGCACGCCGCCGACACCCGTCTGGTGAACGTTCACGTGCAGCGGTTGCGGGCGAAGGTCGAGAAGGATCCCGAGAACCCGGAGATCGTGCTGACTGTCCGCGGTGTCGGTTACAAGGCCGGACCACCGTGATCGATGGCGTGATCGCCCGTCTCCAACGATCGCTGGCTCCGGTGGTGGCCTGGTTCCAAGCGGTCGGCATTGCCTTAGGCCACCTCTGGCGTCGCTCGCTGCAGTTGCGTGTCATCGTGTCGACGTTGACGTTGTCGCTGATCGTCATCACGATCCTGGGCGTGGTGCTGACCAGTCAGATCACCGACCGGTTGTTGGACGCCAAGATCAACGCCGCGGTCGAGGAGATGGACCGTGCGCGCAACACGGTGGAGAGCCAGCTGGCGGGTGTGCACGACATCGGCGCTCAACCGCAGCGGTTGGAAGAGGCCCGCAACGCATTGTCCAACCGCGGCGGCACCGGCCAATCCACGGGCGCCGCGGGCAGCTTCGATTCGGCGCTGAGTGTCATCGGCGGGATGCCCCCGCAGCAGATCCCTCGCGGCCCGATCCAAGAGGTGCCCGACGAGCTGCGCCGGTTCGTGCAGCGCAACCAGGTCAGCTACCAATTCGCCACGGTCGACGACGCGGATGGTTATCGGGGTCGCGCGCTGATCATCGGCAGCCCGAGCGCGGAGATCCCCACCCTGGAGATCTATCTGATCTTCACGCTGGCCAACGAGGAACGCAGCCTGTCGCTGATGCGCGGCACCATGCTGGTCGGCGGCATCGTCCTGCTGGTGTTGCTGGCCGCGATCACCGCGCTGGTCACCAGGCAGGTGGTCCTGCCGATCCGCTCCGCGGCCCGGATCGCGGGCCGGTTCGCCGACGGCAGGCTCAAGGAGCGCATGCTGGTGCGCGGCGAGGACGACATGGCGCGGCTGGCGCAGGCGTTCAACGAGATGGCCGAGAGCCTGTCCAACCAGATCACCCAGCTGGAGGAATTCGGCAACCTGCAACGCCGGTTCACCTCCGATGTCAGCCATGAGCTGCGAACCCCGCTCACCACCGTGCGCATGGCCGCCGACCTCATCCACGGCAGCAGCGACGACCTCGACCCCGCCCTGGCCCGCAGCGCCGAGCTGCTGGTCAACGAGCTGGACCGGTTCGAGGGCCTGCTCAACGACCTGCTGGAGATCAGCAGGCACGACGCGGGCGTCGCCGAACTCCAGGTCGAGTCGCTGGACGTGCGCATGTGCGCGCGGGCCGCGATCTCGACCGTGCGGCACCTGGCCAAGGACGCCGGGGTCGAGGTGATCACGGACATGCCGGAGGAGCCGCTGGTCGCCGAGGTCGACCCGCGCCGGGTGGAGCGGGTGCTGCGCAATCTGCTCGCCAACGCGATCGACCACAGCGAGGGCAAGCCGGTACTGATCCGGATGCGCGGCGACCTCGACGCGAACGCCGTCGCCGTCGTCGTGCGGGATCAGGGCGTCGGCCTGCGGCCCGGCGAGGAGAAGCTGGTCTTCAACCGGTTCTGGCGCTCGGACCCCTCGCGCATGCGCCGCTCCGGCGGTACCGGCCTCGGCCTGTCGATCAGTGTGGAGGATGCGAACCTGCACGAAGGCAAGCTCGAAGCCTGGGGCGAGGCCGGGCTCGGCGCCAGCTTCCGCCTGACGCTGCCGCTGGTCCGCGGCAAGAAGCTCGGCTCGAGCCCGCTGCCGCTGGAACCGGCCCGCAAGTCGATGCGCGTGGTCGAGCCGGAGCCGCCCGCCGATTCCGGCGCTGCCGAGGGGGATGCCGCCGAACCGGCTCCGGCGCAACCGGCCGCGGCCGAGCCGGGCGGCTCGATCGCGGAGCAGGGCGGCGAGCCGACGGTGACCGATTCGGAAACCGGGCAGGCGCCGGACACGCTGCGAGGCGGCACCGAGCCGAGCGCTTCCGAGCAGGCAGGCGGCCCCGAGGCCACACAGGCGGCTCCCCGCGAGCCGGAGGACGCGCTGTCGGAGGATCCGAGCCGACCGGTCGCACTGCCCAGCGCCGAGCCGGGCGGCGACCAGGAGACGGCCGCGCGTGTCGGTTCGGACGCGGTGAGAGGCGAGGACGCGACGTCGGATACGGCCGAAGCGGAGGCACCGGAGACGGACGCCGCCGAAGCCGGCGTCCGCGAATCGAACGCGGCGCGGGAGCAGGCCTCGAAGCCGAGCGCGAGTGGATCGCCCGGCGCGACGACGCCTACCGACAGCGCATCGACGGAGGACGCGCCTGCGTCCGGAGCGAACGGATCGCAGGCCTCCGAGTCGGCGCGGACCGGGCGCGGCGGATCGCGCGAATCGGGGGACGTACAGTCATGACCATGCGTGTCAGAACTGCGCGAACGCAGCGGCTGACCGTGCTGGCCGCCGCGGTCCTGGCAGTGCTGGTTCCGCTCACCGCATGCGCCAGTCTGCCGGAGTCCTCGGCGCCGGAGGCGCTGGGCACCATCAACCGCGGGCCGACCCCCGAGGGCCCGCCGCCGCCCGTCGCCAACCGTGATCCCGATCTGCTGCTGCGCGACTTCCTGCAGGCCACCGCCGATCCGGCCGACCGGCATCTGGCCGCCCGGCAGTACATGACGCCCGCGGCCTCCACGCAGTGGGACGACGCCGCGGGCACCGTCATCGTCGAAAAGCCCGACACACTGCGGGAATCGCGCTCCGGTGACAAAGCCACCTACCAGATCCGCGCGCGCAAGGTCGGCGAGCTGGCCGCCGACGGCGGGTACCGTCCCAGCGACGATCTGGTCATGGTGGAGAACAAGATCGAGCTGACCAAGGTCGACGGCGAGTGGCGTATCGACGAGCTGCCCGACGGCGTCGTGATGGACTCCACCGCGTTCTTCAAGTCCTACCGCCGCTACGTGCTGTACTTCATCGATCCGGGCGGCAACGCGGCCGTCCCGGATCTGCGCTGGATGTCGGTGCAGAAACCGGAACTGCCCCAGCGATTGCTCAGCTCGCTGATCGAGGGGCCGCAGCCCGCGCTGGCGTCGATGCTGCGCAACGAGCTCACCCCACCGATCGCGCTGCGCGGCACGATCACCAAGATCAACGGTGATCCCGACGACGTCGGCATCGGGCTCGGTGGCGTCCGGATCGACTTCGCGGGCGCGTCGGGACTGAACCCGCGCGATCGCGAGCTGCTCGCCGCGCAAGTGGTGCTGACCCTGTCCAGCGCCGACATCCTGGGGCCCTATCAGCTGCTCGCCGACGGCAAGCCGCTCGACGAGCGGTTCGCCGCGAACGGATACAACGTGGCGGACGTGCAACAGTTCAGTCCGGCCACGTCCGCGCGCAATCAGGTCGGGCTGCACGCCCTGCGCGGCGGCGGATTGGTGGAGGTCGGCGACAACGGCGGCATCACGCCCGCCCCCGGCTACTTCGGCCGGGTGACCAACCTGCAGACGGCGACCCTGTCCCCGGACGGTCAGTTCGTGGCCGCGGTGGCGGAAGCCGGGAGGCCACCGGGCATGCCGTCGCGCACCCTGATGGTCGGCACCTACGGCGGGAACGCTTTCCCGGTGGCGGAGGGCTTCACCATCACCCGTCCGTCGTGGACCGCGGATGGCAGCGCCGCGTGGGCGGTGGTCGACGGCGATCGGGTCGTCCGTGCGGTCAATGATCGAGGCACCGGGAACGTGTCGGTGCAGAACGTCGACATCTCGGCCTTGACCGCGGCATCGTCGGCGTCGGCGCCCCGGCTACCGATCACCGAACTCCGGATCTCCCGAACCGGGGTGCGGGCGGCGATGATCGCCGACGGCAAGGTGTATGTCGCGGTCGTCGTGCCGCAACCGGACGGGAAGCTCTCGCTGGCCTCGGCGCTTCCCGTGGGAGTCGGACTCAGCACGGCGGCGGTGTCGGTGGACTGGCTGGACGCCGATTCGATCATCATCGCGCGCGAGGGCAATATCGACCCGGTGAGCACCGTGTCGGTGGACGGCTCGGAGCCGACACCGTTGACGTCGCAGAATCTGACGGCGCCGGTGCGGTCGGTGAGCGCGAGCACGGACCATCAGTACGTCGCCGACTCGCGCGCGGTGCTGGAGCTGACCTCGGCTCCGGACCAGGGCCAGCCCTACTGGCGCGAGGTCCCCGGGCTGGGCGCGAACGCCATCCCCGTCCTTCCCGGCTGAGGGTTCGGTCGGCCGCCTACGCGGGTGTCGCGGGGCGGAGCCGGCTGGGACGTCCCGGGGTAGAGCCGGATGCTTCCGCGTGGGCAGTGGCGTAAGGACGGGCCGGTGGCCGGAGCAGGCGGCGGCAACACACGCTCGTGGGTCCGGCCCGCACCGGTGTGCGGCACTGCTGGAGCCCGCGTAAACGGCGGTGCCGCAACGTAAGCAGCATTCTGCCGTGAATCGCCGTCGGCGCGAGCGAATCAACTTGTCGGCAGCCCGGCGCACACTGTGCCGATGCGAACCCTGCTCGATCTGGTGCTGCCCGCCGTCTGTGCGGGCTGCGGGCGTTCCGGAGTCGGTTGGTGTGCCGACTGTGCCGTCGCGCTGGCCGGTCCGCCGGTACGGGTGTGGCCACGTACCGACCCGGGCGTCCCGTGCTGGGCGCTGAGTCCGTATGCGGGGCCCGCGCGCCGGGCGGTGCTCGCCGTCAAGGAACGCGGACGGCGGGATCTGGCGAAGCCGCTGGGGGCCGCGTTCGCGGCCGCGCTCGCCGACCTGCGTTCGCCAGGTCGGCCACTGGTGCTGGTGCCCGCACCGAGCAGAGCCGTGGCGGCGCGGCGCAGAGGCGGTGATCCGGTGCTGCGCACCGCGACGGTAGCTGCGCGACGGCTGCCCAGCAGCAGCATGATACCCCTGTTGCGGGTGGGGCGTGGGGTGCGAGATTCGGTGGGCTTGACACCCGCCGAGCGGGCTCGGAACCTGGACGGGCGGGTGACCGCGCTCGCCGGTCGCGCAGCCGACTGGAAGATACCGGCGAATGCCGAGGTGGTGCTGGTGGACGACGTGCTGACCACCGGAGCCACAGCCCGCGAGTCGGTGCGCGCCTTGCGGTCGGCCGGATTGCCGACACATGGCGTTCTCGTTACTTGCGCTGCTTGACTCGGGGAAATTTGCGTGAACACTGGCGATCAGCCCGTTGGCGGACTAGCGTCGCGAACACACACCCGAACCGCAAGTTTGGAGGTGGCGCCTCGGACATCTTGTGCCGAGTCTTGTCGCTCGGCACGCTCAATCCCGCCGCACTGGAATCGGTCGGTGCGGCCAGATCCGGGAGGTACGCGTGACGACTTCTTCACGACCTTCAGTGAAAGATCCCGCTACTTCGGTGCTGGATTCCGGCACCCAGGAAGCACTAGAGCAACCCGCAGCGGAACGACCACGTGCGCCACGCGGCGACATCGTGGTGAAGGGCCGCAACGTCGAGGTGCCCGACCACTTTCGTATTTACGTCGCGGAAAAACTCTCCCGAGTAGAACGCTTCGATCCGTCGATCTTCCTGTTCGACGTGGAGCTGTTCCACGAGCGCAACCGTCGTCAGCGCAAGAACTGCCAGCGCGTCGAAATCACCGCGCGCGGAAAGGGTCCCGTCGTGCGGGCCGAGGCCTGCGCGGACAGCTTCTACGCCGCCTTCGAGTCGGTGACCGCCAAGCTGGAGAGCCGGCTGCGCCGTACCAAGGATCGGCGCCGGGTGCACTATGGCGACAAGACGCCGGTTTCCGTCGCCCAGGCCACGGCCGAACTGGTGGACGACTCCCTGTTCGAGCGGCTCAGTGAGTCCGCCGCCGCGCACGCGCACGCGGAGGAGGTAAGGCAACCCGATTACGAGGCGGGCCCCGGCCACATCGTGCGCACCAAGGAACACCCGGCGACTCCGATGTCGGTCGACGATGCCCTCTACCAGATGGAACTCGTCGGCCACGATTTCTTCCTCTTCCAGGACAAGGAGACCGACCGGCCCTCGGTGGTCTACCGCCGTCACGCCTTCGACTACGGTCTCATCCGGCTGGCCTGACGACGCTGTCCCATACCCGCTGCTCCGGGCATTCGGCTCACCGGCTGGATGCCCGGAGCATTGCGCTGGAGCATGCTGCCGACCTCGGCCATCGGCGTGCCCGCTCGGGTCTGCAGCGCAGCGAGGAGCGGCACGGACAGCAGGGCAGCGCCGAGCGACGACGCCGCGAAAGTCGTTGCGGCCCAGCGCGTCAGTGCCGGTCGGCGGCCGTGCCGGGTCCGGCGAGTCGCAGCGCCGAGACGACCGAGCCGCCGGAGGCGACGATCAGCAGGGTGGTATTGCGATCGGCGCCGGGATCGGCGAGGTCACCGCCGCCGGTCGCGGAAGAACGTGCGGTGCAGCAGGGAATCGCGGCGTGGCGGACGCATGGCGTGCAGCATCACCATGTCGGCGAAGGTCTCCGCGTCGCGTTCGCGCCGCGTGCCGTAGTCGGTGCGGCCGAGCACGTGGGCGATCGACTCCGGCGAGATCGAGGGCAGCAGGTCGGCCACCGCCGCCACGGTCGGCGTGCTGACGAGCTGGTCACCGGGGGCGGTCTGTTCCGGCCCGTGTCCCAGCAGCATGTGCCCGAGTTCGTGCACGATGATGTGCTCGGCGTGCCATTCGGTGGTGTCGGCGCCGTAGACGATGACGTCGCTGTCCTGTTTCGCGATCCACAGGCCGCTGCCCGTGCCGCATCCGGTGCCGGCCAGCAGCGCGGTATCGATCGGTAGCAGGCTGATGCTGCGGCCCCGGTATTCCGCGACGTCATCGAGGTAGGTCCGCAGATCCCATGGGTGGGGTATCGGGAGGTCCCGGGTCAAGCTCCGGAACCGGGCCTGGATGGCCATGTGATCGGTCTCCTACAAAAGCTCAGTGGCCCATGTAGGACAGCATGTTACCGACTCGGCGGTGTCGACTCCGCCGTGCTCTGGATGATCTTGGCCAGCATCGCCCGATCGATGTTCGAACCGCGCAGCGCGATGCTGGCGACGTTCGCGTCGCGCATGGTGGCGAGCAATTCCAGTTCCCGGTCGATCGCTGCCGCGGCTGGGCCGCGGGTGAGCAGATAGTCGGCGGCCACACCGAAACTGCGGGTCACCGCCGCGAGGATCTCGGCATCGGCGGCGGCTGCCGAGTTCTCGTCGTCGAACTCTCCGTCGCGCAGGCGCGTCAGGTAGCTCGCCGGCACCGGCCGTCCGATGAATTCGCTCACCTGCGCGACTACGGATTCGGTGCTGCGCTCCGGCGCGGAGCGCGGATGCACCACGGCGAACAGCCGATTGATCTTGTGGCTCAGGGTCAGCGCCGTGCCTTGCGGTCCGTTCTCGGTCATGCCTGCCTCGTCACTCGCCGTTTCGAACCGATGCCGTCGCCGCGTTGGCCGCCAGCCAGCGTGCGCGGAATCGGGCTTCGGTCGCTGCATCGATGTCCTCCGATCGACCTGCCAGCCAGCGGCGATACCGGCGTTCCTGTATCTCGCCGGGGTCGCTCGACTCCGCGGGGACCGCGAGCAAGTGGGCGAAGGCCATTTCCACCAGTGGGTGCAATTGCCTGCCCGGACCGCCGTTGCGTTCGAGCATGGCGGTCGCGTATCGCGCCGAGAGTTTGGAGACCACCCGGTTGAGTTCCGCTATCGCCGCGACCACCTGCGGGTCGCTGGTGCGACCGTTTTCGACGGCGTCGGTGAGCCGGCCCGAAGCCGCGAGAAGCCCGGTGAGATCGGAGATTTCGAAGCGGATGGCGTCGGGCCCGGCCACCACGGATTCGCCCGCGGCGCGGGAGGCGTCGGCGGGTTCGTCGGCGGCGGGCACGCCGCCCGCGTACGTGCGTGCGGCGCTGCCCGGCAGCCATCGCAGCGGGGCGTCGAGCTTGTTCAGCGTTTGCATGCTGATCGCGGCCTCGCCGTCTTCGATCTTCCGGATGGTCGGCGCCGAAGGTCCCCCGAGGTCGCCGATCTGTAGCTGGGTGAGGCCGAGCTCGTCCCGGCGTTCTCTGATGATTCGCCCGAATCTCTTCTGCCGCGACAGCTCCGAAGGGCTATGCATAGTGAGTTCATGGTAAGCCGTTCGCAGGTTTTAGGCAAACCAATAGAAACTGTTTGGAAAACAGGTCGAAAGTTTGATACGGTGTTTTGCGTCGGATGGCCGGGGAGCCATGTGGCGCGGTTCCGGAACGGGCAGGGGCGTTCGCCGGGACGGACGTCTCCGGCCTGTCGCTCAACGGCGCGTGGCAGGTCGGTTCAGCGGCGGTGGAGGGGATCGTCGCTGCGTCGGGGTTCACCGTCGGCGAAGGGGGTCGACGGTGAACTTACTTTAGAGTAAGTTTGGTGGTCTCCGGCTTTCGAAAGGAAATCGCATGGCCACCAAAGCCGCTCGCCGTGCCGTGATCGTGTCCGGTGCGCGCACGCCGTTCCTGCGGGCGTTCACCGGATACACCAGGATGGACTCCATCGCGCTCGCCGACGCCGCGGTTCGCGGGTTGCTGGAGCGCACCGGGCTGCCCGGCGCGCAGGTGGAGGCGATCGTCTGGGGCGGTGTCATCCTGCCCGGCGCGGCGCCGAACATCGCCAGGGAAATCGCGCTGGACCTTCGGCTGGACCCGGGCTGCGAGGGCTACACGGTGACCAGGGCCTGCGCCTCCGGATTGCAGGCGGTCACGTCGGCCGCGGCGGCGATCGAGCGGGGCGAGTACGACATCATGATCGCCGGCGGCAGTGATTCCACCTCGAACGCCGAGGTCAAACTGCCGCAGAAGGTCGTGCACGCGGCGGCGCCGCTGGCGCTGGGCAAGCCGAAGCCGAAAGACTACCTGTCCGCGGTCGCGCGCCTGGCGCCGTTCACCGACCTGCTGCCGAGCCGGCCCAGGATCGCCGAGCGCACCACCGGTGAGGTGATGGGCGAGTCGGCCGAGAAGATGGCCCGCATCCACGGCGTGAGCCGCGCCGACCAGGACGAGTTCGCCGCCCGCTCACATCACCGCGCGGCGGCGGCCATCGAGTCGGGCCGGTTCGACGACGAGGTGCTGCGGGTGCGCACTCCCGAGGACGTGGAGATCCTGCGCGACGGTCTGGTCCGCGGCGACACCAGCGTCGCGAAACTCGCCGGTCTGAAGCCGGTTTTCGCGGCCGACGGCAGTGTCACCGCGGGTAATGCCAGTCCGCTCACCGACGGGGCCGCCGCGGTGCTGCTGATGAGTGAAGAGAAAGCGCACGCCCTCGGGTATCGCCCGCTGGCGGCGTTCCGGTCGTGGAGCTACGTGAGTGTCGATCCGACCGATCAGGTGCTCATCGGGCCCGCGATTTCGATGCCGCGGGCGCTGGAGAAGGCCGGAATGACGCTGGAGGACGCCGATCTCGTCGACATCCACGAGGCCTTCGCCGCCCAGACCTTGTCGGTGCTCACCGCGCTCGCCAGTGACGAGTGGGCCAAGACCCGGCTGGATCGCGACACCGCTGTCGGCGAGGTCGACATCGACCGGCTGAACGTGCACGGCGGCTCGATCTCGCTCGGTCACCCCTTCGGCGCCACCGGGGCGCGCATGGTGACCACCATGGCCAACGAGTTGGCGCGCACGGGAAAGAGCACGGCCCTGCTGGGCATCTGCGCCGCGGGCGGGATCGGCGCCTCGGCGGTGCTCGAACGAGTCTGACGCGCCCCGTCGCCCGCCGACCGACCAGGGGAGTCGGCGGCGGGCCCATTACCGATTGCGGCAGGCGGCGTCAGGGCTTGCCGGTGGTGCCTCGCCGCTTGCGTCCCTCGTCCGCGATGATTCGCAGACAGGTCTGGTGCTTGGTCTCGCCGGGGATGCCTTCCCGACGCAGGCGCAACATCGCCTGTGCCAGATCGATGCCCAGCTCGCTCGACAGCCGAACAGCATCGACATTGGCCATTGCACAAACCTCCTGGAACCGGCGAACATCCTCATGAACAGCACTGCGTGCGAAGCAGTTTCGCCCTTGTCGTACCCAGTCGGTATCCGATTGAACCATGAACGATCCACACATTTGGGTAACGATGCGGCACCGGTGCGGGACGGTCAGCCGCGATAGGTTTCCTGGTGCACCGCCTCCGTCAGCGGTCTCCCGGCGCGCCAGCCGAAGCGCTCGAGATCAGGAACGCGCTGGAATTCCCGCACCGGCCCGACGCAGAGCCAAGCGACCGTGCGGACGCCCGCCGGGAGGTCGATCAGGTCGGCCAGGAATGTGGGGTCGTAGAACGACACCCAACCGACGCCGACGCCTTCGGCGGTAGCGGCCAGCCACAGGTTCTGGATGGCGAGCACCGCGGAATAGATACCAGTTTCGGGCACCGTGGCCCGGCCGAGTACCTGGGGCCCGCCACGAGCGTGGTCGTAGCAGACCACGACGCCGGTGCCGCTCTCCAGAATGCCCTCGATCTTGATCGGCTCGAAAGTCGCGGCGCGCTCAGGTGGCAGCGCGTCCCGGAATTCCACGCGCTTGTGCGCCACATGGTCGGCGAACTTGCGAAGCGTCGCCGGCTCGCGAACGACCACGAAGTCCCAGGGTTGCGAATTCCCCACGCTGGGCGCCCGGTGCGCGGCATCCAGCAGCCGCCACAGTGTCGCATCGTCCACGGGTTCGCCGGTGAACTCCGCGCGCACGTCACGGCGCCGCCGGATCACCTCGTAGACGCTCAGAACCTCAGGATGCACCGCCCGAGTCAATCAAACCCGGCGATCCCCCCGCGCACGGCGGGGTGCGTCGGCTCGGACGCACCCCGCGACGCGAAGTTCAGCGGGCTGCGGAAGCGGTGCGCCTGGCGAGCCTGCGACGGCCTTGGGCCAGCGCGGTGCGCAGGCCGCGGCGCCGACCGGTCACCGGATCGACGGTGGCCGTGGTGCTGCCGCCGAACCTGCGTTCCGAGGCCGTCTCGGGGGCATCGTCGGCGGTGGCCCGCAGGTACTTGTTCGGCAGCGCCAACTTGAGGATCGTGCGCCACGCCTTGAAGTACTGCACCGGCAGCGAGCCGGTGGTGTAGGGCAGGTCGTATTTGTCGGCCAGCTCGCGCACCCGCACCGCGATGTCGGCGTACCGGTTGCTCGGCAGGTCGGGGAAGAGGTGGTGCTCGATCTGGTGGCTCAGGTTGCCGGTCATGAAGTGCGTGACCGGGCCGCCGGAGATGTTGGCACTGCCCAGCATCTGGCGCAGGTACCACTGGCCCTTTGTCTCACCGTCGATATCGGCCTTGGTGAACTTCTCCGCGCCGTCGGGGAAGTGTCCGCAGAAGATCACCGCGTTGGACCAGACGTTGCGGATCGCGTTGGCGGCCAGATTGGCGGTGAAGGTGGAGGAGAACGCGGGCCCGGTGAGCGCAGGGAAGATCACGTAATCCTTCAGGACCTGCTTGCCCATCTTGGTGAGCGCCTCGTTGCGCTTGCGCTCGAATTCGGCCCGCTCGGGGGAGCCGGGCTTGTACCGGCCCGCCGCCAGCTTGCCGAGCTCCAGGTGCTGGATGGCCACGCCGTATTCGAAGAACAGCTGCAGCACCAGGTTGTAGACCGGGTTGCCCAGGTTGAACGGCTTCCAGCGCTGGTCGCGCGTCACCCGCAGCAGTCCGTAACCGATGTCGTCGTCCATGCCGAGCACGTTGGTGTACTTGTGGTGCAGGTAGTTGTGGGTGTGCTTCCAGTGCTTGGCGGCGCCGGTGTTGTCCCATTCCCACGAGCTGGAGTGGATCTCCGGATCGTTCATCCAGTCCCACTGGCCGTGCATGACGTTGTGCCCGATCTCCATGTTCTCGATGATCTTGGCGGTGCCGAGCAGGGCGACGCCGGCCAGCCACGCGGCGCGTTTCGGGCTGGCGAACAGCACCGCGCGGCCGCTGATCTCGAGAACGCGCTGCAACCTGATGACATTGCGGATGTACTTCGCGTCGCGCTCGCCGCGCGAGGCTTCGATTTCTCGCCGGATCGCGTCGAATTCCGCGCCGAGTGCTTCCACGTCGGCCTCGGTGAGGTGCGCATATTCCTTGACATCCGAGATCGCCATACGGGTTACTTTATCGTAAGTTACGAGACCGTAGGTTGCGAAGTCGGCCGCGTCGATGTGTCAAATACCCTATTGCGATCCCGGCTGTCGGCTGGTAAGTTAGCGCGCCCTTCGGCGAAGGCGAAAACGCTTGTCCCGCATGGCTTTTTCGCGCAGCGCCGCTTGTTCGTGGCGGGCCCGCTCCTGGAGCGCGTGCTTGGCCTCGCGCAGCACCTGCCGCTCGTGGTCGGCCTTCACCTTCAAGGCCGCCTTGGCCTCGCGTAGCATCTCCTTCTCCTGCCGCGCCTTCTCCTGCAGCACGATCTTCGCCTCGTGCAGCGCCGAGCGCAGGCCGCGCCGTTTGCCGGTCTCCGGATCGATGCGCAGCCAGTGCGTCGACTCCGTGCCCCGCGACGGCAGCGTGATCCCGGCGAACTTGCGTTCCGACGAGGTCTCGGGCGCGTTGTCGGCGGTCGCCTTGAGGAACCGGTCCGGCAGCGCCAGCTTGTGGATCGTGCGGAAGGCGAGCAGATACTGCTTGCCCAGCGACCCGGTGGTGTAGGGCAGGTCGTACTTGTCGCACAGCTCGCGCACCCGCACCGCGATCTCCGGGTACCGGTTGCTCGGCAGGTCGGGGAACAGGTGGTGCTCGATCTGATAGCAGAGGTTGCCGCTCATGAACGCCATGGCGGGCCCCGCCTTGAAGTTCGCGCTGCCGAGCATCTGGCGCAGATACCACTCGCCGCTGGTCTCGTCCTCGAGTTGCTCGATGGTGAACTTCTCCGCGCCGTCGGGGAAATGGCCGCAGAAGATCACCGCGTAGGCCCATAGATTGCGCACCAGGTTCGCCGTCGCGTTCGCCTTCAGCGTCTGCTTGAACGCCGGGCCGGTGAGCGCGGGATAGAACAGGAAGTCCTTGGCCACCTGACGACGGATCTTGCGTCCGAACGCCACGTTCGGCTCCGACATCAGCTGCCGGCGCGGGGTGTCCGACAGCTCCTTCTCGATGCTCCAGTCGTGCAGCGCGATGCCCCACTCGAAGGTCGCGGCGAGCAGCAGGTTCGCCAACGGCTGTACCAGGTGGATCGGCCGCCACGGCTCGTCGCGGGTCATCCGCAGGATGCCGAAGCCCAGATCTTCGTCCTTGCCCAGCACATTGGTGTAGGTGTGATGGGAGTAGTTGTGCGCGCGGCGCCACTGCGCCGAGGGGCCCGTCATGTCCCATTCCCACGAGGTGGAGTGGATCTCCGGGTCGTTCATCCAGTCCCATTGCCCGTGGCTGACGTTGTGCCCGAGCTCCATGTTCTCGATGATCTTGGCGACCGACAGCAGCGCGGTGCCGGTCAGCCAGGCCCAGCGGTTGCGGCTGCCGAACAGCACGGCGCGGGCCGCCACCTCGAGACCGCGTTGGGCCGCGATCGCGCGCCGGATGTACTTCGCGTCGCGTTCACCACGCGACAGCTCCACCGAACGCCGGATGGAATCGAGTTCCTGCCCCAGTGTCTCGATATCGGCCGCCGTGAGGTGGGCAAA
Source organism: Nocardia abscessus NBRC 100374 (assembly GCF_000308455.1). Taxonomy (GTDB): domain Bacteria; phylum Actinomycetota; class Actinomycetes; order Mycobacteriales; family Mycobacteriaceae; genus Nocardia; species Nocardia abscessus. The sequence continues at coordinate 3,834 of NZ_BAFP01000113.1, read as the reverse complement.
CGTCTTGATGTCGGTGATGGCCACCGGGGTCCTTTCCTTACGCGATTCCCCGTCGAGAGTACCTGCCGGACTACACGTCCAGGGTGCAGTCGCCCGCCGCCACCGAGATGCAGGTCTGCACCTTGTCGCCTTCGCGGCGCTCCTCACCGTTGCGCAAATCGCGCGCGTGGCCGGAACTCAGGGTGACCACGCAGGTCTGGCAGATGCCCATCCGGCAGCCGAACGGCATCTGCACGCCCGCGGACTCACCGGCCTCGAGCAAGCTGGTCGCGCCGTCCGCCTCGACGGTGCGTCCGGTTCGGCCGAAGGTGACGGTGCCGCCCGCGCCCACCGCGGAGCGCTCGATCTCGAAGCGCTCCACGTGCAGCCGGTCCGACAGACCCGCCTCGCGCCAGTGGTTCTCGATTTCGTCGAGCATGCCGGCGGGCCCGCACGCCCAGGTGTGCCGTTCGCGCCAGTCCGGGAACGCGGTGTCCAGATCGGCGAGCGCGAACTTGCCCTGCTCGGCGGTGAGATGCAGGCGGGTCAGGAAGCTCGGGTTGCGCTCGTGCAGGGCGCGCAGCTCCGCGCCGAACATCACGTCGTCGGCGGTCCGCGCCGAGTGCAGGTGCGCCACGTCGGTGAACAGCTCACGGCGATCCAGCGCGCGCAGCATCGACATCACCGGGGTGATGCCGCTGCCCGCCGTCAGGAACAGCACCTTCTCCGGCGGCGGGTACGGCAGCACGAATCCGCCCTGCGGCGCGGCGAGCCGGACGACGGTGCCGACCGGCACGCCGCTGACCAGGTGGCTGGACAGGAAGCCTTCCGGCATGGCCTTCACGGCGATGGAGATCAGCCGTTTTCCGCCGTGGCCGGGCGCGGACCAATTCGGCGGGCAGGTCAGCGAGTACGAACGCCAGTGCCAGCGCCCGTCGACCAGGATGCCGATGCCGATGTACTGGCCGGGCTCATATTTGAAGTCGAAACCCCACCCCGGCTGGATCACCAGCGTCGCGGAGTCGTTGGTCTCCTTGCGCACCTCCACGATGCGTCCGCGCAACTCACGGGCCGACCACAGCGGATTGGCCAGGTGAAGGTAGTCGTCGGGCAGTAGTGGCGTGGTCACCCGCGCCACGGCGCCGCGCAGCACGTTCAGTTTGCCGCCGCGCTCGGCGACGGCTGCGGCGGGTGCCTCCAGCCACGCGCGGACGCCTCGCACGGAGAAGCTCCCAATTTTCGAACCCATCGCTGCCGTTGGTCTCCCTGTCGTCGGATGCGCAGGCCGCCGTCTCCCCGATCGGAGGCCACGCGGCAAGGTTACGGCATCGTAGGTTACCGCGGGGGGTGAGCCCGCGAACGATGCCGAGGATCAGAGCAATTCGAGCAGGAACGGCAGCTCCTGGGCGGCGTACCAGGCCAGTTGATGGTCCTCGGCGTCCCCGAGGACGAATTCGGCGTCGGTGTCGCCGAGGTCGGCGGCGTCGACCACGTCTACGGCCTTGGCCACCTGTGGCTCGGCGTCGGCCAGGTCGACGTGCACCGAGGCGATCTGCTGATAGCTGATCGGACCCGCGAGCCGGACCACCGCGTCGTCGAGGTCGGGTCGCAATTTCGCGCCGGTCACGTCGGCGGCGATCACCGCGCGCCGGTAGACCGGACGGCCGCCCGCGACCGGCGCGGCGTCGTCTTCGGAGTCCTCCGCCGACCCGATCGCCTCGCGTTCGGCGGCGAGCAGCCGCAGCGATGCGCGAGCGGCCTCGTTCATGGCGACCTCGCCGAGCTCCTCCTCGTCGCCGGAGGCGTACGCCTCGCGCAGCGCGGGCGTCACCGCGAACGCGGTACCGCCGATGGGGGCCAGCTCCCGGTTGTCGACCAGCTCGCGCAGCATCGGGACCGTAGCCGGGATGTAGACCCGCAGCTTCTTCTGATCAGACGCAGGCACCGAGCATCTCCTCCATGGAATCGCGCACCGCCGTGGCGAGCACGCCGATGTCGGCCATCGCGTCGCGGTCGGCGTTGAGACCGTAGAAGACGCGTCCGTCGTAGGACGTGATCCCGATACTCGACGCCTGATTGCGCAGCAGTGGCGACACCGGGTACATCTCCAGCATCCGCGCGCCGCCGATGTACATCGGCGCCTGCGGACCCGGCGCGTTGGTGATCACCAGATTGAACGTGTGTTCTGCGAACGTACTCGCCGCGCGCACACTCATCGCATGCAGGCTGGCCGGAGCGAATCCGGCCAGATGCACGAGGGTGCGCGCGCGGACGCCGCGCCGCTGACGTCCGTTGTATTCGGTGGCGTGCGCGATGTGCGACAGCCGCATCACCGGATTCGGCTCACCGACCGGCAGGTCGAGCAGGAACGACGACACCTCGCTCGCCGAGTGGGCCTGCTCGCCGGCGGCTCCCTCGACATATACCGACATCGGCACCACCGCCCGCAGCGTGGTCGACTCGGTGAGCGCTTCGCCGCGCGACAGCAGCCAGTTGCGCAGGGCGCCGGTGACCACCGCGAGGATCGCGTCGTTGATCGAGCAGTTGAATCGGCTGCGAATGGTGCGGTAGTCCGCCAGGTCGGTGCGCACCACGTCGAAGCGCCGGTTCCGCGAGGTACGGGTGTTCAGGGGGCTGGCGGGCGCGCCGGTCGCGGCGGTGCGCACCGCCGCGACCACCGACTCGACCGCCCTGCCCGCCGTCCCGAGCATCGCGAACGCGCCCGCGCTCGCCTGCCGGGCCACTTCCAGCGCTTTGCCCGGCTGCGCGGCGAGATGGGCCAGTGCGCCCACCAGCAGTTCGACCTCGCCGGGTTCGCGCGGCGCGATCCAGTCGTCGTCGGCCAGCACGCGGGGGGCGGGCCCCGCGTCGAGGATCACGTGGCCGATCTCGAGTGCGGTGTCCCCGTCCACCAGCGCGGAATGGGTCTTGGTGAAGATCGCGCAGCGACCGTCGGCCAGCCGCTCGATCAGATAAATCTCCCACAGCGGCCGGGCCGGATCCAACGGGTGGGAGGTGAGCCGGGCGACCAGGTCGTGCAGTTGTTCGTCGGTGCCGGGACCGGGGAGCGCCGAACGCCGGATGTGGTAGGTGATGTCGAACCGGCTGTCCTCGACCCAGACCGGCCGCCCGAGCGACAGCGGGATCTCGCGCACTTTGCGCCGGTACCTCGGAACCAGCGGGAGCCTGCTCTCGACCAGGTCGACCAGTCGGTCGTAGTCCAGGATCGCCTGCCCGGTGTTGTCGCCGGATTCGGTGTTGCGCACGATCGCGAGAGAGCCGATGTGGATCGGGTTGCTGCTCGACTCGAGCCGGTAGAACGCCGTGTCCTGCGGCGTCAGTCTCGTGATCACGCTGCCCGGTACTCCTTTGCCCGATGCGGTCCCCCCGCTCATTGTGCTGCCCCAGCAACCGTTACCCCGGCCGTTGTGGCATTTCTGCTGGATTCGGTGCGTCCCGGGGGTCCCGTGGCACGCTGGTCCGTTCGAGCTCGGCAAACCGATTCGATCACAGCGCGAACCGGGATGCACGGTCGAAGCACTTGGCCTCCGCCGTGTCGAAGGCACCGCTTGCCTCGTGCCGATCCTGTGACCTGATACTCGCGGTGCGGCGGTGCGGCGGCCGAGGGTGCGGGCGCCGCAGTCGCCGACACCGTTCGCTCACCCGCGCTCCGGAATTTCACCTACACCGGCTCGTAGTTCGACGCCCCACATCGGCCCAACCTCCGGTCTCGGTCGTAGCAGTCCGAGCGCCGTTCCGAACGAAGACATCGGCATCCCCCGATCGTGCGGCTACCACCTCACGCGCCCTGCTCACCTCAACCCCAGGTTTCGAGCGAAGCGAGACCGAGCATCC
>NZ_BAFP01000114.1 GCF_000308455.1 Nocardia abscessus NBRC 100374 | reverse complement strand
CGGCGCACCACTCGTCCGGCCGCTCCGGCGTCCCGGTGCGCGTGGCGACGCGCTGCTCGGCGGCGCGGTCGAGCAACCAATCGCGCAGTCGCAGCACGGTGTGGCAATCGCGTTCGGCGGCGGGCGCGTCCGTCGTGGCGGGAAGCAGCCGCCGCAGTCCGCTCAGCCGGTAGGACGACTCGCCGACCAGCAGCGCGCCGCGGACGATCGGATACAGGTCGACCAGAACGCCCCCGCACAGCAGCTCGTCCACGAGCTCCTCGTTGACGCCGTGCCGTCCGGTGCAGCGCAGCAACGCGGTCCGCACCGCGGAGGAGTAGTGGTAGACGTGCAGGTCGGGATAGATCCGGCGGCGCTGCGTGAGATAGTCCAGCACCTGCTCGAGCACACGGCGTTCGCTGGGCGCGGCACGGCCGGGTTCGCTCGAGCCGACCGGACCGCGCAACGACAGGTGCACCGTGTCCGCACCGCCGACCTCGACGGTGAGCGGGGTGCGGCCGCCGCCCGCGATGGTCAGCGAGAGATCGCCGGGCGAGGGGGCGGGCAGCGCCGCGAGCACGGCCGCGTCGAGCAGCGCGTGGGTGGGCTCGCCGGAAACTTCGCGCCGCAGCTGGATTTCCGCTTGGCGGCGCAGCGCGGAGACAGTGCGCGGCGGTACACCGGGCACCGCGCTCTCGGTGGCGGCCAGCCGATCGATGGTGTGTAGACCCGCCTCACGCAGCCGGGCGCGAGTCGCGGGCGGCATGCCTGCCACGAGCAGCAGGTCCCGCGCGGCGGACAGGGCCTCGGTGCAGGAAGGGCAGCGGCCACAGGCCAGATAGCGCGGATCGCCCCACTGCACCGGCAGCAGTTCGCCGAGCTTCTCCTCCACGATGCGCTCCACCCGGCGCCTGCGCGCCCGATACAGCGGAAGCAGTGCGCTGAGGGCCTGGGCGGTGCTCTCCTCACCGGGATGCAGCCGGACCAGCGGCGCGGTGAGCGCGCCCGAGCGGTCGAGCGCGGCGGCGCAGGCGGCGAGTCCGAGCGCGGCGCCCACCCGGTCGGCGGTGGTGGGCGCGATGCCGTGCACGGTGTAGCGAACCCGATGTTCCGCCCGCACCAGGAAGTCGGCGGAGCAATGGAATCGGCCGTCGAAGAAGGTCGCGCCGTGCACGACGTGCGCGCCGGAGCGCAATGCGGCGACCGTGTCGGAGTGCGCTGCCGTCAGCGCCGCGACATGCCGCCTCGCATCGCCCCGTTCATCGGGTGGGCGGTCGATCTCGACCACCGCGCCGCCGAACCGCGTGCGGTAGTCGTCGAGCAGACGTTGGCGGACCTCGTCGGTTCCGGGTGCGGGCTCGGACCCCGGTGCGGTGCTTGCGAGTTCGGCCGGGATGGTGCCCAGTTCGGCGTCGAGGCCGCGCAGCAGCGCGAACTCGCAGTGCGCCGCGCGGACGAGATCGACGGTGCTGCAGACGACACGATCACCGAACACGAACAAACGCGGCCCTCCTGTGTCTTCGCGGGACACCCGCTGCCGGCGTGCGCCTCATTACACATGGACGGCAACACTGTAGCTAGCGCGCCTGACCTCGAACTACCCTGCCCGGTTCAGGAGCGCGGCTTACGGCGCTCCGGCCGCTTGACAGCGTCGCGCTCCCGGCGCGGGCCGCGGCTGAACGGGCGATGCTGCGGCGCTCCCTGATCCAGTTGCAACTGGATCAGCACACCACTGATCCTGGTGCGCCGCAACGCCTCCAGCGTTTCCTCCGGCAGCTGCGCGGGCAGCTCGACCAGGCTGTGGTCGGGACGGATGCTGATGTGCCCGAAGTCGCTGCGGCGCAGGCCGCCTTCGTTGGCGATGGCGCCGACGATCGCGCCGGGCACCACCCGATGCCGCTTGCCCACGCTGATCCGGTAGGTCGCCAGCTCGGTCCCGGTGGCGCGGTGGTGCGAACCACCCTGCCGGTCCTCCTCGAAGCGGCGGGCCGGCCGCTCGCGCGGGGTCCGGTCGCGCTGCGGGCGCTCCACCGGCTCCGGCTCGGGCTCCATGAAGAAGTTGTCGCCGTCGTAGGAGCCGATCGCCAGCGCCGCCGCGATGTCGGCCAGCGGGATGTTGTGCTCGCGCTCGTAGTCCTCGATCAGCTTGCGGAACAGCGGGAGGTTCGACGAGGTGAGATTCTCGGTGATGGCGTCGCCGAACTTGGTGACGCGCTGCGCGTTGACGTCCTCCACGCTGGGCAGCTGCATTTCGGTCAGCGGGTGCCGGGTGGCCCGCTCGATCGACTTGAGCAGGTGCCGCTCGCGCGGCGCGACGAACAGCAGTGCCTCACCGCTGCGCCCGGCCCGGCCGGTGCGGCCGATGCGGTGCACGTAGGACTCGGTGTCGTGCGGGATGTCGTAGTTGACCACATGCGAGATGCGGTCCACGTCCAGTCCGCGCGCGGCCACGTCGGTGGCGACGAGGATGTCGAGCGAACCGGACTTCAGCTGGCCGATGGTGCGTTCGCGCTGGTTCTGCGCGATGTCGCCGTTGATCGCGGCGGCGGAGAAGCCCCTGGCGCGCAGCTTCTCGGCGAGTTCCTCGGTGGCCTGCTTGGTACGGACGAAGATGATCATCGCCTCGAACGACTCGACCTCGAGCACCCGGGTGAGCGCGTCCAGCTTGCGCTGATGCGAGACCTGCACCCAGCGCTGAGTGATGTTGGTGGCCGTCGAGGTCTTCGCCTTGACCGTGATCTCGACCGGATCGTGCAGGTACTGCTTGGAGATCTTGCGGATCGCGGCGGGCATGGTCGCGGAGAACAGCGCCACCTGCTTGTCCGAGGGGGTATCGGCGAGAATGCGCTCAACGTCCTCCTGGAAGCCCATCTTCAGCATCTCGTCGGCCTCGTCGAGCACCAGGTATTGCAGCTGCGACAGGTCGAGCGTGCCCTTCTCCAGGTGATCGATCACCCGGCCCGGCGTGCCGACCACGACGTGCGCGCCGCGGCGCAGGCCTGAGAGCTGGACGCCGTAGCTCTGCCCGCCGTAGATGGGCAGCACGTGCAGGCCGGGGATGTGCGCGGCGTAGCGGCCGAACGCCTCGGCGACCTGGATCGCGAGCTCGCGGGTAGGGGCGAGCACGAGGGCGCGCGGGCTGCGGCCGGTGGCCTGCAGTCCCATCAGGATCGGGATGGCGAAAGCGGCGGTCTTGCCGGTGCCGGTCTGCGCGAGACCCACGACGTCGGCACCGGAGAGCAACGGGGGAATCGTCGCCGCCTGGATCGGCGAGGGCGATTCGTAACCGACGTCGGCGATGGCCGCCAGCAGGCGGTCATCGATCCCGAGATCGGCGAAGGACGGGCCGTCGGTGTCCCTGTCGTCGTCGCCAGAAACGCTGTCGACCTGATTGGTGCTCATTGACCAGGAGTTTACTGCCTCGTGCTGGCCGTCCCGGCCACCGCCCCAATACGGTGAGACGTATGCAACTGGACAACTCGCCCGCGCATCAGGACGCGACGCCGGATCAGCTGGACGTGGCGGTCGTCCAGTTCGCCCCCTCGACCGACCCTTCGGCGAACCTCGCGCTGGTGCGCGAACACGTTCGCACGGCCCGCGAGCGCGGAGCGCGCGTAGTTGTCGCACCGGAATACTCGATGTTCGCCGTCACCCGGCTCGATGAGCGGGTCGTGGCCGTCGCCGAGCCGCTGACCGGCCCATTCGTCACCGGGCTCGGGAGCATCGCGCGTGAGTTAGGCGTGTTCCTGGTCGCCGGAACGGTGGAGCAGGTCGCTCCCGGCGGCGACCGCATCCGCAACACGCTCGTCGTGCTCGGTCCCGACGGTTCCCTGGTCACCCGCTACCGGAAGGTGCACCTCTACGACGCCTTCGGCCACCTGGAATCCGACGTGGTGGAGCCGGGCGTGATCGAGGCGCCGCCCACCTTCACGGTCGCGGGTGTGACATTCGGCATGCAGACCTGTTTCGATCTGCGCTTCCCGGAGGGCGTGCGGCGGGTCGCCGCGGCGGGTGCGCAGGTGCTGCTGCTGCCCGCGCAGTGGATCCCCGGACCGGCGAAGGTCGATCAGTGGACCACGCTGCTGCGGGCACGCGCCATCGAGAACACGGTGTACGTCGCCGCCGCGGATCAGGCCGCGCCACGCGGCGCGGGCGCGTCGATGATCGTCGACCCGGCCGGCGCGGTGCTCGCCGAACTCGGCGAGGAGTCGGGCGTACTGACCGCCGGAATCGACCTGGCGTACCTGAGCAAGGTGCGCACGGCCAACCCGAGCCTCGCGTTGCGTCGATTCGCGATCAGCGAGCGCGGACCGGAGTAGCGTTCGAATCGATGGTGTACGCCGATCGGACCTCGGCCGGTCGCGCGCTGGGTGCGCATTTGGAGCACCTCCGCGCGTCGAACCCGCTGGTGCTCGGCCTGCCGCGCGGTGGAGTGCCGGTGGCCGCGGCGGTGCGCGAGGTGATCGGCGGCGACCTCGACATCCTTCTGGTCCGCAAGCTGGGCGTGCCGTGGCAGCCGGAGCTGGCGCTGGGCGCCGTCGGCGAGGACGGGGTCCGGGTGCTGAATCCGGATGTGCTGGCGCACACCGGGTTGTCGCCGAAAAAGGTCGACTCGATCGAGACGCGGGAGCGCGCCGAGCTGGAGCGGCGCAGGCAGGTACTGCGCGGTGCGGCGCGGCCGATCCCGTTGACCGGACGCACGGTGGTGATCGTCGACGACGGCATGGCGACCGGCGCCACCGTCGTGGTCGCCTGCCGGGTCGCGCGTCTGCACCAGCCCGCGCTGGTCGTGGCCGCGGTCCCGGTCTCCTCCACCGAGGCGATGCGCCGGGTGACCGACGAAGCCGACGAGGTGGTCTGCCCGTGGGTGCCGCGCTCGCTCGGCGGTGTCGGCGGTGCCTACCGTGATTTCCACCAGCTCGCCGACGCCGAGGTCACCGCGCTGCTGTGCTGACCGCGGTCAGATCTCGGCGATGCCCTTGCGGTGGCGTTGCGCCAGTTCCGAGTAGAAGCCCGGGTTCAGCCGCACCCACATCTGCGCCTGCGTGCCCTCGATCGGGCGTTTCACCTCGGCGGGGGATCCGGCGGCGAGCACGCCGTCGGGGATCTCGGCGCCCGGCGGCACCAGCGAGTGAGCGGCGATCATGCTGCCCGCCCCGATCTTGGCCAGGTCCAGCACCGTGGACCCGTTGCCGACGATGGCCTCGGCGCCGACCGCCGCGCCGTGGAACACCACGCTGTGCGCGATGGTCGCGCCGGGACCGATCTCCATCGGCACGTCCGGCGGCACGTGCAGCACCGCGTTGTCCTGGATGTTGGCGCGTTCCCGGATGACGATCGGCGCCAGGTCCGCGCGCAGCACCGCGCCGTACCAGATCGAGGCGCCCGCCTCGACCCGGACGTCACCGATCAGAGTCGCCGTCGGCGCGACGAACGCCGTCGGATCGACCTGCGGCCGTTTGCCTTCGAATTCGTAGAGTGGCACTCGTACACCGTAAACGGTGCTACGGGGTGGTCGTCGGCACTGTCGCCGATCGTGCCGAACTGTTCGGCCGGAGCGCTCCGAAGACCCCTCGAACGGTGCCGTTTCGGGCGCACGGCGGCCCGATCTGCTCGGTCGCAACTCGAGTGCCGGTTCTTGCGACGTGGCAGGGGGTGTGATGTCAGCGCCCGGCGTAGGCCGTCGACGTGCGCGCGGCCGCGGTGACCAGCGGACGCAGGTGGGCGGCGAAGCGTTCCGCGGTCACCGCGTCGACATCGACGTCGGTGCCGGTGCGGACCGCGTATCGCCCGTCGGCGACGACATCGATCCAGCACAGCACGCCGAACGGGTGCAGTTCGCCCGCGCCGCGGCGGGCGGAGACGACGATCTGGCCGATGCCTTCGCGCGGCTGCCTGAGCAGCCGCCGGATCCGGGCGGGCGTGGACGGTCCGGCGACCGGGACGGTGACCAGGGCTCGGCTGTCCTCGGCGACCTGGGCCAGGGGAGCGGTCATGCGCGTCAGGGTGCCGGGGGTGTTCTCCGGAAGCATCGAGACAACCCGAGCGCACAGGCTTTTCGAGCTACCGGCGAACAAGCGCACGTCGCCGCCGCGGTCAGGGGTGGCGCCGGGGCGCTGCGCCGCGACCACCGCGATGTTCCCGGCGGCGGCGCCGAGGACACGCACCGGGCGCGCCGTCGGCTGAGGGTCCTGCCCTATTGCGGTGGCCGGTGCGGACGGCCGCGGCCCGCCGTCCCCGCGTGGCGCCGGGGCAGGCGCCGTGTCACGCTGCCCGAATACCTCGATGCGCAGGTCCGGCTGGGCGAGCACGCGCAGCGCCGCCTCCAGATCCGCGTCCAGTACCTGATCGCACCAGCGGTCGAGAGCGGGACGTTGCGCTGCCAGCTCGCCGGTGTCGCGTGCCGACAGGCGCACGGCGAGTGGATAGGGAATGCGATCTCCGTCGGTGCGCGACCAGGCCAGCGCGAACTGGTCCGGGGTCAGCGTCCAATTCACTCGTACTCGGTCCATTCACCGAGCACGGGCGGCGTGGTCGGGTCGAGTGCCCCGATGAGTTCGCCGCCGTCGTCGGAGGGCTCGAGGAAGGTGGGGAGGTCGTCGAGGTCGAACTCGTCGTCCTCGTCGTCGATCGGTACCGCGCGCGTGGTCGCCGCGTTCGCGGCCACGCTCGATCCGGAGCGCGGGGTGTCGGCGGCGGCCAGCGCACCGCCCATCAGACCGCCCACCGCGCCTGCGCCCAGACCGGTCACCGCCGCGTCACCGCTGTCGTCCCTCTTGCGCCGCTCGTCGCGCTTGCGCTGCTCCTCGGGCGCGACCTGGCCGCCGACGCCCGGGACTGTCGGCACGGTCGTCGGTGCGCTCGCCACCGAGGCGGGCGCGGTCGCCGGCGCGGGCACGCTCGCGCTGGGTGCGGTGTGCAGGACGGCCGCGGCCGCCGCCGTCGACAGCGGTGCAGCGGCGGCGGGAGCGCCGCGGGATGCGGGCGTCGCGGGTGTTTCCCCCGCGACCGCGGGAGCGACGGGCGCGACACCGGCGGTGGACGTCGACGGCGTGTCCTCGGTGAGTGCCGGATCGGCGGGCGTCGCGCCTGCGCTCTGCTCCGACGGCCCGCTCGGCTCCCGCAGGTGTGTCCCTAGTGAAGCAGGGGGCCCGTCGGGTGAAACCGGAGTGGTTCCGGTGATCTTGCTCGCCGGTGCGGCGGTGGGCGCCGGGGCTGCCGGCTCGTCGGTCTCGTCGGGGAACACGGGCACGTCGGTGCCGGTGCGGACGAAAACGCCCGCGTAGATGTCGTTCATCGCGCGCACGACGTCCTGGCGTGCGTGCTCGCTCGCCTTCTGCCCTTCGACATTGCTGGTCGCCTGGGATGGATCCAGCAGCGCCGCCCCCAGATCGGTCGCGTCGGCGGAAGGTTCGGGCACCGCCGCGCGCAGCGCTTCGGCCGCGTCGCTGGCTTGCCCGAGGCGCTGCGCGACCACGGCGAACACATCGGCGAGGTCCTGGCCGCTCTGCTCGAACACGCGCACCACCGCGTCCGCGCTGGTAGCCGCCGAACCGCGCCAGCCATCGGCGATGACCGCGCGAATCTCGGTGTGTGCCTGAAAGATGGCGTCGGCCAGCTGCGCCGCGGCGTCACCCCAGGCCTGCCTGCCGCCCGCGAGGACCGCTGGATCCAGCAGCTGGACTCCGGCATGGATCTCGGTGTGGGTGAGGTTGTCGAATATTTCGACGTTCGGCGCGTAAGCGGGGTCGGTGCGGCGGTGCCTGGCCCGCTCGCCTGCACGCGGCATCTCACGCATGCGCGGCTCCCGTCACGTCGATCCGTTCGACCGCCAGCGCGAGCGCCTGGTCGGCCTGCTGGTAGGCGGCGGCCGCGGCGCGGAAGGTCTGGGCGAGTTCCCGTGCCGCGGTGGCGTATTCGCTCAACCGGGCGATCGCGCCGTCGGCCTTGCGCTCGAAACCCGCTCGCAACGCGTCACCGGAGGCGAATCCGCCGAAACCGGGCAGGGCCATCGCGGCGCTCAGGACGCGGATCTGCTCCTCCACCCGGTCGGCGAGCAACTCGTACCGACGCGCGCAGCGTTCGTGCGCGCCGTCGGCGACCAACAGGCCGTCGATCCACAGCGAGCCGTCGTCGACCGCTCGATTCAGCGCGGCGATATCGACACCGGGTGCGGTGATCTCGGCGGGTGGCTCTCCGCCGAACCCGTTCTCCTGCGATGGCATCTGCGCCGTCCCCCTTCCTCGTCCGAAGAGCGGTTCACGGATGTCGTGCCAACCCCACGACGACACCCTGCATCCAATCCGCGATGTCGGCAGTGACCCGCGCGTGCACCGGCTCGTGCAACAGGTCGTGCCCTGCGTCGATGTACTCCCGTAAATCTACCGATTCGTGGCGGCTAGTCCAGACCCTGATCGCATCGATCGGCGCGCGCCGGTCATCCACGCCGTGCACCGCGAGCACCGGAAGTTCGCGCGGCAGCGGCGTTCCCGGCGCACCGGGCGCACCACCGCCCAGCGCGCGCTTCGGGACGCCGGACAACACCAGGCCCGCAAGCGTGTCCGCGGACAGGGCGGGCCGCAGCGGGATATCCCGTTCCAGTACGGTCGAATCCGGCTGCCCCACCCTCGGGTCCGGCACTGCGGCGCCGAGCATGCCGAGCGCGGTGACCCCGCCGAGTGAGTGGCCCATCAAGATCAGCGGCCTGCCGGTGTCGGCCAGCGCGACCAGCCGCAGCGCGTCGGCGACCAGTTCGGTCAAGCTGCCCGGCTGCCGCGGATCGCCCTCGCTCAAGCCGTGCCCGGCAGTGTCCAGCGCCCACACCTGCGCACCGGCGGGTTTCACGGCGCGCGCGAAGCGGTGGTAGTGACCGCTGTGCTGGCCGATTCCGGGCAGCAGAACCACGGTGTACAGCGGGTCTTCGATCGGCCACTGCCGATAGTGCATCCGGCCGCGCGCGCCGTCGAAAAATGGCATTCACCGATAGTGCCAAAAATCGTCTCGCGGATGGGACCGCACGATTTCGACGCGCGGACGGCTAAAATGCGCGGCGACTCACTCCTACCCGAGCCCGAGGTGCCCGCGTTGCGAACTCTCCGCCGTCGAGGCGCCTTTCTCTTGTCCGCCACGGTGCTGACCCTCACCGCGGCGCTGGCGCCGGGCGCGGACGCCGCGCCACCGGTCGCCGCGTGCGACCCCGCGGCGGCGGTCACGGCCGTCGCGGCGCCCGTGCCCGTGCTCGACTGGGCGGAGAACCTGGGGTACGACGCGCAGGGCAACTTGTGGGTCTCGCGGCTCTACCGCAACGAGGTCCAGCGCTACGACGCCGCGGGCACGCTCACGGCGACCGTTCCGGTGGAGTTCCCCGGCGCGGTCCGGCTCGGTCCCGACGGACTGCTCTACGTCGTCTACGGCGACGCGCCGGTCAGCGTCGTTCGCCCCGGCGGCGTGATCCGATTCGATCCGGCGGCGGCCGTACCGGAGCCGGAAGTCTTCGTCTCCGGCCTCACCATGCCCAACGGCGCGGCGTTCGACCCGAGCGGCAACCTGTACGTCGCGACCTTGTCCGGCGTGGTCAAGGTCCGTTCCGACGGGTCCGTCGATACCGCGTGGGGAGCGCCGCTGGCCGGACTGGCCGCCAACGGCGCGGCCGTGCACGACGGTGTGCTGTACGTGACCGCCAACGGTGGCCCGCTCGGCCGGATCGTCCGCATCCCGCTCGCCGCCCCCGCGGATCGCGGCACCGTCACCGACCTGTCCACCCGGCTGCCCGGTCTCCCGGATTTCGCCGACGACCTCTTGGTCGACCCGACGGGCATCCTCTACGTCACCACACTGACCGGCCAGTTGATCCGCGTCGACCCCGCCACCGCCGCCGCATGCGCGGTCCTCCGAACGCAGCCACTCACCGCCGTAGCCGCCACCCCCGCCCAGCCGGACCAACTGATCGCCACCACTGAGTCCGGCGCTCTCCTGCGAGTCCACCTCTCCCGCTGAACCCGGGCGCTCGTAGCGGATACGAGAAACCCGACGATCGTGCGCACTCCGAAATACGGTCGGCTCAAATGTATTCGGCTACGACTTCGTAGAGGGCCGGGTTCGCGTCGGCTGTCTTCCTGGCGTCGTCCACGGATGCCAGGACCGCCGGATGGGCTCCGGCTGCCTCGCAAGCCTCGGCACTGTCCCAGTGTGCGACGTTGACCAGTTGGAATCGCGTGTCCGGCAGGAGCGCCCGGTGCAGGCGGACGTCGCGGAAACCCGGAGCCTCGCGCATGATCCGCGCACGTTCGTGCCAGTTCTCGACGAATTCGTCGATCTGTTCGGCGGGTATCTCGAAGACGTTGATGAAGGTGACCCCGTCGTCGGTCATGCGAGTGCCTTTCTGTTCCTCTGCGTGAATGAGCCGCACCGGCAGTGCGTGCGCGCGTCGCGGATTGCCGCGCCGAGCCCGCAGACACCAGTCTTTGCGCGCCGGTGCGCCCCGTCGAGGACAGGTTGTCCACAGATCCGGACATCCGCGGTCGATGGCACTGCGACGGGCAACTCGTAGAGCAGAACGACGCCGCACCCGCCGAGAGGCGGAACGAAACGATGTGGTCACCGGGCCGGGTGTCTAGGCGCCTGCGCTGCGCGGCGGTCTGTCGCCTGGATTCGGGCTGATCGCGCGCTCGGCACGGTCGGCGATCGCGCGCAGGTGTGCGATCAGTTCCGGCGGCTCGTGGACCTCGAAGTCCACGCCCAGCCCGAGTAGGCGGTGGGCCAGCCACTCCGGTGCGTCATCGCGCAGGGCGTCGATCCGGCAGGTGTTCGGATCGATAGCGACGACCTCGCCCGGGTCGTCGCCCAGCCGTCCCGCGACTCGGTCGGCGGAAGTATGGATGGTCGAGTGCAGCCGGAAGACCGGTGTGCCCCAGTCGGTGCGGCGGCCCGCGACGTAGGCGGCGGCATCCGCGGCGGGTAGCGGGCGCGGGGTGAAGCGAGCGGCGGTGGGCTGCGGGCGGTCGATCCGGTCGACCCGGTAGACGCGCCAGTCGGCGCGGTCGAGGTCGTAACCGACCAGGTACCAGCGCCTGCGCGCGGACACCAAGCCCACCGGCTCGGTATTGCGCCTCGTTTCGGCGCCCGCTTCGTCGCGGTAGGCGAAACGCACCCGCTCCCGGTTCGTCACGGTCGCCGCCAAGATGGCGAGCACTTCGGCGTCGACGGCGGGGCCGTCGCCGGAGGGCGGGGCCAGTGCGGCGGCGAGAACCCGCACCCTGCGCCGCAGCTTCGCGGGCAGCACCTGCTCCAACTTGGCCAGCGCCCGGACCGACGCCTCCTCTATCCCGGCCACCGCCGATCCGGCGGCGGCGCGCAATCCGACCGCGATGGCGACGGCCTCGTCGTCCTCGACCAGCAGCGGCGGCATGGCCGTGCCCGCCACCAGGCGGTATCCGCCCGTCGCGCCGAGCGTCGCGGTCACCGGATAGCCGAGCTCGCGCAGCCGGTCGATGTCGCGGCGCACCGTGCGGTCGGTGACGCCGAGACGTTCGGCCAGTTCGCTGCCCGGCCATTCGCGCGGCGTCTGGAGCAGCGACAGCAGCCGAAGCAGTCGGGCGGAGGTGTCGTTCATGAAGGAAAGGATGCCGGAAATCTAGGACCTGTTCAGTCCTAGATGCCTCCTAACGTCGTCGTCGTACCGCAGAACCGACCGGCAAGGAGCCGACCGAATGACCGACATCCGCCCGTTTCGCATCGAGATCCCGCAGGCCGACGTGGACGATCTGCACGACCGGCTCGCCCGCACCCGCTGGACCGCGCAGCTGCCCGGCTCCGGCTGGGATCGCGGCGTGCCGGTCGACTACCTGCGCGAATTGGCCGAGTACTGGCGGACCGGATTCGACTGGCGGGCACAGGAGGCGGCGCTCAACGCGTTCCCGCAGTTCACCACGCGCATCGATGGCCTCGACGTGCACTTCCTGCACGTTCGCTCACCGGAGCCGGACGCGACGCCGCTGCTGCTCACCCACGGCTGGCCGAACTCGTTCGTCGAATTCAGCGAGACCATCGGCCCGCTGGCCGATCCGCGTGCCCACGGACTCGATCCGGCGCAGGCCTTCCATGTCGTGGTGCCCTCGGTTCCCGGGTTCGCGTTCTCCGAAGGCCCGCGCGAGCCCGGCATGACCCCGGGCGAGGTGGCCGGGATGTGGCTGACGCTGATGGATCGGCTGGGCTACCGGCGCTTCGGCGCGCAGGGCGGCGATCTCGGCGCCTACGTCGCGCCCGAACTCGCCATCGCCGCCCCGGACCGGGTGATCGGCGTGCACCTCGACGGTGGGATCGGGATGCCGACCGAGGCGGACGTGCCCACCATGACGCCGGACGAGCGCGCCGAGTGGGATCTCATGCAGCGGTGGATGACCGGCGGGGTGGACCACCACGTCCTGCTGCGCCACGCCCCGCAGACCTTCGCCCACGCGTGGACCGATTCGCCGGTGGGTCTGCTCGCCTGGCTGATGCAGAAGTTCACCGAGTTCGCCCCGCTCGCCGACCGGGTCGAAGACGTGATCAGCCGCGATCATCTGCTGACCAGCATCAGCCTCTACTGGTTCACGGGCACCGTGGCTTCGTCGTCCTGGCCGATGTACAACGGCCTCGGCGACGGGGGATTCACCTGGCCGAAGGGGCAGAAAGCGGTGCCGACCGGCACCTATGGCGGCGGCTCCGCGCTGATGCGGCGGCTCGCCGAACGGGACAACACCATCGTGCACTGGCCGCAGGGCAACACCGGCAATCACTTCGTCGCGATGGAATGCCCGGACGCGCACGTCGCCGACATCCGCGCGTTCTTCGCCACCCTCGATTGACCGCCCTCGCTTTGCGTTCCGGCTGCTGCCTGCGGCCGGAACGATGCTTGCGAAATCGAAGTGGTTGCCATAGCCTTGCGGCGGGGAAGGCTGAGCAACAACCGATTTCGAATGATGTGGTCGTTCGATGGGGTCGAGTTCCGCCGGAGTAAAGTGTTGTCATAGGGAGGGCTGGTTGAATCACGGGGGGGCACTGGCGACCCGTCGCGTCGGCGTTGCGGTGGTCGGATTGGGCAATGCGGGGCAGGGGCATATCGCCGCCCTCGGGAATTGCCCCGAGTATCAAGTCGTCGCGGGTGTCGAGCCGGACACCGAGGTGGCACGCCGAGCTTCGATTCCTATTCGAGACTTCACCGAAATTCTCCAGGACGACGCGACAGACATCGTGGCGTTCTGCCTGCCGCCCGGCGGTAGGGCCGAATTGGTGGCCGGCGCATTGCGATCCGGTAAGCACGTCCTGGTCGAGAAGCCGCCGGCGCAAGACGTTGCCGAACTGGACGATCTCACCTCCACGGCGCGAGCCGCCGGGCGGTTCGCAGGCGTCATGTTCCAGCATCGTTTGTGCTTGCCCGACCAGCTGACTGCGATGGATCCATCCGCACCGGCCGAACGTTTCGCGGGTGCGACGGGCAGTCTTGTCGTTTCGCGACCACGCGGCGATACGTACTACGGGCACGGATGGCGCTCGCGTGCGGCCGTGGCGATGGGTGGCGTCACAGCTCACCTCGGTGTGCACTACCTGGATCTGGCTTGCCAAGTTCTGGGGCCGATAGCCGATGCCGAAGTGCTGTCCCGGGTCGAGGCGGCACCAGGGGTCGACAGTGAATTGATCGGACACATCCGCTTCGTCTCCGGGGCGGCCTTGAATCTCACTGTCACCAGCCGCTCGAAACATCGGTGCGAGCATCTGACGATTCTCGGTCCGAACGACCGTCTGGAAATTCGGGATGGCGCTTGCACCGGTGAATTCGCCGGAGAGGCGTTCACCCACACAGCGCGTCCGGCGATGGAATTGCGCGCCGAGGTTTATCGTCGCTTGGCGATAGCTGTCCGAACCGGAAGCAACCTCGGGGTAATCGCATTGTCGCGTAGCCGGACCATCACCGATGCGCTGGTTCGACTGTCGGGTGTCGCCGCGATTCCGGCAGGCGTTGACCGCGCATGGTAGCGGCCGGTTTCAGCACCACAGGACGACATGACTCCGAACGGGTGGGTACGGGGCTGAGTTCCGGCACCATGCCCAGCAGTTCGGCAGCCGAACTCGCGGCGCTGACCGGGGCTGCGGGCGGGACGGGCGTCGATCTCAGAGCGGGCAAGGGGCACGGCTGGGAACGCCACGGCATCGATGAAGGCATCGCCGCGGTACTCGGCGCAGGGCTGTCCGTCTACTTTCTGGGACTCGGACTACGGCTCGGCGAGCGGGGAGTCCGATTCGATTCGATCCATCCGGCGGTCGCGGTGCCGATCAAGGTGTTCTGTGTGGAAGAACCGGATCCGGCACTCATCGACGCGCAGTGCGTCGAGGCGGCCGAGCGGGGGATCGAACTGCTGGTCGAGACGCACCACGGCGGGCCCGATGCCGCGCGTTTGCTCGAGTTGGCCGAACGCACCGGAATCGGTGTGGTACTCGACCTGCTCGGACTCGCGCGAATCGGCGGCGCAAGCCGGACCCGGCTGCGGGAATTGGCCCCGCACGTCCGTGCCGTGCAGGTGAAGGGTTTCGAGTCGCCCGAAAACGGGTGGCGGCATCGCCCCCTGAAGTCGTCCGACTTGGATCAGGTCCGGCAGATACTGGCGGATGGTGCGCCGGTCCGCGCGATAACGGTGGAGTCACGCGCGGGTACACCTCGTCGGGACCTGGCCCTCGTTCAGCAACTGCGCGCAGAGGTGTTTCGATGAAGCTTGCCGTGATCGGTGATGAAATCGCCCAGGACATCGAGGTGGTCGCCGATGTGGCGGCCGGCTCAGGAGCGAGAGGAGTCGAGGTCCGGTCCGTCGCCGACCGTGCGCCGGGCATGCTGACCAGGCCCGAGCTGCAACGCATCAGGAACGCACTCGATGCCAAGGGGCTCGAGGTGGCGGGGTACGCCCCGCCCGCGTTCAAATGCCCGCTACCGGTCACCGACGAGGAATACGCGGTGGTCGCCGATGAGCTGGCCGGGTTCATGGAGCAAGCTGCCGTGCTCGGCGCGCCACATGTACGGATATTCACCTTTTGGAGAGAGGGCGAGCCCGATCCCGTGGGGGCCGCGCGCGCCGCTGCGCGTGT
The DNA here is from genome assembly GCF_000308455.1 of Nocardia abscessus NBRC 100374. Classification (GTDB taxonomy): domain Bacteria; phylum Actinomycetota; class Actinomycetes; order Mycobacteriales; family Mycobacteriaceae; genus Nocardia; species Nocardia abscessus. The sequence goes on along the minus strand of NZ_BAFP01000114.1, from coordinate 24,064 downwards.
CTTGTCCGAGGTGCGCTCCGAGATACCGCTTGTCGTCGAGACGGGCACTCGCACGAACACGCCGACCATGCGCCATGTCCTCGCGTTCCTCGAGGAGTTGAGTTTCCCGGGCCTCGGAATCCTGTGGGACCCCGGAAACACGGTGTTCAGTGGGTGGGATCCAGCCCCCTTCCCGGAGGACTATGCCGCTGGCGGAACACTGATTCGCCATGTCCACGTGAAGGATCCGGACGGCATGAACGGCTATGTTCGGATCGGATCGGGCGACCTGCCGTGGCCTGCGATCTTGCGGCGGCTCGCGGAGGACGGCTATGCGGGGTATTTGAGTTTGGAGACGCATTGGCGTATCGGCCGCGTGCTGTCCGCGCAAGAGCGTGACACTCCGTGGGGAGATGCCTTTTCGCGGGACGGGCGGGCGGCGAGCGTCGAATGCCTCGGTATCCTCCGGACGATGCTGGATCAGACGTCGAGAGTGGGGCCTCCGTCATGAGCCCTGCACCTCCGGTAATCGTGATGGGCGCCCAGCGATCCGGTACTACGGCACTCGCATCGGTACTCGATCTCGCTTTCGACAAGGCCGGTGGCATCTTCACCGTCAACGGCAAGCTGCCATACGTCTTGCACCGGTGGGTGACAACGGCGGATCTGGAAGCGCGCCATCTTCGGGTCGATGAGATGATCTGGGCGTTGCGTCGCAAGCCGCCGTTCGGAACGAACAGCGAAAGATGGCTGGCGACAACGGAAACCGTTCTGCGCGCTGCTGCCGTCACGGTAAGCGCCGGAGAGGTCACCGATGCGGTGCGACTGCGCCGCGACGTGCTCGACGGGGCGTATGCCGGCGCCACGCGGTTCGGCGAGAAATACAACGAATATCTGCTCGAACTCGACGCGCTTGCCGAAAGCCTGCCGGACGCGCATTGGGTGCTCCTGATTCGGCATCCGGAAGCGGTGGCTCGGTCGACGCTGCGATGGACCGGGGATCGCCCGTGGCGGCCACCGGACCGGGAGGCGGCCTTGGCGAAGTGGGTGGCATGGCATGAGCCATGGCTGGCCCATCCACGCACGGCGGACCAGCGACTGTGCACGGTCGTCGAATACGGCCGGCTCTGCGCGGGACCTGGGCTTGCACGACTCGGCTCGCGGCTCGACGTCGATCTGGCTCCGTACCGCGAGCTGCTCGCAGAGTCTCCGGCGCCGATCGAAGCCACGCTTCCCGCGCCGGTGCGCGACACGTGGACCCGGTTACTCGGGCAAGCAGGACTGTGAGACGAAAGGCTGTGCCAATGTCAGTTCTCCCGTACGATTCCGCGGCGGCGTCGACCGATTTCCACCTCGGCCTACACCACGTCCAGCTGGCCATACCGCCAGGTAGCGAGCCGGAGTGCCGGCAGTTCTACGTCGAGGTGCTGGGATTGCGGGAGGTGCAGAAACCTCCTGTGCTCGCGGCTCGGGGTGGCTTGTGGGTTCGTGGCGACGGACTCGAGATCCACCTCGGTGTCGAACAGGATTTCCGCCCTGCGCGCAAGGCTCATCCCGGCATTCTCGTCGGACGCCTCGACGCGCTGGCCCAGCGATTGACCGAAGCGGGTGTCGAGCTCTCCTGGGACGGGGAATTCCCGGGATTTCGCCGATTCTATGCATTCGACTGTGTGGGCAACCGGCTGGAATTCATGTCTCCAACGCATGACACGGCGCCGGAAAATGAATCCGACTCGGGTAGTTGACAGAACCCCGCTATTGGTACATGATTTGTTTGTAGCGATTATCGGGTCGGATAGGCTCTGAAAGTCGCGTGAATCGGTAGCACGCATGCTCGAATGCGATACCGATTCGACTGGGGATCTTCATTTGGCAGAAGGGGAGTCTGCTGGTGCTCGAATTACGTGATGTGGTTCATATTCACGGAAGTGGGGGAAATGAGCAACTGGTGCTGCGCGGCGCAACGCTCGTGATAGAACAGCCCCAGGTGGCGATGCTCTGCGGATTGAATTCCGCAGAGCGGCATACTCTCGCTGAATTGCTCAGCGGTCGAACTTCGCCTCGATACGGATTCGTGCGAAGCGATGCCGACGTCGTCGTTCTCGACGTGGGCGACGCTCCCGGACCCGATATCGAGTCGTATGGGTCGAGGGAATTATCCGATCGCGTGGTCGTCCTGCTGACCGGGGCGCCTCCGGTGGCCAGAACCGGCCTGCGGGTTTTCGGTCTACACGGCGGCGAGTTCGTTCCTGCAATCGCGCCGGACCCTTTCGCGATAACCATGGTCGAGGCTGGTGAATTGCGCTCCCGGGTCGAGAACGAATTGATACGAGCCGGCCTTCCCGCACGGCGGGCGCAATCCGTGGCGCGCATTCTGGTCGATGCCGATATTCGCGGACATGCGTCACATGGCGTCAGCCTGCTGCCGACGTATCTGCGGCGGATCGCGGCGGGGGGTATCTCGGCGGCTGCGGAGCCCGCCGTCACGAACACCACGCCGGCGGTGATCTCGATCGATGCTTGCGGTGGCCCAGGGCAGGTCGCGGCGGAGTTGGCGGCCGGTCTGTGCGCCGACCGCGCCGCTGAGCAGGGCCTGGCGGCCGTCGCCGTCCACAACAACAACCACGTCGGAATGCTGGCGGCGTACCGAGATCCGTTCCAGGAGCGCCAGGTCGTCGGCCTGCTGCTGAATATCTCCGGGCCTGCGGTCGCGGCCCCTGGTGCGCAACGCCCCACTCTCGGCAGCAACGCGTTGTGTCTGGTCACCCCGGGACCGGTCGGTGGCGAACCGTTCTGCATCGATCTCGCCACCGGAGTCGTAGCCGCGGGCAAGATCCGTGATGCGCTCAATCGTGGCGTACTCGCGAACGAAGGGTGGCTACAGGACCCGGCGGGCCGGCCCACTCGGGACCCGGCGCAGTTGGACGCCGGGGGCTCGATCCCGCTTTTCGGCGGATACAAGGGCCTGTGCATCACCCTGGTCGTCGAGATTCTCGCCGGAGCACTCGCCGGTGGTCTGGTTAGTCCGCAAGTAAGCAAGCAGCGCAAACAGCCCGGTGCCGTCATGCGGTGCTCTCAGCTGTTCGTAGGCTTCGCGGTCGAGCGCTTCGCCGCCGACCGTGAGCCGACCGTCCCCGCGCTGGTGCAGGTGCTCCGGCAGGCCGTGCTCGACGGTTACGGCTCGCCACCCACCGAGCCGTGGTTTCCGGATCAGGCCGAGCACCGGCACACCGAACTCGCGCACTCCGCCGGTGTTCCGGTCCCGACAGCGGTCCTCGACGAATTGGGTTGGGCGCGGTAATGACGGTTCAGTATGCCGATCCGCGGGTCGGTTCGGCTTCGGGATGGCCGCTGGTGTTGTACTTCCACCACGTGCGTGCCGATATGACGCATTACACCGCTCTGACTCCCGATGCGTTTCGTCGCGGGTTGGATCTGATTCTCTCCGAATTCGGTCCGGCGCTCGACCCCGGAACAGTGCGGGCCGGATTCGTCCCGCCCGCGCGACCGTCGGTGCTGATCACATTCGATGACGGATACCGGGACAACTGGGAAATCGCCGCACCGATCCTCGCCGAGTTCGACGTACGCATCGCTCTTTTCTGTGTCACCGACGAACTGGAAGCGACGGGTGAATCGCCCGACAGCGAATTCATGAGCTGGCGACAGGCGATGGAGATGCGTGCCGCGAGGCACCTGTTGGCGGCCCATACCCGTACTCATCCGAAGCTCACCGACTTGGACGCACGCAGTGTCCGGCAGGAGATCCACGGTTCGTTGTCGGCGGTGGCCGAGCGCACCGGCCAGCCGACATCGCTGTTCGCATATCCATACGGCCTGGTACCGGCAGGTGCGGTGCTCGGTCCCGATGTCCTCGGCTTCAGCACGGTCAAAGTCCGGCCCAAGCCATGGGATCTCGCGCCGCATCGGATTCGTCGGACCTATCTGCCGACGCACGACTCCGAGTCCTGGCCTGCCCTGGTTCGAGAATGGAAACGGCAGTGGTACGTATCTCAGTGATTATTCCGACCCGGAATCGGCCAGATGATTTGCGACGCTGTCTGGCCGGCTTGGTTGAGTGCGTGCAGCGCCTCGATGCGACGCCGGGCACGGCGCTCCACGAAGTCGTCATCGTCGACGACGCATCGTCGCGATCCGACGCCTTGTCTCCTGTCTATGCGAGCGACCTGCCCACGACCGTGCTGTACAACCGCGTACGGATGGGGGCGGGCAGCAGTAGGGCACGGGCTGTGTGCGCCGCTTCCGGTGATGTCCTGGCATTCCTGGACGACGATGCCGTTCCCCGCGGAGACTGGCTCTCGGTGGCCGGGTCGGTCACCGAGCATCGACCAGCGATCAGTGGGCGAGTGCTGCGGTTCGACAAGGGGTTGGTCTCCTCCGCCCGGCAAGCACGCTATGACGACCGGTGTCGCTCGTTGTCCGAGGGAGATCCCATCAGCTTCTTCGCGGGTGGCAACAGCGCGATTCTGGCCTCCGCGTTCCGAGCCGTGGGTGGATTCACGCGCAACGGCGTCGGAGGAGACAACAGTCTTGCCGAAGCGCTCGCCGCCGACGGCAATCCCGTGCAGTTCCAGCCTGCGCTGGTGATCGCGCATCGAAACGGCAAAGGGATGCGACGCGCAATTCTGGATTCGTGGTCCAGCGGCCGCGACCACCAGCAGCAGCTCACGATTCCCGCGGCGATTCAGTTGGTGCGCGCAAGCGGACTCGGTGGTTCACCCGCCGTGCGCGGACTCAATCGCATGCTGAGCGTTGTGCACGCCGCCGGCCGAATGGAGCGGCGGAAGAGGAGTTCGCGTTCGACGAGCGCCACGATCTCGCGAGGATTCGCGCTGGAGCGCAAGCACGTACCGGACTGTCCGGATATCGAAGCTGTGGTGGCGAATCGATGAACACGCGTATTCTCGCAGCCGCTCGCCGCACTACGCCGGGATCAGAGCCCGCACCGGCGATGTCCATATCTGCCAAGATCGGAATAATCGGGCTGGGCTACGTGGGTTTGCCGCAAGCGCTGGCCTTCGCGGAAGCAGGTCATCCGGTGTGCGGCGTCGATACGGATCCGGCGGTGTGCTCGCTGCTCCGTTCCGGCCGCAGCCCCGTGGATACCGTTGCGGACGACCGAGTTTCTCGTACCGCCGATTTGTTCGCCGTGACATCGGATGTCACGGACCTGCGTTCCTGTGACGCAGTGCTGATCTGCGTACCGACGCCGCTCGGACCGGACCGCGGGCCGGATCTGGTTCCGCTGATCTCGGCGGCTACGACGGTCGCCGAGAATCTGCGGCCGGGGCAACTGATCGTGGTCGAATCCACGGTCTATCCAGGCGCCACCGATGGTGTGGTACGCCCGCTGTTGGAGAGCGGCGGGATGCTGGCGGGACGAGATTTCCACCTCGCCTTCGCACCTGAGCGAATCGACCCCGGAAACCTGAGCTTCAACACGGCGAACACCCCGAGAGTGATCGGAGGTTTGACGGCCGAGTGTGCCCGAAAGGCGGCCGACCTCTATGGACGGGTCGTAACAGCCATCCATGTGGCTCCCGGTCTCCTGGAAGCCGAAGCGGCGAAGATACTCGAGAACACCTACCGGCAGGTCAATCTCGCCCTTGTCCATGAGTTCGCGGCCTACTGTGCCGCCGCTGGAATAGACGCCGGCGCCGCCATCACGGCGGCGGCTACCAAGCCGTTCGGTTTCCATGCCTTCTATCCGGGAGCCGGGGTCGGCGGTCACTGCATCCCGGTCGACCCGATGTACCTGGCCGTCGCCGCACGTGACGTCGGCTCGCCGATGACATTGGTGGAGCGGGCGCAAGAGATCAACGATGACCGTCCGCGACACGTCGTCGAGCGGACCGCTCGATTGCTGGCGGGGCGCGGCAGGGAGTTGTCCGGCGCGCGTGTCGTCGTTCTCGGCCTCACCTACAAACCGAATGTGGCCGACGTTCGGAACACTCCCGCGGTCGGACTCGTGCGTGAGCTGGCCAGGGCAGGAGCGGTCGTCTCGATTCACGACCCGTTCCTTTCAGAACTTGTCGTTGACGACGTTGCCTTGCGCGTCGAACCAGACGTGCGGTCCGCGATCGCAACGGCAGATCTCGTGCTGCTCGCTCAGCGGCACGAGCATTACGACTCGGCGCTGCTGCAGCAGGCTCGCCTGCTGCAGATCGCCGACGTTCGATACGAGGGGAGGTGACAAGCATGGACATCGTGACCGAGGAAGCCACCATCTGATCGTTTGATTCAGAGGTGTGAAGGGCGTTGGGGGCGCAGCCGCGCCCCCAACGCCACCCTGTTTTCGGAAGGTTGGCTCATGGGATCAGATGCGGCAGTGACCGACGCGCTAGCGGGTCGCCCGCGCTATTGGCACAATCAGACACTACGCACGTATGCCGCGGTCGCCGAGGGTTGGCGGATGTACGACACGGTGTACCGGCACACGGAGTGGGATCTTGATCGGCTCACGGCCGTATCCGAGGGGCGCCTGCGAGAACTTCTCGCCTTGGTCGCCGAGCACGGAACGGTAGAGCAGCGGACCGCCTTGGCCGGAGTCGGTGCGAACGAAGACCCGCGAGACATTCTCGACCAACTTCCCGTCCTGCGGAAGACGGATTTGATCCGACGACCGTACGAGTTGCGTACCGGACTGCTCGATTCGGTCGACGTGCTGCGTGTTCGGACCTCCGGCACTACCGGCGAACCTGTCGTCATCGAGCATGGCGAGTCGCATCTGATCAACGGCGTGGCCATGCCCATGCGGGTTTTCCACGCGTATGGCCTCGCGCCCGGTTTTCGTACTCTGCGAGTCACCTGCGACCCGCGGCACGACCTGGTGCATTTCAGCGGCGACGCCGCAACCTGGACACGATTGCGGATCAACCTCTCGAAGGTCACCGCTGCCAACACGCGATATGTCGAGCAACTCGTCACCGATTTCAAGCCCGAGGTCGTGTGGGGGCAGCCGATGGAAGTTCTCGTGCTGGCTCGCATGATCACCGCGGGTGAGCTGTCGATACCGAATCCCACCTTGTTGCTGACCCACGGCGATACCGTGGACGCGCAAACGCGCACAGCACTCGCCGCGTCCTTCGATGCGCCGCACCGAGACATCTTCGGGCTGCAGGAGTTCGGGCAAGTAGCTTGGGAGTGTCCAGCGGAAGCGGCGACCTACCACGTCAACGAGGAGCGAGTGCATATCGGTCTCGACTCCGACGGCGCACTGCTCTTGACCAATTTGATCAACTCCACCATGTTGCTCGTCAAGTATCGGCCGGAAGACCGGGCCGAGCTACTCGGCCGATCGTGTCCGTGTGGACGGGCGCTCCAACGATTGCGCGGTTTGGAGGGCAGGCAACGTGGCTTCATCGCCGACCGCGAGGGGGTGCCGATGAACGTCAAGCCCGTGCAGCTCTACCTCGAATCGCTTCCCCTACGCCGGTGGCAGGTCAGACAGAGCGAACCGGGGAAGGTCGAAGTTCTGATCGTGCCGGAGGGGCCGACTGTCGAATTCGATAAGAATCGGATCATCACCGCGATGAATCTGTCCGAGGTCACGGTGCGTCGAGTCGAACTCGAAGACCTGCTGACCACAGGCGGGAAATCGCTCCGTTTCGACCTGTTCGTCAACCAGCAGAATCTGGCGCGGCACCTCACCGAAGTGAGGTGACAGATGGCGCAGGACGTCCGAATCGTACGTTTCGACGCGCCCGGTCCTCGTCTGCGGGCGAAATCCGTACGTGACCTGAAACCAGACGCCATCGACCTCGCCGCCATCACAGCCGGGCTGACCACCGTGCTCAGGCGGTACCGGCGGTCGGGCGTAGCCGCGCCGGTCATCGGGCATCCGGTCCGGATGATCGCGCTGGATACCACCGGCATGTGCCAAGTCCGGCGTCTGTCCGGTGTGGAATCCGGAGTCGTCGTGCACTGCGACCCGGAGATCACTCCGCTTGCTGCGGAGACAGTCGAGGACTATGAAACCTGCGTCGGGCTCCCGCGAATGACGGGCTCGGTCGCTCGCCCGTCACGGATTCGCTATCGCGCGACGACGAGCTCCGGAGAACCCGTCGACTGGGAGTTGTTCGGTCGCGCGGCTCGGGTGGTAGCCCACCAAGTCGATCATCTCGACGGCGTCCTCTTCCTCGATCACGCCGATCCGACCAGCGTGGCGCCCTTGCCCCGGCCTCTTCGCGATGACCTCGACGATGACCGCACGACAGTGGGTTTCGCGGAATGAAGGCACTGCTCGCCCTCAACGGTTCCGCACGCCTTCTCGTGCTCGCCGCGCTGGTGAATTCGACCGGCACGGGGTTGTTCCTAGCCGGGGCGGTGTTGTTCTACACCACCTACCTGGACATTCCGATCACGATGGTGGGTGCCGGGCTCGGGATCGCGGCCATAGCCGGAATCTTCGGGAGCGTCCCATTGGCCGGATCGGCCGACCGGTTCGGAGCGGTGCGCACCCTGGCGGCGCTCTATTGCGCGCTGGGCTTCGTGTACTGCGCCTACCTGCTCATCAACGGAGTCGCCGGCTTCGTCGTGGCGGTGTCCGTGGCAACAGTGATCATGCGCGCCGTGCCACCGGTGAATCAAGCGGTGGCGGGCATGGTAGTCACGGGCATCGAGCGCTCGACTGTTCTGGCGACGATGCGCGCCACCCGGAACGGCGGAGTCATGGTGGGATCGGCCCTCGCTGGTCTCGGCCTCGCGGCTGCGGGAACCACCGGCTACTTGATCATGCTCTTGGGCAATGCCGCCTCTTATCTGATCTGCGGCGCTCTCGTCTACCGGCTGCGCTCACTGGAGAAGACGCCCCTCGAAGTACGCGCTCGCGGGCTGCCCGTCGTGCGAAACGTTCGATATCTCGCGCTCGGCCTGGCCAACGGCATGCTCGGGCTGCACGCCACGATGATGATCGTGGCGCTGCCCCTGTGGACGACCGCTCGTTCCGATGTGCACGATGCGTTCATCCCGATGATCGTCACGATCGGGGCGCTGCTGGTGGTGCTCTTGCAGGTTCCGCTCAGCAGGGGGGTCGACTCCATACGCTCCGCTCGCTCGGCGGTGGTCCGCGCCGGTATCGCGCTAGGGGTCTCCTGCCTGCTGATGGCACTGATGGCCGAGGCGGACGGCCCGATACTCGGCGCGGTGGTGTTGCTCATGGTGATCAGCACCTTGACCATCGGGGAGATCTACCAGACGTCGTCGGCTTGGGTCATCTCGCACGATCTGGCGCCGGAGGGGCGGCGATCCGAGTACATCGCGACATTTTCGCTGGGCATGTCAGTCCAGCAGATTATCGGGCCACCGCTGTTCAGCGCGATTGTCGCTCGCTTCGGCACACCCGGCTGGCTGGCGCTCGGAGTGGGGTTCGTCGTCGCGAGCGTCGTATATCGGCAGAGCATCTCCCGACTGTTCCCGGAATCGATAGCCGAGAACCCCTCGGCGGCGTCGGAACCCCTTCAGGAAGGAGATCGTCGTTGAGTGATGCTCGGGTGAAATGCGTGGGACCGCCATGACATACGGCCCGGATTCCCGGTTGCGTTCGGAGTACGCGATGCCACCGCGCGGCGCCGTGCGTGTCCGACCTCGCCGAGGTGCGACAGTGTGGTTCACCGGCTTGTCCGGAGCAGGCAAGACGACGATTGCCGCGCAGTTGCACGACAGGCTGGCACGTGCCGGTCGTGCCGTTTATCTGCTCGACGGCGACGGCTTGCGAGCCGGTCTCAACTCGGACCTCGGATTCAGCGATGCGGATCGCCACGAAAGCGTACGACGCGCCGGTGAAGTGGCGGCCCTGTTCGCCGATGCCGGACTCGTCGTCCTCGTGGCTCTCATCAGCCCGTTCGAAGCCGGTCGTCGCCGTGCACGGCTCGCTCACGAAGACATCGGAGTCGCCTTTCACGAAGTGTTCGTCGACACTCCACTTCCGGTTTGCGAGACGCGCGATCCGAAAGGCCTCTACCGTGCCGCGCGTCGTGGCGAGCTGCGAGCTTTCACGGGCATCAGTTCTCCGTACGAACGCCCCCGAACTCCTGATCTCACGGTCGTGCCGAGCGACGGGACCCCTGCTCGAATCGCGGAAGCGATCCACAGCAAACTGGCCCTCTGAGCGCAGTTCGGGAAGTCTCCGGTCGGGGCATCACCAGCGCGGCGGACGTAGCCGTCGTCCATCGCGCCGCCGGTTCGGCTAGGGGGCGGGTGCGGGCTGGGGGGCCGCCGGTGCCGGTTGCGGTAACGCGGGGGCCGAAGCCGGGTAATCCGGAACGGTGAACAACCCCACTGTGGGCGTCATCACACAGTGGGCGAACGGGTAGTCGATGATGCCCCACATCGAAGCGATCACGGTGCCCGGTCCGCTCCTGACCGTCTTGGACAGCGACGGCAGGCGGTACTCGGTCACGTCGTCGAGCGGGTCGATGCCGCTGGCGCCGGTGTTGACGTTCACCCATGCGACGACGAGCCCGGAGGCCAGCGGTGCGCCGGAGTGCGAGGGCGTCGCGCTGAAGCGCAGTTCGCCGGGTGCGACGTTGAGGTCACGGCCGGTGCCGGAGCCGTCGGTCGTCGCGGCCGCGATGATCGTGGTGATCGGTCCGTTGCTGCCGCAGCCGAAGGTGGGCGCGGCGTAGGAGAACGGGGTGAACACGCTGGAGACGTCCCGCAGGTTCGCGGCGTCGACCATGGCGGCGTACCGCGTGAGCGCGCCGACGCCCTCCTGCGTGGACGGGTCGGCGCCCGCGATATCGGTCAGATGGGCCAGGCCGGCGTCCACCGGTGTCCGGGGCTGCTCGGCGATGGCCGGCGCGGAGAAGGTCAGAACCGCGCCGATGCCGAGGGATGCCGCCGCCGCGGCGGCGCGTGCGATGGTCCTGCCGTTCACTCGTTCTCCTCGATACCGAACCCTGCGGGGTCCCGACCCACCTGCAGCAACGTACCAGCTCGCGGCGGCCGCCGTCCCGGGGAGCGGGGCCGCCGATCGCGGGGGCCGTGCCGCCGCTTGTGATCCAGTCGACAATGGAGGATTACCGAGGGGTAGGTTTGACTCGGACGTACGAGACACGCAGGGAGATGCGTATGAAACTATCCTTGTCCCCCGACGACGTCGCCTTCCGCGACGAACTGCGCAAGTTCTATCGGACCGAGATCCCGGCCGAGATCCGCGAGCGCGTCCGGAACGGCCGCGAGCTGTCCCGCGACGACATCGTCACCACGCACAAGATCCTCAACGACCACGGCCTCGCGGTGCCCAACTGGCCCGTGGAGTGGGGCGGCAAGGATTGGACGCCGATGCAGCGCCACCTCTGGCAGGACGAGATGCAGCTCGCGTCCGTGCCGGAGCCGCTGACGTTCAACGCGCAGATGGTCGGCCCGGTGATCGCCCACTTCGGCTCGCAGGAGCTCAAGGAGCGCTTCCTGCCGCCCACCGCGGCGCTGGACATCTGGTGGTGCCAGGGCTTCTCCGAGCCCGACGCGGGCTCCGACCTGGCCGCGCTGCGCACCACCGCGGTCCGCGACGGTGATTCCTACATTGTCAACGGTCAGAAGATCTGGACCACGCTGGCCCAGTACGCGGACTGGATCTTCTGCCTGGTGCGCACCGACCCCAACGCGCCCAAGAAGCAGGCGGGCATCTCGTTCCTGCTGTTCGACGTGAAGTCGCCCGGCGTCACCATCCGCCCGATCAAGCTGATCGACGGCGGGTACGAGGTGAACGAGGTCTTCTTCGAGAACGTCCGGGTCCCGGCCGACCAGCTGGTCGGCGAGGAGAACATGGGCTGGACCTACGCGAAGTTCCTGCTCGGCAACGAGCGCACCGGCATCACCGGCGTCGGCCGCACCAAGGTCAAGCTCGGCGTGGCGAAGCAGTACGCGGCGCAGACCAAGTCGGGCAACGGCACGCTGCTGGAGGACCCGGTGTTCGCGGCGCGGGTCGCCGAACTGGAGAACGAGCTGCTCGCGCTGGAGCTCACCCAGCTGCGGGTGGTCTCCAACTCCTCGGACGGCAAGCCGAATCCGGCCTCCTCGGTGCTGAAGCTGCGCGGTTCCGAACTCCAGCAGGCGGCCACCGAGCTGTTGCTGGACATCGCCGGACCGGACGCCATCCCGGTGGCCGCCGACGACATCGCCTCGCCCGGCTGGGCGCAGCGCAGCGGCCCCGCCTACCTGAACTACCGCAAGACAACCATCTACGGAGGCTCCAGCGAGGTGCAGCGCACCATCATCGCCTCCACGATCCTCGGATTGTGAGGCGACACCATGGATTTCGATCTCACCGATGAGCAGGTCATGCTCCGCGACACGGTCCGTGACCTGCTCGCTCGCCCCTACGACGCCGAATCCCGGCTGAAGGTCGTCGACTCCGAACTGGGCTGGAGCCGCGACGTGTGGCGTCAGCTCGCCGATCTGGGCGTGCTCGGTCTGAGTTTCGCCGAGGAGGACGGCGGCGTCGGCGCCGGTCCGGTGGAGACGATGGTCGTGCTGGAGGAGGTGGGCCGCAGGCTCGCGCCGGAACCGATCCTGGACGCGGTGCTGGTACCCGGTGGCCTGATCGCCGCGGCGGGCAGCGCCGAACAGCGCCAGCGGATCCTGCCCGAGGTCGCCTCGGGTGCGAAGCTGCTCGCCTTCGCTCACGCCGAGCCCGGGGTGCGCTGGCCGTCGAGCGAGCCGGCGACCACCGCCGCGGCGCAGGGTGATTCGTACACGCTGACCGGCGTGAAGAACCCTGTCCCGCACGGCGACAGCGCCGACGAGCTGGTGGTCAGCGCCGCGCTGCCGGACGGCGGTGTGGGGCTGTTCCTGGTCGCGTCCGATGCGACGGGCGTGGTTCGCAAGTCCTACCGCACGGTGGACGGTCAGCGCGGCGCGCAGCTGGAGCTGACCGACGCGCCCGCCGAGCGGCTCGGCGAGGGGGACGCGGCCGAGACGATCGCGTCGGTGCTCACCCACGCACAGGCGAGCCTGTGCGCGGAGTCGGTCGGCGCGATGGAAGAGGCGTTGCGGCTGACCACCGAGTACCTGAAGCAGCGCAAGCAGTTCGGGGTCACCCTCTCGAAGTTCCAGACGCTCACGCAGCGGGCGGCCGACATGTACGTCTCGCTGGAACTGGCGCGCAGCATGAGCCTGTACGCCACGGCGTCGCTGGCGGACGGGGCCGACGATCCGGTGATCGCGTCGCGCGCGCGGCTGCAGGTCGGCCGCGCGGCCCGGCACATCGGGCAGGAGGCGATCCAGATGCACGGTGGCATCGGCGTCACCGCGGAGTACCCGGTCGGCCACTACGTCGCCCGGTTGACCGCGATCGAGCGCACCCTCGGCAGCGGACTCGAGCATCTGCGGGTGCTCAGCTCCCGGGTGGGCGACTACGAGCTGCCGGAACTGTAAGCAGTGCCGCGGTGGTGCGGGTGTACGCACCACCGCGGGTCACTCGTCTTCGGCCTGCGGGTTCGTGTGCAGTTGCGTGGGCGCCTCGTCCGATGACTCGCTCGTGGGCGTCCGCGCGGCGGCCGGTGGTCTCGGGTCCTCCGGCGGCGCGGCCTGCGAGGTGTCCTCGTGCGGATTCCGCGTGGACGGCTCGGCGGTGGTGCTGCTGATGAAGCCCGCGAACGGGGTCGGCCGCCGCTGATCGGCCGGCGCGATCCGCCACGTGGGCGAGGGCGGGATGACGACCCTCGGCGTCATCGAGCCGGTAGTGCTTTCGTGGACCACGGGTTCGGCGTATTCGCCCGCCTTCAGTGGCGGGGGCGGGACGTAGGTGTCCTGCTTGCCGACGCCGCAGGCGCCGATCAGGACGAGTCCGATGGAAACCGCTCCCGCGGCGATCGCCGGACCGGCGATCTTGGCCCTGCTGCTTTCCAACGGTGACGCTCCTCGTGTGTATCGAGTCGACTCACCATAATCGAGGCCGGTCGGCCAGGCGAGGCGAGTGGTCGCTGGGGTGCGCCGGACGGCGCGGTTAAAATAGTTCTGATTCAGATATCGAATTGGTCTCTTCGGCGTGTCGCGGGCACGTGTCGCTATCTTCCGGCGTCCCGGAGTCGTAGCGTGTGTGAGCAAAGTTACGCGTGAGACGCCGGTTTCAGGATGAGAGACACGTTGTGTGAGAACGTGATAGTGGTTCTCTGACCGGCGTCATCGAGGAGTAGATGATGGGAGCTTACTCGACAGCGTCGCGGCGTGGTTCATCCCACGCCGCGGAAGATGCGGTGTCGGCAACGGCGCAGCATCCCGCGTCGAATCAGCAGGCACGCACGCTGTCCACGATTCTGTCGCGGACGCTCGCCTGGTTGATCTTCATCGGCGGACTCGTCGGGGCGGTGCTCGGTATTGCCGGCCTGCACGTCGAAATAACCGTCGCCGGCCTCATTCTCGCGTGCACCGCGGGACTGGTGCTGCTCAAACTCCGCGCGGGTGGCGGCGAAGCGGGTGGTGGCGAAGCCGACTGAGCGAACCGGCCGGTCGCCTCGGTGCCCGGGCCTTCGATCGGCACGAGAAATCCGGACGCGCAACAGTTTCGGCGCCTACCGTGATTTCCATGAGGATCGAGATCACCACCGACGCCGCCGAGTTCCGCTCGGTCGCGGGGTCGTTCCTGCTCCGCGATCCATTGCGACACACCGTGATCACCACGAGTGTCGCCAACCACGTCACGGGCCTCGACGCCCCGGCCGAGCCATCGCGTTTCCTCACGGTCCACGGCACGGACGCCTCGGTCGTCGGCGCCGCCATGCGGGTGGCCGGTCGCGACGTGTACCTGGGCGAACTACCGCCCGAGGGCATTGCGGCGGTCGCTCGCGCGCTGGCCGACGTGGTCCCCGAGACCGCAGGCATCGAGGGCGTCGTCGACGACGCGACCGCGTTCGCCCAGCACTGGTGTGCGCTGCTGGGAAAGGGTTTTCACCAGAGCTACGTCACTCGGCTGCACCGGCTCGGCACGCTGCGGATCCCGGATGTGTCCGGGGCGCCACGCCGAGCCGGTGCGGCCGACGTCGCGCTGTGCCGGGACTGGCTGGCCGCCATGCGCGAGGAATCCGGCCAGGCGTCCGGACTGGACGAGGCCGCGATCCGGCGCCGAGTGGACGCCGGACGCTGGTGGCTGTGGGAACGCGACGGGGAACCGGTGAGCTTTGCCGGCCACCAGATCCCGATCCAGGGCTGGTCGCGGATCGGGCCCGTCTACACGCCGCCGCAGGCGCGCGGCCACGGCTACGCCAGCGCGGCCACCGCGCACGTCGCCCAGCTGCTGCGCGCCGAGGGCCTGGAGGTCTGCCTGTTCGCCGACAGCGCCAACGCCACGGCCAACCGGATCTACCGCACGATCGGCTTCCACCCGACCCACGCTTTCGCGCATTACGTCTTCGACTAGCCGGCCAGTCCGGTGCGCAGGGCCGCGGTGAACCAGGCGAACACCGGCGCGAGAGTCGCCTCGACGGGCGACCCGGCCCGGTCGCGCAACTCAATTCAGCGGCGCGGATTTCCACCAATCCAGGAACTCGGCGTCGGTGGCGATGAATCCGGCGCTGTACATCAGCATGGTCGCCCGGCCCTGGTCCGAGAACGCGGTGACCATGCGCGGGCGCAGGTTGCCGCTGTCGTGCAGCGTGTAGTTCGTGTAGCTGTGGCCGCTGTTGTTGGTGGCGGCCGCGCGGTCGTTGGCCGGTAACGCGTCGAGAACCGATTGCGCCTCGGCGGGCGAGCCGTAGAGGTAGAAGTCGAAGGACGCCTTGTTCGGCCCGCCGAAGCAGCTCCACATCACCAGCCAGGGGCCGAAGTCCGGGTCGTCGTGGTCGCGTGTCGTCGAGGAGTCCGGCGCGTGGGCGAAACAACCCGCCTTGTTGTAGCCGGTTCCGGAGTGCACCAGGCGCTGGGCGGAGGTCTCCGGCAACATGTCCGGGAACGCGGCGCTCAGTTCGGCCGCGCGGGCGCCGATCGTGGCTCGATCCGTGGTGGCCGCGACGGTCGTGGTCGGACGCTTGGTGGTCGGTGGCGCGGTGGTCGAGGTGGTCGGCGCGGGGATCGTCGTCGTCGGTGCGGCCGAGCCGGAGGACGTGGTGCCGCGCAGCGAGGCCGCCAGGAAGAGACCGGTGACGCCGACCACCATCAGTAGCCCGATCAAGGCGCCCACCGAGGCTTTCCGGCGCGAACGTCGCACCTGGTGGTCTGCCTCGTGCTGCGCGATCGGCGCATTCGCCCGGTGCGCCGCGTTATTCGACCCGGTCGGTGGCCACGGCGCCGCGGGCGCGGTGAGCGCCTGCCACGCGGCGGCGGCGAATTCGCCGCACGAGTCGAAGCGCTCGGCCGCGTGCTTGGCCATCGCCTTGGCCAGTACGGCGTCCAGCGCCACGGGCAACCCGGGGCGCAGCCTGCTGACCGGTGGCGGCGGTGCGTTGAGATGGCCCTGGATCACCGCGACCGGATTGGTGGCGTCGAACGGCACGGTGCCGGTCAGCAGCCGGAACAGGGTGCAGGCCAGCGAATACTGGTCGGCGCGGTGATCCAGCGGCGCACCGGAGAGCTGCTCCGGTGCGGCGTAGGCCAGGGTGGCGGTGAAGGTTCCGGTCTGGGTGAGCCCTCCCGCGTCGTCCCGCAAGCGAGCGATACCGAAGTCGGTGAGGAAGACGCGCTCCGCCGCGCCTTCGACGCGCTCCAGCAGAATGTTCGCCGGTTTCACGTCGCGGTGCAGCACACCGCGGCTGTGCGCGAAATCCAGTGCCTCGGCCGTCGCCGCGACGATCTGCACCGCCCGCTGCGGCGGCAGCGTCCACGCGTCCAGCGCGGCGGCGTCGGTGCCGTCGATGTAGCGCATGCAGATCCACAGCCGGTCGCCCTCGACGCCCCGGTCGAACACCGTGACGATGTTCGGGTGGTCCAGCCGCGCGACGAGATCCGCCTCCCGCACGAAGCGGGCGCGGATCTCCTTGTCGTCGAACAGCTCCGGGTTCAACAGCTTCATCGCCGTCAACCGGGGTAGCCGCGGATGCCGGGCCAGGTACACCGATCCCATCCCGCCGCGGCCGAGCAGGCGTTCGATGGTGTACCCGGCGAATACCTCGCCGGTGCTGAGCACGGGTCAGTTCAGCGGAGCCGAGCGCCACCAGCGCAGCAGCTCGTCGATGGTGGTGTGGGCGAAGCCGTCGGTGTACATCAGGAACTGAGTCCGATCCGGGTCGCCGGTGAACGCCGTGATCATCTTGGCGCCTTCGTCGACGTACTTGTAGTTGGTGTAGGTCTTTCCGCCGTTGGTGTCGGTGGACTTGGTGGCCGAGGAGGGCAGGCCCTTCAGCACCGCCTGTACGTCGGCCGGGGTCTTGTAGGCGTAGATGCGGTAGTACGGATCTTCGTTGTTGCCGCCTTTGAAGCAGCGCCATTGCGCGGCCCAGTCGCCGAACTCCGGGTCACCCTTGGACGGCGACGGCGGTGAACTCGGCGAGGCCAGCCAGCACTCGGCGCCGTTGTAACCGATCTCCTCGGTCTTGGAGGCGGGCACCATCCGCGGGAACTCCGCGCTGACCGACTCCGGGGTCGCGTCGACGAGATTCGGTTTCACCACCGAGGTGGTCGTGGTGTCGGCTTGGTTCGAGCCCGAGTCCGAGACCGCGCCGATGATGCCCAGCACCACCACGATCAGCACGACCACGCCCACCGCCAAACCGACGATCAGACCGGTGTTCTTCTTCGGCGGCGGTCCGGCCGAAGGGTGGCTGTGCGCGCCGTACGGCGGCGCGGGCGGCGCGGCGAAGGAGGCGAACCCGGATTGCTGGTGGGCGTACGGGTTGACGGCCGTGGGCTGCGGCGCCGGGCCGGTGCGCGGACCGGAGTTCGCCACCGGGGCGGGCGGGGGAGTCGCGGCCGATGCCGCCGCGAGCGAATTCGGCCCGCTGGTGTGCGGAGGGTTCACCTGGTGGCCGGGGCCGCTGGTGTAGTTGCCCTGCGCCACCGGATACGGCGAACCGGTGGTCGGGATCTGCGGCCCGGTGCTCGGGCGCGGCCCGGCGGTCGGCTGCGGTGGGCCGGTGACCGGGCGTGGACCGCCCACCACCGGCATCGACGGCACGCTGGAACCGGTGAGCGCCTGCCTGGCGGCCGCGGCGAACTCCGCGCAGCTGCCGTAACGGTCGTCGGGGCGTTTGGCCATCGCCCTGGCCAGGACGCCGTCCAATGCGAAGGGCAGCCCGGGCCGGGCGCTGCTCAGCGCGGGCGGCGCGCCCTGCAGATGCCCCTGGATGACCGCGGCCGGGTTGGTCGCGGAGAACGGGCCGGTGCCGGTGAACAACCAGAACAGCGAGCAGGCCAGCGAATACTGGTCGGAGCGGTGGTCCAGCGAGGCGCCGGTGAGCTGTTCGGGCGAGGCGTAGGCGAGGGTGGCCGTGAAAGTTCCGGTCTGGGTGAGATGACCGGTGTCGTCGCGCAGCCGCGCGATGCCGAAGTCGGTGAGGTACACCCGTTCACCGCGACCGGCGCTGGAACGGGCCAGCAGGATGTTGGCGGGCTTCACGTCACGGTGCAGCACGCCGCTGCCGTGCGCGTAGTCCAGCGCGTCGGCGGTCTCCTTGATGATCTGCACCGCGCGTTCGGGCGGCAGCGATTTCGGTTCCACCGAGGCGGCGTCGATGCCGTCGACGTACTGCATCGAAATCCACAACTGCTCGTCCTCGAGCCCGCGGTCGTAGACCGTGACGATGTTCGGGTGATCGAGCTGGGCGACCAGATCCGCCTCCCGTTCGAACCGCGCCCGCACCTCCTTGTCGAAGAACATCTCCCGATTCAGCAGCTTCAGCGCGGTCATCCGCGGCAGCCGCGGATGTTTCGCCAGGTAGACCGAACCCATGCCACCGCGGCCGAGTTGCCGCTCGATGACATAGCCGGCGAAAACATCACCGCTGGCCAGCATGACTGCTCCACTTCCCGCCGCGCGCCGGGACCCACCGGCGAACAGGCGTACAGCAAAAGAATGCGTGGCCGGAGATGGGCCCGACCACGGAAAACATCGAAACCATAGCAGTAGTCGCGCCCCGCCTATCGCTCGTCGAGCGTGGTGACGTGCGGGCGATCGACGGAGGCGGACCGCCCGGCGGGGGCCGGGCGTCCGGAGGTTGCTGGTGCGGCCGTACCGCCGATCCCGGGCGCATGGGCAGGTTGGGCAACTCGATCAGGCCGGGGTGCGCGGGGCGGCGCGGCGGCAGGAAGCTCGGGCGCGGCGCGGGTGGGCGGGGCAGTTCCTGCGGCCTCGCTCGGTGCTGCGGAACGGGATTCGGTGGGGCGTTCGGAGGTGTGCGGTGCGTCGGCGCGGTCGGGTGCCCGTCGGGGTGGAGGCCGTGCCGAGGCGCCGTTCGGTGCCTGCCCGGGTGTCCGGCGAGGGCGTGCTTCGCCGCGGCGGCGAACTCGGCGCAGCTGGCGAACCGATCCGCTGGGCGCTTGGCCAGGGCGCGAGCCAGCACCGGATCGAGCGCGGGCGGCAGGCCGGGACGCACCCGGCTGAGTGCCGGGATCGGCGCGTACAGATGGTTGTTCACCACGGCCGCCGGGTTCGCTCCGGGATACGGCGGCGCGCCGGTGAGCATCCAGAACAGCGTGCAGGCCAGCGAGTACTGATCGGCCCGGTCGTCCAGCGGCCGGCCGATCAACTGTTCCGGCGCGCCGAAGGCGAGTGTCGCGGTGATCGTGCCCGACGAGCCGATCGTGCTCTCCGCGCCGCGGATGCCCGCGATGCCGAAGTCGGTGAACAGCACCCGTTCCGGCTGCCCGATCGGGGCCTTGGCCAGCAGGATGTTCGCCGGTTTCACATCGCGGTGCAGCACCTGGTTGGCGTGCGCGAAATCGAGCGCGGCGGCGGTGTCGGCCACGATCTGCACCGCGCGGCCGGGGGCGAGCACGTCGACGTCCGCGCAGGAGGCGTCCGCGCCGGGCACGTACTGCATGGAGATCCACAGCTGCCGGTCCTCCGCGCCGCGATCGAACACCGTGACGATGTTCGGATGGTCCAGCTGCGCCACCAGATCGGCCTCACGCTCGAAGCGGCGGCGGATGTCGGTGTCGGCGTAGAGATCGCGCTTCAGCAGCTTCAGTGCCGTCAGCCGGGGCAGGCGCGGATGCTGGGCCAGGTACACGGTGCCCATACCGCCGTGGCCGAGAATGCGCTTGATGACGTAGCCTGCGAAGACGTCGCCGATCTGCAACACCGTTACACCGCCTTGTCGAGTCGAGCGCGCGGACACTATCCATGTATCTCGCCGGGCCATCGGGATGCAACAGTCGCGGCGAAACCTCCGGTCGTCGACCTGCGGCACGGTCACCTCGGTCCAGGCACCGTTTCTTGACACACCCACTCGTTAAGGTGACCGCATGCGCATTGGAGCACACGTCCGGCTCGACAGCGACCCGATCGGCTTCGGCGAGAAACTCGGCGCCGACGTCATCCAGATGTTCGTGGTCGACCCGCAGAGCTGGGACAAACCCACCCCCCATCCGCGGACCGAGGAGATCCTCGCGAGCCCGATCGAGGTCGTGGTGCACTCCTCCTATCAGATCAACGTCGCGAGCCTGAACAACCGGCTGCGCATGCCCTCACGCAACGCGGTGGCGCAGCAGGCGAAGGCGGCCGCCGAGCTCGGCGCGTTCGGCCTGGTGGTGCACGGCGGGCACGTGCGTTCGGACGCCGAGCTGGACACCGGGATCGACAACTGGCGCAAACTGTTCGAGCGTCAGCAGGACAAGGGCGGTTTCGCGGTCCCCATCCTGATCGAGAACACGGCGGGCGGAAATCACGCCATGGCCAGGCACTTCGATTCCATCGCGCGGTTGTGGGACGCGGTCGGCGACTACGGCGCCGGCTTCTGCCTGGACACCTGCCACGCCTGGGCGGGCGGTGAGGAACTCGTCGGCGCCGTCGACCGAATCAAGCGGATCACCGGACGGATCGACCTGGTGCACCTGAACTCCTCACGCGACGAGTTCAACTCCGGCGCCGACCGGCACGCCAACTTCGCCGACGGCACCATCGACCCGCAACTGCTCGCGGAGGTGTGCCGGACGGCAGGCGCTCCCGTGGTCCTGGAAACCCCGGCCGACGGACTCGCGGAGGACCTGGCGTACCTGCGCGAGTGGGTATAGGGTCCCTCCTTTGTGATCAGGGCGACGAAAACCCTGGTCGGCGGGGTGGTTTCGGTGATGTGCTGCGACAGGCAGTAACCGATCTCGACAGCGAAGGTGATCTCATGACGGTCGCAACCGCCACCCCATCCACCGCCTCGGTGACCAGGCTCGGCGCCCGGATCGGCGCGCGGATCGACAACGTCCGGCTCGGCGGCGACGTGGACGCGGCCACCGTCGACGTGATCCATCGCGCGCTGCTGGAGCACAAGGTCATCTTCTTCCGTGGGCAGGACCACCTCACCGAGGACGGACAGTACGAGTTCGCCCAGCTGCTCGGCTCGCCGACCACCCCGCACCCGACGGTCACCTCGCACGGTGTGAAGAGCCTGGCGATCGATTCCGAGAACGGCCGCGCCAACAGCTGGCACACCGACGTCACCTTCGTCGACCGCGTCCCGAAGGCGTCCATCCTGCGCGCGGTGCACCTTCCGCCCTACGGCGGCGCCACCACCTGGGCGTCCACCGTCGCGGCCTACGAGTCGCTGCCGGAGCCGCTGAAGCGGCTCGCCGAGTCCCTGCGCGCCGTGCACACCAACGTCTACGACTACGCCGCGCGCACCGGGGAGGAGCAGCGCCCCGACTCCGGCGCCTACCGCGCCGAGTTCGAGTCCACCTACTACGAGACCGAGCATCCGGTGGTGCGCGTGCACCCCGAGACCGGGGAGCGCGCATTGCTGCTCGGCCATTTCGTCAAGCATTTCGTCGGGCTCTCCAGCACGGAGTCGCACGCCCTTTTCCGACTGTTCCAGGACCGGGTGACCCGTCTGGAGAACACCGCCCGCTGGAACTGGGCGCCGGGCGACGTCGCCATCTGGGACAACCGTGCCACCCAGCACTACGCCATCGACGACTACGACGACCAGCCGCGCAAGCTGACCCGCATCACGCTCGCCGGCGACGTCCCGGTCGGCGTCGACGGATCGGCGAGCACCATCATCGCGGGCAACGCCGAGCACTACTCGATCATCGAGGACACGCAACTGCTCGCGTCCTGAGCGGACCCCGCATGGTTGCCGGGCGCGAACCCGGCCATTGAGGGGCCATGCGGTGTCCCCGGATTCCGGATGGGACGGCTCGGTCGCTAGACGGGCCGTGAACACGCAGCGCCGCAGGCGCTGCAAAAACCAACCCAGCATGGTCCACACTGGTTGCCATGAGTATTCGGCCGCTGGACGGGGTGCGCGTCCTGGAACTCGGCAATTACATCGCCGCGCCGACCGCCGGGCGCATCCTCGGTGACTTCGGCGCCGAGGTGATCAAGGTGGAGCGCCCGAAAGCCGGTGACGAGTTGCGCAACTGGCGGCTCTACGGCGGCGACACCTCGATGCTCTATCGGACGATCAATCGCAACAAGAAGTCGATCACGCTGGATCTGCGCACCGAGGCGGGGCGTCGCATCGTGCTCGACCTGGTCCGGCGCTGTGACGTCCTGCTGGAGAATTTCCGGCCCGGCATGCTGGAGAAGTGGGGCCTGGGCCCGGAGGTGCTGAACGAGGCGAATCCGGATCTGGTGATCACCAGGATCTCCGCCTACGGGCAGACCGGGCCGATGTCGCAGCGCCCCGGGTTCGCCGCGGTGGCCGAGGCGGTCGGTGGCCTGCGCGAACTGGTCGGCGATCCGGACCGTCCCCCGGTGCGCACCGGCGTCTCGATCGGCGACTCCATCGCGGGCGTCTACGCCGCGTTCGGCACCGTGATGGCGCTGTTCCAGCGTGAGCGTCGCACCGAGCGGGACGCGCCGGTTCCGCTGCGGGAGCGCGTGATCGACGTGGCGCTCAACGAGGCGATCCTGTCGGTGATGGAATCGCTGGTGCCGGATTATCTGGCCTACGGCATCCAGCGCGAACGCGTGGGCGGCCGGATGGAGGGCATCGCGCCGAGCAATGCCTACCCGTGCTCCGATGGGACCAGCATCATCATCGGCGGCAACGGCGACGCCATTTTCCAGCGCTACATGGCGGTCATCGATCGGCCCGATCTGGCCGCCGACCCGGAACTCCAGGACAACGCAGGCCGCTGGCGCCACCGTGAGCGGCTGGACGCGGCCATCGGCGAGTGGACGGTCCGGCGCAGCCGCGCGGAGGCGCTGAAGATCCTCGAAGCCGCCGCGATTCCGTGCGGCCCGATCTACACCGCGGCCGACATCGTGGCCGACGAGCAGTATCGGGCGCGCAACATGATCCAGCCGTTCGCCGTGGACGTCGGCGCGCCGGAGCCCAAGGTCGTCGGGTTTCCCGGCATCGTCCCGGTGATCGGCGAACAGTCCCTTCCCATCCGTACCGTCGGCCCCGACCTGGGTGAGCACACCCGGGAAGTGCTGTCCGACGTGCTCGGCATGACCGAGGCCGAGATCGACGCGTTGGAGGCGCCATGACCATGCAGCCGCACGACCGGAGGCGTCCGGAGGGACGCGGAGCGCGGGAACTGCGTGCGCCGGGCAGCAGCAGGCCCGCGGTGCAGCCGAACCCCACGGGGGCGGGCGAGAAGCCCTGGGGCGGCGTGATGTGCGGCCGCCGCCAGAAGCGGGAGCAGAGATGACCGCGCCGGTACTGCGCGACGTCACGCTGCGCGACGGACTGCAGCTGACCGGCAAGCTGCTGCCGGTGCAGCGCAAGGTGGACATCGTGCGCCGCTTGCTCGCACTGGGAGTGCCCGCGCTGGAGATCGGTTCGATGGCGCGCCCGGACCTGGTCGCGCCGATGGCGAACACCATGGAGCTGGTCGCGGCGCTGACGCCGGAGGAACTGCGCCGCTGCTGGGTGTGGGTGGCCACGCCGCGGCACGTGGAGAAGGCCGCCGCGGCCGGGGTGCGCAACTTCCAGTACTGCTTCTCGGTCTCCGACGCGCACAATCGGGCGAACATCGGACGCGACACCGCCGACAGCCTCGCCGCCATGCCCGACGCGGTGCGCCTGGCCCG
>NZ_BAFP01000115.1 GCF_000308455.1 Nocardia abscessus NBRC 100374 | reverse complement strand
GGCGCCCGCGCCAGGAGACGCCGCCGACAACACCTCCGGCGCCTGCGGCGCGCCCGTACCCACCGGCGACTGCACCCCTGAACTACTCACCACCACACCAGCAACAACCAAAGCCGAGACCGTTATCGGAGCGGATACACGCATTCGGCCACACCCAATCCTCGACGTCGTGGGAGCAGCCGTCCGGGACATGCCCTGCCCTGGCCGCTCTGGACAACGTTGTCCAGGTTACCCACCAGTCAGGTCGTTATTCGGTATTTCCGGTTGATCACTGGTTACCGACGGTGAAACCGGAGCTGGGGCGGGCTTTCGGCCGGAGCTTTTCTTGCGCCCGCTCTTTCCACCGCTTTCCGCCCGGATCTCTTGATCCGGGGATTCCGCGGACTCGATCCGGTCCAGAATGCCTTTCAGCTCTTCCAATTCCCGGCGCAGGTAATCGCGGGTGGCCACTTCGCCGACCGCGATGCGCAGCGCCGCGAGTTCGCGGGCCAGGAACTCGGTGTCGGCCTTGGTCTGCGCGGCCCGCCTCCGGTCCTCCTCCAAGGCGACCCGGTCCCGGTTGTCCTGCCGGTTCTGTGCGAGCAGGATCAGCGGCGCCGCGTAGGCGGCCTGGGTGGAGAACGCCAGATTCAGCAGGATGAACGGATACGGGTCCCAGCGCAGCGCGACCACGAAGACGTTCAAGAAGATCCAGACCAGCACCAGGATCGTCTGGACCGCCAGATATCGTCCGGTGCCCAGGAATCGCGCCACCCGCTCGCTGCTGCGGGCCAATGCCTCGGCGTCCCACTCGAATCGGAACCGGCCTTCCACCGGCGTCTCCAGCCGCTGGCGGGCCCTGCTGTGACCGAGCCGCACGCCCGGGTCGTTCTCGCTCACGGTGTGTCCTTCCGTGCGTGAGCGCGGCCCTGCGTGGTCACGCCACGCTGCCGCCTCACGCCCCGCCCCGCTCGTCGTTCTCTACCTGGTCGCGCCAGTCCTCGGGCAGCAGGTGGTCGAGGACGTCGTCGACGCTCACCGCCCCGAGCAGGTGGTTCTCCTCGTCCACCACCGGTCCGCAGACCAGGTTGTAGGTCGCGAAGTACCGGGTCACCGCGGCGAGCGGGAGTTCGGGGCGCAGCGGCGACAGATCGGTGTCGAGAATGCCGCCGACCAGGTGGGCCGGTGGTTCGCGCAGCAATTGCTGGATGTGCACCGAACCCAGGTAGCGGCCGGTCGGCGTCGCGGTGGGCGGACGGACCACGAACACCATGCTGGCCAGCGCCGGGGTCAGGTCGGGGTTGCGCACCCGCGCCAGCGCTTCGGCCACCGTGGTGGACGGCGTCAGGATGATCGGCTTCGGCGTCATCAGACCGCCCGCGCTGTAGGGGGAGTGCTCGAGCAGCCTGCGCACCGGCTCGGACTCCTGCGGGTCCATCAGGGCGAGCAGCGATTCGGCCTCACCCTCGGGCAGCTCGCCCAGCAGGTCGGCGGCGTCGTCGGGGTCCATCGCCTCGAGCACGTCGGCGGCCCGCCGTACTTCCAGGTGGCTGAGCAGCTCGACCTGTTCGTCGTCGGGAAGTTCCTGCACCACGTCGGCCAGGCGTTCGTCGTCCAGCGCGACGGCCACTTCGATCCGCCGCTTCTCCGGCAGCTCGCGCAGCTGCAGTGCGACGTCGGCCGCGCGCATGCCCTCGAACTGCTCCAGCAGCTGGGTGACGTCCTGTCCCGGCCGGTCGATCTCGTAGGGCGTCAGGCCGGACACCATGCTCCAGTCGACCACGTGCACCGTGCGCCTGCGGCCCAATCTGCGGTGCCCGCGCACCGCGACCCTGGTGACCAGCCAGTCCCTGGACCGGGTTTGTTCCAGGCCGAGATCGATCACGTGGACGTCGACGCCCGCCAGATCCGGCAGGTCCGGGTCCTCGACCCGCACCACCGAGTCGACGATCTGTGCCAGGGCGAGCATCTCGCCGGGTCGCTGGGTGAAACGCCGCAGGCTGACCGTTCCGGTGTTCAGCGTGACCACGCCGGGTTCGATCGCGGTGACCCGCAGGATGGGCACGAAAATACGCCGCCGCGTGGGCAATTCGACGACCAGACCGTGCACCCGGGGCTGCTGGCGGTCGGAGCGGACGGCCACGACGACGTCACGGATCCGGCCGATAGACTCGCCGTCCGGTCCCAGCACCGCCAATCCGGCCAGCCTGGCGACGTACACCCTGGTAGCTGCCATGCTGCCAGGCTAGATGTTCGCGGGCCGGTGTCCGCACCGCGCCACGATCGACGGGAGTGATCATGAAACCGCGCCGTTCGGTGCTCGCCTGTCCGGGCAGCAACACGAAGATGATCGAGAAAGCCAAGACCTTGCCCGTCGACGAGGTGTTTCTCGATCTGGAGGACGCGGTCGCCCCGGCCGCGAAGGCCGAGGCGCGGGCGAACATCGTCGCGGCGCTGAACGACTCCGGGTGGGGAACGCAACTGCGCGTGGTCCGGGTGAACGACTGGACCACCGAATGGACCTACGCCGATGTCATTTCCGTGGTCGAGGGCGCGGGCGCGGCGCTGGACGCGATCCTGCTGCCCAAGGTGACCGACGCGGGCCAGGTGCGCGCGCTGGACCTGCTGCTGACCCAGTTGGAGAAGACCTGCGGCCTGGACACCGGCCGGATCGGTATCGAGCCGCAGATCGAGAACGCGCTGGGACTGCGCAATATCGACGCGATCGCCACCGCGAGCCCACGGGTGCAGACCCTGGTCTTCGGCCCGGCCGACTTCATGGCCAGCATCAACATGCGCACCCTGGTGGTCGGCGAACAACCGGAGGGCTACGACACCGGCGACGCCTACCACCACATCCTGATGACCATCCTGCTCGCCGCCCGTGCCCACGGATTGCAGGCGATCGACGGCCCGTACTTGCAGATCCGGGACGTCGAGGGCTTCCGGCGCGCGGCCGCGCGCACGGCGGCGCTCGGATTCGACGGCAAGTGGGTGCTGCATCCGGGCCAGATCGAGGCGGCGAACGAGATCTTCAGCCCGCGCCAGTCCGATTACGACCGCGCCGAGGAGATCCTGGACGCCTACGCGTTCCACACCTCCGCGGCGGGCGGCGCGCGTGGCGCGGTGATGCTCGGCGACGAGATGATCGATGAGGCCAGCGCCAAGATGGCTCAGGTGATCGCGGAGAAGGGGCGCGCCGCCGCCATGACGCGTACCACGCGTTTCACACCACCGCGGGATGCTTCGAAATAGCAGAATGGAGCTATGACGAATCCCTTGGGGAACTCGAGCCGTGCGCGGCAGGGCCTCCCGACGCCCCCGTCGGGCTGGCCGGTCGGTTCCTATCCGACCTATGCCGAGGCGCAGAAGGCGGTCGACTACCTGGCCGACAACCAGTTCCCGGTGCAGGACGTGACCATCGTCGGTGTCGACTTGATGCAGGTCGAGCGGGTCCTCTATCGGCTCAGCTGGGGCAAGGTGATCGGGGGCGGCGTGGTGTCGGGCGCCTGGCTCGGCCTGTTCCTAGGTCTGCTGCTGAGCCTGTTCACCACCAGCGGCGCGCTGGGGCCATTGCTTGTCGGCCTGGTCGGCGGCATCATCTTCGGCGTCATCTCGACCTCGATCCCGTACGCGGCGACCAGGGGTCAGCGCGATTTCGCGTCCACCATGCAGCTGGTGGCGGGCCGCTACGACGTGCTGTGCGATCCGAAGTCGGCCGAACAGGCGCGGGATATGCTCGCGCGGCTGGCGATCTGACGCATGGAGGTGCTGGAGCGGGTCCGCACCGAGGTGCTGGGCCATTTCGGCGTGGACGCCGCGAACGTCGACGCCGCGTCGGTCACTTTCCTGGGCTTGGAGCCGATCGAGATCCTGCGCATCGCCGACGGTGATCTGGTGCATTACGTGACGTTGGGCGGAAGCCGCCATCCGATGGGCGATCCCACCGCCCTGCACGCGGATCCGGTGCGCGGGCCGCGCGCGGAGCTGGTGCTGACGCTGCGCTCCGGCGTGGGCGCTAGTGCGGGCCTGGCCAAGTCGCTCGGCGTGCTCGCCGCGGCACCGGCCGTGGAAGGCGTTGTGCTGCAACCGGACGCGTTGATGGACCTGAGTGAGCCGATCTGGCGCAACGCGCCGTTCACCGCGGTGCTGCTCGGTGACAGCGAGATTCCGGACGTGGCGCTGCCCGACCCGGCCGAGCCGGTGCGGTACTTCGGGGTGACGCCGGTGACCGCGACGGAAGCGGCGTGGGTGCGGGTTCGTGGCGCGCAGGCATTGCGGGACGCCTGGCAGGAGGCGGGGATCGACGTGCGCGACCCGGGGCGCGGCGCCGCCAGCCTGTGATCCCCGGCTCGGCTACAGCCACTCGTTGCGACGGAAGGTGAAGAACAGGCCGGTGCAGATCGCGAGGATGACCAGCCATACCGCCGGATAGCCCCACACCTGGTGTAATTCGGGCATGTGGTCGAAGTTCATGCCGTAGATGCCCGCGATCATCGTCGGCACCGCCGCGATCGCCACCCACGCCGAGATCTTGCGCATGTCGGTGTTCTGCTGCACGCCGATCCGGGCCAGCGCGGCGCTGATCAGCGCACTGAGCGCCTCGTCGAAGTCGTTGATCCGTTCCGTGACGGCGGCGTGGTGCTCGGCGACGTCGCGCAGATAGCGCCGGACCTCCTTGGGCACCGGCAGATCCGGTTTGTGACTCAGCAGCTCCAGCGGCGCCGCGAGCGGATTCACCGCCCGCCGCAACTCGACCACTTCGCGCTTGAGCTGGTAGATGGATTCCACCGTGACCCTGCTGCGCGGGGTGAAGATCTCCTCTTCGATCTCGTCGATGTCGTCCTCGACCGACTGGGCCACCTCGATGTAGGAGTCCACGACCCGGTCGGCGATCGCGTGCAGCACCGCGCCGGGACCCAGCGCCAGCTGCGCGGGATCTTCTTCCAATGCCTTGCGCACCTCGGCGAGCCCGGAGTGCTCACCGTGCCGGACGGCGACCACGAAGTCGGGACCGGTGAACACGATGATCTCGCCGGTCTCCACGATCTCGCTGACGCTGTTCATCTCGTGCTCGACGTAACTGACCGTACGCAGCACCAGCAGTAGCGAATCGTCGTAACGCTCCAGCTTCGGCCGCTGGTGTTTTTGCAGGGCGTGCTCGGTGGCCAGCTGGTGCAATCCAAAAGTCTCGGCGATGTCGGTCATCTGCGCCAGGTCCGGATCGTGCAGCCCGACCCAGACGAATCCGTTCTGCTCCTCCCGGGCTCGCGCGAGCGCCGCCTTGTGGGTGAACCGCCCGGGCAGCCGCTCGCCGTCCACGTACACCGCGCAGTCGACGATCGCCTGAGCCGTCGGAACCGGGATGAACCGTTGTTCCCGCCGCGGTGGCGTGCGGCCGGAGCCACGAAGCGACGAAAGCGGAGAAAACGACGGCACGTGACGATGCTACGTGGACCGAGCTGGGGGAAGATCGCCTGCGCGTGCGGGACGACCTCGTCGCACTGTAAGACTTGAAGGCGTGCGCATCGACCTGCATACCCATTCGACCGCGTCCGACGGCACCGACACTCCGGCCGAACTCGTGCGGAACGCGGCCGCGGCGGGCTTGGACGTCGTCGCGATCACCGATCACGACACCACGGCCGGATGGGCCGAGGCGGTCGAGGCGCTGCCGGAGGGGCTGACGCTGGTCCGCGGCATGGAGATGTCCTGTGTCGGCCTCGGCGCGGACGGCTGGCCGGTGCCCGTGCACCTGCTGGCCTACCTGTTCGACCCCACCCACCGTGGCTTCGCCGAGGAACGCGAGCGGCTGCGCGCCGAACGGGTGGAGCGGCTGCGCGCCATGGCCGAGCGCATGGCGGCCGACGGACTGCCGATCGATCCCGACGCCGTTCTGGCCTCGGCGGGCCCCTCGGCGGGACGTCCGCACCTGGCGCGCGCGCTCGTCGCCGCCGGCGTGGTGCCCACCGTGGACGCGGCGTTCGACGAGTTGCTCGCCCCGCACGGCCGCTACTACGCCGAGAAGGCCGACACCCCGCTGCGGCGCGCGGTGCAGATGATCGCCACCGCGGGCGGCGTCAGCGTCCTCGCGCACACCAGGGCGCGCAAGCGGGGCAGGCTGCTCGCGCTCGACGACATCCGCGAGCTGGCCGCCCTCGGCCTCGGCGGCCTGGAGATCGCGCACCCCGACCACTCCGCAGCCGACCGCGCGGTGCTGACCGATCTCGCCGCCGAACTCGGCCTGCTCACCACCGGTTCGTCGGACTACCACGGCACGAACAAGACCATCCGGCTCGGCGAATTCACCACGGATCCGGCGCAGTTCGAGAAGCTGGCCGACAAGGCCTCCGGCGTACCGGTGATCAGCTCGTGAGACCGGTGCGCGGACTCAGCGGCATCGTCGCCGGGGGCACGGTGGTAGGCATGCTGGTGGTGGTCGGTACCGCCGTCCTCGCCGACCGGCGCGGTTTTCCCGGCCCCGGGGGCGAATCGGTCGTCTGGCATGTGGCGGCCGCGGCGGTCGCTCTCGCGGCGCAGATCTATTCGGATCGGCATCGGGGTCCGGCCGCTTTTACCGGATCCATGGTGGTTTTCCTGGCTGCTGGACTATTGCTGTGGACGCAATGGTGGAGCTGACACCCCGCTTTGGTTGCGGGTGAATGAATTGTGCCCGAATATTTTTCTTTATGACCGAACTCGAGACGGATGTACTGGTAATCGGCGGTGGTCCCGCCGGTACCTGGGCGGCCGTCTCGGCTGCCGCGGCGGGCGCCACGGTGGTGCTGGTCGACAAGGCGCGGTGCGGGTCGAGCGGACCGACCGCGCACGGTGTGATCTCGTTGTGGCACATCCCGCCGGGCCCCGCGCGGGACGAGGCGGTCCGGCGGGCACACGCGCACGGTGGCGGGCTGGGGGACCCGGAGCTGATGTACCGCGTACTGGAGGAGACGTATCAGCGGATCGAGCAGGTGGCGCGGTGGGGATATCGGATCGCCACTGATCCGGCCGCCCCGGCCGCGCGGCGGATCTACCTGGACGGCGCCGGTTACCTGCGCAGAATGCGCCGCGGGGTGCGGGAAGCCGGCGTCCGAGTGCTCGATCATCATCCCGTCCTGCAGTTGCTCGTCGACCGCGACGGCGTGGTGGCGGGCGCCACCGGCCTGCGCAACGCCGAAGGGTTCGAGCGCTGGACCGTGCGCGCCGGCGCGGTGGTGGTGGCCACGGGCGGCTGCGCGTTCCTGTCCGGCGGTGCGGGAACCGATGTGGACACCGGCGACGGTCTGTTGTTCGCCGCGGAAGCGGGCGCCGAGCTGTCCGGGATGGAGTTCTCCTGCGCCTACAGCCTGCTGCCGCAGGGGAATGCCGACACCGCCGCGCTGCGAGGTCTCGGCCTGCGGTTCGCCACGCTCTACGACGAATCCGGCGCCGAGTTGCCCGGGCATCGCTCGGCGGCGCTGGCCGCCATCGCCGATGGTCGCCGGGTCTTCGCCGCTGTGGACGACGGGCAGGCCGCCGTTCGCGCCCGGCCGGCGCACCAGGGCATCGCAGACCGCGCGACGCGAGTGCCACTGCGTGCGGTGCTCGACGGCACCGTGCGCGGTACCGGGGGACTGCGCGTCACCGGGCCCGAGTGCGCGACGACCGTCGCGGGCCTGTTCGCCGCGGGTGACGTCGTCAGCCGCGAGTCGGTCACCGGAGCGGTGAGCGGCGTCGACGGCCTGGGCGGGGCGTGGGCGATGGCCTCCGGTGTCTGGGCGGGCACGGGCGCGGCGACATTCGCCCGCACGACCGATCGGCGTGCCCCGGCGCAGGAGGTGCCGGGAGCCGGGCTCAATGCCGTGGCGCGGATCGATCCGCGGGCGGTGATCGGTCTCGTGCAGGAGCACACTTTGCCGCTGCGGCGCAGCTACTGGCGCAGCGCGGGCAGCCTGCGCGACAGCATCGGCGAACTCGACGGGATGTGGCCGGGCGCGGAATTCGACCTGGGCGGTAGGGGGGTTGACCTGCTGCGCGCCCGGCAGGCCGCCGCGCTGCTTGCGGTGGCGCGATGGACTAAATACAGCGCGCTGATGCGCGCGGAGAGCCGGGGCATGCACCGCAGGACCGATCATCCCGGCGCGACCGACAGCTGGCGGGTGCGGTTGACCTCGGGCGGAGTGCGTAGCGTGTGGGTGCGCCCGGAGGCGCCGCGGACGATGCCGCGGCAGCCCCGCGATATCGTCGCCTGACGCGGGCGGCCGGGCGCCGCTGCGGCCGCGGCTGCCCGTCGTGTGCAGGCAATTCTCACACCGGTGCCGCCTCGAGCAGTGCGACTACTCACCGCGTCCTGGCCGGAAACGGCGAGTTTCCCCTTACCTGAAGGTAATTCCCGGCCCCTAACGTTGGGTGATGGAGCGCGACACGGCCCAGAGGGTATGCGGTTTGGCAACTCGCCTACCGGACTGGCAGAATGTGTCGGATTCCTTACCTCCGCCACCGCCGGGTGAGGGAATCACGGAGGTCTCCGCCTCGCCGACGTACCGTCGCGACCCGAGAGACCACACCGCATGTTCTGTCCGGGCCCACCCGTCCGGTTCCGCTTCGCGGATCAGTGCCGCGCCCGTCGTCGAGATACCGGCAAGCCGTGTTCGCTCGCTCGCAGCCGCCTCGAAACATACCGGTCAGCGCACTCGATGAGCGTAGTGAAACGACTTATACCCATTACCCGGTGGTAACCGTCCCCCGGTTTAGCCCGACCCGAGCAGGAGTGAAATCGTGTCACCTGTGACTGACGCACCGAATTCCACCGCAAGCCTGTCTGAAATCACAAACGACGAAATCTTCGCGGGACATCTCGGCGGCAAGCTCTCGGTCGAACTCAGTGCGCCCTTGGAGACCCAGCGCGACCTCTCGATCGCCTACACCCCGGGGGTCGCCCAGGTCAGCCGCGCGATCGCGGAGGACGAGGCGCTGGCCAAGCGCTACACCTGGACCGACCGGCTCGTGGTCGTGGTCAGTGACGGCACCGCCGTGCTCGGCCTCGGTGACATCGGCCCGCGCGCCTCGCTGCCGGTGATGGAGGGCAAGGCGGCGCTGTTCAAGAAGTTCGCCGGGCTGGATTCGATTCCGATCGTGTTGGACACCAAGGACGTCGACGAGATCGTCGAGACGCTGATCCGGCTGCGCCCGAGCTTCGGCGCGGTGAACCTGGAGGACATCTCCGCGCCCCGCTGCTTCGAGATCGAGAAGCGCGTGATCGAGGCGCTCGACTGCCCGGTGATGCACGACGACCAGCATGGCACCGCCATCGTGGTGCTCGCGGCCCTCAACGGCGCGGCCAAGGTGCAGGGCCGCGGCATCGAGGGACTGAAGGTCGTGGTGTCCGGCGCGGGCGCCGCCGGTGTGGCGTGCACGAACATCCTGCTCGCAGCGGGTGTCCGGGACGTCACCGTGCT
The DNA here is from genome assembly GCF_000308455.1 of Nocardia abscessus NBRC 100374. Lineage (GTDB taxonomy): Bacteria > Actinomycetota > Actinomycetes > Mycobacteriales > Mycobacteriaceae > Nocardia > Nocardia abscessus. The sequence continues at coordinate 52,779 of NZ_BAFP01000115.1, read as the reverse complement.
CGATTCGAAGGGCATCGTGAACCGGGAGCGCGGCGACCTCAACGAGGTGAAGGTCGAGCTGGCCACCCGCACCAATCCGCGCGGCCTCACCGGCGGTGCGGCCGAGGCGCTGGCGGGCGCCGACGTGTTCCTCGGGCTGTCCGCGGGCCTGATCGCCGAGGAGCTCATCGCGTCGATGGCCCCGGAGTCGATCGTGTTCGCCATGTCCAACCCGGACCCGGAGATCCACCCCGAGGTGGCGCGCAAGTACGCCGCGATCGTGGCCACCGGCCGCAGCGATTTCCCGAACCAGATCAACAACGTGCTGGCGTTCCCCGGCGTCTTCAAGGGCGCGCTGGACGCGGGCGCCCGGCGGATCACCGAGGGCATGAAGATCGCCGCCGCCGACGCGATCCTCAGCGTCGTGGCCGACGAGCTCGGTCCGGACAAGATCGTCCCCAGTCCGCTGGACCCGCGGGTCGCTCCGGCTGTCGCCGAGGCGGTCGCGGCCGCCGCCCGTGCCGAGGGCGTCGCGTAACGCGCATTCTCCGCATCGACGAAGGCGCTCCGTTCACCTCGAACGGGGCGCCTTCGTCGTAGCGGCCGCGAACTGCCTGGGTTCGCCGAACTCAGTTCGTGGTCTGCAATTCGGCCGCGGGCGGACCCATCGGGCGGGGCAACCGGCGCAATCGGCCCGCGCCGGGCGCACTCGCCCACACCGCGAACGCCAGCAGACCATCCAGCAGCATCGCCAGTACGGCCACCAGCAACGCACCCGCCAGCACCCGGTCGTAGCGGTAGAGGCTGATGCCGTCGAAGATGTACCGGCCCAGCCCGCCGAGGTTGACGTAGGCGGCGATCGTCGCGGTGGCCACCACCTGCAGCGTCGCGCCGCGCAGGCCGGTGAGCAGGATGGGCAGCGCGTTGGGCACCTCCACCCGGAACAGGATCTGCCGTTCGGTCATGCCCATGGCGCGCGAGGCGTCCACGACATCGGTGGGGACGTTCGCGATTCCGGCGTACGCGCCCGCCAGCAGCGGCGGAACGCCGACCGTGACCAGGGCCAGCAGCGGCGGGATCAGGCCGAGGCCGAGCAGCAGCACCAGGAACGTCAACAGGCCGAGGGTCGGCAGCGCGCGCATGGCGTTGGCGAAGCCGACCAGCACCGCCGCGCCGCGCCTGGTGTGACCGATCACCAGGCCGAGGGGCACCGCGATCACCGCCGAGACGGCGATGGTCAGAAAGCTGTACCAGAGATGCTGAACGATGCGGGTTCCGATGCCGGAAGGCCCGCGCCAGTTGGCGGCGTCGGTGAAGTACTGCCAGGCGTCGATAAAGAGATTCACGCGGCGGCGCCTTTCGCCCGCACGGTCCTGGCGTCCGCGCGGACCCACGGCGTCGACCAGCGGCCCAGCGCGTACACCACACGGTCGGCGACCAGTGCGAGCACGAGCGTCACGAGGACGCCCGCGATGATCTCGTCCGGGTAGTCGCGCTGATAACCCTGGGTGAAGAGCTTGCCGAGCCCGCCGACGCCGATCAGCGCGCCCACCGACACCATCGCGATGTTGGTCACCACCACCACCCGCAGGCTGGACACGAAAACCGGCACGGCCAACGGCATGTCCACGGTGAGGGTGCGGCGCAGCGGGCCGTAGCCGACGGCGTCGGCCGCGTCGAGCACGGTGGCGGGCACCGAATCAAGAGCGGCGGGCACGGCGATCACCAGCAGGGCCGTGGAGTAGATGGTGAGCGCGATGATCACGTTCAGCGGGTCGATGGCCGAGATCCCCACCAGCGGAGGAATGATCACCAGCAGCGCCAGCGACGGAACCGTGTAGGCCAGGCTCGCGGCGGTCACCGTGACCCGGCGCAGCCACGGCACCCGCCGCACCAGCGCGCCGGCCGGAATCGCGATCACCGATGCCAGCAGCAACGGCGTCAGCGCGAGATAGAGATGGGTCGCGGTGAAACCCATGACCTCCGGGAAATTCTCGACGAGATATCGCATGGCCGGCTATCGCACCTGTTCTTCGAAGAAGTGCCGGTTGCGTTCGGCGTCTTCGTGCGCGCGCTGCCCGGCCAACTGCTCGAGCACCTCGGTGGCCAGCACCCCGCCCCGCACCGCACCCGCGTCGTCCACGGCTACGCCTACTCCGGAGGGTGAGGAGATCGCGGCGTCCAGCGCTTGGCGCAGGTCACCGGTCGGGGTGAACAGCGAGCCGCCCGCCGACATGCTCTCGGCCGGCGTACGACCCGCGCGCAAGCCCTCGACCCCGGTGACGTCGATCCAGCCGACCGGCTTGCGCTGCGCGTCCACCACCAGCACCCATTCGCCCGCGTCCAGCCGCAGCCGGTCCACCTCGTCCACGACGGCCGTCCGGATCTCGTGCAGCGGAACGTCGGTCGCGGTGCGGAAGGACAACCCGCGGTAGCCGCGGTCCCGGCCGACGAAGTCGGCGACGAAGTCCGTGGCGGGCTGCGCCAGCAGACGCTGCGGCGGGTCGTACTGCTGCAATGTGCCGCCGCGGCCGAACACCGCCACGCGATCGCCGAGCGTGATCGCCTCATCGATGTCGTGCGTGACGAAAACGATGGTCTTGTGTAATTCGGCTTGGAGCCTTTGCGTTTCGATCTGCAATTCGGCGCGCACCACCGGGTCGACCGCGCTGAACGGCTCGTCCATCAGCAGGATCGGCGGATCGGCCGCCAGCGCGCGGGCCACGCCGACACGCTGCTGCTGACCCCCGGACAGTTGCGCCGGGTACCGCTGGGCCAGCGATCGGTCCAGGCCGACCCGGTCGAGTACCTCGAGCGCCGCGGCGCGGGCGGCCCGGCGCGAGTCACCGCGCAGCACCGGAACGGTCGCGACGTTGTCGAGGACCGTCCGGTGCGGCAGCAGGCCGCCGCTCTGGATGACGTACCCGATCCCGAGGCGGAGCCGGACCGGGTCAACGGTCGAAATATCTTGTCCGGCAATGGTGATCGTCCCCGAAGTCGGCACGATCATGCGGTTGATCATCCGCATCGAGGTCGTCTTCCCGCAGCCGGAGGGTCCGACGAACACGGTGAACGACCCGGATTCGATGCGCAGATCGAGGTCGGTGACGGCATGGGTGCCGTCCGGATAGATCTTGCTGATACCGGAGAACGCGATATCGGACATCGACTCGCCCCCTAGCCCACCGGCTTGTTCAGCCCCTTGGCGGCGACCCAGGCCGCTGCGGCGGCCTTGGGCTCGGTCTTGGCGCTACCGGATACGGCCTTGTTCAACTCGACCAGCTCGGCGGTGGTCAGCTGCGCCGACACCGCGTTCAGCGCCGCGAGCAGCTTGTCCGACTTCTTGCTCGCGTTCAGCAGCGGCACCACGTTCTGCGCGGGGAAGTTGTGCTTCGGGTCTTCCAGCACCACGAGGTCGTTCTGCGCGATGGCGGGTGCGGTGGTGAAGATATTGGCCGCGGTCACCTGGCCCTCGACCAGCGCGCGCACCGTGGCGGGGCCGCCGCCGTCGGCGATCGGCACGAAATTGTTCGCGGCGATGTCGAGGCCGTAGTTCTTCTTCAGGCCGGGCAGGCCGCCTGCGCGCTCCTGGAACTCGGCGGGCGCGCCGAATTTCACCTCGGCCGAGTGCGCGGCCAGGTCGGCGATCGTGCGCAGGTTCCAGCGCTGCGCGGTGGCGCGGGTGACCACGACGGCGTCGGAATCCTCCCCGGGCGCGGGCGTGCCGATCGCGAGATCGGAACCGAGCGCCTCGCCCAGCGCGCTCTCGACATCGGCCGCGCTGGTGGCTGTGGCGTTCTTGTCCAGGTATTGCAGCAGGTTGCCGGTGTAGTCGGGGATCACCGAGATGGCGCACTGCCGAACGGCGGGAACGTAGGCTTCGCGGCTGCCGATATTGAGCTTGGTGTCCACGGTGAAACCGTTGGCGCGCAACACCTCCGCGTACACGTTGGCGACGGTCTCGGATTCCGGGAAGTTCGCCGAACCGACGATCAATCCGTCTCCCGAACAGCTACCACCGGTGGCGAGCGGGTCGGAATTGCCACAAGCCGACAGGATCATCGCGACGGCGAGCGCCGCGGCGGCGGCGAGGACGCGAGCGGCGCGCAGCGCGGCGCGCACAGCGGGGCGCCGACGCCCGGCGGCACCGGGGATGCGGGTGGATTTCACGAGAGTCCTTCCGACATGACGGCGGTGCGCGGTCTCGGCACCGAGCGGCCGCCGGTACATTCTGGGTGTCCATACTGCCCGCTTCCGGGTTTTTCTGTTGGCTGTGTCGATTCGACGGAGAGTTGGTGTCGCCGGATGGTGTTGGCCGCGTCACAGCGGGTGCTGGCTCGGTTGCTGGTGGTCGCTTCCGTCGCTCTGGTCGTGTCCTGCGGGAACGACGCGCCGGGACCGTCGATCACCGTCGGCGCGGGTGATTCGGTGGAGTCGTCGGTGCTCGCCGAAATCTATGCGGGCGCACTGGCGCGTACCGGGGCGCGCACCGCGGTCTCCGCGCGTCTGGGTGGCCGGGAGGATTACCTCGCCGCGCTGGACGCCGACCGGGTCCAGGTGCTCGCCGAGCACACCGGCGCGTTGCTCACCCATTTCGACGAACACGCGACGGATCGGCTGCCGAAATCCGTGGCGAACGCGGTGAGCGCCGCACTGCCCGAGGGGCTGGTGGTCTCCGACTTCGCCGACGGCGCCGATCTGCGACCGCGGGTGCTGCTCACCGCGCAGGCGGCGGCCCAGGACAAGGTGCGTTCGGTGGGCGATCTCGCGCCACGCTGCGGTGAGCTGACCGTCGGCGTGGCGGTCACGCCCGGCCTGTTGCCGTCGGCCGGGCGCGATCGGGTCGGTGGGTGCGACTTCGCGGCCACCGTGGCGTTCCCGGATCCGGCCGCGCTGCGAAAAGCATTGCTGGACGGTCAGGTCCAGGCCGGTTTGCTGAGCGGTCCGCCCGAACTGGCGCCCGGCGCGACCGACGGTCTGGCCGTGCTGTCCGACGACGATTACGCGGTGCGCGCCGAGAACGTGCTGCCGCTGTTCCGCAAGGGCTTGCTGGACCAGCGCCAGATCAAGAAGCTGAACTATGTCGCGGGTGAACTGACGACGGACGAGTTGGCCGTGATGATCCGGCGCGTTCGTGACGAGGGCTCCGCGCCGGGGGATGTCGCGCGCGACTGGTTGGACCAGCACGCCCTGTAGCCGGTCGACCGGTCTGCTTCGATACCCCGGTGAGCTCGAGGCCAACGCAAGACTGATGTCGGAAATCGAGCGATAGATGTCGCATCCGACACTGCCGCTCCGGCGAGCCCGGGCATAGTCTTCTAGACGAGCCCTCTGGAGGGCTTCGCGAACAACATCACTACCCAGTCCCGTATCAGCAATGGCGCTGTACCGGGGTCGCCGACGTTGCCGACCTCGCGGCGGGAGCTGATCGAGAGGCCGTCGAGAGTCATCTCTCGACGGCCTCTCATCTATTCGGCAGGCCACGGGAACGCGCCGACGAAGAACTGTGTCGCCCATCACCGGTCACACATCCTTGTCGATGGACTGTTCCGCGCCGTATATTCCACGTGGAATATTTAGCGTGGAGCATGTCGGCATCCGCCGATACCTTTGCGGGGCAAGCTCGGCGTGGAGGCGGCCGACAGGTCGAGACTCATCCGCAACGGAGGTGAACAGGCGTGGGGCAAGGGCAGGCGCATTCCTCGGTGACGCCGCTGGCCATCGCTGTGCTCGCGCTGCTCGAGGAGCGGCCCATGCATCCGTACGAGATGTTCCAGACGCTGATCGCCCGGCGGGAGGACAAGCTGGTGAAGGTGCGGCCCGGCTCGCTGTACCACACCGTGTCCCGGCTGGCCGACCAGCAATTGGTCCGCGCCGAGGGCGTCGACCGTGCGGGCAACCGGCCCGAACGCACCACCTACCGGATCACCGGGCGCGGCAGGGACGCACTGCGCAACCGGATCGCCGAGATCGTGCGGCAACCCGTGCCGGAGTATCCGATCTTCCCGGTGGCGCTGGGCGAGATGCACAATCTGCCCAAGCCGGAGGCGCTCGCGCTACTGCGCGAACGGATCGGCGTGTTGAAAGCCGAGTTGGCCGACACCGACATGCTGAATGCGTGGGCTCGAGAGCACGCCGTCCCGCGCCGCTACTGGATCGCCCTGCCCTACCTGCGGGCGATGCTGGCCGCCGAACTGACCTGGGTCGAGGAGTTCACGGCCGAATTGGACAGCGGCGCACTCGAATGGGAGGACTTCGACCCCCGGACCGGCGCGCCCGTCGGCTCCGGCGACGGTCCATCGTCCGACGCCGGCACGACGCCATCGGTGCCGAGCGGCCTCGTGGCGAACCCCGACCCGAGCTTTTCGGATAGTCCGAGTTAGGAACGAAACACATGTCCACACCACGCAATCCGTGGCCGGCGCTACTCGCGCTGGTCGTGGGCTTCTTCATGATCCTGCTGGACATGACGATCGTCGCGGTCGCCAATCCCGCGATCATGACGAGCCTGCACGCCGATATCTCCCAGGTGATCTGGGTGACCAGCGCCTACCTGCTCACCTACGCGGTGCCGCTGCTGGTCACCGGAAGGTTGGGTGACCGCTTCGGCCCCAAGAACATCTATCTGATCGGCTTGGCGGTGTTCACCGCCGCGTCGCTGTGGTGTGGCCTGTCCGGCAGCATCGGCATGCTGATCGCGGCGCGCGCCGCACAGGGTGTCGGCGCCGCACTGATGACGCCGCAGACCATGGCCGTGATCACCAGGACTTTCCCGCCGGACCGGCGCGGCGCCGCGATGGGTTTGTGGGGTGGCGTGGCGGGGCTCGCGACGCTGATCGGGCCGATCCTCGGCGGTGTGCTGGTGGACGGGCTCGGCTGGGAGTGGATCTTCATCGTGAACGTTCCGGTCGGTGCGGTCGCCTTCGCGCTGGCGGTCTGGCTGGTGCCCGCGCTGCCCACCCACGAGCACAAGTTCGACATCCCCGGCGTGCTGCTCAGCGGTATCGGCATGTTCTTGCTGGTGTTCGGCATCCAGGAGGGCAACAGCTACGACTGGTCGCTGCGGATCTGGCTGTTGATCGGTGCCGGCCTGGCGGTGTTCGCGGTGTTCTTGGTCAACCAGGCCAGGAACAAGGGGGAGCCGCTGCTGCCGCTCAGCCTGTTCCGGGACCGCAACTTCGCGCTGTCCAACGCCGCGATCGCCGCGATGGGTGCGGCAGTGACCTCCCTGATGGTGCCGACGTACTTCTACCTGCAGGCCGTGCGGGAAATGTCGCCGACGAAGTCCGCGCTGGTCTTCGCGCCCATGGCGATCGTGACCGGCTTCGCGGCCCCGCTGGTCGGCAAGTTCGCCGACCGGTTGCACCCGAGGACCGTGCCCACCATCGGCTTCGGCCTGTTCGCGCTGTCGGTGTTCTGGTTCTCCGTACTGATGGATCCGCACTCGTCGCTGGCCTGGTTCCTGGTGGCCGCCGCGCTGGCCGGCTTCGCCAACGCCTGCATCTGGGCTCCGCTGGCGGCCACGGCGACCCACAACTTGCCGGTCCAGCAGGCTGGTGCGGGCGCCGGTGTCTACAACACCACCCGCCAGGTGGGCTCGGTGCTCGGCAGTGCGGCGATCAGCGCGCTGGTGGCGGCCAGGATGACGGCGAACGGACTGGGCGGCGGGACCGTCGCCGAGGGCGGCGCGGGCCAAGCCCCGATCCCGGAGTTCGTCAAGGACTCCTTCAGCACCGCGCTGAGCCAGTCCACCCTGCTTCCCGCGGCCATCCTGCTCCTCGGTGTCGCCGCCTCGGTATTGTTCATCCGCCACGGCGCGTCCGCTCCGGCGCAACTCGAGAAAGAACGAGCCACGGCCGACTCCGCGGCGAGCTGACGTCCCGAAACCTCATGCCCCGCGAAAGAACGCCCTTCTGCGGGGCATGTTCGTCGACGCGGCGTCACGGCCGCTCGGTTCGGTCGGGCACAGGTCGCGCTCAGGCGATCTGGACGGTGACCGAGGGATAGCCGGTGGCGCCGTCGGGGATCACGTCGCGGCGTTCGGCGGTTTGGGTTTCGCCGATTCCGTCGGTGGCGCGGGCGCGGATGGTGTGCGGGCCGGAGGTGGCATCCCAGTCGAAGACCCACTGGCGCCAGGTGTCGATGGACTGTTCGTCGGAAAGGCGGGCCCGCTGCCAGGGGCCGTCGTCGATCTGGACTTCCACGGCGCGGATGCCGCGATGCTGTGCCCAGGTGACACCGGCGATGGGAATGCGGCCCGGGTGGAGTCGGCCGCGAGCGCGCGGAGTGTCGATGCGAGTGCCGGTCTTGATCGGGCCGAGTGCCGACCAGCCGCGCCGGGTCCAGTACGCGGTGGCACGGTCGAAGCGGGTGACTTCCAGTTCGGTCACCCATTTCGTGGCCGAGACGTAGCCGTAGAGACCGGGCACGACCAGCCGGGCCGGGTAACCGTGCTGCACCGGAAGGGGCTCGCCGTTCATGCCGACAGCCAGCAGGGCGTCGCGTCCGTCGGTGAGCACCGCCAGCGGAGTGCCCGCGGTCCAGCCGTCGGCGCTGTGCGAGAGCACCATGTCCGCATCGGGGTGCGGTCCGGCTTCGGCGAGCAGCCGATCCACGCGGTAGCCGAGCCACCGCGCGTTGCCGATCAGGTCACCGCCGACCGGATTCGACACACAGGCCAGGGTGACCAGGTGTTCCTCCACCGGAAGATTCGCCAGATCCGCCCAGCTCAGCCGGATTTCCCGGTCGACCATGCCGTGGATGCGCAGCGACCAGCTGTCCTTGGAGACCTGGGGAACGATCAGCGCGGTATCGATCCGGTAGAAGTCGTCGTTGGGTGTCAGGTACGGCGTCAGCCCGGGCACTCGAAGATCGACGCCGGGTGTTAGAGGTTCGGCGGGAGCCGTCGGCTCCGGCAACCGCACCGCGGCGCGTTCACCCGAAACGTCGCTGCGCCTGGTGCCCAGCAGTCGTCCGGTGACCCCGGCGGTCACGGCCAACCCGCTCGCCACCAGCAGTCCCTGCAAGACCTGCCTGCGCTCCGGGGACGAACCGATGGCGGAGCCGCCATCAGCGGAGGCGTCGGACATATCGCCGGTGCCCGCGGTGCGCCCGGCGTGACCTTCGGCTCCGGCAGTCCGCGACGTCTCCGCCGGAGTCCGAGTCTCGGAATCGACGGTCGAGCGCCCTGCCCCGGCCCGACCGTCGGCAGGAAATGTTTCCGTCGCAGCGTCGATTCGACGGGTGAGCGCACGCAGCGCGAAGATACCCACGGCCACACCGACGACCGTCGGCATCGCGGCGGACAGACCCGTACGCGTCACGGCCAGCCATGCCGTGAGGACCCCGAACCCGACGAACAACCACGACCCGGCGGCACGGTCGGTCCGCTCGATCGCTCCTGCCAGCCCGGCGACCAGCACCGCGATCACGCCCATGACCAGGTACAGCACGGCCTTGTCGTTCGTGCCGAAGGTGGTGATGGCCCATTCCCGCAATCCGTCGGGCGTGTGGTCGACCACGGCCGAGCCGAGGACGTGCAGCGGCGCGTTGTCGAGGCCGAGGAAAGCCGCGAACAGTTCGGCCACGCCCAGTGTCAACCCCGCCGAGACGATCCCGGCCACCACGCGCAGTCGCAGATCGGCCATGGCATCGAGACTACTGCGGGTCGGGTGACCAGCTCCCGGAGACGCGAAAGGCGCTGTCCGCGAACAGTTCGCGGACAGCGCCTCGCAGCGATCAGCTCAGTGGTAGATGCTCGCCACGTCGTCGGCGTGCTGCTTCATCACGACCGCGCGCTTGAGCGACATCTTCGGGGTGAGCTCGCCGGTCTCCTGGGTCCAGTCGATGGTCAGCAGACGGGTCTTCTTGATCTGCTCGGCGTGCGAAACCTTCTTGTTGGTCTCGGCCACCGCCGCGTTCACCTCGGCGATCAGATCCGGGTTCTCGATCAGCTTCTCGATCGGGGTGTCGGCGGGCAGGTTGTTGCGTTCCTTCCAGCCGGGCAGCGACTCCGGGTCCAGCGTGATCAGCGCGCCGATGAACGGCTGTCCGTCGCCGACCACCATCACCTGGCTGATCAGCGGGTGCGCCCGCAGCGAGTCCTCCAGCAGCGCGGGGGAGACGTTCTTGCCACCGGCGGTGACGATGATCTCCTTCTTGCGGCCGGTGATGGTGATGAAGCCGTCGTTGTCGATGGCGCCGAGATCGCCGGTCTTGAACCAGCCGTCCTCGAACGCGTCCTCGGTGGCCTCCGCGTTGCCCCAGTAACCGTCGAATACGACCGAGCCGCGCAGCAGCAGCTCGCCGTCCTCGGCGATCTTGGCGGCGTGGCCCTCGATCGGGCGGCCGACCGAGCCGACCCGGATCTGCTCCGGGGTGTTGACCGCGATGGCCGCGGTGGTCTCGGTGAGGCCGTAGCCCTCGTAGATGGTCACGCCGACGCCGCGGAAGAAGTGGCCCAGCCGCGCGCCGAGCGGGCCGCCGCCGGAGACGGCCGCCTCGCACTGGCCGCCGAGGGCCGCGCGCAGCTTGCTGTAGACCAGCTTGTCGAACAGCGCGTGCTTGAGCTTCAGCCCGACGCCCGGTCCGCCGTTGTCGAGCGCCTCGCTCCACGCGATGGCGGTGTCGGCGGCGGCGTCGAAGATCTTGCCCTTGCCGCCGTCGTGGGCCTTCTGCTTGGCGCTGTTGAACACCTTCTCGAACACTCGGGGCACCGAGAGGATGAAGTGCGGGCGGTAGCTGCCGAACTGCTCGACCAGGGTGGACCAGTCGGCGGTGTGCGCGACGATCACCTTCGCGTCGAACGCGGCGAGCGCGACGGCGCGGGCGAAGACGTGCGCCAGCGGCAGGAACATGAGGGTCTTCTTGCCCTCGGTGACGTACTTGTGCAGCGCGATCCGGTCGGACTTGGACTCCGCGTACAGGTTCGCGTGGGTCAGCATGACGCCCTTGGGGCGGCCGGTGGTGCCCGAGGTGTAGATCAGGGTGGCCGGGGACTGCGCGCCTACCTGGGCGCGGCGGTCGTGCACGGCCTGGTCGTCCAGGTCGGCGCCACGACTGATCAGCTCGTCCAGCGCGCCCTTGTCGATCTGCAGGATCTCCCGCAGGTCGGGCAGCGACCCGGATTCGATCTCATCGATCACCGTGCGGTGCTTGTCGCTGTCCAGGATCAGCAGCTTGGTGGCCGAGTCCTGCAGGATCCACTTGGCCTGCTCGGCGGCGGAGCTGTCGTAGATCGCGACGGTGCAGCCGCCCGCGGCCCAGATGGCGAAATCGAGGACGGCCCATTCGTAGCGCGTCGGCGCCATGATGGCGACGCGATCGCCGAAGTCCAGGCCCGAGGCGATCAAGCCTTTCGCCACGCCCGTCACGGTCTTCGCGAACTCCGCGGCTGTGACATCCTGCCAGCCGCCACTGCCGTTCGGCACATTGAACAGCACCGCGTTCGGCGCTTGCTCGGCGTGGCGGAAGACGTTGTCGGAATTGTTCGCGTCATCCGGAGTGGTGTAGGAAGCCGGGACTTCGAACTCTCGCATCAGTGCCCTTCCACGTGGGTTTACTCGCCAGTAATCTACGACACCTGCGCCAGGGTCGTGAGGTCGACCACCGAAATCGCCTCCGTACATCACCGCAGGGTAGGGACCCGCTCGGATTTCATCCTAGTTCGCGCAGGTCCGCCGGTTGAATCGCTTCGCGCAGGAACTCGGCGAGTTCGCGCAGCGCGGCCCCCGCGGGCGCGGCCAGCGCGGCCTGCAACTGTGCGACGTGCCACAATCCCTTGCTCTCGGTGAAGTGGACGTGCACGCCTGCCTCACGCAGCGCGGCCACCAGCGCGACGCACTGGCCGTGCAGCAGTTCGCTGACGTCCACTTGCACGTAGGTCGGCGGCAGGCCGCGCAGTTCACCGGTCAGCGGGGCGTAGGACGGATCGGACGAGTCACCGGCGCCCAGGTAGGCGGACGCGCAGGCGCGTGACCACGGCTTGTTGATCACCAGGTCGCGTTCGCGCTCCGGGATCTCGTTGGGGTCGGCCCACGGTGCGATCAGCCCGAGCGCCGCCGGGGTCTGCCCGTGCCGGGCGATCAGGCGTTGCGCGAGCGCGAGCGACAGCCCGCCCCCCGCGGAATCGCCCGAGACGGCGATCCGGCCCGGCAGGAATCCCCCGCTCGTCACGAGTTCGAGGAAAGCGGCCTCGGCGTCGTCCAGCGCCGCGGGTAACGGGTGTTCCGGCGCGAGGCGATAGTCCAGTACGTAGACCGCGTAACCGGTGTCTCGCGCCAGGCGGGCCGCCAGGGAGCGGTGCGTCGCCAGGGAGCCGACCGCGTAGCCGCCCCCGTGGAGATAGAGGACGGCGCCGTCGTCGGCGGTGTCCGCGAAGCCGATTCGCTCGGCGGGCCTGCCGCCCAGCCGGATAGGTCGCACGACCGCGCCCGCGGGCAGCAGCTGCGCCCGCGAGGTCACGTCCAGCAGCCTGCGCTGCACTGCGAACGGCAACCGCTTGTTCAGCGTGACCCGGAAGATCGGATTCAGTACCGCCCGCGCGAGGGGCAGCGGAAGGTTGATGTCCCGCATCGTCGTCTCTCGAATCCCGGGGTCAGGGCAGGAAGCGGCGTTCGACGTTGGCCGCGATCCGCTGGTAGCCCGACGCGGTCACCCGGACGAACAGATCCAGCAGCTTGGCCTCCCAGCCGATCAGCACGCGGCCGTGCCCCTTGCGCACGCCCTCGGTGATGGTCTGCGCCGCCATCTCCGGAGTGTGGATGGCCAGCTTCTTGTCGAACATCGACGCGGCCGACTTGCTGTCGATGCCCTCGGCGTAGGTGGCGTTGCGCGCGACCGCGGTCTTGATGCCGCCGGGGTGCACGCAGGTGACCTTGACCGGGTGCCGTGCGACCAGCATCTCCTGACGCAGCGACTCGGTGAAGCCGCGCACCGCGAACTTGGCCGCGTTGTACGCCGACTGGCCGGGGATCGCGATCAGCCCGAACAGGCTGGAGACGTTGACGATGTGGCCGTCACCGGACTCGATGACCATCGGCAGAAACGCCTTGGTGCCGTTGACGACACCCCAGAAATCGACGTCCATCACGCGCTCGAAGTCCTTGTACTCCGAGCGGATGACCTCGCCGTGGTGGGCGATGCCGGCGTTGTTGTAGACCTGGTGCACGGCGCCGAAGTGCGCTTTCACCGCGTCGGCGTAGAGGATGACCGCTTCGCGTTCGACCACGTTCACCCGGTCGGACTTGACTTCGGCGCCCAGCTGCTCACAGCGGCGGGTGGTCTCGGCCAGACCCTCGACGTCGATGTCCGACAGCGCCAGTTTGGCGCCGCGCCTGGCCAGATTCACCGCCAGCGCACGACCGATCCCGGAGCCCGCTCCGGTGATCACACAGACCTTGTTCTTGAAGTAAGCGTCATTGCTCACGATGCCACTGCTTTCACATCGGTTCGGGAAATGGAGATCTCGTACGCCGCCACGTCGAAAGTTCTGGTCAGCCTACGGAATTCGAAAGTGAAGTCCGGCCACAGCGTGGTGTTGTTGCCGTGCTTGTCCAGGTACCAGCTCGAGCACCCGCCGGTGAGCCAGACGCTCCCGGCCAGCTTCGCCTGCAGCTGCTTGTTGTAGGCATCCTGCACGTCGCGGCGCACTTCCACGGTACGCAGGTCGAGGCGGTCGATGGTAGCCAGTGCGTCGGCGACGTAATTGATCTGCGATTCGATCATGTACACCATCGAGGTGTGCCCGAGGCCCACGTTCGGCCCCAACAGGAAGAACATATTGGGGAAGTTGGCGATCGAGGCGCCCTTGTAGCCCTGCTGGCCGATCTCGTCGAACACCTCCGACAGGGTGCGGCCGTCGCGGCCCGCGATCGTGTCGTAGGTCGGCGAGTCGGTGACGTGGAAGCCGGTCGCCACGATCAGCGCATCGATCTCGCGCTCGGTGCCGTCCTCGGTGACGATCGAGTTCGCGCGCACCTCGGCGATGCCGTCGGTGACCACGTCGACGTTGGGGCGCGACAGCGCCGGGTAGTAGTCGTTGGAGATCAGCATGCGCTTGCAGCCGATCCGGAAGTTCGGCGTGACCTTGGCGCGCAACTGCGGATCGCGGATCTCGTAGCGCAGTTTGGCCTTCGCGATGGCCTCGAACAGCTGCATCATGGCCGGAGCCTTGGCCAAGCCGACCACCTGGGTCTCGCGCGCGGCGTAGATGGCCGCGCGGGATAGTCGCTGCAGGCCGGGCACGTACTTGAAGGCGAGTCGCTCGGCCTTCGTGTACGGGCGGTCCAGGCGCGGCAGCAGCCACGGCGCGGTGCGCTGGTAGACGTCCAGGTGACCGACCTGCGCCGCGATGGCGGGCACGATCTGGATGGCCGAGGCGCCGGTGCCGATGATGGCTACCCGCTTGCCGGTGAGGTCGGCGTCGTGGTTCCAGCGCGCGGAGTGGAAGATCTCGCCTTCGAACTCGCCGATGCCTTTGATGTCCGGCAACGCGGGCTCGCACAGCGCGCCGACCGCTGACACCACCGTGTCGGCGGTGAAGCTGCCCTTGGTCGACTCGATCTCCCAGCGGGAGACCTCGTTGTTCCAGCGGGCGCTGGTCACGTCGCAGTCGAAGATGTGCTTGTCGCGCACGTCGTAGCGCTTGGACACGTCCTGGATGTACTGCTGGATCTCGCCCTGCCGGGAGAACGACCGCGACCAGTCGGGGTTCAGCGCGAACGAGTACGAGTACAGGTGCGAAGGGACGTCGCAGGCCGCGCCGGGGTAGGTGTTGTCGCGCCAGGTGCCGCCGACATCGCCGCCGCGCTCCAGCACGAGGAAGTCGTTGCGACCCTGCTGGGTCAGCCGGATGGCCAGACCCAAACCCGCGAACCCGCTGCCGATGATGATCGTCCTGGCGTGGCGCGTGGGTCGGGCGGCGACAGCTTTGTCTGTAACCTTGCGACTCATGTAATCGAGACTACGGTGCTATTGAGCACGAGTCAACAGTATATTGACTTCCGTTCAGTAGGATGTGCTGGTGACCAGAACCCGAGCAGACGCCCCCAAGCGCACGCGGCTCAGCCCCGACGAGCGCCGCGAGCAGCTGATCACCTTGGGCGCCAAAATGCTCGGCGAACGCTCCATCGAGGACATCTCCGTCAGCGAGATCGCCGCCCAGGCCGGTATCTCCCGCGGCCTGCTGTTCCACTACTTCCCGACCAAGCAGGATTTCCAGCTGGCGATCGTTCGACACGCCAACGCCGAACTGCTCGAGCGCGTCGTCCCGGACCGCTCGCTCGGCATCTTCGAAATGCTGCGCGACTCGATCGAGCGCTACATCGAGTACGTCACCGAGAACCGCACCTCTTACCTCGCGCTCCTTCGCGGCCCGACCAGCGTCAGCCCCGACCTGGCCCCCTTGGTCGACCAGACTCGCGACGCCATCATCGGGATCATCCTCGCCGAGACGCCCGTGCCGGTCTCCGAGTCCGACCATCCCCGCCTCATGCTCGCCATGCGCGGCTGGATCGCGTTCGTCGAGGAATCCACCCTGACGTGGCTGCGTTCCGAACCCGTCTCCCGCGAACAACTCGTCGACCTGCTGGTCGAGTCACTGATCGCCATAGCCTTCTCCGTCGATCCGGCCTTGGCCTCGGCGCTGCGAGGTTGACGAGACTGCGGGGTTGACGAGTTCCCGCGTCGCACGTCCCCACTGTGGCGCTGCCCACACGCCGTACTCCGTATGCCCTTGTGCTGCCAATACCGTGCTCCTCCAGTGCCTTTCGATTTTGTGCCGGATATCCCGGCGCTTACCGTTGTGGGGTCCATGGCGTGGGACGACGATGGAGGCCGCCGATGTTGGTCATCAACGAACGAACGACGGCGCCGCAATCCGAGCAGCGTGTGCTCAACTGGATGCGGACCTGGACCGGCCAGTACGTCATTGTGGGGCTGGCGATCTCGGGGTGTTACCTACCCGATCGCGACCGCGAGGACGAGACACAGGAAGCCGATCTGGTGGTCATCACGCCCAGGGCGGCGGTCGTGATCGAGGTGAAGGGCGCCGTCCCGGAAGCCACGACGGGCGTCCTCTCGGTGCAGGCCAACGGGCGCTGGCGGCTGTCCGGCTTCGCGGGCGACCCGATCCACGTGCGCGACCACGACAGCAGCCCGTTCGACCAGGTGACGAGCAACGTCTTCAACCTGAAGGCACTGGTGCGCAAGCACAATGCCGAAGCCTTCGTGGACGGCCTCATCGTGGTGGTGCCGCCCAAGGACTCGAACCTCACGCTGAACGTCGAATCACGTCGGCGCGGTTGCGCAGTGGTCCTCGGAACGACGCCCGTCGACCTTCGCGCGTGGTTCCACCGCACCGCGAGCCGCAAACTCATCTGGACCGCCGAACGCACCCACGCCCTGCTCACCGATCTGAACCTGGGCGACCAGGTCACCATCGACGACTTGGTCGCGGACGGTTTCCCGCCGGAGCAGAAGTTGCGGGCCGGGACGCTGGCGGCGCTGGAAAGCGTGACGCGCAAGACGCGCCCAGTTGACGGCAGAGCTACCGCAGCCGAGATCTCGGAAACCGATGACAGCTCGGAAGGCTCGGACTCGCCGCCGTCGGACGTGGTTCCCGTTGCGGCGCAACTGACCGCATCGAGCTCGATGCGAAGCGCTGAGATGGATGACGGACCGGTCGAGGTAAGTAAGCACGCGCCGGAATCGGATCGGTCGACCCCGCCGCTGTCCGCGATACCAGCGCGGACGCGAACCGACGCCGCGGAACCTGACGCTTCGGAACCCGATATTTCGGAATCCGAGGTATCGCAGCCCGGACCGTCGATGCAATCCGATGCGGAGAGCGGACAGCAAGCGGACGCGTTCTCGTCGACGGTTCAGCAGCCGCTCGAATACGTGGATGTATCAGACGACATCCGAGTGGTGTACGCCTCCGAGTCACATCCTGCGCAGGATGCGCCCGCTGCGAGGGTGGTGCCGACGCGACCTGCCGAGCCGGACCCGTTCGCACCGGAATTCCTCGCGCCGGAGCCCGCGGCATTCGAGCCCGCGTCGTCCAGTGCGACAGTCCATCCCGATCAGGACGGTCGCGAAGAAACGCACCACACGCCGCCCGCTCCGGCGTATGCGCAGTCGCGTGAGTCGGCGGACGAGCCAAAGGATGCTGCCGCGGAACGGGCCTCGAAGCCGCCTCGCGCCGAGGGACGGCTCGCAGCCACGCCGGATCCGGTGGCGGACTCAGCGCACGGACCGTCGTTCACGGACAACTGGTCGTCGTGGATCGAATCCGCCCCCGATCGACCACTGCGCCCGCGGCCCGCGCCCGCATCCCCGCCGAGCCGACCGGCATCGTGGTCCACGCCCAGTCCCGAACCTCAGCCACTGCGCCGATCCACGCCGACCGCTGTCATCGAGCGCCGTCCACGAATCGCGGATCTCCGGCGCATAACCGCCTTGCCTGCGCGAACTTCCGGCCGCGCGGCCGAGAAGCCGCAGCCGCGTGGGCATCGCTCGCAACAGATCGCGGCGGTGGCGCTTATCGCGTTGGTCATCGGCACGATCTGGATTTTGGCCGCCTCCTGCTCGACCCCCACGGGCGGCGCCGTGCAGCAGCCACAAGCCCCCGTGTCCGCAACCGAGGTCGTGTCCCCACCCCCGACCGTCACGGAGACTCCGGCCCGGCTGAATCTGCTGCCCTTGTGCACTCCCGTCAAACCCAAGTGCTGAGAACGCGGATCGGCCAGATGGGGCGTCGACCAGAGCCCGCTGCTGGTGGCGTTGCCGCTGACACGCGTTCAGCGGTACCTCCGCCGGGCGACGGGGAGGCATCCTGTCGTCCGTCTCACGCCCCGGCGTGCAGGTAGGTCGCCCAGAGCGAAGGGGTGGCGGGAAGCGCGTCGCGCACATCGCGGATGGCGTAGTGCAGTGCGTGTGCGGCGTGATTCACGTCGGGCGCACCGCCGTGATTCGTGGCGCCCAGGGCGGAGTAGAACGCGTCGGCGATTCGGACGGCGATCTCGTCGTCGACGGTCCACAGCGTGCCGATGACGTGGGGGTATCCCGCGAGTTGGAAAGCCGAGGTGAGATGGATGGCTTCGTCGAGGAGTTCGGTGTTGGCGGTGAGTGCGGTTTCGCAGGCCGAGAGGTAAGCCAGTCGTGCGTGCTCGAGGTGAATCGGGGCGAGCGCGGCGACGGTGAGCGGGTTCGTGTCGTGGTCGTGCAACAGCAGGTGGCTGCGGGACGGGTCGGCCGGATCGGTGGCGCCGTGGCAGGCGAAGTGCGCGATGGCGCAGTCGGCCAAGTGATTCAGGACATTTTCCCTGGTCGGAAGGGTTGTCGTGGAGCCAGGTGGTGCCGTGGTCTCGGAGCCGTCGAAAGGAAGGTCGATCTCGGCGTCGGGCTCGGTGAGCGTCACCACGGGCGACAGGTGGGCAGCGACCGTGCGGACCTCATCGGGTACGTGGTGCAGGCGCCCCGCGACGCCCGGGGTGGTCGGCATTCCGAGGACGAGTGCGGGACTGCGTGTAGGTGGCTCGGCGTTCGCTGAGCGCAGGCGCGCGTGGCGCAAGGCGGCGACGGTGGGGGTGTAGGAGGAGACAACCCGGTCCATCACGGCCCGACCGGCGGGATCGGGCGGTGTGCTGTGATAGCCCGCGGCGTGGATGGGCAATAGACCCAGCAGGCCGCCGGGGATCCACCACACTCGCGGGCCCGGCCGGTTCGGAGCAGACCTCTCCGGGTAGCCCAAGGCCTCCAGGACGGGGCCCGCGGCGTTGTCCCACAGCCATTCCAGGATCCCGCTGAGCTGTCGTTGGGCGACTTGCCGCTGCCGCCCGGTGGGGCCGTGACCAGCGATCTGTAAGGCTTCGTGGAAGGCGAGAACCTGGTCGATCACGGTCTGGAGCCGCAGGCCGGGCAGCGGCAGGCAGGTTGCACCGTCCGGGGTGAGCAGCAACGCATCGCTGCGATATCGGCTGATGTTGAACACCACCACCGGGCCTTGGTCGGCTCGAGCGATGAGTTCTTCGGGCGACGGCGGCAGGGCGAAGGATTCGAATCCGCGGTGCGCACGGATCCGCGCCAGCACATCGTTCAACTCCCGTGCCGATCGCGCCCGGTCCGCTACCGGGTCGGCCGCCGTGTCCGGCACAGCGGCGGCATCGGGCGTCCGGTCGAGAAGGTTCCGCAATCGGACGAAGTCGGAGGCCAGATCCGGATGCTGCTCCGCGAGATCGGTTATGTCGCTGCGGACCTGCAATGCTTGGCTCAACAGCACTGCCCGCCCCGCCTCCAGTAGTTGCAGCGCCAGGATGGGCCGCTCGCCCGGCGGTGTGGACGGATCTTCCAGCACCAGTGCCGCCGCGTCGGAGGCGATTCCGGCGTACTCGCCCAGAGCATGCTGTTGATCCGGGCGGGCCAACTCGCGTGGCGCGACTTCGGGCAACAATCGGATCGCCCCCCGCAGCAGCTCCGCCGCCCGGCCCGGTTGTGCCGTCGCGGCGAGTTCGGCGGCGGTACGAGCTGCGCGAATGCGGATCGACGGTGCCGCTGTGGCCAGCTCCGCGGCGTGCTGCAGGGCAGTCGTGGCCTCCTCTCGATCAGTTGGCGTGCCGGTCAGCTCGTATTGTGCCCGCAGAGCTTCGGCGAGGTTGATCTGCGTGACGGCGTGGCCTGGGTGGTCGGCCGGCATGGCCGCGACTGCCTGCCGACCGATCCGGATCGCCTCGTCCAGATCGTCTGTCGTCCCCGTCCGCTCGAACCGGATATGCAGCGGGACTGCGAGATTGGTCAGTCGGTCGGCAAGTTCGGGATGATCTGCGGGCGTGGCCGCGACCGCCTCCCGGCCCATTGGGATCGCCTGGTCCAGATCAGCCGCCGACCCGATCTGTTCGGACCGCCTCCAGAGGGCGGCACCGAGATCCGACAGCATCCCGGCGCGAGCGGGGTGGTCGGGTGGGACGATGTCCAAGGATTCCCTGAGCGTGGCGATGGCTTCGTCCAGAGCGGCGATCATCCCCGTCCGCTCGAACCGGCTCATCAGGGCGGCCGCGAGTTCGGTGAGTATGGTGGGAAGGTCGGGATGGTCTGTGGGCGTGGCCGCGATCGCCTGCCGTCCCGTTCGGATCGCCTCGTCCAGGTCGTCATTCGCTCCCGTCCACTGGAACCGAATCCGAAGGGGGGAAACGAGATTGAACAAGCAACGGGCGCGGAGGGGGTGATCGGCCGGTGTGGCTGCCACCGCGAGTCGATTCATGCGGATCGCCTCGTCCAGATCTACCGGCGCTCCCGTCCGATCGAACCGCTTCCACAATGCGACACCGAGATTGGACAGCATCGTGACAAGACCGGGATGGTCTGGAGG
The DNA here is from genome assembly GCF_000308455.1 of Nocardia abscessus NBRC 100374. Taxonomy (GTDB): domain Bacteria; phylum Actinomycetota; class Actinomycetes; order Mycobacteriales; family Mycobacteriaceae; genus Nocardia; species Nocardia abscessus. Next base: position 32,435 of record NZ_BAFP01000115.1, on the reverse strand, counting down.
AAAGACGTCCACCGCTTTCCGGAGGTTGACGATCGCCTCGTCGAGGTCCGTCGTCATTCCCGTTCGTTGGAACCGGCTCACCAGGCAGGTGGCGAGATTGGACCGGGTGACGGCCAGTCCGGGGTGGTCGGTGGGCGTGGCAGCGACCGACTCTCGACCGATTCGGATCGCCTCGTCCAAGTCGGCCATTTCGCCTGTCCGCTGAAATCGGCTCACCAGGCAGGTAACGAGATTGGACAGTGTGCTGGCCCGGTCTGGGTGGCCGGTGGGCACGGCTGCCACCGCCTGTCGGCCGAATTCGATCGCCTCGTCCAGATCGGGCAGCCGGCCGGTCCGCTCGAACCGCTTCTGCAAGGTGACCGCCAGGTTGGTCAGTGTGCTCGCCAGGTCGGGATGATCGGGGGTCGAGAGGTCCACGGCTTTCCGTAGGGTGGCGACAGCCTCGTTCAGATCGCTCATTTCGCCGGTCCGCTCGAACCGCCTCAGTAGCGCGACCCCGTGACTGGACAGGATGTTGCCCAGGTCGAAGCGGTCGGAGCCGGCTGCCACCGCCTGCCGTCCGATTCGAATCGCTTCGTCCAGGTCGGTCTGCGCCCCGGTCCTTTCGAAACGGTTCATAAGGGCTGTCTCGAGATCGGACAGCGACACAGGACGCACGGTGTCATCGGCTAGTTCCACGGCCTTCCGCAGAGCAGTGACGGCCTCGTCCAGATCGGCCGGGGCGCCTGTTCGCCCGAACCGGAACCGTAGGGCCGCTCCGAGAATGGACATACTTGCGGCACGCTCGGGGTGATCCGAGGCTGTGGCCGCTACCGCTCGTCGACCGATTTCGATCGCTTCATTCAGATCGTCCGGTAGTCCCGCCCACGCGAACCGGTCCACCAGGGCTCGGCCGAGGCTGGTCATGTGGTCGCCGCGCTTGGGGTCGTCGGGGGGTGTTTCGGCTACCGCCTGCCGACCCAGTCGAATCGCCTCGTCCAGGTCGGCCCGCGCACCGGTCCGCTCAGCCCTCACCCGTAAGGAGACCCCGAGATCGGACAGCATGCGGGCATGCTCGGGGTGGTCCGGGTCCGTGGCGGCTACCGCCTGTCGGCCGACCTGGATCGCCTCCTCGAGATGGGGCAGCGCCATCGTCACCGTGAACTGCTGCCGCAGAGCGCGGCTCAGCGCGCTGATCCTTCCGGCCCGCTCAGGGTGATCGGTGGACGTGGCCGCGACCACCCTCCGAAGCATTTCGACCATCTCGTCCAGATCGGTCAGTGCGCCCGTGCGCTCGAACCGAATCTTCAGACACGCCCCGATGAAACCCAGCAGGGAGGCCATGTCGGGGTGATCATGGGGCGTGGCGTCCACCGCGCGTCGAGTGGTCCGCATCGCCTCGTTCAGGTCGGCCGAATCCTCCGTCTGCTGGAACCGGATCCAGTGTCCGCCGGCCAATTCGGTGAGCGCGACGGCGAGGTTCGGGTGACCGGTAGGGATCACCTCCACGGTCTCCCGGAGGGAGACGATGGCCTCGTCCAGATCGGCGATCGCCCCGGTCTCCTTGAACCGACGATGAAAAGCGTCCCCGAGGCGGAACAGGCACACTGCCCGCGCGGGGTGGCCAGCGGGGATGGTGACCAATTTGCGTTGCATCAGCTTGATTTCGGCCGTGATAAAGGCGACGCCGATCTTCACACCTCATAACCCCCCGACGCGTGCGCAAGGCCACGCTAATCACGTGGTCACACCTGGCACAACGGTTTACGGCGATATGAACGCACGGCACGCTCGCCGGCCACACGCTCATCTGCTACCTCCGCCCACCACCCCGTGCGGATGCCCACCACCTCGTGTCCGGCGGGCTGTCGGTCTTGCACCTCTGCCAAGCTGGCGGCTTTCTACCTAAGCCCTAGAAGTAGTCTTTGAGCATTTCAGTGGACCACGCAGCTTGCCGGACTTCTCCGCGAGGGCCGAACTCCGCGAACCAGGGTTTGATGTCCAGCACGGGCGTGCCGTCGACGGCGTCCAGCTCGGCGACATGCAGGTCCAGACCGTCCACTCGGAGCAGGCGACAGCGCGAGACGCCGAGCCAGTTGATGCGCCGCATGTTCCGGTGCCCGAAGATGCCGACTTTTGGCCATTCCGGATTGTCGCGTGCGCTACGCGCACCGAAGTGCAGGTCTGTCGGGTCGGTCAGATGGAACCGGAACAGGATCTCCAGGTGGCTGAACTCTTCCAACCCCTGTACCGACTCTTCGGTGAACCTGGGGTCGTCGACGCGAATGATCGCCTCGGTGCCGCCCCAGTGATCATCGGTCGGTTCACGTCGGCCACCTACGACGTGCGCGACCGGCACTACCTCGAACACTTCGTCAGCCATACGACCCCTGCCCTATTTCTTGTTTGCGGCTAGATACTCTGTTGCCCGCTCGTCGGTTTCGCGGACACCGGGAATGGACTGGCCGCGGTGCGGTGCCAGCGTTGAGCGTATGTCGCGGGCCACGTTCCGGGTGCGTCCAGACTGCACCCCGCCCATCGCGCCGAGCGCGGAACGCCACGTGGCGCAAGCCTGCTCGATTTCGCCGCTGCGGGCCTGCACCGTGCCGAGGTAGCCAAGAGTCACCGCATGGGTGCGTGTGAACGCGGTGGCCTTGCGCATGCGGACGCTGAGCTGGAATTGGTCAGCGGCCCCGGTGAGATTGCCCGCGTCCCTCAGTGCGCACGCGGTTTCGTGGGCAAGACTCGCCTCGGAGAAGAAGAACACCCGAGCGGGTTCGCGATCGGAGTCGGATGCTGCCGCGAGATCCTGCTCGGCCTGGAGTAGAGCTTTCGCTGACTCGGCGGGCCGACCGGCCGCGCTCAATGCCTTCGCGTGCACCACCTTCAGCAATGCGCGCTCGCGGCGGCAGGCTGTCCGGTAGCGAGCGCCGCTGACGGATGCTTCAGCCAGCTGTAGACCCTGCTCGGGGTGTCCGAGGTCGACGGCCTGGTGGGCCATGGCGCGCAGCACGTGACCGACCAGCGGCGCGTCTTCCGCCTCGGCGGCGAGCTGGGTCGATGTGGCGAAGTAGCGCTGTGCGGCTGCGTGCTCATCGTTGTCGAACGCCATCCACCCGACGAGGTAGGCCATTTCCGCTGCCGCGGAGAACATCTCGCGACGCACGGTCTTGCTGGCGAAGGACCCCTTCAGATAGCCGGTTACCTCGTTGGTCAGATATTGGACGACGGCAGTTCGTCCATGCCCGCCGCCGAGTCGCTGATCTATATGGGAGAACACGAGCATCACGTCTCGTACAGCGGCTACGTCGGTTTCCCCCACGTAGCGAACTCGGGATTCCTGGCGCGGAAGGGTGGCCGCGTTGTCGAGCCAGCCGGGCAGCAGGACGGATGCGCTGAGTGCTGTGGAGTATCCGACCCGTAGGAAAGAGCGCCGTTCCACATCAGCCTTTCCGAGGTTGAGCAAGGCCGCTACTGGGTCTTGGATGCGACCGAAATGCTTCTCGTAACACGCTATGACATCGGGCGTCGGTGTGCGTTCTCCGGTCTCGTAGTAGGCAAGCACCGACTTGCTGTAGTGGATCTGAGCAGACAGTGAGGCCAGGGACACTCCAGCGGCTTCGCGGGCCGCTCGGAGCTGCGCACCGACGATAGCGGCGTGTCCGTCCATACTTCCGAATCTAGCTGGTCACGGACTCGCGGACCGCCAGTTGTGGATGCGCTGTGGACGCCGATCCGTGTTCCACGCCCCATATTCCGTGGTCCTCTGAGTATGCGTCCGGCATGGAGTACGGAACCGCGAGCCCCTTACCGCAGTCCGCTCCTGTCCCGGGTACCGATCAGGGGGCTGCCAGGGCCGGACGCGCCTATCCCGACCAGTGTGAGCAGGGGAGCGATGCGCCGAGAAGCGTTTGGAGACACGCCGATGTCTCGATGCCATTACTACCGGAACGTGTGTGACATACCAGCGACTGCGGACCCTCCTCACGTGGGCCGGATCGTGGCCCGTTGCGGGTCGGTGTGGGCGATCACGATGCCTGCCGTGTTGGGGCAAGCCGTGAAGGTGTGGATGCAGAACCAGGGGTACACGTTGGGGCCGATCCTGTCGCACCCACGGTCGAAGCGGTGGACGTTCATCATTCGACCGGACCTGCCGGACGAGATTCAATTGTTCGCCGAAATGTTTCGGTTCGATGTATCGATCGTGCGTGAAGGCGGAACGATCGGCCTGCCCAGCCCGGCCGATGTGGGGACCAAGTTCCGTGCGTGGGTCGTGCGGCCCCACAGTCATGTTCGCCCATCCGGTCACGTGATCGTGGAAGCCATCCGGGCGATCCGAGCCGAGAAGACCGCGCGGCGTCGGCGGGTGATGACGTATGCGTGAATACACATGCGGACAGAGCCAGGGGATCTCTCACTGGCCGCACACCGGTACCGCGCGGCTGGGCTGGTCATGACGCACGCTGACCGTGACACACACCCGACGTTGACCCTGATACAGGGCGGCAGGTCCAGCAGGTTCGACGTTGAGGCAGCGTTAGCGAGACTGCTCGAACGGTTGTCGTCGCACAACAACCCTGGTCTGCCGTTGATGAGCCGCACCGCTGCCGACAAGGCGTATGAGGCGCACATGGATTGCGACCCGTTAACGTGCTCGACGCGCGTCTCGGCAGTCATCGTCATCCGCGACGACTACCGATGGTTTCGGGATCGGGGCATGTGATGAGGTCACCACTCCCGGACGAACCCGATGTGCACTTGATTGTGCGGATGCGCGGCTACCAACTGCACTACGCGGCGTGCCTGACTGCGGCTCTTGTGTTCGTCCAAGACGAAGGCATCCGCCATTGCACCGACGCCGTGTGCGTCGCTGGTGGCGGAACTGATCGGCTGCCCCGGTTGCCGTGTGAACGGTTGTATGTGGAGCGATGATCGTTGCGTTTCAGGCATCCGGCGACCGCGACACTCGCGCTTCTGTTCGTCGCTTGCCCGTGAAGTTCGCAGGCGCAACACTGACCTGTTCGGATCATGACGGAAGGGAGTCGACGTGGGGAATGACGAGCAGTTGATCATCGATCTCGGCGTACCTGTCGAGCAGACCGAGTGGGGCAAATGGGTTGATCCGGACCGCCACAAGGCGCAAGTCCGGAAGTTCATGGAGCGCGCAGACATCAGCCGCTTTCCTTCAGAGCCGTGGCCGGAAGGCTCCGCGGAGGTGAAGCGGCTGGACCCAATTGTCGCGGAATTGTTCCCAGATATGGCTACCGCGATGGCTCCGGAGAAAGCGGACATGGCCGACGCTTTTATTTGCTTTGTGGGTGAATGCTTCATCCGGTTCGCTGGCGCTGAATGGGCGGATTTTGAATGGTTCGGCCGCGAAAATTCGTTCTATGACCACGTGAACCCGTCTTTGAGATGTGATACGGAGGACGAAGACGAATTCACGGTATGGGGGTTGATGGACGACATGATCGACTACAACCGGGAGGACTACGACGGCATGTTCAGCTACATTGCAGCGGCACTACGTGAATACGCTGGCTACCACGAAGCGAAACGTCGCGAGGAAACCTCTACTGACACCTGATAGTTCGTCGTTCGATACCGTCTATCAGTACTTCCGTGCACGGGGGGATGTAGCCGGCCATGCCGGATGGATACGACAAAGACCGTGATGAATTCGATCCGAACAAGCGCGGAAGGATATTCGAGAACGGCACATATACATATTTTCGCGACCGCGAGAACGGTTACGTCCAGCAGTCCCGAATATTCACCACCGCTAAGGGTCGCGTCCAGTTCGATAAAATCAGGGAAGTCCGGGGGCTGATCTTCACAATTGAAGACAAGTCCGGAAGGATGGACGGCAAGAAAGACGAGACCCAACTGAAAGCTGTCCGGGCGCTCCTCGATAGGGGGGTCATCGAGCAACACGTACTGCGGTCGGTCCAAGGTGAGTATAGGTCGAACGAAATACAGAAGCTCATCGAAGGCTTGGTGCGAGATTTTCCGGACAAGTTCACCCATCAAGAAATATCCCGGGAGACGGCCCGTGAGATCTGGTCGATCGGGCTGCAAAGAGAAGCGGGGCAACAGCTCGAATTCCCCGGTGTCCGCGAGAAGGCGCGGCAACAGAATACGCAGCAGCGCGAGCAGCAATCGAAGGCCGCGGAACTGGCGAAGAAGGCCCGCGAGCGAGCAGCAAAATTTCGGAACATGCTGCGGTTTCGGGAAGGTGCCACGCGTGCCCGGCCAGAGGCTCCGCAGCGAGCCGAACATGTCCGACGGGCGCAAGAGCAAGCCGAGCGAACCAGGCAAGCAGGTAGAACGCCGGAAACTGAGCGTGCACGGGTCGAACGTGAGGCCGCCGAACGGGTGGCGCAAGAATTTCCGGTGCCCAGTCACTTTCAGGAACGGGACGCCGCTGACGCTGGAGGAAAAGCGGCCCGTGAGGTTGAGGCTGCCAGCGTCGAGCGTGCCGCGGCCGAGGCGCGCGCGGCCGCCGAGGAGGAACGAGAGGCCGCGTTCAAGGCACGTGAGGCGGCGGAGAAGGGACGCGCGGAAGAACTGGCGCGGTTGCAGGCGCGGGGGATTCCGCCGGAGGTGGTGCAGCTTCTCGGGATTGGCCAAGCGCAACCGCCATCGGCAGCGGTGAAGCAACCTCCGGGCACGTCACCGCGCGTGCAGCGTGGTTATTGGCACAGTCAAGAACGGAGCCGGGGAATCGAGCGCGGCCGGTGAAGACGGACAAGCTCGGTGAGCTGGTGGCCGATTTCGAGAAGGACAACGAGCCGCTGACGCGTGCGGAAATCGATGAGGCGCGGGCGGAATTGTGTTTCGAGCGCCGCCGTCGGGGTCCGCGCGGATCGGCTGCCTGATGCCGGATGTGCTGTTCTCGACAGCGAGGGGCTGTGATGCTGTATCGGAAGAATCGCCGAACTCTTGCATGGGTGCAGGCGGCCATGAGGACATCCCGAGGACATGGCGTTGCTATGCGGCCCGGAGGTCGAGATCGTGAAGGTGTGAGCGGTCGACTCGCCTTCGCCACCTAGTCGGTAGCTGCGCGTTGGGCTAAACGTATTTCTCGGAACTGGCGGCGAGGCTTGGTTTTTGGCTCGCTGACCTGTCATGCTCCGGAAAACGCGAAACCGGGCCGAATCGCTCTGCGAGAGAGAGCGATCCGGCCCGGCGTCAGTTCAGAAATCTAGCTGGTCGGTTCGAACGCTTCCGCGATGATCTCCGCCTGCTCCACCGCGTGGACCTTGCTCGACCCCGAGGACGGGGCCGACATGGCGCGGCGGGAGATGCGGCGGAGTTTGCCGAGGCGGTCGGGGAGGGTTTCGGGGAGGTTGAGGCCGAAGAAGGGCCAGGCGCCCTGGTTGGCCGGTTCCTCTTGGACCCACGCCAGGTCGGTGGCGTTGGGGTAGCCCTCCAGGGCCTCGTTCAGGCGGCGTACGGGCAGCGGGTAGAGCTGCTCGATCCGCACGATGGCCACGTCTTCGCGCTTCTGCTTGGCCTTTTCGGCGGCCAGCTCGTAGTAGAGCTTGCCGCTGGTCATCAGGATGCGCTTGACCGGTGCTAGCCGCGTTACGCGGCACTTCCGGGCCGCCGAATACTTATCGAGACCGCAGGGCCTCCGCCACGTCGTAGACGTCGTACTGCCCTACCTCGCGCACCTTCTCAGGGACAACCGACAAGCGCGGGCCGGGTTCCGGATTCCCCCGTCGCTCATACGCCGAAGGGTACCGGGGGAGTCTTCCGGGTGTCCATCACCGACTCCGGCTCGCGGCTTACGTTTTGGTGCCGTCGAATTTTGTTGCGAGGCAGAAGCTGCGAGATTGCTTGGTGTGGCGTGGGCCGACGATCAACACTGACCTGGCGCGAGCTCGACCCAGCGCGTATCACCTGTTCATCGAAGCCCGGAGACGGCATGACCGAGTCAATTGTCCAGTTGCCCTGTCGATAGAGCCATTCATACCAAATAGCGCTGATGCCCTTTCTGGTGGGTCGTTCTTCGATCAGCGGCCGACCATCTCGGGCACGCGTGCGCCGACGCTCCGTCACGGTCGCGGACTGTCGGTGACCAGTGAAAAGTGGAGTACATCGTGGCAGATCTCTTGCCGTTCGTAATCGCGGGAATCGTATCCGGCTCGGTTTATGGGCTGGCCGCGGTGGGTTTGGTGCTCACCTACAAGACGTCGGGAGTGTTCAATTTCGCCCACGGTGCCATGGCTACGGTGTCGGCGTACGGCTTCTACACCTTGCATGTCGTCAATGGGCTTGCTTGGCAGCTCGCCGCGGCCATCTGTGTTCTCGGTATCGGTCCGGCCATGGGTTTGGCGCTGGAATTGCTGGCCCGCGTTGTCGACCAGGCGACAGTGGAACTGCGGATCGCCGCGACCGTCGGCGTTCTGCTGGTTGTCCAGGCGGGTGTGACTCTGTACTACGGGCAGACGACGACGCGCATCGTTCCGGCCTTCCTGCCGGAAGGCGGATTCGCCGCCGTCGGTGTGCAGGTGCAGTGGTCGGATGTCGCCACGTTCGGGGTCGCGGTACTGGCGACCGCCGCGCTCTCGGCCGCGCTGCGGTTCACCCGGCGTGGTGTCGCGATGCGCGCGGTCGTCGGGAACGCGCCGTTGCTGGATCTCGCCGGGACCAGTCCGGTGAGCACTCGGCGATGGGCCTGGTGTGTCGGCACCGGTCTGGCGTCGCTGTCCGGGGTGTTGTTCGCGCCGTTGATTCCGCTTGATCCCATGCAGCTGACGTTGCTGGTCATCCAGGCGTTCGGAGCGGCGGCCATCGGCCGATTCACGAGCCTGCCATGGAGCTTCGGCGGTGGACTGCTCATCGGGGTGTTCGCCGCGCTGGCTACCCGCTACTTCACCACCGGGCCGGCCGCGGGAGTTCCCGCCGCATTGCCGTTCCTGGCGTTGTTCCTCGTACTGCTCGTCATGCCGCGTCGCTTCGCGCTGGACCGGGATCGGGTGGTCCGGCGGATCCGATCCGGCTGGACTGCCCCGCCGGCGTTGCAATCCATTGGCGGGGTGGTGGTGTTGGTCGTGCTGGCGCTGGTTCCGTCGTTCGCCGGTATTCACCTGACGGATTGGACTGTGGCGCTGGCGATGACGCTCGTCTTTTTCTCGCTCGGTCTGCTGGTTCGTACGTCCGGTCAAGTCTCGCTGTGTCACGTGGCTTTCACCGCGATCGGCGCGTGCGCGTTCTCGCACTTCGCGGTCGATTGGCGGTGGCCGTGGCCGCTCGCTCTCCTCGCCTGTGGTCTGGTGGTCGTGCCGATCGGTGCGGTGTTGTCGATTCCGGCCATTCGGCTCAGCGGCCTGTATCTGGCGTTGGCGACCTTCGGATTCGGCGTCGTGCTCCAGATGATGTTCTACAGCCGGCCCTATATGTTCGGCACCAGCGGTCTCGGCCTGCCGATGCCGCGCCCCAGCGTATTCGGATTGGACTCCGACCCGTCCTTTTACCGGCTGGTGCTGGTACTGGCCACGGCCGGCACGCTGATGGTGGTGGCGTTGGACAAGAGCAGGCTCGGACGATTGCTCCGGGGCCTGGCCGAATCGCCGACCGCGCTGCGGGCCAACGGTGTCTCGATCGAGGTCACCCGCGTTCTCGTCTTCTGCGTGTCGGCGTTCATCGCGGCGTTGGGTGGCGCACTCGCAGGAATGGCCCAGACCACTGCCTCCGCGACCAACTACCAGCCGCTACTGTCGGTCACCTATTTCGCCGTCATTGTCATCATGGTGGGCCGGGAGCCGTGGTATTCGCTGCTGGCCGCGGTCGCGCTCATCCTGGTGCCGTCCTACGTCCCCGTCGCAGGCGTGTCGCTGTGGCTCCAGGTCCTGTTCGGCATCCTGGTGGTGCTCCGTGCCGCTACCGCGAGCCGCCTGGAGGTTCCCGGACCGATCCGGTCCCTCCTGGACAGCGCGTTTCGCGGCAAGCGGTCGTCGGCGGTTGTCGCGGTGGAGCCGGCCCCGAGGCAGCCCTCGGCACTGCTGGAGGTGCGGGATCTTTCGGTTCGTTTCGGCGGCGTGGTGGCCGTCGATGGCATCTCGTTCGAGGCACGTACCGGGCGGATCACCGGACTCATCGGCCCGAACGGTGCGGGAAAGACGACGACGTTCGATGCCTGCACCGGTCTCGTCCAGGCCGACGCCGGCGAGGTGCGATTGCAGGACCGGATGATCAGTCGAGTCTCGGCGTCCCGCCGGGCGCGGCTCGGCATCGGGCGAACTTTTCAGCGGACAGAGCTGTTCGATTCCCTTACCGTGGCCGAAAACGTCGCGATGGGAGCCGAAGGCCCACTCGCCGGGGCGAATCCGCTGGCCCAACTGTTCGCGGCGCACGGACATGTCCGGAGGGTGCGCGCCGCGGCGGCTTCTGCTATGGCGTTGTGCGGTATCGAGTCCATCAAGGATTCTCGCGTCGGCGCACTGTCCACCGGCCAGCGAAGACTGGTCGAACTCGCGCGATGTCTTGCCGGGCCGTACCGGATCCTGCTGCTCGACGAGCCGAGCGCGGGTCTCGATCCTGCGGAGACCGCGCGCTTCGGGCAGATTCTTACGCATGTCGTCGCCGAACGCGGCGTCGGAATCGTCCTGGTAGAGCACGACATGTCGCTGGTGCTGGAGATCTGCGAGGAGATCTTCGTACTGGACTTCGGTCGCCTGATATTCCGGGGCTCGCCCGCGCAGGTCCGGGCTTCGGAGGTGGTGCAGCACGCCTATCTCGGCGTACCGGTCACGGACGAGAACCGGCTGAAGGAGCCCGTAGCATGACCGGCCAGGGCAAGGAGGCCGCAGCTCGGGATCCCGGGGCATGCGCAAAGGGACACAGCACCACCGGCACCGATTTCGCACTCGAATTGCGCTCGATCGCCGCGGGATACGGCTCGACGATGGTGCTCCACGACGTCGACCTGGCCGTTCCACCTCGCTCGGTCGTGGCGTTGCTCGGACCGAACGGCGCCGGAAAGTCGACGCTGCTCAGGGTGGCCTCCGGGCTACTGCGACCACGATCGGGAACCGTGTCGATCGACGGAGCAGATCTGACCCGCGCTCGCCCGGCACGCCGCGCCCGCGCGGGTTTGTGCCTGATCCCCGAGGGCCGCGGTGTGTTCGCGGACTTGACGGTCCGGGAGAACCTGCGCCTGCTGACACCGCCGTGGCGCCGAGTCAGGACCGATGACGTGCTCGATGTCTTCCCCGCGCTGCGGGCGAAGCTCGATCAGCGGGCAAGTTCCCTGTCCGGCGGGCAGCAGCAGATGCTGGCACTGGGGCGCGCCTGGCTGGCCGATCCGGCGGTTGTCCTGCTCGACGAGGTGTCCATGGGCCTGGCTCCGCTGGTCGTGGACGAGATCTTCGCGGCCCTTGGCGAATTGCGCACCACGGGCGCGGCGATTGTGCTCGTCGAACAGTACGTCGACCGCGCGCTCACGATGGCCGATCACGTGGTGTTGCTCAGCCGCGGCACCGTCGCGTTCGCCGGGCCCGCCGCAGGGATCGACCGAGATGTCGTGCTGCAGAACTATCTCGGCGTCGACGGGGGACACACAGACTTGCCGGCATCGTCGGCGGGACACCCATCCGGAACCGCGGCCGGGCCATGGGCGTAGCGAATACTCGGTCCAGGAGTGGAGTAATGAGCAAGAGAAGGTTTCTGTGGTGCGTGGCACCGATACTGGCGGCAGCGCTCGCGCTCACGTCGTGTTCCGCCGACTCGACGAGCGACGGGGCCAAAACCGTTGGCCCGGGGAAAGTGTCCGACGGCGGGCTCAAAGGCGATCCGATCGTCATCGGATCGATTTGCAGCTGCACCGGCCCCGCCGCCGGATCGGTCGGGCGTAGCAGCGATGTGCTGCAGGCATGGGCGTCATGGGTCAACGATCGTGGCGGAATCAATGGGCACCCGGTCAAGCTGATCACCTACGACGACCAGCAGAATCCGACGACGGCGCTGGCTGTGGCGAAGAAACTGGTCGAAGAGGACAAGGTGGTCGCCATCGTCGGCCAAACCAGCCTGGTCAGTTCGAGTTGGCAAAGCTACGTCGACAGCAAGGGCATTCCGGTCATCGGCGGACAGCCGGTCGATGCCCCGTTCATCACCGATCCGAACTTCTTCGCCTCCGGAACTACGTTGCCGGTGCTGATGCTGGGCGAAGTCGCCCAGGCCAAGAAGGCGGGCGCGAAGAAACTCGGCGTCTACTATTGCGCCGAGATCCCGGTCTGCGAGCAGCTACCGCAGATGGTGAAGCCGATGGCCGAACAGGCCGGTCTGGGATTCGCTTCGGAGAAAGTCGCGATTGCGGCGCCGAACTACATCGCGCCCTGCCTGGCATTCAAGGAAAAGGGTGTCGACGCCGTATTCCCCGGCGTCTCGGTCGAGGCGATTTCGCGCATCGCGGCATCCTGTGCGCAGCAAGGTTATAAACCGATTCAGGCTCCTACCGGCGTGAGCCTGCAGAAGGCGTGGGCCACGGACCCGAACTTCGAGGGCAGCATTTTCGCAGGCTCCAATGCGCTGTACACCGACGAATCGATTCCGGCCGTCAAGGATTTCAATGACGCTCTCGCCGAGTATATTCCCGGCCTTCGGGACAGCGCGGACTTCAGCTCCCCACTGCTGTGGCCGTGGGCAGGCGGGCAGCTCTTCCTGGCGGCGGCCAAAGCTGCCGGCCTGTCGCCGTCATCGACGAGCGCGGATGTGATCAAAGGGCTGCGCGCATTGCGCGACGAGACCCTCGGAGGCCTCGCTCCGCCGCTGACCTTCCCGGAAGGCAAACCGGCGTTTCCGATGTGCTACTTCACCGGAAACACCAAAGGCGGTGCATTCCACTCCGACAACGGTGGTAAGCCGACGTGCATCGATGACGCTACCGCTGCTGCGCTGATGAAGGCGCTCGCGCCGTCCTGACGGTCCGAACCCAGGGCCGACTGTTCCGGCGTACGGCGAGGTGGCGGCTGTCCTCCGCCGCCTCGCCACCTTGGACACAGAGGCCGTCAGGGACTTGGAAAATCTCTTCTCGGGTGCAGCTGGGATTGCTACGGCTGGTAGCATCGAGCGTATGGGTGGTAGTAAGAAGTACTCGATCAGCCTCCCGGAAGATCTTGCCGAGCAGGCCCGAGCTCACGTTGGGCCCGGCGGCTTCTCCGCCTACGTCGCCGAAGCGCTGGAGCAGCGAGTTGCGATGGACAAGCTCGGTGAGCTGGTGGCCGATTTCGAGAAGGACAACGAGCCGCTGACGCGTGTGGAAGTCGACGAGGCGCGGGCGGAATTGGGTTTCGAGCGGCGCCGTCGGGGTTCGCGCGGATCGGCCGCCTGATGCCGGATGTGCTGTTTCTCGATAGCGAGGGGCTGTCGATGCTGTATCGGAAGAATCGCCGAATGCTCGCATGGGTGCAGGCGGCCAAAGAGGACGGCGTGCGCGTGGCGACCACGGCGATGACGACGGTGGAAGCCGACTACAGCAAAGTGCATCCGGCCCGGATCGCCTGGACACTGTCACAGATCGATGTTCACGTCGTCACCCGCGAGTTGGCCGCGCAGGCCGCCGCGCTGTTGCGGGAACACGGGCTGAGCGGCCACAAGTACGCGATCGACGCCGTTCTCGCGGCATCCGCCCGGTCGGTTCACGGCCTGGTCACGGTGGTGACGTCGGACCCTGAGGATCTGGCCTTGCTGTGCGGCACGGAGATCGAGATCGTGAAGGTGTAGACGCGTTGTAGCTGTGAACGACGGAGGGGGTGCGCTTCGGGAAGCTTGCGAGGCAACGAATCTGCCCCCACTTCTTCGCTATGACAGCGAGACTCGGTTGGGCGCCCTCAACTGTCATACCTCGAAACGTGAACGCCGGGCCGGATCGCTCTGTTGGTCAGAGCGATCCGGCCCGGCGTCAGTTCAGAAATCTAGCTGGTCGGTTCGAACGCTTCCGCGATGATCTCCGCCTGCTCCACCGCGTGGACCTTGCTCGACCCCGAGGACGGGGCCGACATGGCGCGGCGGGAGATGCGGCGGAGTTTGCCGAGGCGGTCGGGGAGGGTTTCCGGGAGGTTGAGGCCGAAGAAGGGCCAGGCGCCCTGGTTGGCCGGTTCCTCCTGGACCCACGCCAGGTCGGTGGCGTTGGGGTAGCCCTCCAGGGCCTCGTTCAGGCGGCGCACGGGCAGCGGGTAGAGCTGCTCGATCCGCACGATGGCCACGTCTTCGCGCTTCTGCTTGGCCTTTTCGGCGGCCAGCTCGTAGTAGAGCTTGCCGCTGGTCATCAGGATGCGCTTGACCTTGCTGCGGTCGCCGATGCCCTGCTCGTAGGCCGGCTCGTCGAAGACCGAGCGGAACTTGCTCTCGGTGAAGTCCTTCAGATCCGAGACCACGGCCTTGTTGCGCAGCATCGACTTCGGAGTGAAGACGATCAGCGGGCGGCGGATGCCGTCCAGTGCGTGGCGGCGCAGCAGGTGGAAGTAGTTCGCGGGAGTGGACGGCACCGACACGGTCATCGAGCCCTCCGCGCACAGCTGCAGGAAGCGCTCGATGCGGCCGGAGGTGTGGTCCGGGCCCTGACCCTCGTGGCCGTGCGGCAGCAGCAGCACGACGTCGGAGAGCTGGCCCCACTTGGCCTCACCGGAGGAGATGAACTCGTCGATGATCGGCTGCGCGCCGTTGACGAAGTCACCGAACTGCGCCTCCCACAACACCAGCGCGTTGGGGTTGCCCAGCGAGTAGCCGTATTCGAAGCCGACGGCGGCGAATTCGCTCAGCGCCGAGTCGTGCACCGCGAACCAGCCCGGGTTCTCGCTGCCGATGTTGTGCAGCGGGGTGTACTCCTCGGCGGTCTTGCGGTCGATGATCACCGCGTGCCGCTGGGTGAACGTGCCGCGGCGGGAGTCCTGACCGGTCAGGCGCACCGCGCGACCCTCGTCGATCAGCGTGCCGAACGCGAGCAGCTCGGCGAAGGCCCAGTCGACCTTGCCCTCGTAGGCCATTTCGCGGCGCTTCTCCAGCACCGGCTTGACGCGCGGGTGCACGTTGAAGCCGTCGGGCACGTGCAGGAACGCGTCACCGATGCGCTGCAGGACGGCCTTGTCCACGGCCGTCGCGACGGTCGCGGGCACCGGCTGGTCGCCTTCGACCGACGCGCTCGGTCCGGGTGAGTACTTCTCCAGCTCGCGGACCTCGTTGAACACCCGCTCCAGCTGGCCCTGGTAGTCGCGCAGCGCGTCCTCGGCCTCTTTCAGCGAGATGTCGCCACGGCCGATCAGGCTCTCGGTGTAGGCCTTGCGGACCGAGCGCTTGGTGTCGATGACGTCGTACATGTACGGCTGTGTCATCGACGGGTCGTCGCCCTCGTTGTGGCCGCGACGGCGGTAGCAGATCATGTCGATCACGACGTCCTTGCGGAACTTCTGCCGGAAGTCGACCGCCAGACGCGCCACCCAGTCGCACGCCTCCGGGTCGTCGCCGTTGACGTGGAAGATCGGCGCGCCGATGAACTTCGCGATATCGGTGGAGTACTCGGTGGAGCGGCTGTTCTCCGGAGCGGTGGTGAAGCCGATCTGGTTGTTCACCACGATGTGGATCGTGCCGCCGACCCGGTAGCCGCGCAGGCCACCCAGGTTCAGCGTCTCGGCGACCACGCCCTGACCGGCGAACGCGGCGTCACCGTGCAGCATCAGCGGCACGACCGAGTAGCCCTCGGCCCCGTCGCCCTTGTCCAGCAGGTCCTGCTTGGCGCGGACCAGGCCCTCCAGGACCGGGTCGACCGCCTCCAGGTGCGAGGGGTTGGCGGTGAGCGAGACCTCGATCTCGTTGTCGCCGAACATCTGCAGGTAGGTGCCCTGCGCGCCGAGGTGGTACTTCACGTCGCCGGAGCCGTGGGTGGCGGCCGGGTTCATGTTGCCCTCGAACTCGGTGAAGATCTTCGAGTACGGCTTGCCGACGATGTTGGCCAGCACGTTGAGCCGGCCGCGGTGCGGCATGCCGATGATGACCTCGTCGAGGCTGTGCTCGGCGCACTGGTCGATCACCGCGTCCATCATCGGGATGACGGCTTCGGCGCCCTCCAGCGAGAAGCGCTTCTGCCCGACGTACTTGGTCTGCAGGAAGGTCTCGAAGGCCTCCGCCGCGTTCAGCCGGTTCAGGATGTACTTCTGTTGCGCGACAGTCGGTTTCGCGTGCTTCTGCTCGACCCGCTCCTGGATCCAGTGCAGCTGCTCCGGGTCGAGGATGTGGGTGTACTCGACGCCGACGTGGCGGCAGTAGGCGTCGCGCAGGATCGACAGCACGTCGCGCAGCTTCATCTGCTCCTGGCCGTGGAAGCCCGCGATGTTGAAGGTGCGGTCCAGGTCCCACAGGGTGAGGCCGTGCTGGGTGACGTCCAGGTCCGGGTGGCTGCGGAACTTGTCCTTGACCAGCCGCAGCGGATCGGTGTCGGCCATCAGGTGACCGCGGTTGCGGTAGGCCGCGATCATCTCCAGCACGCGCGCGCTCTTGTCCACGCCGCGTTCGCGGATGTCCTTGCGCCAGCGGACCGGCTCGTACGGCACGCCGAGGCCGTGGAAGATCTCGTCGAAGAAGTCGTCGGAGATCAGCAGCTGGTGGATGGTGCGCAGGAAGTCACCGGACTCCGCGCCCTGGATGATGCGGTGATCGTAGGTGGAGGTGAGCGTCATCAGCTTGCCGACGCCCAGTTCGGCGATGCGCTCGTCGCTCATGCCCTGGAACTCGGCGGGGTACTCCATCGCGCCGGCGCCGATGATCGCGCCCTGACCGTTCATCAGGCGGGGGACCGAGTGCACGGTGCCGATGGTGCCCGGGTTGGTCAGCGAGATGGTGACGCCGGAGAAGTCCTCGGCGGTGAGCTTGCCGTCGCGGGCGCGCCGGACGATGTCCTCGTAGGCGGTGTGGAACTGCCCGAAAGTCATCGCCTCGCAGCCCTTGATGGCCGCGACGACCAGCGACCGGCTGCCGTCCTTGCCGGGCAGGTCGATGGCCAGACCGAGGTTGGTGTGCGCGGGGGTGACCGCGTTCGGCTTGCCGTCGACCTCGGCGTAGTGCCGGTTCATGTTCGGGAAAGCCTTGACCGCCTGCACGATGGCGTAGCCGAGCAGGTGGGTGAAGGAGATCTTCCCGCCCCGGGTGCGGGCGAGGTGGTTGTTGATGACCAAGCGGTTGTCGATCATCAGCTTGGCCGGGATGGCGCGCACGCTGGTCGCGGTGGGGATGCTCAGCGAAGCGGCCATGTTCTTCGCCACGGCCGCGGCGGCGCCGCGCAGCACCTTGGACTCGTCGGTGGCGGTGTCGGCCTGCTTGGGGCCGGAGGTCGGTGCGGCGTTCGACGTCGGCGCCGGCGTGGTCTGCGGTGTGCGCGTGGTCGCTGCGGCGGGCTTCGCGGCGGCCGGGGCAGGCTTGGCGGCGGCAGGCGCGGGCGCTTTCGGGGCTACGGCGGCGGCGGTGGGCTTGGTGTCGGCAGTCGCGGCGTCGTTGCGCTTGGCGGCAGCGGGCTTGGTGGCCGCTGGAGCCGGTGCAGGAGCGGCAGCCTGCGCGGGCGCGGAGGCGGGCTGGCTGTTGCCGGCGTCGCCACTCGCGTCAGGCGTGTAGTCGGCCAGGAACTCGTGCCAGCTTTCATCGACCGAGGATGGATCTTGCTTGAACTTCTGATACATCTCATCGACTAGCCACTGGTTCTGTCCGAACTGGGAAGTTGAGCTGCTCACAGCAGGTGTTCGCCTCATTTCGTTCTTCGCGCTGCGACGTTTGTGACGTGCCCGGCACGGGGATCAGCGGATTGCGCGCCGATGCGCCCTATCTGAGGATAGGCCCAGCAGCAAATCGGCGGATTCACTGACCACCCGACACCCCCGACCCTATTGGTGACGACCCGTCGTCTCCCGAGAATATTCCCTCCGACGGCAGCGCCGCTGCCCACAGCCGGGCATATGGGCCGGCTGCCGTGAGCAGTTGCTCGTGCGAGCCGAATTCCACGATGCGCCCGTGATCGACCACGGCGATCCGGTCGGCGCGCGCCGCCGTGCCGAGCCGGTGCGCGACGATCACCGTGGTCCGCTCCCGGCTCAGCGATCGGCTCGCGGCCAGCACCGATGCCTCGGTGTCCGGGTCGAGCGTCGCGGTGGCCTCGTCGAGCAGCAGCAAGTCCGGAGCGACCAGTTCCGCGCGGGCGAGCGCGATCAGTTGCCGCTGCCCGGCCGACAGTCCGCGGCCGCGCTCACCGACCGGCTGGCTCATCCCCAGCGGAAGGCCGGCGATCATGTCCGTCGCCCCCACGGCCGCGGCCGCCGCGGCGATCTCCGCGGCGGTCGCGAATGGTTTCCCGAATGCAATGTTGCTCGCCACGTCACCGCTGAACAGGTGAGCTTCTTGCGGGACGATGCCCAGCCGGGAGCGGTAGTCGGCGAGGCGGTAGTCGCGGATGTCGGCGCCGTCCACGCGGATCGCGCCGGGATCGCTCGCGATCGGTCGGGCGCCGTTCGTCGCCGCGGCGGGCTCCCGCGTGGCCGGGACCGCGACCTCGTCCGGTTCCGCCGGACTTCCGCCCGGATCGGGCGGCAGGTCGTACAGCCGAGCCAGCAACTTGACGACGGTCGACTTGCCCGCGCCGGTGGGCCCGACCAGTGCCAGGGTGGAACCGGCCGGGATGCGCAGCGAGACGCCGTCCAGCGCCGGAACGTGGCTGCCCGCGTAGTGGAAGCGGACGTCGTCGAACGCCACGTCGCCGCGCAGCCCCTGGTTTATCGGCACCGGCTCGGCCGGATCGGCGGCGATCGAGGAGGGCGTGCGCAGCAGGTCCCCGATCCGGCGCAGGCCGACCCTGGCCTGCTGGTAGCCGTCGAAGACCTGGGACAACTGCAGGATCGGCACGAACAGCAACTGCAGATACAGCACGAACGCGACCAGCGTCCCCGCGCTGGTCGCGCCGGTGGCGACCTCGCGCGCACCGAAGAACACCACCGCGGCCAGCGCGACGTCCGCCCACCCGACGACGAACGCGAAGTACAGCGCGATCGCCCGCTGGGCCCGCAGCCTGCTGTTGCGGTAGCGCTGGGAGTATTCGGCGAAGCGCCGGGCGGCGCGCGGCTCGTGCCGGTTGGCCTGCACCGCGCGCAAGCCCGTCACGTTCTCCTGGAAGTCGGCGTTGACCGCCGACACGTGCTCCCGCGACACGGTGTACGCGGTGGAGGACACCCGCCGGAACAGCACTGTCGCAATCGCCAGGGCGGGCACCGTCGACAGCACGACCAGCGCCAGCGAGACATCGATGACCAGCAACGCGACCGTGATGCCTGCCAGCGTCAGCAAGCCGACCAGGGTGGTGGCGACACCGGTCTGCAGGAACGTGGACAGGGCGTCGACGTCGGTGGTCATCCGCGTCATGATCCGCCCGGACAACTCGCGTTCGTAGTAGTCCAAGCCGAGCCGTTGCAGATGCGCGAAGCTGCGCACCCGCAGCCCGAACAGCACCCGTTCGCCCGTGCGCGCGGTGAGCAAGGTGGTGGCCGCGCCGACCGCCCAGCCCACGGCGGCCAGGATCGCGCCGAGCAGCGCCGCGCGGACCAGTGCCGCGGCGTTGTGGCCGAGCACGCCGCCGTCGATCGCGTACCGCACCAGAGGTGGGAACGCGAGCGCGATCGCCGCGTCCGCCGCCAGCAGCGCTATCACCGTCAGCACCAGCCCGCGAACGGGGCGCAGCATGCGGGCCAGCCGGAAGCGGGGGTCCGGCTCGCGCAGTCCTTCCGCGTCCAGGCCCGGCTGCTCGGTGGCAGGTGGGAGGCGTTCGATGTTCCGGCGCAGCTCGGGTGTCTCGCTGATGTCGGCCGCCGCGCCCGTGAAGCGGCCGGCGGAACCGCTGACCGCTCGCCTGCTCGCGACCGCGTTCGGCTCCGGAGCCAGAGGTGCGGCGGGAGCGGGCAACCGGATCACGCGGTCGGCGTGGGCGAGCGTCGACTCCCGATGCGCCAGGATCAGTGTGGTCCGGCCGCCGTCGCCGGGCAGCGCGTCGAAGATCGCCGCCTCGGTCACGGCGTCCACCGCGGAGGTGGCGTCGTCCAGCACCAGGATGCGCGGGCGCGACAGCAGCGCTCTCGCCAGCGCGATCCGCTGCCGCTGCCCCCCGGACAGGGTGAGGCCGCGCTCGCCCACCACGGTGTCGTAGCCGTCGGGCAGTTCGGCGATGAATTCGTCGGCGGCGGCCTGCACGGCCGCGTGGCGGATCTCCTCGTCGGTCGCGTCCGGTCGCCCGAGCGCGATATTGGCCGCGATCGTGTCGGAGAACAGGAAGGGGTCGTCGAAGACGACACCGATGGCGGCGCGCAGGTCGGCGGCGCGCACGTCGGCGATGTCGACCCCGACGGTCTCGGCGGTGCGGGTCGCGGCGCGTGAGCCCGCGTGCGCGGCGCGGAACGCGTCGGCCGGGTCGTCACGCGGCGGGACGCCGGTGGCGGGGACAGTGTCGGCGAACAGCCGGATACTTCCCGCGTCCGGCGCGTAGAACCGGGGCAGCAACAGGGCGAGGGTGGACTTGCCCGAACCCGCAGGGCCGATGACGGCCACCGTCTCGCCGGGCCGCACGCGCAGGTCCAGTTCGCGCAGCACGGGCTGGTCGGGATCGAACCCGAAGGTGAGCGCGTCGATCTCGATGCCGAGCGGTCCGTCCGGCAGGTCGACCGGACGATCGGGGTCGGCGACGACCGGCGCGGTGTCGATCACCTGGAACACGCGCTCGGCCGCCGCTCGGGTCAGCTGAGCCATGACGATCACCGAGGAGAGGATGCGCGCGGTACCGGTCATGACGGCGACGTAGGCGGCGAACGCGACGAAGGTGCCGATGCCGATGCTGCCGTGCAGCGCGAGCAGCCCGCCGAGCGCGATGACCGCGACCATGCCGACCTGCGGAATCGTCGAGATGGTCGGCGCGAACCCGGCGTCGATCCGGGCGGCCCGCATCCGCTCGGCGAACAGCTTGCGTCCGTGCCGCTCCAGCAGATCGACCATCCGCGCTTCCTGGCCGAAACCTTTGACCACCCGCACACCGGTGACCGTCTCCTCGACGTGCTGGGCGAGATCGGCGGCGCGCTGCTGCGCGGACCAGGTCGCCGCGTGCAGGCGCGGTCGCATGCGGTAGACCACCAGGCCGATCGCGGGCACCACCAGCAGCGCCGCGGCGGCCAGCGGCGGCGAAAGCCAGATCATCACCCCGGCGGCGAGCACGAATTCCAGCAGTGCCATACCCGACAGCGGCACCATCGCCATCAGACCCTGGACCAGCTGGAGATCAGTGATCGATCGCGACACCACCTGCCCGGTGCGCAAGGTGTCCTGTCCGACGCCGTCCAGTCGTTGTAGTGAGCCGAGCAGATTCACCCGTAACGCGTGCTGCACGTCCAGGGAGAGCCGTCCGGCCAGCCAGCGCCGCCCGAACCCGGCCGCGGACCGGCTCACCGCCAGAACCAGCAGCAGCGCCGCGACGGCGCCGATCGTTCCGGTGTCGCCGATGCCCGCCGCGTCGATGGCCTGTTTGGTCAGCAGTGGCCCCGCGGTCTCGACGATCGCCCCGCCGAGCACCGCCGCCGCGAGGCCGGCCAGCACCGTGCGGTGCGGTAGGCACTCGGCCCACAGCCTGCTCATCCACCCCGGTCTGTGTCCCCCGTCCACGCTCGCCGGCCCCCTTCGTCGTACCGTGTTCGCCATCGACGGTACCGACACCGGCCGACATCTCGTTGTTCCCGGTCCGCCCTCGGATCACAGATCGCGGGTGCGCAGGCTCCACCAGCTCGTCGCACCCAGGCCGATGGTCCACAGCAGCAGCACCACGACGGCAACGGGGGTGGGTGCGAGCAGATCGCTGTCGGGGTAGGAGCCGACGGCGACGGCGCCCACACTGGCCGAGACGGGCAGCAGGGTGACCACGCCCGGGATGCCCAGGCCGCGCGCGATCAGCCAGAGCAAGGGTTCCGCGAGCACGATCCAGCCGAGCAGCAGCGTCACCGCCCTGGTCGAGGACCGCAGGAGGATGCCCGCGCTCGCGCCGATCAGCGACCAGCAGACCGCGGCCAGCAGTCCGCCGCCCAGCACCGCGAACAACTCCCCGGTGACGGCGACCTTGCCGCGACCGACGCCGAACAGCGCGCCGACCGACACCACTTCCACCGCTACCGCCGCCGCCAGCGCGCAGCACCCGATGACCAGGAACTTCGCGGCGGCGAGCCGATCGCGGTCGGCGGTGAACAGCGCGGTCACGGCCATGCTGTGATACCGGTACTCCGAGCCGCTGCCCACCGCGCCGAAGACCGCGGCGGCCAGCGCCACCAGTGCGAGGCCGACGTAGAGCCCGATCGTCGCCGCGCCCGTGGCGGGCTGGCCGCGCGGATCCGGCGGTCCGGCCATGCTCGCCGATGCGAGGCCGGCGAACAGCGCCACGGCGACCAGCGCACCGGCGAGCACCCGGACGCGCGGCATCGTGACGATCTTGCGGACCTCGGAGTCGACGTTCGGCACCAGGTCCGCGGGCAGGATGGCGATCATCGTGGAATCCCGTAGGGCGTCGGCATGGGCTGGAGGCCGGGCGCGGCGAGGCCCGGATAGGGCGGCGCCGGCGCGGCGCTGGGTTTGGTCAGCGACGCGAGCACCCGGTCGGGGTGGATCGGGTCGGGGACGATGCTATCGATCCGCACCTGTGCCGCGGTGGCCGCGGCTCTGATCTGCGCTTCGCTCGCTTCGGCGACGGCCAGACGGCCGTCGGGCCGGATGACCGCGTCGGTGAATCCTTGTGCCGCGAGCATGGTGGCCAGTGCGATAGGGGTGGACGCCGCGACGACCAGCCGGTCCGGATGCCCGCGCCGCAATCGCGCGGGTGTGCCCTGGTAGGCCACCGTGCCCTCGTGCAGCACGATCAACTGATCCGCGCCCGGCAGGACGGCGCCGAGGCTCTCGCTGGTCAGCAGGGCACTACCGCCGCGACGGGCGTGCTTGCGCAAGAAGTCGTGCAGCCAACCGCATTCGGCGGCGTCGAGCCCGTCCATCGGCTCGTCGAGCACCAGCAGCGGCGGATCGCCGAGCAGTGCGGTGGCCAGGGCCAGCCGCGTCTGCTGTCCGATCGAGAGGGCGCCGATTTTCGTCGTGGCCTGTTCGTCCAGACCGACGAGCTCGAGCACCTCGGCCACCCGGCTGTCGGCGACGCGCGCCGCGGCGGCGTAGATCCATAGGTGGTCTCGCACGGTACGCGCCGGATGCAACCCGCGGGGCGCGAGGACGCCGCCGATCACGCCCGCAGCGCTGACGCCGTCGCGCCGGGAACCGGGGCCGCCGACGGATGTGGTGCCGGAGGTGGGGGCGAGCAGACCGAGCAGCGCCCGCAGGATCGTGGTCTTACCCGCACCGCGCGGACCAACCAGTGCGGCGACGGCGCCGGAGGGCACGGTGAAGCTGACGTCCGTCACGGCGGTCGTCAGGTCGTACCGCTTGGTCAGTCCGCGGACCGCGAACGCGACCGGACGCGCCCCGCTCATCGTGGCGTGGCCGGAGGTTGCGGCTTCGCCGGGTCGATCGCGGTGAGCGGATCGGCGTCGATCACCAGGTTCCGGTCGATGGGCCAGGTGCCCGGCGGCGGCCCGAATGCCTTGCGCGCGTTCGAGATCGTGGCCTTGCCCAGCGCGCGGTTGCCCGCGCCGCCGATCACGGCGCCGATGCCCGCCGGGAGCACCTTGCCCGCCATCAGCGCGGCGCGCTTGGTGATGAACCGAATGATGAACCGCTTCAACAGCGAATCGTTCATGCTCGACAGGCCGGGAATCCGGTTGGCGAAGGCGGTGCCCCAGTTCTTCGCCGAGGTGCCGACGCTCTTCTGGACGATCTGCATGCCGCTCTCGCCCAGCACGACGGCAAGCACCAGCGCCCTGCGCTGCTCCTGGTCTTCCGGCGTTATGCCGTGCACCGAGGCGACCGCCAGGGTGAACACCGCCGAGGCCTCCATGAAGAAGGTGGTCTCGGCGCTCACCGCGGCGATGGCCGCGACGGTGCCGACGCCGGGGAAAGCGGCGGTCGCGCCGACCGCGCTGCCGCTGCCGGTCACCGCGAGCAGGTACTGCTTCTCCAACCGATCGATGATCTGCGCGGGACTTTCGTCCGGGTGGGAGCGGCGAATTCGGTCCACGTACTTTGCGACCGCGGGGGCCTGCAGGCGGGACCCGGTGTCGAGCAGTTCGACCACCGTCTTCTCGAACGCGCCTTTGAGCATCGGCGGCATCCTCCTCTTCCGGTCTGCTGGGTAGAACTGTATGGCACCGGTTGCCGTCAGCTCGTCATGACAACGAAGTACCCAGGCGGATCGGTTCCACCGGCGGCCGCCTGCTTTGGACCGGACGGACTTCGTCAGGCTGCGCCTGTTATGCGGCTGCCTCGGCTTCGCTCGGTTCGGCGCGGCTTATGTCGGACTCCGTCCGGCTGCGTCCGTTATGCGGCTGCCTCGGCTTCGCTCGGCCCGGCGCGGTTCACGTCGGACTTCGTCCGGCTGCGCTCGTTACGGTGTGTGGATCGCGGGCACGCGTTCGACCAGCTGCGGAGGGGGCGGCGGGGTTCCGTCCCCGAAGGGCCTGCCGCCGAGGACCTCTCGGCCGTGCGGGGTCAGCCAGTTCGCCAGATCCGGGCCCTTGGGGACGATTCCCGTCGGGTTGATGTCCCGGTGCACGACGTAGTAGTGCGTCTTGATCTGTTCGAAGTCGATCGTGTCGCCGAAACCGGGGGTCTGGTACAGATCGCGCGCGTACGCCCACAGCACCGGCATCTCGGCGAGCTTGGACCGGTTGCACTTGAAGTGCCCGTGGTACACGGCGTCGAAGCGGACCAGCGTGGTGAACAGCCGCACGTCGGCCTCGGTGATCGTGTCGCCGACCAGATAGCGTTGTCCGGCAAGGCGTTCCGACAGCCAGTCCAGCCGGTGGAAGAGCCGGTCGTAGGCGGCGTCGTAGGCGTCCTGCGCCCCGGCGAACCCGCAACGGTAGACGCCGTTGTTGACGTCGCGGAACACCGCGAGACTCACTTCGTCGATCTCCGCGCGCAGCGGTTCGGGGTACAACTGCGGTGCGCCGGGCCGGTGGTGCTCGGTCCACTCGGTGGAGAAGTCGAGCGTGATCTGCGCGTAGTCGTTGGTGACGACCTGCCCGGTCGGCACGTCCACGACAGCGGGCACCGTGATGCCACGCGGGTAGTCCGGGAAACGGGCCAGGTAGGCGTCGCGCAGCCGGGGAATGCCGAGTACCGGGTCTACGCCGCCGGGATCCAGATCGAAGGTCCAACTGAGTTTGTCGTGCGTGGGCCCGCACAGGCCGAGCGAGAGCACCGGCTCTAGCCCGAGCAGACGGCGCACGATCAGCGTTCGGTTGGCCCACGGGCAGGCGCGAGCCGCGACGAGCCGGTAGCGCCCCGGCTCGACGGGGTAGCCGTCGCGGCCGTCGGCCGTGATCCGGGTGGTGATGTAGTTCGTGTCCCGCTTGAACTCGCCGGGCTCGACGTAGGAACCGCGTTCGCTGGCCGACTTGATCACACCCACAGTCTTCCAGATCGACCTCGTACGCTGACCGGATGAGTGAAACGAAGGCGACCCGGCTGGAACGAGACCGCACCGACGGCGGTGCGGAGGTGGCGACCCTCACGCTCGCCCATCCGCCGCTCAACCTCTTCGATCGGGCCATGCTGGACGCGCTGATCGCCGATATCGCCGACCTGTCGGCGCGGCCGCCGCGGGCGGTGCTGCTGCGCGCCGAGGGCAAACTGGTGTCCGGCGGCGTCGACGTGCACGTCTTCGACGGCCTGTCCCCCGAGCAGGGCGCCGAGTTGTGGCGCACCCTGTTCGCGCAGATCATCCATCCGCTGGAGGCGCTGCCGTGCCCGGTGGTGTTCGCCGCGCACGGGTTGACCCTGACCGCGGCCTTCGAGATCGCGCTCGCCTGCGACATCCTGCTGGCGGCGCCGAAGGCGAAGTTCGGATTGGTGGAGATCGTGGTCGGGCTGACCCCGTCGATGGGCGGTCCGCAGCGCCTCGCCGAGCGCGCGGGCTCGGGCCGGGCCCGCGAGTTCGTGATGACCGGCGACCTCTACGACGCGGCGACCATGGCCGAGTGGGGCGTGGTGAACGCCGTGCACGACGACCTCGACGCCGCCGCGCGGGCCCTGACCCACCGGCTGGCCGAGGGCCCGACGAAGGCGAATGCGGCGACCAAGAAGATCATCGAGGCCTGGCGTTCCGGCGGTGTGGCACATGCGGATTCGGTGACGCCGGAGGTGTCCGGAGTGCTGTTCGACACCGAGGACCTGAAGGGTGGCGTGCGCAGTTTTCTCGAGCAGGGGCCGGGGAAGGCTCGCTACGCCGGGCGGTGACAGCTAGGACACGTTCGTCGCCTATCGCAGCGAAGTTGTGACATGCGTCATATAGTCGCAGTGCCTGATACCTCGAGGCATGCGGAGGACGAATGTCGCAGTTGCTCGTCGAATATCCCCTCACCGGCGCACACGCCTTGGACAACCCGCTGGCCCGGGGCGCCGACGGGGTGCTGCGCTACGGAAACCTCACACCCGCGCTGACCGAACTCCTGGATCTGCAAGTGCACGCGTTCGCCACCCGCGAAGCCGTGGTCGAGGTCGGCGGCCCGCGCCTGACCTACCGCGAGCTGTGGCACTCCGCCTCCCGGATCGCGGGCGGTTTGCAGGAGCACGGCATCGGGTACGGCGACCGGATCGCGATCCGCATGCCCGCGGGCGTCCGCTGGGTGCAGGCCTTCCTCGGCGCCTTGCTCAGCGGCGCGGTACCGGTGCTGGTGCCCGACGGGCTGCCCGAGGCGATGGCCGAGCGCGTGATCGCCGACAGCCGTGCCGATTTCGTGGTCGGGCGCACGGGCGCCGAGAGCGAGTTTCCGGACGGCGCCGCCTACATCGATGACGGTGCGGCGCTCGGCGACTTGGCGCTGCTGTGCTACACCAGCGGGTCCTGCACGCCCAAAGGCGTGGAGCTGACCAACGAGAATCTGCTGTCCGCGGTGCGCTCGGTGGTCGCGGCGCTGGATCTGCCGACCGACGGCCTGCGCAACCTGGTGCTGCTGCCGTTGGCGCACGCCAGTGGCTGTGTGGACCAGCTGTTGCCGACCTTCGCCGTCGGCGGCACCGTCGTGCTCGCCCGGGACGCGCCCGGCCTGGCCGAAGCCATCACCGCCGAGCGGGTCGACATGGTCTCCGCGACGCCGCGTATCTTCGCGGGCCTGCTGCCCGAACTGGCGGATCTGCGCGCCGAGGGCCTGCGCACCGAGGGCATCGCACGGATCAGCAAAGCCGGTCATCGCGCCGAGCGCGCCGCGTCCGCGTGCGCTCCGGCCGACCTGACGATCGAGTTGCGCGGCGTGTTTCCCGAGGCCCGGCAGTGGTCGGTGTGGGGCGCGACGGAGACCAGCGGCATCGGCCTCGCGGTGGACGACGCCGAGCAGGACGCCGATCCGTCCGACGCGGCCACGGTGCTCGGATTCCCCTTCGGCGGTACGGAATTGGCGCTCTGGGGTCCGAAGGCGAAGGCGGGGCACGGCGAACTGCTGTGCCGAGGGCCGAATATCACGCCGCGCTACTGGAACGACCCCACCACGACCGCGGCGCGGTTCACCGGTACCTGGTTCCACACCGGCGATCAGGTGACCATCGACGCCGACGGCTTGGTGCGCAGGGGAGCGGCGGCGTCCGTCGAGTGAGCCGGTCTCACTCGAGCATGCGCTCGCGCAGCCGCGCCAGCAGTTCCGGCGTCAGCCCGGCGGTCGCGAGATAGCCGTGCAGGCCGCCGTGCAACTCGCGCATCGAGGCGGTGCCGATGTCGAGGTACTCCTCGCGCACGCCGAGCAGGTCGACCGAGACTTCCTCGCCGGCGAGCAGTTTCGTCGTCATGACGGCGCGCAGCGCGGGGATGGCCCCGTTGCTGAGCAGGTAATCGGCCTGCACGTCGGTCTCGGTGACGCCGACCGCGCGCAGCAGTGTCGCGACGGCCCAGCCGGTGCGGTCCTTGCCCGCCGCGCAGTGCACCAGCACGGCGCCGTCTCCGCGCACGATGGACTCGGCGAGGGCGACGATGGCGGCATGTGCCTCGGGTAATGCCGGGAACATCCGGTAGACCTCGAGCATGTGCGTGTAGGCGGTTCGCGCGGTCGCCTCGTGCGGCGGCGCCTCGGCCATCCGTGAGTCGAACGGTGTGACGGTCAGCCGGACGCCGGAGGGGAGCAGGTCGGCGCCCATGTGGTCGATCTCGCGCTGTCCGCGCAGGTCGTGCACATCGCTGACGCCCAGTTCGCGCAGCGCGGCGTGGCCGGTCTCATCGAGTCCGCTCAGCTGGGCCGAGCGCAGCAGGACGCCGGGGCGGACCTTGGCGCCGTCGTCGGTGCGCAGCCCGCCGGTGTCTCGGAAGTTGAACGTGCCGGAGAGGAAGTACTGGTCGGCGGGGGGCGAGAGAGTCACCGATCCAGGCTATCCGCATGACGGAACGAAAAGGTGTCGGTTGCGGATCGGACCTCACACGATAAGCTGACCGTTTTGGGCGGTTTCAGTGTGGGATGCGCCACAGAATTTGGGTTGCCAGCGACTCGAACCGTACCGTTGTCAACGGTCTGCCGAGTAGTAGGGTGGCCCCGAGATCCACCGTCATAGCGGGATTTCCGGGCGACACGGCGGGATCGCATACCGGTCCCGGTTGGGTAACAAAACATTCTTTCAGTCTGGAATTACCCATCGAACCCATTCTCAAACCCCGAAAACGCTCTACCATTGATGAACGTTGGACCGGGCAGCCCAGGTGTTTCCCGATGTTGCCCGCCCTGTTCAGCGGAGTCGCGCCGCGGAGGTGCGCGAGTTCTTTCGCCGAGGGAGTCGTCGTTGAGCGCACGTGGAGAAGTGATAACAGAAATCCGGCTACGACCCGCCGTCACCGCCGCAGTCGAAGCCGCGGCCGCCACGCTCGACTACAAGGGCCTGCGCGCGCTGCGAGTACTGCTGCATGCGGGGGTCAGCGCCTACTGGCCGCTGGTCAAGGCCACTCCGGATAGGCAGATCCAGTCCTACGAGATGACCGTGCAGGCGCTGCGCGCCCGCTGGCAGGTCAGGGGCGATTGCTTCCCGGATCCGATCGCGTCCGAGTTCTACCGCGAGAAGGACGCGGAGGTCACCGCGTTCCTGAAGCTGTGCGCGGAGCTGTCGGAAACGCAGTGGCTGGAGCCGGTGGAGGCGATCGCCTGCAACGTCGTCTCGATCGTGCAAGGTACGGTCCTGCGCTGGCTGGCCGATTGCAACGACGAGACCATGCTGGTGGTGCTCGATGAGATGGTCAGCGCACTCGCCACCAAGGCCGTGGAGATCTGACAAATACTGGACGTTTGACCAACTTGGTGGTTGAGTTGTCCTGGTGACCGAGACGTCGCCGATCGCGGGGCTGCACGCGGCCACCGCCGAACTGGACCCACCCCTGGCCGCCCTCGACCTGCTCACCCTGCGAACGAACGCCGCCGATCTGGTGCGCCGCGCTAGTGGCACGCCGGTGCGTGTGGCCAGCAAATCCGTGCGCTGCCGCGCCGTCCTCGCCGAAGTCCTCGGCGCCGACCTCACCGCCGCGGGCGGCTTCGCGGGCATCATGTCCTACTCCCTGCGCGAAGCGCTCTGGCTCGTGCGCCACGGCGCGCGCGATGTCCTGCTCGGTTATCCGAGCGTGGACCGCGCGGCGCTGGCCGAACTGGCGGCCGACGACCTCCTGCTGCGCTCGATCACGCTGATGATCGACGATGCCGCGCAATTCGATCTGATCCGGGCCGCCGTCGGCACCGACCGGGTGCGGCCGCGCGTCTGCCTGGACGTGGACGCCTCCCTGCGGATCGGCCCGCTGCACCTCGGTGTGCGCCGTTCTCCCCTGCGCACCCCGGGGCAGGCGGCCACCCTCGCGGGCGAGGCGCTCCGGCAGGGCTTCCACGTGGTGGGCGTGATGACCTACGAGGCGCAGATCGCGGGGCTGCCGGACTCGAATGTCGCGGTGCGCCTGGTGAAACGGGCCTCAGCGGCGGAAATCCGCAAGCGCCGGGCCGAGGTGCTCGACGCGGTCCGCTCGGTGACCGGCGAACTCGAGATCGTCAACAGCGGCGGCAGCGGATCCATCGAGGTCAGCGTCGCCGATCCGGACGTCACCGAGGTGACCGCCGGGTCCGGGCTGTACGTGCCGACGCTGTTCGACGCCTACCGCTCGTTCACCCCGCGACCCGCGCTGTATTTCGCGATGCCGGTGCTGCGGCTGCCCGCGCCCGATATCGCCACCGTCTTCGCGGGCGGCTACATCGCCTCCGGCCCCGCCGGGCCGTCGCGGGTACCCAAACCGGTCTGGCCGCGCAAACTGAAGCTGCTCGGTACGGAGGGCGCGGGCGAAGTACAGACTCCGCTGTCGGGCGCTGCGGAACTCCGGATCGGCGACCGGGTGTGGTTCCGGCACGCGAAGGCCGGTGAACTGTGCGAGCGCTTCGACACGGTGCATCTGGTCGAGGAGGACGGCTCCCGCGTCGCCGTGCCGACCTATCGGGGCGAGGGCGTCTGCTTCGGCTGACCCGCGGCGGCCAGCCGCAGGAACGCACCGAGATCGGCGAGTTCGTCCGCGGTGGCGGGCAGGTACTCGATCAGCAGCGGTGAGCGAATGACCACCGCCTTCCACATGGCGCGGCACAGCGCGTGGATCAGGCCGCGCGACAGCAGCGACGGCATGCCGTAGGGAGCGTCGGCGGGACTGGAGGTGGTCATGGAGAGCAGCACCACCGCCGCCTCCCGGCCGCGGAATCGATCCGGCGTGCCGACCAGGACGTCTTCGATCTTGGCGCGGGCCAGCAGGGTCCGGATGCGCCCGACCTGCGCGGCGTACGGCGCGACCACGAAGATGTCGTGCGGGTGCAGTCTGCGGGTGGTCGCGCCGATCGTCCAGGACATGCCGAGCAGCGCGCGGACCCGGCGCACCACTTCCCGCGCCTCCGCCGGTGACTCGGTGGCGTTGCCGTAGTGCTCCACCAGGACGGTGTCCACGCCCGGCTCCTCGCCGTCCAGACGCCGGGCCAAGGTGACCGTTTCGTTGGCGCGCAGGCGGCCGTCGTAGTACAGGCGGGAGACGGGTTCGCAGACAGCGGGGTGCATCCGCCAGGTGCGGTCCAGGAAGTAGCCGCGTTCGGCAGGCAACGTCTGACGTCCCTCGGCCAGCCAGGCGAGCGCCGACTCGCCGACCGGGGCCGGATGCGCGCCGCGAGCGGTCGACGGCACCGGATCGCCGAGCAGCAGCAGGTTGCGTGCGCACGCCGCGACGGACACGGTCTCGGCCAGCGGAAAGCGGCCTGCGTCGGCGATGACGAGCAGGTCGAGGCCCCCGCGTGGTACCAGGTCTTCGTTCGCGAAATCAGCTGGTGCGCCGCCGAGGACGCACCCGCTGATCGCGCTGTCCAGGAACCGCGGGTAGCGGGCGGCGTCGATCACGACCCACTCCGGGGCGACCGTCGCCGCGTCCTTCTTGGCGACCAGTTCGGGCAGCACGCCGGCGCGCACGATCGCGTCGAGCAGGTTCTCCACGATCGAAGGCTCACGAGCCACAACGCCGATCCGCCACTTGTTCCGCGTGATCAGCCGCTCCAGCACCCGCGCGGCGGTCGCGGTCTTCCCGG
This sequence comes from Nocardia abscessus NBRC 100374, assembly GCF_000308455.1. Taxonomy (GTDB): domain Bacteria; phylum Actinomycetota; class Actinomycetes; order Mycobacteriales; family Mycobacteriaceae; genus Nocardia; species Nocardia abscessus. The sequence continues at coordinate 747 of NZ_BAFP01000115.1, read as the reverse complement.
TGCCCGACGGGCCCTGCACCGCGACGTAGGAGTCGTCGAGGGCGCACAGCGCGGCGGTGATCGCGGCGGCGTAGTCGCCGTGCACCTCGGGTAACCCGGCGTCGCCGTGCAGCCGGGGTGGACGGCGCGCGAGCAGGTCGAAGACGGCGGTGCGGGGCGTGCCGGGCAAGGTCATCAGCAATTGCTGCGCCGCGAGTTCGATTGCCAGTGCGGCGTTCTCGTCCCATGCGGGAAGTCCCGGCGCGATCGCGGACGGCAGTTCGTCGTAGGGCTCGCAGCCCTCGGGCAGCAATTCCTCCAGCCGGACGGTGTCGTCGAATTCGGCGTCCACCGAGCAGCCGAGCACCGTCGCCGTCGCGATGGCCCGCCGGCCCGCGCCGGTGACCATCCCGGCCATCGGCTGGTCGTAGAAGGTGTAGACAGTGGTGCCGGGAGTGAGTGCGCTGGGCCCCGGAGAGCTGCTCGCACCGGTTCCGATCCGGCCGGTCAGGGTCAGGTAACGCCGCATCGTCGGGCGGTCGGGGCGGCGATGCCACTTGGTGTCGACGGTGCCCCAGTCGGCGACCAGAACTCCCGGCGCGTCGGCCCATTCCTCCACCGGATGGTCGAGCCGGTCGGCATGCGCCCACCACAGCGGCTGTCGCTCGCGCCGGTGATAGCCGAGCGCCGCGGCCGTCAGCGCGGCCGGGTGCAGCGGGTCATCTTGCGCGACGGCGTATTCCGTGAGCGCGGCCTCCAGCGACGACG
>NZ_BAFP01000116.1 GCF_000308455.1 Nocardia abscessus NBRC 100374 | reverse complement strand
CGGTGGGGGTGGGCAGAAGATCCCGCACGGGATCGGCGGCAGACCCGGAATCGTGATCATCACCTGCGTCGGCTGCGGCCGCGGCCGCGGCAGCGGCGCCTGACCCGCCGCCCGCGCCTGCTCGGCCGGATCGGTACCCGGCACACCGGTACGCACCGCCGACATATCCGAACCCGGCGACAACACCCCCGGCGGCACCAGATCCGGCGAAATCCGCACCTGCGTCGGCGAACCCCCACTCCGATAAGCCGCCGACCAACTCAGCACATTCGCCGCATACGCCATCGAGTTGTTGTACCGCAACACCGCCCGCAACTCCTGCGACCGATCCCGCAGATCCACACCCCCCGAACACAAATACTTCCCCGCCGCCAACGCAGCATCGAACACATTGTGCGGATCCGCCACCCCGTCCCCGTTCCCGTCCGCACCATAACCACCCCATGTCCCCGGCAAGAACTGCATCGGACCCAACGCCCGCACATACCCCCCATCAGCAGCCCTGATCACCTCGTTCCCCGGCAAACTCCCATCCAACGCCGGACCCAGAATCGGCGACACCGTCGTCCCCGCCGCATCCGTACGCCCACCCCGCGCATGCCCCGACTCGATCCGCCCGATCCCCGCCAGCAAATGCCACGACAACCCACACCCCGGCGCCGAAGACCCCAATGCCAACTCCGCATTCCGATACGCCGCCAACACCACCTCCGGAATCCCCAACGCACCCCCCACCGCGGGCAACGTAACCTCCTGCAACGGCACCACACCCGCGAATGGCGGCGACACCGCCCGCAACCGCCGCGGCAACTCCGGCGACACCGGCAACAACCCCGCCACCCGCGACTGTCCACCC
>NZ_BAFP01000117.1 GCF_000308455.1 Nocardia abscessus NBRC 100374 | reverse complement strand
TTCGCGCGGACGAGACGGTGCGACACGGGGCGCGGCGTCGGCGACCTGCGCCGCCGGTCGGCGGGCCGGCCGAGGCGCGGGCTCGTCCGCCTCCTCCAGCGTGGGCTCGTCGGGCTGCTTCTTCGGGCGGCGGGCTTTGCGGCGCGCCGAGTCCGCGAGGCCGCCGGACGAACGGGCGGGCCCGCCCTTCTTCGCCTGGGACCGCTTGCCCCAGCTCTCGCCCCGGCGAGACGAGGGCGGCCGGGCCGACTCCTCTTCGCGGCGGTGCAGGTAGATCCGGGCGCCGCCGATCAGCAGGACGGCGACCGTGGCGAGCATCATCGTCGGGAACCGGTTCACCAGCGGGATCGCCAGGTTCAGCAGGATGTCCTTCAGCGAGGTCGAGCCACGGCCGGTGAGCTGCTGATAGGCCAGCGGCACGGCGATGAAGAGCAGCAGGGGCGGCAGCACCATCGTGCTGAACAAGCCGCGGTAGCGCACGGCGGCGACGGCCGCCACGCACCCGAGGACATACAGCGCGGCGAACGTGCCGGTCAGTTCGGCGCTGCCGCCGCTGGCATCGATCAGAAACCCCAGAAACGTGCACGCAACCGCCATCAGGATCGCCGCGCCGACCGGGATCCCCGGCACCGACGGCAGGATCGAGCGTTGCGGCGCGGGCACCCGGGATCGCGCACGTTCGGAAGCAGCCACGATATGCACACTAGTTGCCGCCGCGCTCGGCGGCGTGGCGGCACGGCCATCGGGCTGGTTACTCACCCGCGTCGGCGAAGCCCACCGCGCGGGGCAGGGAATCCACCCGCCCGATCGTAGGCACGTCCTGCTCGGCTATTTCCAGGTCGTGCAGTTTGCGCGCGGTGACCATCACCCGCGACTCCACGGAGGCCACGGTGTAGTTGAATGCCTCCACGGCTTTACCGAGTTGCGCGCCGAGCCGGTCCAGATGCTTGCCGGTGTGCCGAGCCGGTGATACAGCTCACGCCCGAGACGCTGCACCGTCGCCATGTCCTTGGACAGCGCCTCCTGCCGCCAGCCGAAGGCGATGGTGCGCAGCAACGCGATGAGAGTCGTCGGCGTAGCGAGGATCACGTTGCGGCCGAACGCGTACTCCAGCAGCTCCGAATCGGTGGTCAGGGCCGCGTCCAGGAACGGATCGCCGGGCACGAACAGCACCACGAATTCCGGCGCGGGCTCGAAGGCGGCCCAGTACGCCTTGTCCGACAGCTGGTCGACGTGCGCGCGCAGATGTTTGGCATGCCTGGTGAGCAGCTCGGCGCGCACATCGGGGTCGTCGGTGCCGCAGGCGTCCAGGTAGGCGGCGAACGGCACCTTCGCGTCCACCACGATGTGCCGATCGCCCGCGAGCCGCACCACCAGGTCCGGCCGCACCGTCCGGTCGTCCTCGCCGCGACCCGTTCGGTGCACCTGCGTCCGGAAGTCACAGTGCCTGGTCATCCCGGCGAGCTCGACCACCCGCTCCAGCTGGATCTCGCCCCACCGCCCCCGTACCTGGGGCGCGCGCAGTGCCGCGACCAGCTGGCCGGTCTGCCCGGTGAGCTGATGGGAGGTGCGCTGCATGCTCGCGACCTGTTCTCGCAGACTCGAATACGCGCTGATCCGCTGCCGCTCGACCTGCTGGATGTGCTCGTTCAGCGCGCCGACCGCCGCGCGCAGCGGCTCCACCATCGCGCCGACGGCGTGCGAATGCCTGCGCGCGGCATCCTCGTTGGCGGCGCTGAGCGACTGGCGTAGTAATCGCTCGTTGTCCGCCGCGACCGCGAGTCGTGCCTCGGCCGCCGTGGCGCGGTGACCGGCGCGCGCGGCATGGCCCAACCAGCCGAGGCCGAGACCGGCGGCGAACACCAGCAGCAGTGCGACGAGCATCGGTGCGGTCATAGCGCCGATAGTGCCGTACGTCACCGACAAGAAGCCGACAGCGGGCAATTGTTCGGCATCGCGTCGGCCACCGGCGCTGCCAGCGCGTTCCGTAACATCCGCACACCATTCGAGATTCCGGCATCCGGAATCGCCTGCGTAGCGCGGGACTGGAGGCAAAGGGATATGCGGTGATTCGCATGTCGGCGAATCCAGCCCGACGACCCGGACACGTTCGCTCGTTCCGGTGGACACGCCGTAGCCCGGCTGGGCAGATCCGACACAGCGGGTGGGGCGATTGAACTCTGTCGGTGGGTTGCCCTACGGTTTCGCGGCATGCGGATGCTGCACACCTCGGACTGGCACATCGGGCGCACGTTCCACGGGGTCGATCTGCTTGCCGACCAGACTCGTTCACTGACCGCGATCGCGGAGCTGGTGGCCGAGGAGTCGGTCGACGTGGTGGTGCTGCCCGGAGACGTGTACGACCGGTCGATTCCGAGCGCCGACGCGATCGCGGTGTGCAACCGGGGATTCGAGGCCATTCGTGCCGCGGGCGCCGAGATCGTGGCCACCTCCGGCAACCACGATTCGCCTGCCCGGTTGGGCGCGGGTGCGAGCTTCGCCGCGGCGGGCGGGTTGCATCTGCGCACCACTGTCGCCGACGCCGATCGCCCTATCCTGCTGGAGGACGAGCACGGGCCGGTGGCGTTCTACGGAATCCCGTACTTGGAGCCGGAGATCACCCGCGCCGAACTCGAAGTGCCGCAGGCACGCTCGCACGCCGAGATCCTGGACGCGGCCATGGCGCGCGTGCGTGCCGACATCGCACGGCGGCCGGGTGCGCGGACGGTCGTACTCGCCCACGCCTTCGTCGTCGGCGGGGAGGCCACCGGATCGGAGCGCTCGATCTCGGTCGGCGGCGTGGAGACGGTTCCGCTGTCCGCCTTCGACGGCATCGACTACGTGGCCCTCGGCCACCTGCACTCGCCGCAGACGCTGGCCGAGCCGGTGCGCTACTCCGGCTCGCCGCTGCCGTACTCGTTCGGCGAGAACGCGCATCGCAAAGCGGTCTGGATCGTCGACCTGGACGCCTCCGGCCTGAGCGCGGTGCGACGCCGCGACCTGCCGACCGTCCGCGGGCTGAGCAAGCTCACCGGCACCCTGGACGAGCTGCTCAGCGGCACCGAGCACACCGCGGCCGAACAGCACTACGTGTCCGCCGTGCTCACCGATGTCGCCCGCCCGGTCGACGCGATGCGCAAGCTGCGCGAACGGTTCCCCTACGCCGTGCACGTCGAATGGGCGCGGCCCGAGGGTAACCCGGAACTGCGCTACCGTGAGCGGGTGCACGGCCGCCGCGACATCGAAGTAGCCCGGAGCTTCCTCACCGACGTCCGCGGCCTACCCAGCGCGAGCGAGATGACCTGGCTGGAGCGGGCGCTTGCCGCCGCCGTCGCCGAGCCCGAACAGGTGGCCACGGTGGGCGCCACCGAGGAACTGACCGCATGAGCGCACTGCCGAGGCCGGGCGTAGGCGCGGTGGCATGAGGCTGCACAAGCTGGAGATGATCGCGTTCGGCCCGTTCGCCGAGCCCACGGTCGTCGACTTCGACGCGCTCGGCGCCGACGGGTTGTTCCTGCTGCACGGCCAGACCGGCGCCGGCAAGACCACGGTGCTGGACGCGATCGCGTTCGCGCTCTACGGCAGGGTCCCCGGCGCACGCGGGGAGAGCAAGCGGCTGCATTCCGATCACGCACCGGAGCAAACGCCACCGCAGGTGACGCTGGAGGCGACGCTGGGTGGACGGCGGCTGCGTCTCACGCGCAGCCCTGAGTTCCAGCGTCTCAAACGAGACGGCACCGGCCTGCGCACCATCAACCCCAAGGCCACGCTGACCTGGCTGGACGGCCGCGGGGAGAACCTCTCCCGGATCCCCGATATCGGCGAGGAGGTGCTGCGTCTGCTCGGCATGAGCGCCGACCAGTTCTTCCAGGTGGTGCTGCTACCGCAAGGCGATTTCGCCCGATTCCTGCGGGCTGACAACGAAGACCGGGAGAAGCTGCTCGAAAAGCTCTTCGACACCGGACGTTTCGGCACCGCCGAGCACTGGCTCGCCGAGCACCGCCGCGCCGCCGAAGCGGAGTTGGACGCTCGTACGGACGGCATCAAGCGGCTGATCACCCAGGTGGGTATGGCGGCGGGGGTGGCGGATTCGGCCGGTCTGGCGGAGTGCGTGGGTTGGTCGCAGGATCTGCTGTCCGGCGCCCGGGCCGACCTGGCTACCGCCGTCGCGGAACTCGAACGCTGCCAGCGGGACTCCGCCCGAGCCCGCGAGCAGGCCGAACAGCAGCGCCGGCTGCGCGAGCTGCGCCGCCGCATGGCCGCCGCGCGCGCCCAACTGGACGACTACGCCGCCGGCGCCGAGCTTCGGGCCGCTCGACAGGCCGAACTCGACCTCGCGCGCCGGGCCGAGCCGGTGGCCGCCGCCATCGATGAAGCGCGTTCGGCGGTGCGCACCCAGCGACAGCGCGACGGCGAAGAGCGCGGCGCGGCACAGCGACTGGCGGCCCGGCTCCTGGAACCGGCGAGTGTGGAACTCGGCGGCACCGAGCTGATCGATCCCGACGGCGCGCAGGTGCGCGACGACGCCGACATCGACGCGGCGATCCAGCGCTGGAGCGGGCAGATCGGCGCACTGGACGAAGTGCTGGCCGTCGCCGCCGGGGCCACCCGGCTCGACGGTGAACTCGGCGCGCTGCGCGCCGAGGACGCGACGCTCGCCCGGCGCGTCACCGAACTCGCCGCGCGGCGCGACGAGCTGCCCGCCGCGCTCATCGCGGCCGAGGCCAGGCTGCGCGAAGCCACCGAAGCGGTCGCGGCGTTGCCCGGCATCACCAGCGAAACCGAGCGGTTGCAGGCCGCCGCGACGGCCGCCGTCGAATTGGCCGCCCGCCGTACCGACCTCGACCACGCCCGAATCGAGTTCGACGCCGCCCGCGGGGCACACCTCGACGCCAAAGAACTCGTGCTGGAGCTGCGCGAGCGCAGGCTGTCCGGCATGGCCGCCGAACTGGCCGGTGGACTGGTCGACGGAAGTCCGTGCGCGGTCTGCGGTTCCGCGGAGCATCCGGCGCCCGCCCGGCCCACCGACACCGCGGTGTCCAAGGACGAGGAGGAGGCCGCCGTGGCGGCCGAGCGCGCGGCGGAGGACACCCGCGACCGCGCGCTGGCCCGCATCACCGGGCTGGAGCGGGAGATCGAGGCGCTCCTCGCCCGCGGCGGCGACACCGACCGCGTCGAACTCGCCGCAGCCCTGCGCGCCGCGACCGACCGCTACGAGGACACCTCCGAACTGGCCGCCGGCGCCGAGGGTCTGCGAACCGAACTGACCCGTTTGCGCGATGACGAGGCGCGCCTGCACGACGAGCTGCGCGCCTGCGAAGCGCGTCGCAGCGCGGTCGCCGCCACCATCGTGTCCGCGCAGTCGCGCCTTACCGAGCTCACCGAACGGCTGCGCGCCGCGGCGGGCGCCGACGAGACCGTCGACCGACGCCGCGCCCGGCTCACTGCCCTCGTCGCCGAGGCGGCCGCCCTGCGCGATGCCCGCGCGGAAGCGGCGGCGGCGCGGGAACAGGTGTCGCTGATCGCGGATCGGGTCGAAAACTTGGCTCGCGCCGCGGGTTTCGTGCTGGAAGGGGAGTTCGGTGCGGCGCTGCCCGCGGGCCCCTCGTCGGCGGACCTCCCCGGTGCAGGGTCGGCCGTGCCCGAGGAATCCGGCGTGGTCGACCCTGCTTCGGGCTCCGCTGGTGCGGACGAACCGGTGCACCGCGACGCCGACGGCGGCGCCCGTGACAATGTCGCACTCCTGACCGCCTACGCGAAGGTCGTCGCCGTCGCGGCTCGCGGCCCGCAGCGGCAAGCGGAGATCGAAGCGGAACTCGTGGCGGCCGACCGCGCCCGTGCCGCGGCGGAAGCCGTCCTGGCGGAACCGGAGATCCGTGCGGCGTCGGAGCAGGAGCCCGGCGACCTGGCCGAACTCGACGCGCTCGTGGCGGCCGCGCAGAACCAACTCAACGCCGCGGTGGCCGCGCACGCCGAGGCGAGCAGGCGGGCGAGCCAGCTCGAGGACCTCGGCGGTCAGCTCTGGGCCGCCGTGGACCGGATCGCCCCGGCCCGGCAGGCGTTCGAGGAACTGGACGGCCTCGCCGACGTGGTCGCCGGGCGCGGTGCGAACAACCGCCGCATGTCGCTGCACTCCTACGTTCTGGCCGCTCGTTTGGAAGAGGTCGCCCAGGCCGGGTCACTTCGGTTGCGCAGGATGTCCGGAGGTCGCTACGAATTCGTCCACTCCGACAAGGCCGGTCCGCGCGGTCGCCGAGGCGGGCTCGGCCTCGACATCCGTGACGACTACACCGGAGCCGTCCGCCCCGCCAAGACTCTCTCCGGCGGTGAGACCTTCATGGCCTCACTGTCGCTGGCGCTGGGCCTGGCCGACACCGTCGCCGCCGAATCGGGCGGCCTGGTGCTGGACACCCTGTTCATCGACGAGGGCTTCGGCGGCTTGGACGCCGACACCTTGGACGCCGTGATGGGCGTGCTCGACGAACTCCGCGCGGGCGGCCGGGTGGTCGGCGTCGTCAGCCACGTGGACGAGATGCGCCAGCGCATCCCCAGCCGTCTGCACGTCCTCCGCGGCCGCGCGGGCTCCCATTTGCAAGCGACCCTCGCCTGACAGCCTCGCGGCGGCGCCGCACCCGCTTCGCCGGATTGTCATGCCGCCGTTCGCCCAACAGCGGGATCGGCTGTATGTGCGCCGACCAGGTCACCTCCACTTGCACCGGGCCGCGCCGAGACGCCCGAACCACCTCGTGATTCGGCTCCAACGCCGCGACGACCGCCGAGCCGATGGTGCCACTCGCTCCGATGACTATCACCTTCAACGCGATCTCCTCGAGCCATCACGGGCGGGCCGACACGACCTCCAGCCAACGCACGGTCACGATGATTCCCCAGGAGAACGATGCGCTGGACTCCGCGCACGTCGGCAATGCGGCCGAACCGCGACGGCGGGCCCTGACAGTCCGTCTCGGCCCAGTCGATTACCTATCCAATCGCTCAGGTCACCGCCAGATGCACCCGCCGCTAATGGCGACTTTGCCCCGGACCCAGCGGCGCTTGCTGGGCTCCGAGCGCACACCTTTTGCGCCAGGCAAGGCTGGAGGGGGGCAAGCCTATGCGCCGAATCGCTTCCGGCGGCTCACCCTTCGTGGTCGAGCAGCCACCGCTTGATCGGCAATCCCCAGCGGAAGCCGCCGAGCGCACCGCCGATGCGCAGGATTCGGTGGCAGGGCACGAAGAGCGCGGCTGCGTTGCGGGCGCACGCGTTGGCCGCGGCGCGGGTGGCGTCGGGGCGGCCGGAGCGGGCGGCGAATTCGGTGTAGGTGAGCGGGCTGCCCGCGGGGACCGCGCGAAGCACTTCCCACGCGTGCAGCAGGAACTCACCGGACTGCTGGCGAACGGGGATCGGGTCGATCGCCGTGAGGTCGCCTTGGTGGTAGGCGGCGACGGCGCTGGTCACCTCGCCCAGCGCATCTCGCTGCCGCAGCCCGGCAGGGCGGAGGCTGGGGTGGATCAGGCCGCGCAGGTTTTCCGCGTCGGATGTCCAACCGGAAGCCAGGACCGCGCCGTCGGAGTCGACGAGGGTGGTGAACGGTCCGAGCGGGGTATCCGTGACGGCGAAATCCGCTGTGGTGGTGGGGACGCCGCGGACCGGGGTGCGGACGGCGATGCTGGCGTTCATGATTCGACACGGCCTTTCGTGGTGGCGAGCGCGGGAACTTCGGCAGGCGTGGCGCGGCTGGTCAGCGCCGCTTTCCACAAGTGCATCGACAGGTACGACCGCCACGGCGCCCAGCGCGCGGTGTCCGTCAGATCGATGCCGAGGAGGGTCGCGCCACGGCGGACGACCAGATCGGTGCCGAGCAGGACATCCGGGTCGGCGAGCAGCCGCATGGTTACGTAGTCGGCCGTCCACGGTCCGACACCGTCGAGTGCGAGCAGGTCGCGGCGCAGATCGGCAGCGGTGCGCCCCTGGTGTAGCAGCAGCTCACCGGAGGCGAGTGCCGCGGCGGCCCCGACGATGGAACGGATCCGCCGCGCCGGTCCGGTCAAGACCTCGGCGCCCCGTTCGGCGATCGTCTCCGGCGCCGGGAACAGCAGCGGGATCGGCCCGTCCACCCGCTCGCCGAGCGCCTCGACCAGCCGGGCGGTGTGCGTGGCCGCGGCGGACACCGAGATCTGCTGCCCGATCATGGTGCGCAGCAAGAGTTCGGCTCCGTCCAGGGACCCCGGGACGCGTATACCCGGCGTGAACGACGGGCGCCCCGCGTCGAGCGTGTTCACGTCGGTGAGCGCCTCGCTCTCGGGCGGAGAGCCCGCCCCCGCGTCCGGCAGGCCTTCGGCGGCGCGGTCCGGCAATCGTTCCCCGGGACCTCCGCGCGCAGCGGCTCCCACACCGAGCGCTTCATCGATCCCGACTGGATCGGCGTCCAGATCCAGCAGGTGCCGCAGTCGCGTCACCGTCGGCGCGAGATCGCGCATGTCGTGCAGAGACAATTCCGCCCGCACGTGATCGCGCTGGAAGCTCAGCCGCGTGGTGGCGTGCCCATGGGGCGTGCGCAGGTTCCTTGTGTAGGTGCGGTTCTCCCAAAGCTCCATACCCGGCACGACGTGCGCGGACAGGAACCACTCCAGCCAGGCCCGGTCGAGCGGCTCTCGATAGGGCAGGCGCAGTGTGAGCGATCCGCTGCCGGCGGGCGCCGGGCGCGCAGGGGCCGCGGTCTTCGCGCGCTGCGCCTCGAGCCGCATGGTGGTGGGGCTGACCGCGAACACCTCGCGCACCGTGTCGTTGAACTGGCGGATGGAGGCGAATCCCGCCGCGAACGCGATATCGGACATGGGCATCGCGGTGGTCTGGATCAGCAGCCGCGCGGTGTGGGCCCGGTGCGCCCTGGCCAGCGCCAGCGGCCCTGCACCCAGTTCGGTGGTCAGCACCCGGGTGAGCTGGCGCTGGGAATAGCCGAGCGTGGCGGCCAGCCCGGGCACCCCGGCCCGTTCGACCACGCCGTCACCGATCAGCCGCATCGCGCGGGCGGCCAGGTCCGCCCTCGTGTTCCACAGCGGCGAGCCGGGCGCCGCGTCGGGCAGGCAGCGGCGGCAGGCCCGGTAGCCCGCCTGCTGTGCCGCGGCGGCGGTCGGCAGGAACGACACGTTGGCCCGCTTCGGAGTGATCGCCGGACACGAAGGGCGGCAATAGATTCCGGTGGTGCGCACCGCGGTGAAGAATTGCCCGTCGAATCGCGAGTCCCGGGTCGACACCGCGCGGTAGCAACGTTCGAAATCCAATGCCGTGATCGTCACGCACACCACAATGGCAGCTGCGGCGAACCCGTGCTAGCGGGAATCGGCCACGATCGCGGGCGGTGGTCACCACCTCGCACAACTGCCATGACATCGCACAACTGCCGCCCCACCACAGGTGTGGAAACTGCCAAAACGACGTGTGGCGGCGCGCGCCGAAATCGTCCCGCTCAGCAGCAGCGGTTGGCCGGATTGCGATCCGCCTCGGCATGCCGCTGCCGCCAGTACTCCCGCTCGGTCGGAACGGCGCGGTCCGGATGCCTGCGGCGCAGGTGTTCGATGTAGCGCTGGTAGTCCTGCCCGCCGAGGATGGAGTTGAACCACCAGACGCCCGCGCGAAAGCCGTCGCGGCAGACGCGGGCGGCCGTGCGCAGCCGGGCGCCGACCGGTCGCGCGGACCGGTCGGCACCCTGGGTCGCGGAATCGCTCATTGCGCGTGAACGTGTGCCGCGCCCGGAGCGCGCACCTTTCCGGTCGCGATCAACTCGTCCCACTGCTTCTGGACTTCCTTCTCCGCGGCCGTGGCGACGAATCCGCTGGGCGCGAAGATCTTCGACGGCTCCTCCGGCGTCTCGGTGGTCGTCGTCTCCCCGGAGCGCCAGGCCCGGTAGGCCACCACCGCGCCGACGACCGCCACGATCAGCACCAGCACCGCGAACACGATCGACAACGTGCCCTGGATGAAGGTGTTGCGCACGATCGCGTCCATGTCGTCCTGGGTCTTCGCCGTCAGGCAGAGCTTCCCGGCGTCCTGCGCGGTCTGGCAGATGCTGTGCTGCTTCCAGTATCCGAGCTTCGGGTCGGCGGAGAAGATCTTCTGCCACGACGCCGTCATGGTCACCACGAGGTCCCAGGCCAGCGGAATGCCCGGAATCCAGGCCCATTTCGCGAGGCCCTTCTTCACCACGATCACCAGCACCACGGTCAGCGCGATGGCCGCGAGCAACTGGTTGGCGATGCCGAACAGCGGGAACAGCGTGTTGATGCCGCCCAGCGGATCGGTGACGCCCATCAGCAGGATCGAACCCCAGGCGGCGACCACGATGGCGGAGCACAGCCAGGCGCCCACCCGCCAGGACGGATCACGGAACTTCTTCGCGGGCCCGCCGAAGTTGCCCAGCGCGTCGGAGAGCATGAACCGCGCCACGCGGGTGCCCGCGTCGATCGTGGTGAGGATGAACAGCGCCTCGAACATGATCGCGAAGTGGTACCAGAACGACTTCATGCTCGCGCCGCCGAGGAACTGGTGGAACACCTCTGAGATGCCGACCGCCAGCGTCGGCGCGCCGCCCGTGCGGGAGATGATCGTCGACTCGCCGACATCGCTCGCCGCCTGGCTCAGCTCCGCCGGCGTCACCGCGGGCCCGCTGAGTCCGAGGCTGTTGGTGTAGGCAGCGGCCTTCTCCGCGGTACCGCCGGTGAGACCGACCGGCGCGTTCATCGCGAAGTACAGGTGCTGGTCGATGATCGAAGCGGTGATGATGGCCATGACCGCGACGAACGACTCCATCAGCATGCCGCCGTAGCCGATCATCCTGGCGTGCGATTCCTTCTCCAGCAGCTTCGGCGTGGTGCCGGAGGAGACCAGCGCGTGGAAACCGCTCAGCGCGCCGCAGGCGATGGTGATGAACAGGAACGGGAACAGCGAGCCCGCGAAGGCGGGCCCGGTGCCGCTGGACGCGAACGACGAGACCGCGGGCGCCTGCAGCACCGGCAGCGTGACCAGGATGCCGACCGCGAGCAGCACGATGGTGCCGACCTTCATGAACGTCGACAGGTAGTCGCGCGGCGCCAGCAGCAGCCACACCGGAAGCACCGAGGCGAAGAAGCCGTAGGCGATCAGCAGCCAGGAGATGGTCACCGGCGAGAGCGTGAACCAGTCCGCGCCCCAGTCGGTTTCCGACACCCAGCCGCCGCTCACGATGGCAAGCAGCAGCAGGGCGAACCCGATGGCGGAGACCTCCCCGACCTTGCCCGGCCGCAGGAACCGCAGGTACACACCCATGAACAGCGCGATCGGAATGGTCATGCCGATCGAGAAGACGCCCCACGGGCTGTGCGCGAGCGCGTTGACGACCACCAGGGCGAGCACCGCCAGGAGGATCATCATGATCACCAGGACGCCGACGATGGCCGACCAGCCGCCGATCACGCCCAGCTCGTCGCGGGCCATCTGCCCGAGGCTGCGACCGCGCCGCTTCATCGAAACCCACAGCACCAGGTAGTCCTGCACGGCGCCGGCCGCGACCACGCCGACCACGATCCAGATGGTCCCCGGCAGGTAGCCCATCTGCGCGGCCAGCACCGGTCCGACCAGCGGACCCGCGCCCGCGATGGCGGCGAAATGGTGCCCGTAGAGCACCCGCCGGTCCATCGGCATGTAGTCCTTGCCGTTCTCCAGGATCTCGGCGGGCGTGGCCAGGTCGTCGCGCGGTTTGGTGATCTTGCGTTCGATGAACCTGGCGTAGAACCGATACGCGATGACGTAGGTGCACACCGCCGCGATCACGATCCACACCGCGTTCACCGATTCGCCGCGCGAGATGGCGAGCACCGCCCAAGCTATGGCGCCGAGCGCGCCGATCCCGGCGAAGATCAATTTCTTGGCCGGAGTGATCGGGGACTTGTCGACCACGCCGACGGGCGGCAGATCGGGATCGGTCCGCAGATATTCGATTGTCGCCATCGGCCTACTCTCCTGTGAAACGCGCAGGATCTTGCTGAAACACGTGACAACGTATCCGATCGGAGTTCGCCGTCGTGCCGATTCCGGACGCCAGGCGGGCACCGTGAAATATTGTTCATGTGTCGGCCGTCACCATGTGATTGCCGAACGTATGCTGCCATGCGGTTCGAGAAGCTCCACATCCGCCCTGGGAGGAGGGCTGCGTTGCGTGCGAATCCCGTCGCCCGGGTCCGTCGCCGGACGCTGCTCGGGTCGGCGCTGGCCGCCGGGCTGCTGGCCGGCGGCGGATGCGGGTCCGATGACGACGCGTTGACCTTCTTCTTCCAGGCCAGACCGGAAGAGGCGCGGGTCCGGCTGAAGATCATCGATGAGTTCCGGAAACGGCACCCGGACATCAGGATTCGCACCATCATGTCGGGGCCGGACCCACTACAGCAGATGCTCACCTACTGCGCGGGCGGCAAGTGCCCGGACGTGCTGATGGCCTGGGAGCTGCTGTATTCCGGGCTGGCCGAGCGCGGTGTACTGCTGGACCTGAACACGCTGCTGCGTCGCGATCCGCAATACGCGGCCCAGCTCCGCGCCGACAGCTATCCGGCGCTGTACGACACCTTCGGCTACGCGGGCGGGCAGTACGCGTTGCCCGAACAGTGGTCCGGGATATTCCTGTACTACAACCGGAAACTGTTCGAAGAGGCTGGGATCATCCCGCCCGTGCGCTGGCGCGATGCCTGGTCGTTCGATGAGTTCCTGGCTGCCGCTACCGCGTTGACCAGGCACGACTCGTCCGGCCGGACCCGGTGGGGCTTCGCCGACGCCTGGGTGCCGTACTTCTCGGCGGCCTGCTTCGGCATGAACAACGGGGCCGAGTGGTTCTCGCCGTCGGTGAATCCGACCAGGACCAACCTCGGCGATCCGCGGTTCGCCGAAGGGTTCCAGTTCTACGCCGACCTCGCCGTACGTCATCGCGTGGCGCCGAAAGCCGCCGACACGCTCTCGGTTTCGGCGCCCGATCTGTTCCGGCGGGGCCGGGCGGCGATGGCACTGGGCGGGCACTGGCTGTATTCCGAATTCGCCGGACACGACGATCTCCCCATCGACGTCACGGTGCTGCCGGTCGGCCCGCGCGGTGGTCCCGGCGCCGTCACCGACGTCGGCAGTACCGGGCTGGCCATCGCCGCGGACAGTCCGCGCATCGAACAGGCATGGAAGTTCGTGAAGTTCGCGACCGGGCCGGTAGGGCAGGCGATCATCGCCGCGTCCGGGCTGTTCGTTCCGGTGCTGAAATCGGCCATGAGTTCGCCGGGTTTCGCCGCCGCCCACCGTGAGGTCCGCAATCTCGATGTGTTCACCGACGGCCCGGCCAGTTCCCGGCCGCTGCCGGTGACCCCGGCGTGGGGCAAAGTGTCGGCCTTGCTCGAGCGCGGCTCCAACCGAGTGCTGCGCGGCGCCGCCACCGCCGCGTCCTTGGACGGGCGTTTCGCCGCCGACGTCGACGCGCTGCTGGACACGCCATGAGCCGGGCACGGCCGTCGCAAACCGCGGGCAAAGACCTCGGCGGCGTTTCGTCTCGTCTGGCCCGGCGTCGGGAGAGTGCCGGTTGGGCATTCGTCGCGCCCAACGTGGCGGCCGTGGCGATTTTCTTGTTGTTTCCGCTGGGCTTTTCGCTCTATCTGAGTTTTCATTCGTGGGACTTGTTCAGCCCCATGCGTTTTGTCGGTCTGGACAACTATCGGCGGCTATTCGGATCCGATCCGTTGTTTCTCATCGCCGTGCGAAACACGGCCGTTTTCACGGTGCTGACCTTGGTGCCCACCGTGACGATCGGACTCGCCGTCGCCGCCGCGCTGAATCGAAAGCTGGCCGGTATCGGGATCTTTCGGACGATCGCGTTCCTGCCGCTGGTCGCGTCGGCGGTCGCGATGGCGGTGGTGTGGCGGTTCCTGTTCACCGACGACGGGTTGCTGAACGTCGCGCTCGGCTGGATCGGCATCGACGCGGTGCCCTGGCTGACCGACCCCGATTGGGCGCTGGTCTCGCTCAGCATCGTCACCGTGTGGAAGAGCGTGCCCTTCGCGACGGTCATCCTGCTCGCCGCGATGCAGGGGGTGCCGGAAACGCTCTACGAGGCCGCGAAGATCGACGGGGCAGGGGCGCTGCGGCGGTTCTTCGCGATCACCGTGCCGTTGATCCGGGGACCGTTGTCCTTCGTCTTCATCATCACGGTCATCAACTCGGTGCAGGCATTCGACCAGGCCTACGCGCTGACCGGCGGCAACGGCGGGCCGGAGACCGGCACCTATCTGCTGGGGATCATGTTGTTCCAGAACGCGTTCGGCTTCTACGAGGTGGGCTACGCCTCCGCGCTGGCCTGGGTGATCTTCGCGATGCTGTTCGTGCTGACGCTGGTGCAACTGCGGATGGCCCGGCGGTCGGAGGTGGAACAGTGAACACCTACGAGGTGGTGCGACGCGCGCTGCCGGTCCGGCGTGATCGCGCGATCGTCGCGTCCAGCCGGGCCGACCGTGCGATCGTGCGGCGGGTGGTGCGCGGGACCGCGATGTACGCCGTGCTGGCCGGCATCGCGTGGTGCGCGCTGCTGCCGATCCTGTGGGCGGTGTCCGGCTCGCTGAAGCGGGACGGGGAGATCGCCGACGCCGCGTTTCTCCCGCAGCGGCCGCAGTGGTCGAACTACGGCAAGGTCTTCGATCTGCTGCCGATGGGGCGGATGCTGCTCAACACCACGGTCTACGCGGTGTGCGTCACGGCGGGCCAGGTCTTCTTCTGCTCACTGGCCGGTTACGCGTTCGCGCGCTTGCGTTTTCGCGGGCGCGACATGTTGTTCCTCGCCTATCTCGCGACGCTGATGGTGCCGCTGACCGTCACGGTGATCCCGCAGTTCCTGCTGATGCGGGCGTTCGGCTGGGTGGACACGCCGTGGGCGATGATCGTGCCCGGACTGTTCGGCAGCGCGTTCGGCACGTACCTGATGCGGCAATTCTTCCGCACGCTGCCCGAGGAACTGGAGGAGGCCGCCATCCTCGACGGCTGCTCCACCTGGCAGGTCTACTGGCGGGTGCTGCTGCCGCACACCCGTCCGGCGTTGATGGTGCTCGCCGTGCTCACCTGGATCACGGTGTGGAACGACTTCCTCTGGCCCTTGGTGATGATCCAGCGGGAGGGCGTCGCCACCGCGACACTGGGTCTGGTCCGGCTGCAAGGCCAGTACCACACCCAGTGGCCGATCCTCATGGCCGCCGCGGTCGTCATCCTGCTTCCGCTGCTGGTGATCTACGCGATCGCCCAGCGCGCGTTCATCCGCGGCATCGCGATGTCGGGGCTGGGCGGTCGTTAGTCGGTCGAACCCCAGTAGGTGCCGAAGCTCCACAGGTTGCCCTCGGGGTCGCGGACGGTGAAGCCGCGCGAGCCGTAGTCCTCGTCGCGCAGGTCACGAACCACTTCCGCACCGGCGGCGGTCGCTCGGTCGAACAAGGCGTCCGGCTCCTCGCAGACCAGGTAGACCGAGTCGGTGCCGGTCGGGCGGGTGCCGAACGGTCCGTCGTCCTTGCCCGCCGAGCCGAACATGATGCCGCCGCCCAGCGGCCAGCGCAGTTCCGCGTGCTCGACGATCGACGGATCGTCCTCGCGGGCGTAGAGCGCGGCCTCCCGGAAGCCGAACGCCTCGACGAGGAAGGTGGCCATGGCGCGGG
Organism: Nocardia abscessus NBRC 100374; assembly: GCF_000308455.1. Classification (GTDB taxonomy): domain Bacteria; phylum Actinomycetota; class Actinomycetes; order Mycobacteriales; family Mycobacteriaceae; genus Nocardia; species Nocardia abscessus. The sequence goes on along the minus strand of NZ_BAFP01000117.1, from coordinate 83,649 downwards.
CATCGCGGAAGGTCAGGGTGGGCCAGACGGCGGTGCGGGTGCTGATTTCTGTCGGATTCGTCATGCGTCGATCGTCATCCGGCGAACTCGTCGGCGGCTTGGACGGATGGAACCTCCTCGGCCAGCCAGCCGGTCGGGCTGGTTCCGGCGAGGTCGGCGAAGTCGCGATCCAGATGGGCTTGGTCGTAGTACCCGCACGCGGCGGCCACCTGGGCGATCGTGATGTACGAAGGCGTCTGCGCGAGCATGCGGCGCGCCCGCTCGAAACGGGTGATCCGGGCGGCGAGCTTCGGGCTCAGACCGAACTCACGACTGAATCGGCGCGTCAGATGCTGCCTGCTCCACCCGATCTCCTCGGCCAGCGGGCCGATCGAGAGGCCGCCGCCCGAACCGACCACGCTGCGCCAAGCCCAGGTGAGTTCGGGACCGACCGAGCGATCCGGCTGGGCGAGCGCCGAAAGCACCCGATCACAGGTGGCGAAACGGTCCGGCCAGGTCGGCGCGGACTGCAACCGCTCCCACAACTCCCGGCCTGCGGGGCCGACGACATCGGAGAATTCGACCGACGTGTCCCACAGCGCCGCCGCGGGGATGCCGAACAAGGTGCGGCAACCGAGTGGCGTCAGCGCCACGGCCACGCCCTCTTGGCGACCGTCGTGCGCGATCAGCGCCGTGCTCGCTTGCAGGCCGCTCAGCACGCACCGGTAGTTCTGCGGAGCCTGTCGCGGATCGGTCTGCTCCACGACGTCGATCGTGGGGCCGATCGCGACGATGAACGTCATGTGCCGCGAGGGCAGCCCGCGATGGATCCCCGCCGCGAACCCGTACATGCGATACCCGATGTAGCGGTCGATGAACGCCGCGAGCGCGGGTGCCGGACGCGCCGTCACCACCTCCGTGGTCGGCTCCATACGCGTCACGCTACGCCGGGAGACCGACATGTGGCCCGCCGCCAGGTCGATCAGTTCGCCACGTTGACGTGCTTGTGAATCGCGATTCGTCGGTGGCCAGGTCGAGCAGGCAGCCGGCCAGGTCGTCGGCCGTGATGCGGATGCCGAACAGTACGTGCGGTGCGGCCGCACCGGCACCGGATGAATCCGCTCGCGGATCGGCACGGATCCCGGTTCGTAGTCTCGGGCAGTGCGCGGATGGTGCTTCGAGCGGACGATCGGTCGTGACGGCGAACGCTTGCCGAGGAATCTCTCCACCGGTGCCAGGAGACGGTGAGTTGTACCACTACAGCGTGTAGTTGACTGGGGTCGCCGGCCTGGATCCGGTTACCGTTGCGCCTCCTAACGATTTCTGGAGGTGTGATGCGGCGGGTGCAGTACGAGCGCGGCGGTGGTCCCGAGGTGCTCGAGCTCGTCTCGGTCGAGGTCCCGACGCCCGGGCCGGGTGAACTCCTGGTCCGCGTCGAGGCGGTCGGGGTGACCCTGCCGGTGGTGCGGAAGGTGCGTGAGCAGCGCGAACCGATCGCTTTGGGCGGGGAGGTCGCCGGCGAGGTGGTCGCGGTAGGCGAGGGCGTGGACCGGTACGCGCCGGGCTACCGCGTGACCGGCCTGGTGTTCGGCCACGGCTACGCCGACTACGCCCTGCTCTCGGCGGCGATGGCCTCGCCGATCCCCGACGGAGCGTCGGCGGTCGACGCCGTCGCGCTGGTGCGCAGCGGCTTGGTGGCGCTCGGGGCGCTCGACGCCGCGTCTCCCGCGGAGGGCGAGTCCGCCCTGATCACCGCCGCCGCGAGCGGCGTGGGCCACCTCGCGCTCCAGCTGGCGCGGGTGCGCGGCGCCGCACGGGTGGTCGGCGCGGTGTCGGATCTCGCCAAGGCCGAGTTCGTACAAAAACTCGGAGCCGACGAGGTGGTCGAATACGGTCGGCAGTCGTGGGGCGCTCCCGCCGACTACGTGCTCGACGCGGTGGGCGGCGACCTGCTCTCTCCCGCGCTCGCGGCCCTCGCCCCCGGCGGCAGGCTGGTCGCCTACAGCTCCGGCGGGGGCACCATCCAGGCATACGACCTGCTCGTCGGCGCGAAATCGGTGATCGGCTTCCAGATGGCCCGCATCGCCCAAGGACAACCCGACCTCTACGAGCACTGGCGCCAAGAGCTGTGGCAATACTTCGCCTCCGGCCAGCTCCGCCCCGCCGTACACGCCGAATTCCCGCTCGACGAAGCCGCCGCCGCCCACACCGTCATCGAAGCCCGCGCCAATCTCGGCAAAGTAGTCCTCATCCCCTGATGGGGTACCGCGAGTGGCACATGGTCGCGGCAAAGTCCGAGAAGACCCCTCAACCATGTGCCACTCGCGGGACAGGTGAGTCGGTACGCCGCGTAGACTCTGTTCCTCGTGAGTCTCACCCTCGGAATCGTCGGCCTGCCCAACGTCGGAAAGTCGACGCTGTTCAACGCGTTGACCAAGAACGACGTGCTCGCCGCGAACTACCCGTTCGCGACCATCGAGCCCAACGTCGGCGTGGTTCCGCTGCCCGACCCGCGGCTGAACAAGCTGGCCGAGATCTTCTCCTCCGAGCGGATCGTGCCCGCCACCGTGTCGTTCGTCGACATCGCGGGCATCGTGAAGGGCGCTTCCGAGGGCGCGGGCCTGGGCAACAAGTTCCTCGCCAACATTCGCGAGGCCGATGCCATCTGCCAGGTGGTGCGGGTGTTCGCCGATGACGACGTGGTGCACGTCGACGGTCGCGTCGACCCCAGCGCCGACATCGAGGTGATCGAGACCGAACTCATCCTCGCCGACCTGCAGACCCTGGAGAAGGCGGTCGTGCGGTTGGAGAAGGAAGCCAAGGTCAAGAAGGACCGCAAGCCGGTCGCCGACGCCGCCAAGGCCGCGCAGGAGATCCTCGACAGCGGCACCACCCTGTTCGCCGCGGCCGACAAGGTCGACACCGAGCTGCTCAAAGAACTTTCGCTGCTCACCACCAAGCCCTTCCTCTACGTCTTCAACGCCGACGAGTCGGTGCTCACCGACGAAGCGAAGGTCGCCGAGCTGAAAGCGTCCGTCGCTCCAGCCGATGCGGTCTTCCTCGACGCCAAGGTGGAAGCCGAACTCCTCGAACTCGACGAGGAATCCGCCATGGAACTCCTCGAATCCATCGGCCAAACCGAACCCGGCCTGCACGCCCTCGCCCGCGCCGGCTTCCACACCCTGGGCCTGCAGACCTACCTCACCGCAGGCCCGAAAGAGGCCCGCGCCTGGACCATCCACCAGGGCGACACCGCCCCCAAGGCCGCAGGCGTCATCCACACCGACTTCGAACGCGGCTTCATCAAGGCCGAAGTCGTCGCCTATAAAGACCTGCTCGAAGCAGGCTCCATGGCCGCCGCCAAAGCCGCGGGCAAGGTCCGCATGGAAGGCAAGGACTACGTCATGGCCGACGGCGACGTCGTCGAGTTCCGTAGCGGAGTAGCGTCTCCGTCGAAGAACAAGTAGCGCCTGCTCGGGGCGCATTTCAGCAGCTCGAGGCGTGGCGACGCGCCGAGCCGCCGGCTTAGCTGATCGCTTGGGTCGGCTGTGGCTGCCAACCGGGACCCCGGAACAGGATGCCGAGCTTGTCCGAGAATTTCGCCGCGTTCTTGACGTCCTGCCAGATCGCGACTATCTCGCGGGCGTTGATCTTTGCGATGTTGTAGGTGTCGACGTTCTTGGTGAGGCCGTAGATCGCCCGCTCGCCCTCCGGCTCGAAGGAGCCGAAGATGCGGTCCCAGATGATGAGCACGCCACCGTAGTTGCGGTCGAGGTATTCGGTGTTGGAGCCGTGGTGCACGCGGTGGTGGCTCGGCGTGTTGAACACGAATTCGATAGGCGCCCAGAGCTTGACGATGACCTCGGTGTGGATGCCGAACTGGTACAGCAGGTTGATCGCGTAGGAGGCGGCGATGATCTTGCCATCGATTCCCGTCAGTGCCAGTGGTACAAGGAACGGCAGGGACGTGACAACCAGCCAAGGCGTACGCAGTGCCGTGGTGAGGTTGAAGCTCTCGCTCGAGTGGTGCACGAAGTGGACCGACCAGAACACCCGGATTTCGTGGTGCGCGCGGTGAAACCAGTAGTAGGCAAAGTCGACCCCGACAAGTGCGACGGCCCACGCACCCCAACCCTCGAGGTGCCACGGCACCAGCGAAGAAACAGACGCGAAGATCGCGAGTTCCGCCAGCGCCCATGGAAGGTTGAGGAGTTGGTACCCCAGGCCGGCGGCGATGGAGGTAGCCGAGTCACGGTAGTCGTACGGCTTGTCGTGACGCCTGAGGTACACGAACTCCGCCGCAACGGCGACGATGAAGACCGGAATTGCCAGCCAGATCAGCATGGTCGAGACATCCATGCCGGACATCGCATACGCAAGTCGGGGAATGACGATGGCTACGGCAGCCGTGCTCAGTCCCGCGAGGAGCACTCCGTAAGCCAAGATGATCGTGGTCCGGCCGCGGGTCCGGAACTTCTCCCGCCACGCCTGGGTGGTCGATTGCATGCCACTCATATGTAAACCATCGTCCGGAGCGGAGCTGCACACCAGGGACCCAAGGTGTAACTAATCGCTACCTTGTCGCCAGCCGGACCGAATCAGCGGGGTCTGGTCACGCCGTCGCCTGCTGCCGCTCAGTTTTCTCGAGGAAACTTGGAGAAGGAGGAGGAACAACATGCCGTCCTTTCGGCAAGTGGATCCGCTATTCGAGGTTGATTCGGGCCGTCTCGAGATCGGAGGGCTTCGCTCGCGCAGTGCAGGTAACAGACGCACCTCGCAGAGCATGTCGATGACTGCGCGCCGCGAGGCCAGATCGGCCTCCCTCGAATGCCGCGGTCGGTGACTCGGGAGCGATCGGATCCCTCCGAAGCGGGGACCTGACCGCCTGCGTCCAGCCGCAGAAGGTTGGAACCGAGGGCTGCCTCGCCGATGCCTGGCCTTGCCCCGGATCACCGATACCACCGCCATCCAGTGGGGCCACCAATGCGCGCCAACTGGCGGCCCCACCGCGTCGGCACACGACCGACTCTCGACCGGGTTAGTGGTGGATCACCTCACCGAGCAGCGGAGGGTTATGCGAGAACCCTGAACGCGGCAAGCCGGCACCGGATCACACCGACCGAGGGCACCCAGTTCTCGAGGTCGATCATGTTTCCGACATCGCCACTGGCGGCCGGGATCATCCAGTGCACATGATTGCGCTGTGCCCGGATTGCCATGCGGTGAAGACTGCGAGGGCAGTCGCGCCACCAACTCCGTGAGCGGCTCCTTGCCGCGGCACGAGAGGCCGGAAAGGCGACCGGGTACGGTTGGCTGGTGATTTCCGCGGTTGTCTTTGATGTCGGGGAGACCCTGGTCGACGAGACTCGAGAGTACGGAACGTGGGCGGACTGGCTCGGAGTTCCCCGGCATACCTTCGCGGCAGCGTTCGGGGCGGTCATCGCCACTGGCCTCGATTACCGTGAGACATTCCAGATCTTTCGTCCTGGGTTCGACCTCGACAAGGAACGGCAAGCAAGGGCTGATGCCGGGCGGGCGGAGTGGTTCGGTGAAGACGACCTCTATCCCGATGTTCGTCCGGCGTTGACGAAGCTTCGCGAGATGGGTGTCTGGGTCGGAGTCGTCGGGAATCAAACTGCCCGTGCGGGAACGCTGCTTCGAGGTTTGGATCTGCCCACCGACTTCGTCGCTACCTCTGACGACTGGGGTGTGCAGAAACCTTCTCTCGAGTTCTTCGGCAAAGTTATCGAGGTAGCGGGGCGACCCGCTGACGAGATCGTCTACGTCGGGGATCGCATCGACAACGACGTCGCACCTGCGAAGCAAGCCGGTATGCGCACTGCCTATGTGCGGAGGGGTCCCTGGGGGTGGATCCACCGCAACAAGAAAGAGGTCGCTGAACTTTCGGACTGGCAGATCAGCGACCTCAATGAACTGGCAGGCATCGTCGCCGCCGAGAACGACGCGAGTTAGCCGACCAGCGAATTGACGGTTGTATGCCAGTCGTACAGCCGTTCATCGAGGCTTCGCACCGAGGGCAAGGAGTCCCACTGTGTGAGCGTTTGCCGTACTGCCTTGATCCGATGGAGCGCAGTCGCATACCAGTGGCGCCCGAGTAGCTCGAGGGCTTCCCCGAGATACCGGCACGCCTGCTCGGGATTCTTTTCCAGCACCGCTGCGGCGGCTGCATCAGCGAGATAGATCGACCGCTGCTTTGCAGCTTCCTCGGGCAGGTCGCTGAGCACCTGCTCCAAAGTTTCCCCCGCTTCGCGGCCCCTGCCGGCGAGAATGAGTGTGTTTCCTTTGAAGCCGGCAAGGCGGACTGGAGAAAACCAGTCGAACCACTCAGGTGATGGGTGCGAGTCGCTGTCGTGCTCGTTGTAGATCTTCTCAGCGTGATGGATAAGGTCGAGGGCCCGCCGGGTGTCACCGAACCGCGTTTCGACTTCCGCCTCTACTGCGTCCAGCCAAGCCATTGTCTCGGCGTTGGCGTTGCCTCTGCCCGCGAAAGCGCGTGCGGCTCGCAATCGTTCACGGGCCTCTCCAGCGCGAGAAGCGTCTTCCGAAAACGCCGGCGCGAAGGCCATGTGCGCAAGCGCCGCAGCGCCGAGCAGATAGTCCCCGGCTTCGTGCGCGGCCTGAAGCGCGAGCACGAGGCTCGGCTGTGCCAGCTCGGGCTGTTGGAGGTCGAAGAATCCCAAACGACCCGCTAGCAAACTCGATTCCGACACAGCGCGTGCCAAGATCGTCTTGGCGGCACCGGGGACCTGCGGCAAGAGTTCGCTGCCGAACTGCGCATGATCGGCAACCAACCGGTGCAGCCGAGCGGCCGGGGTCGACCAGTACAGGTGCCGATGGGACGCTGTGATCGCAGCGAAGTCCTTTGCCACGGAAGCCGGAAGTGGTGTTGCGGCTGTGCCGAACGCCTTGCGTGGAGGCCGTGAGTGTGCGCTGGTAGGCACCTGCCCCGCGCGGGGGTAAGCGGCATCCTCGGCCCAAGGTGGTGAGAAGCCCAGCTCCGTGACCGGTCGCTGGAAAAGCGCTTCGAGTGCGGCTGCGTGCTCGGGATGAGGCCACGGCGGATTGGCCGACTCCCATCGACGGACGGTCCGGCCGGCGACCTCGATGCGCAGTCCGATCTGGCGGGCAGCCTCCGTGACCGCTTCGGCGAGTGCCGTTTGAGATCGAAGGCCCAGTGCCTGCCTGGCCGCGCGAAGCGAAGCGTTCCCTGACGATGGCATGCGGCCAGAGTAGTCCACGGACGGGCCGCTCTCGCAAGGCCATTAGGCGGAAAGGTCCCATCGATGTCCTATTTCATGGCCTTTTAGCGGACACATGTTTTTGGGATCGTCATGGTGTTCCACCGGCCCGGTCTCGCGGCAGTGCCGCGGTCACCCGCGCCGTGGCCTATCTGAAGCCGAGGGAGGGAGCACGGATGATGAAGCAGAGAAGCGGTTCGCCGCAACACGCCCGGGCGCGAATCACGGTCAGCATGTGCGGTGCGGCGTACGCGCGGGGCATGACAGGTCCGATCGAACAGGCCATGTGCCTGCTCTGTCAGCGGATGGTGCCGGTGATCGATGGCCGGATCGGCGAGCATCGGACCGATGGGCCGGGAACGTGTACTCGGACCGGTGTCGAGGTCATCGATGACCGGCCCGCCGGACCGTCCGGAGGTGTGCGATGACGCCCTCTGGCCGTCCTCGTGCCATCGGGTACTTGCGGACGGATATCGCAGGACCGCATCAGAAATGGTTGGAGACGATGATGCGGAGTCTGGCCAAGCGCCTCGGATACGACCTGTGCAAAACCATTGCGCTTTCGGTGCGGACGGATGACCCGATCGGCCTGCTGCTCGACCAGGTAGAGCGGACCCAGGCGGAGGCAGTCTTCGTTCCTGGACGGGCGCATCTCGCCGGGCATATCGAGCAAGTGATGCGTTGCGCCGACGTCATCTTCGATGCCGAGGACGTGGAGGCCCGATGGCCGCTTGCCGAAGCAATCGACAAGTGGCGTCTCTAGGTACCGTGCTCACCGCCGTCCGCCTGAACATGAGTCCCCGTATGGCGCTGCGACTTATCGACCCTGGGCCTGCGGAGCACCTCACCGTATGTCCGAAAGAAGCCCGCGGCCAGGGGCGAGGTATTCGACGCTGGTAAGTCCAGCACCGGCTCACCCTGCGGTGCGGATCTGTGTCAGGAATTCGTGGTTGGTTTCGGTTTGTCCGAGGCCGGTCAGCAGTAGTTCGATTGCTTGCCGCGGGTCGCGGCCCGCGAGGGTCTTTCGCAGGGACTGAATGGCGGTGAGTTCATCGGGGGAGAGGAGCAGTTCCTCTTTGCGTGTGCTCGACCGGTCGATGTCGATCGCGGGGAAAAGGCGGCGGTCGGCGAGGTGCCGATCGAGTTTCAATTCGGCGTTTCCGGTTCCCTTGTATTCCTCGAAGATCACGGTGTCGGCGAGCGATCCGGTTTCGACCAGGGCGCTGGCGATGATGGTCAGTGAGCCGCCGTTCTCGATGTTGCGCGCGGCGCCGAGGAATTTCTTCGGTGGCGCGAGCGCCCCGGCGTCGACGCCACCGGAGAGGATGCGGCCGGACCCGGCGGCCGCCAGGTTGTAGGCGCGGGCGAGCCGGGTCAGCGAGTCCAGCAGCACGACCACGTCGCGGCCCGTTTCTACGAGGCGTTTGGCGTGTTCGATGGCCAATTCGGCGAGCGCGATGTGTTCGTGGGCCGGCTGGTCGAAGGTCGCGGCGGCGACCTCGGCCGGCACCGTGCGGGACAGGTCGGTCACCTCTTCCGGGCGTTCCCCGACCAGTACCAGCATCAGCTGGCATTCGGGATGATTCTTGGCGATGCCGTGTGCGATGGACTGCAGCACGGACGTTTTGCCCGCCTTGGGTGGTGCGACCACCAAAGCGCGCTGGCCTTTACCGATCGGCATGACCAGATCGGTGACGCGCGTGGTCAGCTCATGCGGCTCGGTCTCCAGCCGCAAGCGGTCCTGGGGGTAGATGGGAACCAAGTCGGAAAAGTGCGGTCGCGACTTGGTATTGCCAGGGGGCAGGCCGTTGATGCTGTCGACTCGGATCAGCGGCGCGAGTTTGGCGCTATCACGTTTGGGTCCGACTGTGCCGGTGAGGGTATCGCCACGGCGGAGTCCGTGCTCGCGGATCAAACGCGGCGGCACATGAGCGTCGCGCGGTCCGGGCCGATAGCCGTCGACGTGCAGTGAGGCGTGGTTGGGGGTGATGTCGAGGATGCCGGTGACCGACGTCGTCCGGTTCTCTTCAGTTGCATTGTCTTGTGTTCGAATAGTGTTGTCCTGCATAGTCTCTTCTCCTGAAGTTTGTTGTGGATGCGGCGGGCCGCCGGGAATGCCGCCTGCTGGGAATGACGCTCGCTGCACGCGCCGACGTGTGGCTGGAATCCATCCAGTCCGGAGCACGGTGCCGGGTGCACGGCATGCGAGACCGCCGTGGCGAATGTGGACTCTTGTGGGAGGGAGTTTTCACCTACATCCACAAGATGGAGACCGCACCTACAGTAGCGGCATTGGGAACAACACGCAATAGCGCCCGTTTGTTCCACGTCGCCGACCGGCTGGCTCCCCGGCGGATCAACCTCTGCACACCGGCATCGCGGCTACTCGTGCAGGCTGATGGAGCAGATGCTCCTCTTTCCGTTCTCAATCTATAGCGCACTGGGGGGCTTGCGGCAAGGCCGGGGTTGTGCCGCAGAATCGCTGACCGTCGCAAGAATCAGTGGAAATGGGAGTAACGAGTGACGGATACCGATGTGATCATCGTGGGCGCGGGCCCGACGGGTCTGATGCTGGCCGGTGAACTGCGTCTGGCCGGCGTGCGTCCGCTGGTGCTGGAGCGGCATCCGCAGCCCCGCGACACCCCGAAGGCCAGCGGTCTCGGCGGGCGGATCCTGGACTTGCTGCGCTACCGAGGCCTGCTGGACCGATTCGAGGCGGCCAGCAGCGACCCCAACCTGGCTCCCCGATTTCCGTTCGGCAATATCTATTTGGACTTCACACACCTGGCGGATCCCCCGATGCGGGCGTTGCCGATCCCACAGCTGGAAATCGAGCGACTGCTCGACGAACACGCCCGTGAACTCGGCGCCGACATCCGTCGCGGACACGACGTGGTCGGTGTGAGCCAGGACGACGCCACGGTGACCGTAGACGTGCGTGGGCCGGACGGGCCGTACCAGGTGACCGCCCGATATCTGGTCGGTTGCGACGGCGGCCGCAGCCGGGTCCGCGACATGGCCGGAATCGCGTTCTCCGGCACCACGTACCCAGAGGTCAACAGACTCGGCCAGGTCGCCGTGCACGATTCGGTGACTGTGCTCGACAACGGCGACATCGACGTCCCCGGATTGGGCAGGATCCAAACGGGCTTTACGCGAACAGACCGCGGTGTGTTCGCGTTCGCGGTCAACGCCGGAGTCATGTTCCTGCAGACCACCGAGGACGAGCCCGACGAATACGACGACGACGAGCCGCTGACCTCCGCCGAGCTCGCGGACAGTGCTCGCCGCGTGCTCGGCGCGGAGCTTCCCTTGGGAGAACCGACTCGGCTGACGCGCTACACCTTCAAGGACCGGCAGGCCGAACGTTACCGCGAGGGCCGGATCCTGCTGGCCGGCGATGCGGCCCACCTGTTCCCCGCTACCGGCACCGCGCTCAATGTCGGCATGCTCGACACGGTCAACCTTGCCTGGAAGCTGGGTGCCGACATCCACGGCTGGGCGCCGACCGGCCTGCTGGACACCTACCACGACGAGCGCCACTTCGCCGGGGCGCGGGCACGGTTGCAGACCCGAGCTCAGGTGGCACTGCGGCGCGGACAAGACCCGGCTGCCGAAGCGCTTCGGCAGGTCTTCCAGGAACTGCTCCTCGATCAGCCGGCATTGCGCCGGATGGGCGCCCTGGTGGGCCACACCGACATTCGCTATCCGATGCCGGGCTCCGACCACGCTTCGGCCGGTACGTTCGCGCCCGACCTCACCCTGCACACCGATCAGGGCATCACCAGCGTCGCGGAACTCATGCGGACCGGGCGGCCTGTCCTGCTCGACCTCGCTGACCGTGCAGACCTCCGCGAGATCGCTCGAGACTGGCAGCATCGGATCGATATCCGCACCGCCAAAACCGACGACCGACCGGCCGACGCTCTGCTGATCCGCCCGGACGCCCACATCGCCTGGGCCGCACCCGTCGACGGATCCGCGGACACCGACGTGCTCGCGCTGCGAGAAGCGCTGTCTTCCTGGTTCGGCGCACCCTCGAAATGACGGCGCCGATCGTCGTTCGGCCGTCCTGAGCGGCCGACCGGATACCGCCACGAGAACGCGCCAGCTGCAGCTATCGTCCAACCGGGGCGATAGCTGCGGTTTCGCCGAGCGCTGCCGATTACTCCCAGTATCGGGGATGGGCGATTCTCCGCTGCGCGATACTCGGGGGTGTCACAGTGGCAGGCCGCGTAGGGGCCTGATGAGGGTTGTCAGGCGTGAGGTGATGATGGCAGTGTTCGCAAGTCGGCAGCCGACCCGGGTTCGGGTGCCGCGATGAGTCCTGAACGCTGGATAGTGAAGCTCGACCCGCCCGTCGGCGTGCGCTCCGGTTTCATCGGTCTCCTCGAGGCGGCGCGGGAGGCGATTCAGACCTCCGCGGATCTGCTGGCGACGGGCTCGCCTTCGCAGGCGCCGGATCTGTTGAAACTACTGCGCGATGAGAAGCTCGTCACCGGTGACGAGAACAAGTCCGTCATGGCCGATGCTTACTCCGACCGCGCGCAAGAGTTTCGCGACATCAAGGATGAGATCCACAAGCAGGACAGCAGCGTCGACCTGTCCGCCTACGGCACCTACGACACCTCCAGCGGCGCTTTCGCGGCGGTCAAGCAGCACGTCAAGGATCTGCAGTTCGCCCTGAGCGAGGCCCCGAAACCGAGCCCCGACAAGGAATTCATCGACCGCGACGTCGAAAGGCGCCTGGCGAACACGGTGCTGAAGACGATCGACAACGTGAACGACGAGATCGAGAAAGCCAACGACAAAGTCCAGACCCACGCGAACAACATCAAGGGCTCCGCCCCGACGTACACGCCGACGTCCGCGGGCAGCAACTACGTGCCGAGCAACTATATGCAGCGCAGCTATTCGCCCGGCCCGAGCTTCGTGCCTGCCGCGACAACCGCCGACTACGCCCGCTACCAGGGCAACGTCTCGGTCGACGCCGCCATCGAGGGCGCGCTCGACGCACTCGGCATCACCGATCCGGTGGCCCGCGAGTACTGGAAGCGCGGCTACCAGGTGCTGATCGAACGGGAATCGGGCGGAAACCCCAACGCCGTCAACAACTGGGACAGCAACGCCGCCGCGGGGAAGGCATCCAGGGGGCTTACTCAGACCATTCCGGGCACCTTCCAGGGCTATCACGTGGCCGGAACCTCCAACAACATTCACGATCCGGTGGCCAATGTCGCCGCAAGCATGAACTATGTCATGGAACGATACGGCGTATCCCGAGACGGCCACGACCTGCAAGCGAAGGTGCAGCAGGCAGATCCGAACCGTTCGCCGAGAGGCTACTGAGCGCCGGGCCGCGCGGGCCGGTCCGCGTTGTCGCCCGAGCTCTGTCCTGGGCGGTTCGTTCCGCTGCCCGGTGGCGGACTCCGGCTGGGCTCGTTTGCTCGTCGGGTCGAACGGATTTCGATGACGGGTTATCTTTTCGGTCTGGGCCGGCCCGGTCGTCCGGTTCGGCGGAAGTGCTCGACGGCCGAGGAAGCTCTGGCGCGCTGCGTCTGGAACACTCGATCGTCGGAAAGGTTCTTTGCTGATGTTCCGTCGTTTCACGACCCAGGCGCCCCCCGGGGCGCCGCCGGTGGATGACCTGGTGGCAGGCGCGCTGCCGGACCGGGTGCAGATCGCGCATGAACGGTTGGCCCACCAGGACGACCCGGCACTACTGGAAGCACTGTCGGAGCGGGAGCTCGCCGCCTCCCGCGAGTTGGCCGAGCTGGTGCGCGACTACGAACGCCACGAGAAACGGGCGCGCATCCAGGCGGCCGCCGACGCCGCGGAGCGGGTGCGGCGCACGGCCGCCGAGCTGGCCGAACGCGAGGCCGCCGACCTGCTTCGGGCCGCGCAGGCGATCGGTGAGCAGCGCCACAGCAGTAGCCCGCACGCGAAAGTCGCTCGCCTGCACCAGCGCAAGCCGCGGGTGCTGGGGCTGCTCGCCGGTGTGGTCGCGTTCTCGATGCTGTTCTCCGCGGTCACGGTGCAGCAGAACATCGCGCCGACCGGCGGCGCGGCCAATCCGATGTTCTGGCTGTCCTACGGCCTGGAAGCCCTGATCAGTGCGGTGCTCGTCGCGCTGATGCTGTCCACCGGGGATACCGCCGAGTGGGGTGTGATCGATCGGCTGTGGCAGGTCTACACCGTCGAGGGCGTCTTGCTGACGGCGAGCATCGCGCTGAACACTTTCCCGTACTTCCGGGTAGGCGACCTGGCCGGGATCGGGATCCACGCGATCGCACCGATCATGATCGGCGTGGCGCTCGTCACCCACCGGCTCGTCGCGGAGCGATACGGGCGCGCGATCGAGCAGGCGACCGCCGCCGTACCGGACCACGAAGATCTCCAGGAGCGATTGGCGGCGCTCACTCAGGTCGGTGGAGCCGGAAACCAGATCCTGCCGAGCATTCTCATGGAGCCGCCGACGGTCGCTCGCCACGACCCTGCCACCACACAGCAGCCTGCATCGAACGCAGAGGGCGCCGCCGTCTCGGCGCAGCCCGCCGACGCGCCGCCGCACGAACGGAGCGCAGCGGTGCAGCCTGCCCCCGAAACCGCCGCGCCCGCCGTCGATCCCGCGCCCGAACTCACGGAGCTGTGGCTGGCCACGACGCCGTTTCCGGCGATCGAACGGCCCGTCGCCGTTGCCGAGAACGGTGCCCAAGCGCCTGCCGAGGCCAGTCCGGACGAGGCTGTTCTGGATGCACGATTGGCGGCGGCGGTGCGCCAGACGCTCGACCGAATTCGGTTCAGCAGGCAGCCGGAGTCGCCCGAGCAGCCGGAGTTGCCCGAGCAGCCGGGGGAGCGCCCCGCCGCTGCCGTGCCCGAACCGAGCCCCGCCGGATTCGCGGAGACGGCCGACGAGCAGGGTGCGCGCGGGGAGGCCGCCGAAGCGCACCCTCGCGTGGCGGAGGCGGTTACCGTGCGCGCGGCCGAGGAGCACGCCGTGCGCTCGGAGACTGCCGAGACGCACTCCGAGCCGGATACCCGGGCGCTGGAGCCGATCAGTACGGGCGTGGCCCAGCACTACGTGCCCAGCTCGGACGACAACGATCGGCCTGCGCGGATGGAGAAGGTCATACCGGTCGTGGCCGCGGACATGTCACCGATCCCGCACGAGCCCGACGACACGACCGTCACGGCAGCGCCGCGCGCGGCCGGCGAACGTCAGCTCACGATTCGATAGGTAGCCCGGTGTTGTCTCGTGGAGTGTGGCGATCTCAGCCCTGAACCTGCAAGACTCCACGTACGCCCGTCCGGGTCGCGCATCGTGCTAGCGGGCTAGCTGGGGCAAGTCCATTCCCGGTCGACCCGATGACGGAATGGACGTAGCGTCGAATCCGTGAAAGTTCCCGCACACCTGCCCACCACCGCGGGCGAGCTGCGTTCGGCCGACTACCTGCCGCGTGGCGTGAAGACCGAGATCCGCGAGAACCTGCTCGCCCTGCTGGCTTCCGGCGCCGACCCGTGGCCTGGCATCGTCGGGTTCGAACGGACGGTCGTGCCGCAATTGGAGCGCGCGCTGCTCGCCGGGCACGACGTCGTCCTGCTCGGCGAGCGCGGCCAGGGAAAGACCCGGCTGCTGCGTTCCCTGGTCGGCCTGCTGGACGAGTGGACACCCGTGATCGCGGGCGCCGAACTGGGCGAACACCCGCTCGATCCGATCAGCCCGGTCGGGCGGCGGCTGGCGGACGAACTGGGCGACGATCTGCCCGTCGCGTGGCGGCATCGCTCGCAGCGGTACGCGGAGAAGCTCGCCACCCCGGACACCTCGGTCGGTGACCTGATCGGTGACGTCGACCCGGTCAAGGTGGCCGAGGGGCGCAGTCTCGGCGATCCCGAGACCATCCACTTCGGGCTCGTGCCCCGGGCGCATCGTGGCATCGTGGCGATCAACGAGCTGCCCGACCTCGCCGAACGCATCCAGGTCGCGCTGCTGAACGTCATGGAGGAACGCGACATCCAGGTCCGCGGCTACATGCTGCGCCTGCCCTTGGACGTTCTGCTCGTCGCCACCGCCAACCCGGAGGACTACACCAACCGCGGCCGCATCATCACGCCGCTGAAGGACCGGTTCGGCGCGGAGATCCGCACCCACTACCCGCTCAGCGTCGAGGCCGAGGTGGCTCTGGTCCGTCAGGAGGCCGAGCTGGTGGCCGAGGTGGGCGATCCGCTGATCGAGGTGCTCGCTCGTTTCGTGCGGCAGCTGCGCGAGTCGTCCGCGATCGATCAGCGGTCCGGCGTCTCCGCGCGGTTCGCCGTCGCCGCCGCCGAAACGGTGGCCGCGGCGGCGTTGCGCAGGTCGGCCGTCACCGGCGAGCGTCCCGCGGTCGCGCGTCCGGTCGACCTCGAATCCGTGCCCGCGGTGCTGCGCGGCAAGCTGGAGTTCGAGTCCGGCGAAGAGGGCCGGGAACAGGAACATCTCACCCACCTGCTGCGCCGCTCGTTCTCCGAGACGGCGCGGGCCTTGCTCGGCGGTCTGAACCTGCGGCCGCTGGCCGAGGCGGTCGGCGACGGGCACCTGGTCACCACCGGTGAACGCGTGCCCGGCGAGGACGTGCTCTCGGCGCTGCCCGAGCTGCCGATCCTGCACGAGGTCGCCGGACGGCTCGGCGTCGACGCGGCCGATCCGCCGCCCCGGATCGCCTCGGCCGTCGAATTCGCGTTGGAGGCGCTCTACCTGGCCCGTCAGATCGCGAAGGACTCCGACGACGGCACGGCGGTGTACGGACGATGACCGCCGTGGTTCCCGGCGAGGCGTCGTGACGACGCCCGACCGCTACTCCTACGGCCCCTACCACGACGGGCCCGATCCTTTGGCGCCTCCGCTCGACCTGCGGGAGGCCCTGGACCGGATCGGTCGCGACGTGATGGAGGGCAGCTCGCCGCGCAACGCCCTGCAAGAGCTGTTGCGCCGTGGCACCCGCACCATGCCGGGGCTGGAGGAGCTGACGCGCAAGCTGTGGCAGCGCCGCGCGGAGATCTCCCGGCGCCACCGGCTCGACGGCACGTTGCAGCAGGTCCGGGAACTGTTGGAACAGGCACTGGACGCCGAGCGCGGCGCGCTGTTCCCCGACCCCTCCGACGACGCCAGGTTCGCCGAGGCGCAGCTGGACGCGCTGCCGTCGAGCACGGCCGCCGCCGTCACCGAACTCGCCGAGTACCCCTGGCGGTCGGAAACCGGCCGCGAGAACTATCAGAAGATCCGCGACCTGCTCGGCCGCGAGTTGCTGGAATCGCGCTTCCAAGGCATGAAACAGGCCTTGCAGAACACCACGCCGCAGGACGTCGAGCGGGTCGGTCGGATGATGTCGGACCTGAACGACCTGCTCGCCGCTCACGCGCGCGGCGAGGACACCGAACAGCGGTTCGCCGAGTTCATGGCCGAGCACGGCGAGTTCTTCCCGGAGAACCCGCGCGACACCGAGGAATTGATCGACGCGCTCGCCGCCCGCGCGGCCGCCGCGCAGCGGATGATGAATTCGATGTCCGAGCAGCAGCGCGCGGAGTTGTCCGAGCTGATCGGCCAGGCGTTCGGCGATCCCGGGATCGCCCAGCAGGTTGCCGCGCTGGACGCGCATCTACGCGCGCTGCGCCCGGACGAGGACTGGGATTCCGGGCGGCCCTTCCGCGGCGAGGACCCGCTGGGACTCGGCGCGGGCGCGCAGGCTCTGCAGGATCTCGCCGAACTCGACGCACTCGCCGAGCAACTCGGCCAGACCTACGCCGGTGCGCGGCTGGAGGATATCGACCTGGAGGCGTTGGCGCGCCACCTCGGCGCGGAGGCCGGCGTGGACGCGGCGCGGCTGGCCGAGCTGGAGCGCGAATTGCGCAGGCAAGGCATCTTCGAGCGGGCGCAGGACGGCTCATTGCGATTGACGCCCAAGGCTTTGCGGCGGCTCGGCGAGGTGGCGCTGCGCGATGTCGTCGGGCGGTTGCGGTCCCGGCGTGGTGAACGGGACACGGCCCGGGCCGGTGCGGCAGGCGAGCCGACAGGCGGGTCAAGGGCATGGCGATTCGGCGACACCGAGCCGTGGGACGTGTCGCGCACCGTGCGCAATGCCGTGCTGCGATCGGCGTCGACGGGCAGCCGCCAGGTGACGCTGGAGGTGTCCGATGTCGAGATCATGGAGACCGAGCAGCGGTCCAGGGCCGCCGTCGCGCTGTGCGTGGATACGTCCTGGTCGATGGTGCAGGACGGGAGGTGGGTGCCGATGAAGCGCACCGCCCTCGCGCTGCACCACCTGATCGGCACCCGGTTCCGCTCCGACGCGCTGAGCGTGATCACCTTCGGCAGGCACGCCACGACCGTCGACATCGGCGAACTGACCGCGCTGGAAGGGGTGTGGGAGCAGGGCACCAATCTGCACCACGCGCTGCTGTTGGCGGCGGCGCATTTGCGCAGGCATCCGGACGCGGTGCCGGTGGTGCTCGTGGTCACCGATGGCGAGCCTACGGCGCATCTGGAGCCGGATGGCGAGGCCTATTTCAACTGGCCGCCGGAGCCGCGCACGCTGGCCGTGACCATGGCGCAGGTCGACGCCTTGGCCAAGCTGGGCGCGTCGGTGACGGTGTTCATGCTCGGCGACGACCCGCGCTTGGCCGCGTTCGTCGATCTGATGGCCCGTCGCAGCGGCGGCCGCGTGGTGGCGCCGGACCTGGACGGTCTCGGCGCCGCCGTGGTGAGCGACTACCTGCGCGGCAGGCGCTGAATTTCGCACTCGCCGGGCAGCGGCGTCGGCGACGGACGGTGTGTCCGTCGCATGAAACGGATGCGCCGGACGGGGACGGCGATCGGCTCTACACTGAGCGGGTGGTTCTTCGCCGGCTCGTCGCAGTGTCCTTGTTCGCCTTGGTGACTCCGCTCGGCGTGGCCGCCTGCACGACGGAAGGTCCTGGTACGAAGACCGATTGCACCGTGAGCGGTTGCACGGTGACCTTCGCCCGCGGTGTGGACGCCAGAGCGAGCATCGTGGGTATCGAAGCGAAACTCATTGCCGTGAACGGCAACCTGGTCACCCTGTCGGTGGGTGGTCAGGAAGTCACCGTCCCGGTCGGGGAGACCCAGACCGCCGACGGGAGCACCGTCACGGTGCAGGAGGTCACCGACGACAAGGTCGTGGTCAAGATCTCCACCGGCATCACCGGCGGCTGACCTCTCGTCGTCCAGCGGCGCGGCCGAGTCCGCGTCCGTATCCGCATGTCGCCGATCCTGTAATTGCTGCGAGGTCACTGTCGGCCGCGCGGGCCCCTCATGTAGAGCCGTGGCGCGCAGCGGGAAACTTCCCGCGCCCGTGTGGTTCCGGCGGCGCGTGGCCGTGCGTGAATAGTCGCAGTCGTGTCGCGTAAGTGGCACCGGAGCAGACGAGTGGCCGTATCGAGGACTTTTTGTGGCCGGATCCGGTGCGTTGCCAGGGAAAAACCGACGGGTATTGAATACCAAAAGGTATTGAATACCGAAGGGTATTATTCCGCGCTGCCAGGAAGAATCATTTTTACCGGAAATTTCTCCCCGATTTGCTGTACAGCCCGCGGCGCCCGTGTGTAGCGTCTGGAAACCGTAAACCCCTCCCATGACAAGTGGTGGCGCGTGATCGGTATCGACGGCTCTCTGAAACGCATCATGGATATTCCGGGTGCGCGCAGTGTGACGCTGGTGGACGGCGCGAGCGGTCTGGCGATCGCCGCGGACGGCAGGCACGACCTCGTGGACGAGCACGAAGACGCCGCGGCCACAACGGATGTGGTGCGCGCGGTGCTCGCCTGTCCGGCGTTGTCCACCGACGGCGACGACGTCACCGAGATCATCGTCTGCGGGACCCGCGGATATCACCTGCTGAACCTGGTGAACGGCGATTTCGACGGCCGGCTTTTCGTGCACGTGCTGTTCGACGAGGACACCGGGAATCTGGCGATGGCGCGATACCAGCTCCGCGGAATTCTCGACGAAATGGCCGAGGACGGCGATGAGCCCTGAACTCGCGGTCGAATTGCGGCGGCTGGAACAGGAAGGACGTACAGGGGTGCTGCACGCGGGCGACGGTGCGTTTCATCTCGCCGAAGGAGCGATCGTTTCCGCCGACTGCAGGCGCACCACCGGGCTGGACCGGCTGGTCGTCGAGGCAGGGGTGGCGACCGCCGAGGACTGGCGGCGCGCCGGGTCGGGCGATCCCGGTCGTGTGCTGGGGCGGCCACGGCTGCAAACGCTCGCGATGCTGTCGGTTTTCGATGCCGCCTACTTCTTGCTGGCCACGCCCGCCGTTCCGGAATTCCGGCCCGCGCCACCGCACTGGCTCGCCCCCGTCTGCCACATCACGCCCCGGGCGCTCGTCCAGGAGTGCGCGCGGCGCGGCGATCCGGAATCCGGGCCGTGGCCCGCGGATCTGGTCGATCGCGTCCCGGTCGTCCCGGTTCGCCGGGTGCGGCGACGGCGCGTGATGCTCACCGGGGGCCAGGCCGAGGTGCTGGCCGCCGCCGACGCCCAACGCAGCGTCGCGGGGATCGGCCGTGAACTCGGCCGCACCACCTATGGATGTCTGGTCGCGGTGCGGGATCTGACCGCCGCGGGGCTGATCGAGCCGCCCGTCGCGATGTCGGCTCCCACGGCGGTCGAGCCGGCGGTGCTCGCGCCGGTGACCGCCGAGCCCGTAGCGGTCGCGCGGGCCCTCGCGGAGCCGGGACGGCTTCCGCGACGCCGTGGGCGGCACTCGGCGCCGGTCCCCGTCGCCGATCGTTCGGAGCCGCCGGACCGCGACCTGCTCGTCCGCCTGCAAGCGGCTTTGAAGGAGCTCGCGTGACCGCGCGGAAGAAACGGCTCGGCGATTTGATGGGAAGGTTGACCAAGGTGGCGATGTCCGGACCCGAACCGAACGCGGCGGTGCTCACGGAACTGAAGGCACTGCGCGATCGGGTCCCGCGGCTGACCGGCGCGCTGGTGGCGTCCAACGACGGGCTGCTGGTCGCCCACGATCTGCCTCCGGAGATCGAGCCCAACGGGATGGCCGCGATGGCCGCCTCGCAGCTGTCGCTCTCGCACCGGCTGGCCGGCACCGCGCACGGCGGCGGGTTCAGCGAGGTCGTGGTGCACGGCACCGGCGGGCACGTGGTGATCTACGCGGCGGGCTGGACCTCACTGACCGTCTTGGCCGCCCCCGAGGTGAACATCGGCAGGCTGCATCTGGAATCCCGCCCGGCAGCCCGCGCGATCGCCGACTTGCTGACGCCGGTAGCGACCGACGCGGGAAGCGAACAAGCAACGAAAACCCACTGAAAGGAACAGATATGTCCAATATGGATCTGGCACTCAAAGACATGATGGTGATCGACGGCGCCATCGGCGCCGCCGTGGTCGATTACAACAGCGGCATGGCGCTGGGCATGCTCGGCAGTTCCAAGTCCCTGGATCTCCAGGTCGCGGGCGCGGGCAACACCGAGGTGGTGCGCGCCAAGATGCGCACCATGGACCAACTCGGTCTCAAGGAGGAGATCGAGGACATCCTCATCACGCTGTCCGGCCAGTACCACATCATCCGGCCGATGACCGGCCGCAAGTCCAAAGGCTTGTTCCTCTACCTGGCGCTGGACCGGGGCCGGGCGAACCTGGCGATGGCCAGGCACCGTCTGAAGGGCATCGAGGAGGAACTGGAGGTCTGACCGGCGATCCGTGCCGACTTGACCTAAACCTTTGTTCAGGCTTGAGGCTGTTCCCGTATCGAAACGTATCGAAGGGAACGCGCCATGCCTGACAATCCGATCCAGCTCGCCGTCATCATCGGCAGTACTCGTACGGGCCGCTTCGGCCCGACCGTCGCGAAATGGTTCGCCGAACACGCCGACCGGCACGATGACGTCAGCGTCGACGTCGTCGATCTGGCCGAAACTCCGCTGCCGGACCGTCTTTCCCACCATCCCGAACCCGAGGCGGCGCGGGCGCTGGCAGCGGTCGGCCCGCGGCTGGCCGCGGCGGACGCCTTCGTCGTCGTGACACCCGAGTACAACCACAGCTATCCGGCGTCGGTCAAGAACGCCATCGACTGGCATTACACCGAATGGCGGGCCAAGCCGGTGGGATTCGTCTCCTACGGCGGCATCTCCGGCGGCTTGCGTGCCGTGGAGCACCTCAGGCACGTCTTCGCCGAACTGCACGCGGTCACCGTGCGCGACACGGTGAGCTTCCACGACGCAGGCAGGCGATTCGATGCCGCGGGACAGCCGACGGATCCGGAAATGCCGGTCGCCGCCGCCGATCAACTGCTCGGACAGCTGGTCTGGTGGGGCCGGGCGCTGCGGTCGGCCCGCGCCGAACATCCCTATACCGCGTGACGCTTGCGGCGTTCGGCTCGTCTCGACGGGGCGCGCTCAGAGGGTCGGGCGATAGCAGCGCCAGAAGCCGAAGTCGGCGATCGGAAGCACCTGCGCGTCGGCGAAGCTCGCGTCGTGGGCGTAGCGGCGCAGGATGTCGGGGCAGATGACGGTGGCGGCCGCGCCGGGATGGGCGCGGCCGTCGGGCAGGCAGATCAGTACGCAATTCCTCGGCCCGGTAGAAGGATCCGGCGTACGCTGTGCGGCGACGAAAGGACTCCACGATGCGAAAAATGCTCGCGGCGTTGGTGATCGCCGGTTCGTTCATGGCAGGGGGAACGGCGATCGCGCAGGCGAATCCGCCGTCGCAGCCACCCACTCCGCTGTGCCTGGTGGTCGGCGGAGCCATCTGGGTGGTGCGCAACAGCATCGACCCCTACGGCCTGTCGCAGGAGCCGCTCGCGGTCGCCTTGCGTAATGCGCACCGGCAGGTCTGCGGCGGCTAGCCGAACTACGTCAGGCGCTGTCACCGCTTCTTCCCCCACCTGCGCAATCCAGGGCTGACGATCAGCGCAGGCAGGAGCAGAACGAGCCCGATCAGGGTCAGGTAGACGACGAGCTCGCTCACGCTCTGCACGACTGTGGGGAGGGCGACGGAGGCAAATCGTCGGCATCCGGTTCGATCGGAGGCACGACGGCCGCACGCGGCTTGCCGTCGCGGGTGTTGAGCCATGCTCCGGCGAACATCAGTGCGGCGCCGAGCGCTTGGACGGGCGCGATGGATTCGCCGAGCAGCACCCACGCACAGGCGAGGCCGAAGGCGGGAACCAGGAACATGGCGGAGGCGGCGGTCGCCGGGCCGACCTCGCCGACCGCGCGATAGTAGAGGACGTACGCGAGCGCGGTCGGCAGGACACCGAGATACGCCTGGTTGAGCCAGAACCCGGCACCGAGTTCGGACCATGCCACGCCGGACAGGTGCGGCAGCGCGACCACGCCCAGTGCCGAAGCGCCGATGGCCGTGGCATATACGGTGACGGCAGGGGCCGCGAGGCGGGCCAGGACCGGGGCGCCGAGCATGGTGTAGCACGCCCAGCACGCGGCCGCGGCGAGGAAGAGAAGGTCACCGAGCAGCCGGTGGCCACCGCCGGACGGAATGCCGAGAAAGAAGACGGCCCCGCCGCAGACCGCCACGGCGATCCCGGCGGCGCGCGCGAGCGGCAGCCGGGTGCGGGTCAGCACGGCCGTGACGGCGACGGTGATGACCGGCGCCGCCATCGGCACGATCACACTGCCGTCCGCGGCGGGCGCCATGGCCAGGCCGAGGAAGAAAAGGAAGTTGTAGCCGAAGACGCCGACCAGCCCGAGCGCCGCCACACGCCCGAAGTCCCGTACCGCGATCCTGGGCATACGCAGGGCCACGAGCAGAACGACGGCGCCGAGGAAGAAGCGGAGGAATCCCGCCACCTCGTGCGGGATCTCCCGGATCGCGAGTTTCGAGCACGCGAATGCGCTGCCCCATAACGCCATGACCACAACCAGCAACAATCGGATTCGCACGGATCCGATCCTGCTGACCCACCGCCCCGCGGTCTTGAACGCTGGTGCGCGGCGCACAATGGGACGGTGGCCGACGGTGAGTGGGTGCGGTACCGGCGAATGCCGAACCGCCCGGTGGAACTGATGCACGCGCACTTCGAGCGGCACGTCTATCACTCGCACAGCCACGAGACCTACTCGTTCGGCTTCACCGAGTTCGGTGCGCAGAGCTTCGATTGCCGCGGCGCCGCGCGGACCAGCGCGGCGGGCATGGTGATGGCCTTCAACCCGGACGAGCCGCACAACGGCCACAGCACCACCGAGCAGGGCTTCACCTACTCGATCGTGCACATCGGCACCGAGCTGGTCACCGACCTGCTGTCCGATCAGGCGGGCCGTCCGACCGGGCTGCCGCTGTTCGCCGACCCGGTGCTGCGCGATCCGGTGCTCACCTCGGCGCTACGCCGCCTCTGCGCGGGCCTGACCGGCCCGGCCACCGCACTCGCCGCCGACGAGGCGCTGGCCGCTTCGGTCGCGGCGCTGGTGCAGCGCGGGGCGCGCCGACCCCGGGTTCGCTCGACGGCCCGGCCGGACGCGGCCGTCGCCCGTCGCGTGCGCGCCGTCCTCGACGACCGCTATCTCGACCCGCTCTCCATGGACGACCTGGTCGAGGCGAGCGGCGCGAGCCGGTTCGCGCTGTACCGCGCGTTCCGGGCGAATTACGGCCTCGCGCCGAGCGATTACCAGCGTCTTCTGCGTTTGCGCGCGGCCAGGGGGCTGATCGCGGCGGGCCGTCCGGTCGCCGAAGCGGCCACCGCCGCCGGTTTCGCCGACCAAGCCCATCTCACCCGGTGGTTCCGGCGTTGCTACGGCATCACCCCTGGCGTGTACGCCGCGGCGTGACCGTTCGATCCGGCCTCACGCCAGCCCCTGCGGGCGGGGCCATGGGTTGTCCTCTCGGTCTTCGACCGACTGGTTGAAGCGCGCGATGAGCCTGCTGAACTGATCGACGTCGGCGTCGCTCCATTCGGCTACCACCGCACCGATACCCTGGCGGCTCTGCCGGCGGTCGGAGGCCAGGAAGTCCAATCCCTTGGCGCTGGCGCGGATCTTGCGGGCGATGCCGCCGTCGGGGTCGGGTACCCGGTCGACCAACCCCTGTTTGAGCATGGCGCCGACCTGACGGTTGATCGTGGAAATGTCCAAGCGGAACGCTTCGGAAAGCTCGCGCAGGCTCAGCGGGTGGTCCAGTTCCAGCCTGGTCAGGATCAGATATGCCGAGCGGTCGAGCCGGAAGCCGGGACGGCGTAGCAGGGCGGCCGGGAAGTGCCTGGACAGCAGCGAGAGTTCGAAGGCGAGGCGGGTCAGCGCTGCGCTGTCGCCTGGGCCGAAATCGGACATGCCCCACTATGTCGCGCGCATCACGCCGAGATCAAATTGTGCACCATACACATGGTATGTACCGTGCATATGTGACTGTAGCTGCCGACGCGTCCTCGACCGTCTCCGGTCCCGGCGATCGGCGCGGTCCCGCGCCGGCGCTGCTCATCGCGACGCTCGGCATGGTCGGTGTCGTCGTCTCGCTGATGCAGACGCTCGTCATTCCGATCATTCCGTCGCTGCCCGCCCTGTTGCACACCTCGGCGTCCAATGCCTCCTGGGTCGTCACGGCCACACTGCTGGCGGGCGCGGTGGCGACCCCGATCAGCGGCCGTCTCGGCGACATGTTCGGCAAGCGCCGCATCTTGTTCGCGAATCTGCTTCTGCTGGTGGCCGGTTCGGTGGTCTGCGCGTCGTTCTCCACGCTGCTGCCCGAGATCGTGGGACGCTCCCTGCAAGGTGCGGCGGTCGGGGCCATTCCACTGGGCATCAGCATCATGCGGGACGAATTGCCCGCCGAGCGGGTGGGTTCCGCGATGGCGATCATGAGCGCCACGCTCGGCGTCGGCGGCGCGATCGGCCTGCCGGTCGCGGCGGCCATCGCGCAGAACGCGGACTGGCATGTGCTGTTCTGGACGTCGGCCGGGCTCGGCGTCGTCTGTGCCGCACTGGTCTTCGCGTTCGTGCCGGAGTCGCCGGTACGCACGCCCGCCCGGTTCGATTTCGGCGGCGCGATCGGGCTGTCGGTCGCGCTGCTCGCGCTGCTGGTGGCGATCACCAAGGGCGCGGACTGGGGCTGGGCCGGCGCGCCGATCCTGAGCCTGTTCGCTGTCTCGGTCGTGGTGTTCCTGGGCTGGGGCGCTTTCGAATTGCGCCGGCGCTCGCCGCTGGTGGACCTGCGGGTATCGGCGCGCCCGAGGGTGCTGTTCACCAACGCCGCCTCGATCGCCGTCGGTTTCTCGCTCTACGGCATGTCGCTGACCTTCCCGCAGTTGCTGATGGCGCCGGAGCAGACCGGATACGGCTTCGGGCTGTCCATGGTCAGCGCGGGATTGGCGCTGGCGCCGACCGGTTTCGTGATGATGCTGCTCTCCCCGGTGTCGGCGCGGCTGTCGGCGAGCCGGGGACCGAAGGTCACCCTCGCGCTCGGGTCGTCGGTGATCGCCGCAGGCTACCTGTGCGCGGTGGTCCTGATGAACAGCGTCTGGGAGATCGTGCTCGCCTCGGTGATCGTCGCGGGCGGCGTCGGTCTGGCGTACGCGGCGATGCCCGCGCTGATCATGGGCGCGGTGCCGATCACCGAGACCGCGGCGGCCAACGGCTTGAACTCGCTGATGCGCTCGATCGGCACCTCGACCTCGGCGGCGGTGATGAGCGTGGTGCTGGCGCACATGACCATCCAGTTCGGCCCGCACCTGCTGCCCTCGCGCGACGGGTTCCACACCACCTTCCTCATCGCGATGGCGGCGGCGCTGGCCGCCATCGCGATGACCGCGCTGATCCCGATGCGGAAGACGGCCGACGCGGCGACCACCACCGGGCATTCCTGACGTCGTCCTCGAAATCAGGCGTCCGCGACGGCAGCGGTGTACCGGCGGCCGAGGGTGCGGATATGGGCGACGAGTTCCGGTGGGCCGTCGACGCGGAAGTCCATCATCAGCATGGACAGGTAGATGGCGATCGTCTCCAGTGCGTCCGCGCCCGTGTAGAGGACGCAGGTGTCCGCGTCCACTGCCTCGACCACCCCGACGGCGGGGTTGATCCGGGCGACGACGGTCTCGGCGGGCGCGAGCACGGTGACCCGAGCCTGCACCTTCCACCCCGTGGTGGCGATGTGGCGCATGACGAAAGCGACCAGATCGTCGTCGGGGAGTGCGCGGGCGGCGAAACGGCGGGAACCCGGCTCGGCGCGGAGGACTCCGGCCAGCGCGATCGCGCGCCAGGTGTGGTCTGCCAAGCTGTAGGCGACCAGATACCAGCGGCGCTGCCAGTTGATCAGCCGGTACGGCTCGATCTCGACGGAGGATCCGGTTCCGGCTTCCGCGATCCGGACCGTCGCACCGTCGCGGATGGCGCCGGCCAGGGTGGTGAGCACCGCGGCGGGAACCGGCGCGTCCGGCTCGCGCGATCCGGTGGTGGCCGGGCCGATCGCCGTCGCTTCGCGCAGCGCGGACACTTTGCGCTGCAAGCGTTTCGGCAGGATCTGATCCAGCTTGCCCAGGGCTTTCGTGACGTGCTCGGCGATGTCCGCGATGCCGGTGGAGCCGTCCTCGGCGAGCCCGACCGCGACCGCGACGGCCACCGCCTCGTCGTCATCGAGCAGCAGGGGCGGCATGGTCGTGCCGCGGCCGAGTCGATAGCCGCCGATCGCGCCGCGTGCGGCGTGCACCGGGTAGCCGAGCTCGCGTAGACGCTGGATGTCATGGCGCAGCGTGCGATCGGTGACGCCGAGGCGCTCGGCGAGTTCGCGCCCGGTGTGCGCGCGGTCCTGGAGCAGCGCCAGCAACCGCAACAGACGGGTCGTGGTCGACGCCACTTTTTCCTCCTCGGCCTATTAGGAACAAAACTAGCCTAATTGCCACATAGGCTGATGTCAGCAGCAAGAACGAAGCGAAAGGCTCCGACATGAACGCCACCTCCACCGCCCTGCAGATCGTCTGGCGCGATGTGCTCACCGACTCCTACCGCGCGCTGGAGACCGTGGTCGCTGGCGTCGGCGCGGACCAGTGGCACCTGCCCACCCCGTGCTCGGAATGGGATGTGACGCAGGTCGTTCAGCACGCCGCGGGTGATCAGCTGGCCTTCGCCGAGTTCCTCGGTATCGGCGCCGGGCCGGCGTACAACCCGTTCGCCCCCTCCGGCGCGATCGACGGGATCGCATCGGAACTGGTGCGCGAGGCGGTCGAGCAGACCTCCGTCGCCTGGGCCACGGTCGACGACGCCACCGAGACCGTGCCGACGCCGCTGCCGCACGGCGCGCTCGCCACCCCGGTCGCCGCGGTCATGTGCGCGCTGGACGCCGCGGTGCACGCCTGGGACATCGCGGTCGCCACCGGCCAGCCCTCGCCGCTGACCGACGAACTGGCCGGTCACCTGCTCACCGCGGCACGCGCGATCCATCCGGCGCCGGGGAGCGGCGAGGCGGCCGAGATCGTAGAACCGTTGCGCCAGTGGGGCGCGTACGCCGCGATCGTGGACGGACCGGCCGACAGCACCGCCGTCGCGGCCCTGCTGCGTTACCTCGGTCGTGAGCCGCGCGCCTGAGTGCCGGTAGGTGGTTTGCCGGTCGCCCACCCGGTGCGGCGACCGGCAACTGTCGGTCACGCGGTAACCCGAACAGCGACGAGTGTTCGTCGCCGTGGTCCTGCGTCTCCGGGTTCGGCATGTGCGACCGTGGGTGTAGCGGGCCGAACCGTGCTGACCGGGCGGGGCGGTTCCCGGCACTCGCCCAGCCCAGTAACCCGTGTATGCCAAGGGTCAGCGCGGGGTGACGAAACCCTGCGCGACCATCCAATCCCGCGCCACGTCCGCGGGTTCGCGTCCGTCCACGTCGACCTGCCGGTTCAGCTCGGTGATGGTCTCGTTGGTGAGGCGCTGCGAGATCGGGGTGAGCACGGTGACGACCTGCGGATGCGCCTCGGCGAAACTCGCGCGCATCACCAGCGCCGCGTTGTACTTCGGGAAGAAGCCGCGATCGTCCTGCAACAGCATCAGATTCAGCGCCGGGATACGTCCGTCGGTGGCGGCGACGGAGCCGAAGCGGCACTGTTTGCCGTCGGCGGTCGCCTGGTAGACCACGGCGTCCTGGACGATCTGCTTGCGCACCTTGCCCGCGTCGATCTCGTATTTGCGGGTCAGACCGGGGAATCCGTCCTGACGGACGTTGAATTCGGTGCCGACGCAGATGGACGCGGCGGCCGGGTCGGTGTCGACCAGCCGGGCGTAGTCCGACAGCGTCCGCACGCCGGTCTCCTGCGCGGTCCGGGCGCTCATGACCAGCGCGTAGGTGTTGTTCATCGGCGCCATCGCCGCCCACACCATGCCGTGCTCGGCGAGGTCGGCGTCGCGAACCGCCTCGAACTGGCCGATCTCGTCCGGCACCGGCGTCTCGTTGCCGAGGTAGTTGATCCAGCCGGTGCCGGTGTAGTCGTAGGCGATGTCGATCTGCCCGTGCAGCTGGGCGTCGCGCACGCTGTTGGAGCCCTGGATGTTGGTCAGGTCGCGCACGTCGGCGCCCGCTGCCGAGAGGGCGAACTCGATGAGATACCCGAGGATGTTCTGCTCGGTGAAATCCTTGGAGCCCACCGTGATGCGCCCACCCTCGAGCTCGGGCACCGGTCCGATGCTGCCCGGACCTACCCGCAGCGGCACCGCGCCGCCGGATTGCAGCCCGCACGCGGCCACCAGTGCCATACCGAGCGCCAGCGCGAGTGTGCGCCACGCTAGGGTCATTTCAGCCCCCTCGGCCCGAGGAATGCTTCGGCGAGCGCGCCGAGCCAGTCCACCAGCAGGGCCAGTGCCACCGCGAGCACCGCGCCGACCACCAGGGTCACGTTGTCGCGCAGCTTGTAGCCGGTGTCGATCAGGATGCCGAGCCCACCCGCGCTCACCAGGAACGACAGCGTCGCGGTGCCGACCGCGAGCACCAGCGACGTGCGCAGCCCGGCCAGGATGTAGGGCACCGCGAGCGGGAATTCGATGCGCCGCAGCACCGTCGCCGCCGACATCCCCTGTCCGCGGCCCGCGTCGATGAGCGTCCGGTCCACCTGCTGGTAGCCGAGGATGGTGTTGCGCAGTACCGGAAGCAGTGAGTAGAGCGCGATCGGCGCCACACCGATCCAGAAGCCGGTGGTGCGGGTGACCAGATAGAACAGCACGATCAGGCCGATGGCCGGTGCGGCCGCGGCCATGTTCGCGATGCCGACGAAAACCGGTGCGAGGCGGCGGAATCCCGGCCTGGTGAGCACGGTGCCGAGCGGGACGGCCACCGCGACGACGATCAGCACCACGGTCGCGGTGATCAGCACGTGCTGCCAGGTGACGGTCGCGACGTTGCTCGCGTTCAGGCTGGCCTGCTGCGTGACGGTGAGGTCGCGGGCATACGCCCACACCAGCACGCCCGCGGTGAGCGCGAGCACGAGCGCGGGCTGGGCGACCAGCCGGATACGCTCGGCCCTGCGCTGGGCGGCGGGTGACGCTGCGGTGGTCATGGCGCGCCGTCCGCCGCGGTGTGGTCGGCGCCGTGCTCGGCGCGCAGGGCCGACAGATGGCCGATCAGGGTGTCGATGGTGATCAGCCCGGCGTACTCGCCGCGCGTCCCGGTTACCACCGCGGTCGCGTTCTGATAGGTCAGCAGTGCCTCGAGCGCGTCCTGCAGAGTCGATTTCAGCGACAATGTCTCCGGCACCGGCGATCCGACGTCGCGCAAGGACGCGGCGTGCGCCAGCTGTTCGGCCGAAACCCACCGGCGTGGGCGGCGCTGAGCGTCCAGCACCAGTGCCCACGGCCAGTCCCGGTCCGCGAGGGCGGCGCGCAGCTGCTCGACCGGGTCCTGCTCGGTCGCG
Source organism: Nocardia abscessus NBRC 100374 (assembly GCF_000308455.1). GTDB lineage: Bacteria > Actinomycetota > Actinomycetes > Mycobacteriales > Mycobacteriaceae > Nocardia > Nocardia abscessus. The sequence goes on along the minus strand of NZ_BAFP01000117.1, from coordinate 53,576 downwards.
GTGGGGCAGTCGCCGAGTTCGACGTCGCGGACCCGGGTCAGCGTGAGCTGTTTGAGCGAGGCGTCCGCGCCGACGAAACCGGCGACCGTCTCGTCGGCCGGGTCGGCCAGGATCGCCGCGGGCGTGTCGTACTGCAGGATCCGGGATCGGTCACCCAGCACGGCGATGCGGTCGCCGAGCTTGACCGCCTCGGTGAAATCGTGGGTGACGAAGACGATCGTCTTGCCGAGTTCGCCTTGCAGTCGCAGCAGCTCGTCCTGCAGCAGTCCCCGCGTGATCGGATCGACCGCGCCGAACGGTTCGTCCATCAGCAGCACGGGTGGGTCGGCCGCCAGCGCCCTGGCCACCCCGACCCGCTGCTGCTGGCCGCCGGAGAGCTGGCGGGGATAGCGGTCGCGGAAGGTGTCCGGATCCAGACCGACCAGCTCCAGCATCTCTTCGACCCGTGCCGCGATGCGCCGCCGGTCCCAGCCGATCAGGCCGGGCACGGTCGCGACGTTCTTCGCGACGGTCAGGTGCGGGAACAGGCCCGCCTGCTGGATCGAGTAGCCGATGCCGCGGCGCAACCGGTCGGGATGGATCGTGGCCGCGTCGCGCCCGTCGATGGTGATGGTGCCCGAGGTGGGCTCGATCAGCCGGTTGATCATCCGCATGGTGGTGGTCTTGCCGCAGCCGGACGGCCCGACCAGGACCACGATCTCACCGGCCGGGATGGTCAGCGAGACGCGGTCTACGGCCGGATCGCGCTGTCCCGGATAGTGTTTGGTCACCGAGTCGAGCACGATCTCGACGCCGGAGACGACCGATGCGGCGGCGCCGCCGATGGTTTCGGTGTCAGTCACGAATTCCCCTCGAGGTGGTGAGCCGTCCGATCAGGACGTAGATCCCGTCGAGCACGAGGGCGAGCACGACGACGAGGATCGTGCCGACCAGAGCCTGCGGCACCGCGTTCGGGCTGCCGAGGCGCGCGAGTCCGGAGAAGATCAGGTTGCCGAGCCCGGGGCCTTTGGCGTAGGCGGCGAGCGCGAGAATCCCCATGATCAGCTGGGTGCTCACCCGCATTCCGGCCAGGATGGCGGGCCAGGCCAGCGGCAGTTCGATCCGGGCGAGTACGCGCAGCCGGTTCATCCCCACCCCGCGCGCCGCGTCGGTCACGGCGGGGTCCACCGAGGCGAGCCCGAGGATGGTGTTGCGCATGATCGGCAGCAGCGCGTACACCACGAGCGCCGTGATCGTCGGTGCGACACCGAGGCCGAGGAACGGGATCAGCAGGCCGAGCAGCGCGAACGACGGAACGGTGAGCACCGCGCCGGCCAGTGCGGAGGCGATCGAGGAGCCGAGCGGGCTGCGGTAGACCAGGATTCCGATCAGCACCGAGACCACCGTGGCCAGCAGCACCGATTGCACCACGGCCGAGACGTGCAGGTAGGAGTCGACCAGCAACTGGTGCCGCCGGTGCACGATGAATGTCCACAGCGTGTCCAGGGCCGTACCTCCCCATCGGCTGGTCTCTTCGGAGACTAGCGTGGTTGTCCCGGTGCCGTAAACGATTTCGGCTCGTAGGGGTTGCCCGGTCACCGCGGAATCGAAACCTACCGTGGGGTGCGGCCGGAACTGTTCGGCGGGTTCGCGTGTTGAATTCGGTACGGTCGATAGTCGGCAGTACGGAGGAACCGGGGGCGATGAGACGACAATCGGGAGCACAGTCGGGTCGGTGGATCGCGCTCGTCTTGGTGGCGCTCGGTGTGGCCACCGCCGCAGTCGCCGGGGTCTATTCGTGGCAGGACCGCTGGGGCGATCCGGCGGTAGGGGAGGACCGTCTCACCGAGTTCCCTGCCCTCGATCGGTCGGCGCTGGATCCGACTCAGGCCAGGATCGTCGCGGTCGCCGAGCGCGAATTCAACGATCCGGGAGCGGGGACGAAATACGCCGAGGGGGTCGACGAGGCATGGTGCGCCGACTTCGTCAGCTGGGTGTTTCGCGAGGCGGGCGTGCCGCTCTCCAATCCGAATTCGGGCTCGTGGCGGATTCCCGGCGTGTACACGCTGCAGGAGTACTACGAGAGCAACGGACGGTTCTCCACAATCGGGTCGGGCTACCATCCGCGCACCGGTGACGTGCTGCTGTACGGAGAGTCCAGTCCGTACGGGCAGCACACCAACATCGTCCTGTGGGCCGACGCGGGCGAGGTGACCACCATAGGCGGCAACGAGTTCGACGAGGTCCGCATCCACCGGCTCGCCCTGGCCGATCTGCCCGGTGTGGTCGGTTTCGGACGACTGTGACGCCCCGCCTCCCGCAGCCGATGCTGTCCGATATGCGGGTGAAACGGCGTGCCGAATAGTCCTACGATGGAGACGGCGGCGCCCGGCAGCGCCGTCGCCGGTCCCCGCCCTGCTTCCCCCTCATCGGCAGGACGGGGATCTCGGGCACAGCAGCGCGTTCCGGGGCGGGGCAAGATCGGTCGCGTACCGTGTCGGGTGTCCATCGAGAGGTGAGGGTTCCGGGACTACTGATGCATCCGACCGACGACGCGGGTAGTGCGCCCGGCTGGATCGACTACGCCGAGTTCGGTGAGCGTTTCGTCACACACGCCGTGAACGCCGCGCGGATCGAGTCCGCCGTCTCGGGCATGGCGGGCCGCGGCATCACCATCGGTCCGGTTTCGATCGGCCCGGCCGGGCTCGCCGGTTTCGTCGCCGAGGGGAAGGTCGGCACTCCGCGTGTCCTGGACAGTGGGCCACGCGTGACCTTCGAGGTCACCGTCCCGGTGTCGCTCACGCTGAAGGTGCTGCTCGGTGGCCGGAAGCTGCGCCTGGAGGCCAGGGTCGAAATAGATCTGACCTTGCACGCCCGCACCGCAGAACCCGTGCTCATCGTCATCGATATCCCGCCGATCACCCAGCGCGACATCAGCTTCGTCCTGCGCGCCCAAGCGGTGGACTCGTCATGGGAATGGCTGCTCGACCCGATCGCGGGCGTTGTGCAGCGGGAGGTCGCCTCCCGGGTCAACGCCATGCTGGCGGATCCGCACACCCGCCGCGGCCTGGTGTTCGACGTCGAGGCCATGGTCGCGCGCAAGCGCTCGCCGCATCGGGACAAGACCGCGTTCGACTGGATCGGCTACGGCGAGTTCGGTCATCGATTCTTCTCCCGCATCGTGACGCGCGAACGGGTGTACGACGTCGTGGAGCGGTTGGCGGGCCGGCCGATCGAGGTCGGGCCGCTGCGGACGGGGCCGCGTGCCGGTGTCGTGGTGACCGTCCGCGGCGCGGTCCGGATACCGCGACTGGCGGACCGAGCGGCGGACCCGGTCGCGTTCGACCTGATCTTGCCGGTGAGCCTGGACATCACGGTGGACGTGCTGAAAGCCAATCGCTATCGCGCCGACGTCGAGGTGCCGTTGGTGCTCACCGCCCGCGCCGCCGACCCGTTGCGCGTGGTGATCGATGTGCCGCCGCCGAACCCGGCGGACATCCGGATGGAGTTCACCGCGCACGGCGCGCGAGCAGCCGCCCTCGGTGCGCTCGCCGGGATCAAGAAGCAGGTGGTGGCGCAGGTAGCGGCGGTGATCCGCAAAGAGCTGGCCGATCCGGCGATGCGCACCATCGACGTCGCCGCGCGCATCGACGGCGTCGCCTGAGTATCGGTACGACGTTTGCTTCTGGGGCAAATGTGAAACGTGTTTCTCCTGGGTCTAGCGGTTCTGATGTGAATGTGGTGAAATGAGTTCACGTTCGAGGCTCCCGGCGCGCATCAGGTATGGGGAAGGTGCGCCGGGCACGCTGCTATCCAGGTCGGGGTTGCGCGAAGGAGTCCACGATGCGTTCCAGCTCGGTGTCCCGGCGTGATCTGTTCGCCTACGCGGCCGCCGCGGCCGTGGTCGGCGTGACCGCGGCAGCGGCCCCGGCCTCCGCCCGGCCCTCGCTCGGCACCCTGATCGATTACGCGGGCGGCGTGCCCTCGGCCGCGGCGATCCGGGACGCGGGACATCTCGGCGTGATCCGCTATGTATCCGATCGCAGGCCCGGGGCCGAGTGGATGGTGGGCAAACCGCTACGCTCCGCCGAGGTCGACGACCTCAAAGCGGCGGGTCTGCAGATCGTTTCGTGCTACCAGTTCGGCAAGGGGCCGTCCGCGGACTGGCGCGGCGGGCTGGAGGCGGGCAAGCGGCACGCCGAGCGCGGGCTCGCGCTGCACCGCGCCGCAGGTGGCCCCGACAACGTGCCGATCTACGCGTCCATCGACGACAACCCCTCCCCGGTCGACTTCGCCACCATGATCGCGCCGTACCTGCTGGGCTGGCAGTCCGTGCTCGGCAAGGAGAACACCGGCGTCTACGCGAACACCCCGACCATCGAGCTGGCCCAGACGGCGGGATTGTGTTCCTGGTACTGGCAGCACAATTGGGGCACCCCGAAGGGCTTCGTGCACCCCACCGCCCATCTGCACCAGTTCGAGATCGACAAACGATCCATCGACGGGGTGGGGATCGATGTGAACAATGTGCTCACGCCCGAGTACGGGCAGTGGTGAAACGGAATCCCGGTCTGCCGACCGCCGTGCCTCGAATATCCCAGAATCCGTGACGTTCCCCCACGCGCCAGTGGGTATCGCGGCACGTATTCAGGCGCCCAGCATCGGCCCAGCCACGTGTTACGAGCGAAGCAACTCGGAGCGCCGTTGGCGAACGAAGGCATCGGCAACCCCCCGATCGTGCGTCTACCACCTCTCGCGCCCTGCTGACCTCGACCCACGGTTTCGAGCGGAGCGAGATCGAGCATGCGCCGTTCGCGGCCCGGCTCGCGTCCGAGCGGCCGCCGCGTCCGCGACGAAGTCGCCAGCGGCGGTCGCTCGGACGCGAGCCATAAAGGGGCCGCGAACACGCAGCGCCGCAGGCGCTGCAAATCGAACACTGCCAAACAACCGACCTACGTCTGGCAGTGGCTCATCGGTGCGACGCGCAAGTCGGGTTCGTCGTCCGGGACGACGCGCAGCGTCGGGCGGCTGTCCGGCGCTTCGTGGTCGCCGAGCCAGGAGAACAGCGACCACCGGGACACGCCGGAGAACGCGGAGCCGAGGCTGGCGAAGGAGAACGACGAGATCGCCGACCCGAACGACCCCACCGACCCGATCGACAGCACCGAGCCGACGCTGCCGATGGACAGGATGGAGTAGGCCGATCCGATGGACAGTATCGACCCTTCCGAGCGTATCGACAGGATGGATCGGTGTGAGCGCCTGCTCCGGATCGAATGACCCGGCCGTGTCGAACAGGCCGTGGATTTCGAGTAATCGGTGGTCGCCATAGTTAGCGGTCTACCACAGTCCGGACCGCTCGTGGGGCGAGGCGGCGGATCTGTCGGAGGTCTTCGCGGCGAACGACGAGGGCGGCGATCCCGATGGGATCGCCGCCCTCGCCGGGAAGGCTCAGCCTACGGTGAAGAATCCGAGCGTCGGCAGGAACGAGCAGGTCCGCGGCGCGTCTTCACCGGACTTGGTGGTCAGCGAACCGGAGACGACCGCGACGACACGGCCGAAGCCGGTGTCGGCGATCGCGGACAACGTGGCGGGCCCGTCGGGGTTGATCTTGGCCTCATCGGTCAGCGGCTGGACGCCGGACTGGCGGGTGTCGAGGTTGAGCCACTGCACCGTCATCGGCGGGTTCTGCACCGGCGTCGGCGACTTGGTGCCGAGGGCGGTGAAGACGAACCCGGTCTGACCGGCCTGCGGTCCCGGCGGCGGCAGCGTGGCCGGGCCGGGCACGGCCAGCGCGGTGCCGACGGAGTCGGAGGTCGGGCCGATGCAGCCCTTGCCGATGGTCGGGTACAGGAACTGTGCGATCACCGGGCCGTCCTGCGGCACCTCGGGGCCACCGCCACCGCTGCCGTCCAGGAAGGTGATGATCCGCTCCAGTGTGGACTTGATCTGCGGCGGCAGGTTCAAGGTGGCCAACAGCCTGCGCGCCTGATCCAGGATGGCCGACTGCGGTCCGGCGATACCGGCAGGGCCCGCGATATCCGCGGGGCCCGCGATGGCGCCGACTATGGCTGGGGCGAGCGCGGCCAGCGCATCCACCGGAACACCTTCGGGAACCATGGGAACGCTGTTCGTTGTCGCCGCGGGGGCGGTCGCGGGGGCCGCGATTGCTGTCGTCGGCGCGGCGAGCGTGGCACTCGCCGCGATGGCGAGTGCGGACAATGCGATCCGCGATCCTCGGGTGCGAAGCACTGGTCTGGCCGTCCTTACCTCGGGTACATCTGGGTTCGATTGCTAAAAGCCATCGTTTCGGGGTCACTCTAGGGACATTGCGGCTACGTGTACAGCCGCGGCGTCCGAAAGGCGCCGGGGGCGATCAGTGTTAGCAGAACATACCGCGCCTTTGTGTTACTGGTGTGAAAGTTGATGCAAATGTTACCGGTGGTTCCAGGGGTGCGCCGACCGCATTCGCGCTGCGGTTAATCTAATCCGTGCCGTCCGCGCTGTCGCCAGAACATCGAAGTCCGGGCGCGCCGAACCGACGCACCGCACCCGAGCCGAAAGCCAGCGATTTGAATCGTCACCTCCGATGGGCTGTGTCGATGCTCGGCCTGTCCGTGCTGGCCCGGCTGCTCTGGATGCTGTTGTCCCCGAATGGGATGAACCTGGTCGACCTGCACGTCTACGTCGGTGGGTCGGCCGCGCTGCTGACCGATCAGCTCTACGACTTCACCTATGCGGAGAAGACGCCGGACTTCCCGCTGCCCTTCACCTATCCGCCGTTCGCGGCGCTGGTCTTCTTCCCGCTGCACTATCTGCCGTTCACGGTGGTCGCGGTGGCCTGGTTGCTGGCCATCGCCGCTGCACTGTACGCGGTGGTGCACATCGCTTTCGAGCTGATGTTCGGCGCGCAGCGGCTGCGCACGCCGCAGTGGCGGGCCGCAACCGTCGGCTGGACCGCGCTCGGGCTATGGCTGGAGCCGGTGCGGACCACGATGGACTATGGCCAGGTCAATGTGTTCCTGGTACTCGGCGGGATGCTCGCGGTGCGCAGTTCGCGGTGGTGGATCTCCGGCGGACTGGTCGGGATCGTCGCGGGCATCAAGCTGACGCCCGCGATCACCGGCCTGTATTTCGTCGCGCGCAGGCGCTGGGGGACCGTGGCGTGGTCGGCGGTGGTCTTCGGCGCGACGGTCGGCGTGAGCTTCCTGATCGCGCCGACCGAGGCGCGCCGATACTTCGGCACGCTGCTCGGGGACGCCGATCGGATCGGCCCGGTGGGCTCGGTGTGGAACCAGTCGTTGCGCGGCGCCCTGAGCCGGATCCTCGGTCACGACGTGGAATCCGGCCCGTGGTGGATCGCGGCCGTGGTCCTGGTCGCGGCGCTGGCATTCCTGGCCTGGCGCGCGCTCGCCCCCGACGACCGGCTCGGCACGCTGATCGTGGTGCAACTGTTCGGGCTGATGATCTCGCCCATCTCGTGGTCGCATCACTGGGTGTGGCTGCTGCCGACGGTGCTCTGGCTGCTCTACGGGCCGCTGCGCCGGGCGCCCGGCGCGCGGATCTTGGCCGGATACTGGCTGGTGACCATGCTCGTCGGCGTGCCGTGGGTGCTGTCGTTCTTCCAGGATTCGATCTGGACCATCTCCCGCCCGGGCGTCCTGTCCTGGCTCGGCGCCGTCGACGTGCTCGGCGTCGTGGTCTTCTACCTCTGGGTGATGCGCTTCGGGCCCCGGCATGCCCGCTCGGGCCCGCACGAGGAAACGCGCGTACCGACCGAAGGGCCCGCGCGCGCCGCATAAATGCCACCGCCCGCTTGTGCTCGAACGTGATCTTCAGGGCTGGTTCCGGTCCCGGGCTCGGCGCGATAACAGCGGAGAAGTCCGACTGCCCGTCGCCCGCAACACCGCGGCCCGACCCTCGGTTTCGAGCGAAGCGAGAGCGAGCATGTGCCGTTCGAGGCCTCGCTCGGACACGAGCCACAAGAGGGCCGCGAACCCGCCGCGACGAAGTCGCGGCAAATTCAACACAACCGATCTATCTCGTGCGCCAGGGCGACGTCCAGCGCGGTGAGCCCGCCCGCGGAATGGGTGGACAGACTGAAGGTGACTTTGCGCCAGCGGATGTCGATGTCGGGGTGGTGATCGGCCTCCTCCGCGGCCTCGGCGACCCGGCGCACGAGTTCGATGCCCGCGGGAAAGGTGGGCGCTTGGACAGTGCGGACCAGGTTGTCCCCTGATCTGGTCCAGTCCGGCAGTTCGGTGAGAGCCTCGGCGATCTCGGTATCGGAAAGCAGTGTCTGCTGGGCCATAACACTCCTTGCTACTCGCCTCGGGCCGCCCCGGAAAGGGTGGCGGCGGGGGTCAGGCTGCACGCGCCTGCTTGAGTGCCTTCTTCAGATCCTTGCCGGTGACTCCGGCTGCTTCGCACTTCTTCATCCGCATGATGACCACGGGGCACTTCAAGCAGCGCGTCTTCTTCCGACAGCACTTCTTCTTCGGTTTCAGGCTCGAAACCTTCTTTGCTTTGACCTTGCCCACGGGGGTTAGCTTACCCTAACTACAAAGCCTGAAACGCAGGGCGAAACCGACTGCCGGTAGGGTGTATTTGGCCGCGATGCCCGGTGAGTTTCGATTCTCCACCCGTTTGCAAGGAGCCCGGCGTGAGCGTCAGGACCCGGAGGCGGCTGCCTGCGTAACCACGTAGGGTCCACTCACGCCGGACATCGAGCATCGTCGGCGCCCCACACCGAACAGCAGGAGGATTCAGGCGTGTCGTCTGCACGCGATTTCCGCAACGTCGCCATCGTGGCCCACGTCGACCACGGCAAGACGACCCTGGTCGACGCCATGCTGCGCCAGTCGGGCGCCTTCGCCGAGCGGGCCGAGCCCGTCGATCGCGTGATGGACTCCGGAGATCTGGAACGCGAGAAGGGCATCACCATTCTCGCCAAGAACACAGCGGTGCACCGGCATCATCCGGATGGCTCGGTCACCGTCATCAACGTCATCGATACCCCGGGTCACGCCGACTTCGGCGGCGAGGTCGAACGCGGCCTGTCCATGGTGGACGGCGTCGTGCTGCTGGTCGACGCGTCCGAGGGACCGTTGCCGCAGACCCGGTTCGTGCTGCGCAAGGCGCTGGCCGCGTCGCTGCCGGTGATCCTGGTGGTCAACAAGACCGACCGCCCCGACGCCCGCATCGAGGAGGTCGTGGAGGAAAGCCACGACCTGCTGCTGGACCTGGCCTCCGATCTGGACGACGCCGCCGCCGAGGCCGCCGAGCTCGCGCTCGACCTTCCGGTGCTGTACGCCTCCGGGCGAGAAGGCAAGGCATCCAAGGAACGCCCGGAGAACGGCAACGCCCCCGCCGCCGAGAATCTCGACGCGCTGTTCGACGTGCTGCTCGAACACATCCCGGCGCCGAAGGGTGATGCGACCGCGCCGCTGCAGGCGCATGTCACCAACCTGGACGCCTCGGCGTTCCTCGGCCGCCTCGCGCTGGTCCGCATCCACAACGGCGAACTGCGCAAGGGCCAGAACGTGGCGTGGATGCACGCCGACGGCGTCAAGCAGGTGAAGATCACCGAACTGCTGCAGACGATCGGCGTGGAGCGTCAGCCCGGTGAACTCGCCGTGGCGGGCGACATCGTCGCCATCGCGGGCATTCCGGAGATCATGATCGGCGACACCCTCGCCGACATCGACGAACCCGTCGCGCTGCCGCGTATCACCGTCGACGAGCCGGCCATCTCGGTCACCATCGGCACCAATACCTCGCCGCTGGTCGGCCGGGTGCAGGGCCACAAGCTGACCGCCCGCATGGTGAAGGCGCGCCTGGATCAGGAGCTGGTCGGCAACGTGTCGCTGCGCGTGCTCGACATCGGCCGCCCGGATGCCTGGGAGGTGCAGGGCCGTGGTGAGCTGGCGCTGGCCATCCTGGTCGAGACCATGCGCCGCGAGGGCTTCGAGCTGACCGTCGGCAAGCCGCAGGTGGTCACCAAGCAGGTCGACGGCAAGGTGCACGAGCCGTACGAAGAGCTGACCATCGACTGCCCCGACGAGTACCTCGGCGCGATCACCCAGCTGCTGGCCGCGCGCAAGGGCAAGATGGTGCAGATGAGCAACCACGCCGCGGGCTGGGTGCGCATGGAGTTCATCGTCCCCTCGCGCGGTCTGATCGGCTTCCGCACCGACTTCCTCACCGAGACCCGCGGCACCGGCATCGCCAACGCGGTGTCGCACGGCTACGCGCCGTGGGCGGGCGAGATCCGGGCCCGGCACACCGGCTCGCTGGTCTCGGACCGGTCGGGCACCGTGACGCCGTTCGCGATGATCCAGCTGGCCGACCGCGGGCAGTTCTTCGTGGAGCCCGGCGCGGACACCTACGAGGGACATGTGGTCGGCGTGAATCCCCGTGCGGAGGATCTCGACATCAACGTCACTCGGGAGAAGAAGCTGACCAACATGCGCAGCTCGACCGCCGACGTGATCGAGACCCTGGCCAAGCCGCTGCAACTGGATCTCGAAGGCGCGATGGAGTTCTGCGCCGTCGACGAGTGCGTGGAGGTCACCCCGGAAGTGGTCCGGGTGCGCAAGGTGATCCTCGGGGCGAACGAGCGCGCGCGGGAACTGTCGCGGCGCAAGGCGCGCGACCGCGCGGCGCTGTAGATCTCTTCCGGCTGAACGGGTTCCGGTTGTCGCTGTCGGCGACGCCGGAACCCGTGCCGGTGGAGCGCCTGCGGGTGGCTTCACGTGTCGTCCGCGTGATCGCCGCGCAGGAGGGCCGCGCGCGGGTGGGTCGACGTCGCAATTCGTTCCGATGGGTCGTGAATTCGCTGTGAACGTAGCCTGTCCGAGAACAATTTGTAATTGCTCGGTGCCGGGTCGCGGTGGATCGGAAAACTGCCTTTACCGTGTTTGCCAGGCAATATGGTTCGGAATATTCCGCTAGTCGTTCAGTCCATGTGACACACGGATATGTGCAATGAGCGGGACCGTGTGGATAATCGCTTCCAGGTGATTTCGGTCGGTGCGAAAATTGTGAGCCATCGGGGCCTCGCGAATCTTGTCGGAGATCTCCTGACGTTCGGAGAAGATTGTCGGCGGGGGAGTGTGTTCGTGGCGTTGTCTCGCTCCCCGCATGACCGAGATGAGCTGTCGTCCGACGGGCTGTACAGGGGACCGAAATCAGCTTGACGTGCAAGTATCGTGCTATCTGGGTGGCTCGTCGGCGCTACTGCCCGATACGGCTCGGCAGGGGTGAGTTTCCGCGCCGTTCAACGTGGCGGCGCAATTGTTCACTTTCGGTGCGCAGCGATGTCTCCGCCGCTTCCGTGGGCGCCCTCGCCGTGCATCCTCCGGTCTTCCGCGCGCCGGTCCGCAACGGCCTATTGCGGCCGTGGCGGGTACGCCGAATATTTGCCGAGGTTTGACACCGTACGGCGTGCGACCTCATCGACCGGCGGCGCGCTCGCAGTTAGTTCTGCGCCGATAACAGCTCGCTCACGGCGATTCCCTCGACGTCGGCAGGAATCTGCGACCGGACTCGACCGTACGGTAGAGTTCCCGAGCGTGAAAGTGGGCGCAGGAAAACGCGCAGCGTGGCGCACGTTGTTGCCGGCCGTGGCAGTGCTGACCTTGATCAGCAGCTGTGCGGCGAACCCGCCGCCGCCCATCGAGAGCACCGACAGCCCGAAGACCACACCGGTCAAGCCCGCGGAGACGACCGTGGTGGTCGCCTTGGACACCCTCGGTACCGCCTTCAATCCGCATCTGCGCTCGGACCAGTCCCCGGCTACCTCGGCGATCGCCTCGCTGGTGCTGCCCAGCCCCTTCCGGCCGGTGCTCGATCCGGCACGGCCCGGAGCGACGGCATGGGTGCCGGATTCGTCGTTGCTGATCTCCGCCGAGGTGACCGCGCAGGAACCGTTCACGATCACCTACAAGCTGCGCAACGAAGCGTCCTGGTCGGACGGGGCGCCGATCGCGGCCGAGGACTTCCGCTACCTGTGGCAGGAGATGATCTCCGAACCGGGGGTGGTCGATCCGGCCGGATACCGGTTGATCTCGGATGTGAACTCGTCGGCCGGTGGCAAGACGGTCACCGTCGTCATGTCGCAGCCGTATCCCGGCTGGCACGAGTTGTTCTCCGATCTGCTGCCGTCCCATCTGCTCAAAGACGCCCCCGGCGGGTTCGCCCGGGGAATGAACGGTCAGGTCAACGGCGTCCGCGTATCCGGGGGCCCGTTCGGGATCCGCTCCGCGGACCCCGGTCGCGACGAGATGCTGCTGGAACGCAACGACCGGTTCTGGGGCACACCGGCGATGCCGGGTCAGATCCTGCTCCGCCGCGGCGGCACCACCGCGCAGCTGGCGGGCTCGCTGCGCACCGGCGACGTCCAGATGGCGCTGGTCCACGGCGGTGTGGCGACGCAGGCGCAGCTGGGGGCAATTCCCTCGGTGCGGACCGCGATAATGCCGCAGTCGCGGGTGCTGCAACTGGTGCTCAACGGGCGCAAAGGTGAACTGAGCGATCCGCGGGTGCGCTCGGGTGTGCTGGCGCTGCTGGATCCCGCCCTCCTGGCGACGGTCGGCGCGCAGACCGGCAATTGGGTGGAACCGGCTCGCGCGCAGGTGCTCGCGCCGTCCGACCCCGGCTATGCCCCGACCGCCCCGCCGCGGCCCTCCGCGGAGGAAGCGTTCGCGCTGCTCGCCGCCGCGGGATACGGGCGCGCGCCGGAGCCACCGCCCGCCACCTCCCCGACCTCGCCCGCACCGCAGCCGCGCACCGTCGGGAAGGACGGCAAGCCGCTGGTCGTGCGCATCGGGGCGGTCGACCGGGACGCGACCGCGTTGGCGGTGGCCAACACCGCCGCCGACCAGTTGCGCAGCGCGGGCATCGACGCGACGGTGCGCAGCGTCGCCGCCGACGAGCTGTACGGCAAGGAACTGATCGAGGGCACGGTCGACGCGATCGTCGGCTGGGAGGTGGCCGGTTCCGATCCGGCGACCGTGCTGGCGTCCCGTTATGGATGCCCGCCGCCCGCGCTGCCGGGGGCCACCGGCCCGGCGCAGGCCATCGCCGAGGCGGCGCAGCGCGCTCCGAGCAACCTGGCCGGGGTATGTGATCCGGCCCTGCAACCCGCGATCGACGAGGCCCTGCGAGGCGGCGACGTGGCACGCGTGCTCGCCGAAGCGGAGCCCAAACTGTGGGCCATGGCGACGGTGCTGCCGATTGTGCAGGACAACGCCGTCGCCGCGTCCGGTCCCCGGGTGGACGGCGCCTCGCTCAGCGGCGCGATCCAGGTCGGCGTCTTCGGCGACGCGTCCATGTGGCGCAGGATCCCGTGACGGCGCTGACCGGCGGGCTGCTGCTGGTGCACGCCCATCCGGACGACGAGTCCATCACCACCGGAGGGACGATCGCGCTCTACCGCCGTCGCGGCGTGCCGGTCACCGTGGTCACCTGCACCCTGGGCGAGGAAGGCGAGGTGATCGGCGACGATTGGGCTCTGCTCGCCGCGCAGTACGCCGACCAGCTCGGCGGTTATCGCGTGCTGGAGCTGACCCGTGCGCTGAAGGCGCTGGACGCGGGGCCGCCGCTCTTCCTCGGTGGCGCGGGCCGCTGGCGCGACTCCGGAATGGCGGGAACCCCCGCCGCGAACAAGCCGCGGGTCTTCGTGCGCTCCGGGGACGAGGCCGTGCGGGCTCTCACGGACGTGGTGCTGCGCTTGCGACCGCGCGTGGTGGTCGGCTACGACCCGAGAGGCGGCTACGGCCACCCGGACCACATCCGCGCGCACGAGATCACCACGGCCGCGGTGCGGGCTGCCGCGGACGAGGGCTGGGACACCCCGAAGTTCTACTGGACCGTCACCGACGCCGACATGCTTCGCTCGCACACCACCGCGCTGGCCCGGCGCACGGCTGCCGGCCTGCCCGGCGCGCTGCCGCTTGGCTGGCGGCTGCCCGCGGAAGGCGAACTCGCCAGCGTGCCCAGCCACGAGGTCACCACCACGATCGACGTCTCCGACGTGCTGGCGGCCAAGCGCGCCGCGCTGCGGGCACATGCCACGCAAGTCACCGTCGCGCCGTCCGGTCGGGAATTCGCCCTGTCGAACGATGTCGCCCAGCCGGTGCTGCCCGAGGAACACTTCATCCTGGTGCGAGGTCGACGCGGACCGCTCGGCCCGGACGGCCGGGAGCACGATTTGTTCGCCGGAGTGGAATGACGGATCCCGGCGATTCTGCGTTGCCTGCGGATTGCCACGCGCACTACCTGCGTGGTGGTCCCACCGGCGAGTTCCCGGTGGTCGCCGGCCTGCCCGCCGACCGGGAGAACTGATCATGCGCCTGGGAACGCCGGAATAGACTCGGCAGTATGTACAACTGGGAGCTCCAGAACGCGATCGCGGCGTTCGTCGACAGTATGCGGCCGCACTGGCAGGAGCAGCACGACCTGTATATGACCGTGCTGTACGCGTTCGCCGACATGCAGAGCCACCTGTTGACCCTCCTCGGCTATCCTCCGGTGCCGTGACGACCAAGGTCGACGACCACGCAGGCGATCACGCTCCCGTGGCGTCCGGCGCCATCCGGCTCCCAGGGGGCATCGCCCTGGGCCAGGTGATCATCGTGCTGCTGATCTTCGACGCCGTGCTCACCTTGGCGCTCGAGGTGCTGTACCTGCCGACCTACCTGGGCTCCTTGGCGTTTCCGGTCTCCGTCGTGGCGGCCGGGGTGGTGAACGTCCTGCTCGTCGCGGGCGTGCGAACGGTCACCCGGCGCCCCGCGGTCATGGGTCTTCCCGTGGTGGCCTGGGCGTTCGGCTTCCTGGTCTGCGCGAGCAGGGGGCCGGGCGGTGACATTCTGCTCGGCAATGATTGGCGGACGGCGCTGTTGCTGTTCAGCGGGCTGCTCCCGCCGCTGGCGTACATCTACATCCAGGCGAACGCGCACATCTTCAGCCGCCATTGAGCCGGGCGGGTCGAGTCACTACGGCGTCCATTGAACTCCGTGGTCGCTCGGCAACCGATCAGCGACACCGATGCGCGGTGCTCAGCGCGCGGCGGTCAGCCCCGGAGTGACGGCTTCGATGAGCTGCCATGCTTCGTCGGCAGGAAGGTCGATCACCGCGTAGCGCTTCTTGCCCGCCGCGGTCGCCGCGACCACCGTGGCGACTCCGGCGCGCCGCTGGAACAAGGTCTGGCGCACTGTCCAGCCGATCACGCCGGGCGCCTCCAGGCAGTCGCGATCCCGGTCGAGCGATCCGGTCCGAGTGATCAGCCAGGTCGGGCCCGCTGCCGTGCGGGGGAGCACCGCGTGCCCGAGGCCGCGGTAGCGGTCCTCCGCGAGCGCGAGCGCGAGCGGCAGGGCGAGGCCGGGCAGTAGCCACCACCACGGCGAATAAGACTGTCCGGCAAGGGAGATGGCGGCCAGCACCGCCGCGATGAAGACGACAGGCGCGAGCGTGCGGATATGCCTGCGGCGCCGCGCGGCCGGGCCGTGCGCGATCAGCGGGGCGCTGCCCGGCGCCGGAACGGTGTGCGCGTCCGCCGCCCCCGCGCCCGTGGGCCGCGCGTCGGGACCGCCGGGTAGGTCGCTGTCGCGTATCTCGTCGGGGGCGAGCAGATGGCCGAGGGTGTGCTCGACGGCGCCGCGCGGGGCCTGCGGCAGAATCTTCTGCCGCGGGTTCTCGCCGGTCATGATCGCTTCGAGTTCGGCGCCGCCCGCCAGGCGGAGCAGCAGCGGTTCCTTGACCGTCGCCCCGCGCAGCCGCGCCCGGTCGAGGGTGATCTGTCGGGTGGTGAACAGTCCGTGGCGCAGCTGCAAGGTCTTGCCGTCGTCGCGGACGCGCAGCCCGAAATAGGTGGCCAGATAGTGCGCGCACGCCGCACCGCTGACCACGAGGACGATGGCGCCCAACAGTGCGGCTCCCGCGAGGGCGAGTGCGAGCGCGCCGCCGTCTTCCACGTCGTGCACCGCGTCCGACCGGAACACGATCTCGCCGAGCCCGTACTGGAACGCGAGGCCGACGATCGGCGCGATGATCGCGAACCCGGTCAGCGACAGCGGGGCGTAGCGCACCCAGGCCGGACTCCAGTGCCCGATCTCGCGCCCTCGGGTGCGCGTCCCGGTGAAACCACCGGATACGTTCTCCTGCGGTTGTTTTCGATCCTCTGGCGCGTGCGCCGGGCCCGCCGTGTGGGCGAGCAGCGCGGTGCGCAACGGCGGTAGGACCCGTGCGTCCAAAGCGTCGAGCTTGAACTGCTCACCCGAGTCGGCCTGCTGGCCGGTCCCGATCGCCAGCACCGCGAGCCCGAGAATCCGGTGCAGCAGGTCCGCCTCGATGTCCACCGAGCGGATCCGCGATCGCGGCACCGACAGTTTCTTGCGCGCCAGCAGTCCGGTTCGCAACTCGACGTGCGTCGGCCCGACCCGGTACGTCGTGGTGAACCAGCGGGTCAGCGCGAACCCCACGATCAGCACGATCGGGATGATGCTCCACATGTGGTTGCCGCTGCTGGTACCGAGGATCACCGACCCGATCAGCACCGGGATGAACTTCACAACCTCGGTGATCGGATGGACCAGCAGCATCCGCTTGTCCAGCCGCTGCCACGGTTGCTCGGCCTGCGCGGGGCCGGTGGCCGGCTCGGCGCTCATGTCGCGTCGCCGCGGTGCTGGGCGGCGATGCGGGCCAGCCGCGTCACGGTCTCTTCGGCCACCGGGAGATCGAGCGCGCTGATCTGGACCGCTCCCGCGGAGGACGCGGTGGTCACGGTGACCGTGGCCAGTCCGAGCAGGCGCTCGAGCGGACCGCGCTCGGTGTCGACGGTCTGCACCCGCGAGATCGGCGCGACCCGGCTCTCCTGGGTGAGCCAGCCGACCCGGGTGTAGACCGCCTCGTCGGTGACCTCCCAGCGGTGCACGGCGTACCGCCACCACGGCGCCACCCCGATATTCAGCGCGGCCGGCACGAGCGCGACCAGGAACCATCCGAGCTGCCACCCTCGGTGCGCAGAGTCGAGCACCGCCCACACCAGCAGCGCCGCGAACGGGATCGCCCAGGCCAGCGCGGCCTGCACGGTCCACAGGAGCTTCGCCTTCGGGCTCGGGCGCCAGGCCGGATCGGCCATGATCGTGCGCGGCTGCGACATGCTGCCAATGTTTGCACGACCACGCCTGCGCTGTCGCAGGCAATCGTCAGCGGCTCACGGCGGCGTCGCGGACCCGGCAGGCGGGTGGGCGCGAGGCCGCGGGCTCCTGCGACTCGGCGGTGCTCACCGAGGCCACCGTCGAAGGCTGAGCGGGCCCTGCGGCGTGCGGCGCCCTGGAATAGCCTCGGGCACCGCACAGTTGTCAACGCTCAACGGCGCCCGCGTCCCCGCGTGGGCTCCGTGGTGAGCGGAGCAGTGGCCCGGGTGGCTCGTCCGCTTCGCCGCAACCAGCACTGGAGGGAGACAGTTCCGGATGTGTAGCGCATGATCGAGGGCGTGACCGACCTACCGAACCCGAGCGTTCCGTCCGCGCCGCCCAGTCCATCGGCCATGCGCCGGGCGCTGCGCAGGGCCCGCGACGGTGTCACGTTGAACGTGGACGAGGCCGCGGTGCTGCTGCACGCGACCGGTGACGATCTCGCCGACCTGTGTCGCAGCGCCGCGCGGGTGCGTGACGCCGGGCTGGCGTCCGCCGGGCGTCCCGAGACGATCAGCTACTCCCGCAACGTCTTCATCCCGCTCACCCGGCTGTGCCGGGACAAATGCCACTACTGCACCTTCGTCACCGTGCCCGGCAAGCTGCGCGCCGAGGGCAAAGGGATGTTCCTCGAACCCGACGAGGTGCTGGACATCGCCCGCCGCGGCGCCGCGCTCGGATGCAAGGAGGCGCTGTTCACGCTGGGTGACCGGCCCGAGGACCGCTGGCCGGAGGCGGCGCAGTGGCTGGACGAGCGCGGCTACGACTCCACGCTGGACTACCTGCGCGCCGTGTCGATCATGGTGCTGGAGGAGACGGGCCTGCTGCCGCACCTGAACCCGGGCGTGATGTCGTGGGAGGAGATCGCGCGGCTCAAGCCGGTGGCCCAGTCCATGGGCATGATGCTGGAGACCACCTCGGCCAGGCTGTTCACCGAGAAGGGCAACTGCCACTACGGCAGCCCGGACAAGGACCCCGCGGTGCGGCTGCGCGCCATCACCGACGCGGGCCGGCTCTCGGTGCCCTACACCACCGGCATCCTGGTGGGCATCGGGGAGACGATGGCCGAGCGGGCCGAGTCGATCATGGCGATTCGCAAGCAGCACAAGGCATTCGGGCACATCCAGGAAGTCATAATCCAGAACTTCCGCGCCAAGGACGACACCGCGATGCGCGACGTGCCGGACGCGGGCCTGGAGGAATTCCTCGCCACCATCGCCGTCGCGCGCGTCCTGCTCGGGCCCGACGTGCCGGTGCAGGCGCCGCCGAACCTGGTGTCGCACGCCGAGTGCCGCGCGCTGATCGAGGCGGGCATCGACGACTGGGGCGGTGTCTCGCCGGTGACGCCCGACCACGTGAACCCGGAGCGGCCGTGGCCGAACCTGGACACGTTGCGGGAGATCACCGAGGCGGCGGGCTATCAGCTCGTCGAGCGGACCTCCGCGCACCCGAAATACGTGCGTGCGGGCAACCCGTGGGTCGATCCGCGCATCGGCGCGCACGTCGCGGCGCTCACCGACCCGGCGACGGGGCTGGCGAAGCCGGACGCGATCCCGGTCGGCCTGCCCTGGCAGGAACCGGACGAGTCCTGGGAATCGGCCGGACGCGTCGACCTCAACACCGCCATCGACACCGAGGGCCGCAACACCGAGGCCCGTAGCGACGCGGCGCTCGGGCAGGAGGTCGTCGGCGCCTTCGGCGACTGGGACACCATCCGGGAGCAGGCGCGCGACCTCGCCGCCGCGCCGCAGCGGCTGGACGCCGACGTGCTCGCCGCGCTGCGCGCCGCCGAACGCGATCCGGCCGGGCTCAGCGACGCCGACTACCTCGCACTGGCCACAGCCGACGGCGCCGAGCTGGAGGCCGTCGCCGCGCTGGCCGACCAGCTGCGCCGCGACACGGTCGGTGACGACGTCACCTACGTGGTGAACCGGAACATCAACTTCACCAACATCTGTTACACCGGGTGCCGGTTCTGCGCGTTCGCCCAGCGCAAGGGCGACGCGGACGCGTTCACGCTGAGCACGGAGGAGGTCGCCGACCGGGCCTGGGAGGCGCACGTCGACGGCGCCACCGAGGTGTGCATGCAGGGCGGCATCGACCCGGACCTGCCGGTCACCGGGTACGCCGACCTGGTGCGGGCGGTCAAGCGACGGGTGCCGTCGATGCACGTGCACGCGTTCAGCCCGATGGAGATCGTCAACGGCGCCTCGCGCGGCGGCCAGAGTGTCCGGGACTGGCTGGTCGCGCTGAAGGAGGCCGGTCTGGACACCATTCCCGGCACCGCGGCGGAGATCCTGGACGACGAGGTGCGCTGGGTGCTCACCAAGGGCAAACTGCCCAGTTCGGCGTGGATCGATGTGATCACCACCGCGCACCGGGTGGGCATCCGGTCCAGCTCGACCATGATGTACGGGCACGTGGACAATCCGAAGCACTGGGTCGGGCATCTGCGGGTGCTGCGCGGAATCCAGGACGAGACCGGTGGTTTCACCGAATTCGTGCTGCTGCCGTTCGTGCACCAGAGCGCGCCGCTGTACCTGGCGGGCGCCGCGCGGCCCGGCCCGACCAATCGGGACAACCGCGCCGCGCACGCGCTGGCCAGGATCATGCTGCACGGCCGGATCCACAACATCCAGACCAGCTGGGTCAAACTCGGCGCCACCGGAACCCGGGTGATGCTGAACAGCGGCGCGAACGACCTGGGCGGCACGTTGATGGAGGAGACCATCTCCCGGATGGCGGGCTCGCAGCACGGGTCGGCGAAGACCGTCGCCGAGTTGGTGGACATCGCCGCGGGCATCGGCAGGCCCGCCCGGGAGCGGACGACCACCTACGGCGTGCCCGAACACAAGAGGCCGACCGCCGCCGCGGAGCTGCAGGCCGTACTGGTCAAGTGACACGGGACCGGCGTTCAGGTCCTGCGCCGGGTGCCGCTCGAATGGTGGGCGCACCCGGCCGGGCCTACTCTGGGACTACCAGCCCGCGGCGGCGATAGGTTCCGGTCCCCGGTGCGATCGGTTTTCCGGTCCGCCGCGGGAATGCGGGTGACCGGCGCATTGACGAGTCGGCTCCCGCCTCGCTCCGGCACCACCTCGCACAACGCGGCGACCACCGCGTAGGCCGGGTGGCGGAGTGGAATTCACTACCCGCGTCGGCGTGCGCGATACCCGAAGTTAGGGCAGGCTGACCAGTAGTAACGTGGGGTGTCGGGATAGGGTTTCGCCGGGCGGACTATCCCGCAGGCGAGGACAGACTAGGAGAGCGGCAGTGCCGTACATCATCGCTGAACCGTGCGTTGACGTGAAGGACAAGGCATGCATCGAGGAATGCCCCGTGGACTGCATCTACGAGGGTGGCCGGATGCTGTACATCCATCCCGACGAGTGCGTGGACTGTGGTGCATGTGAGCCGGTGTGCCCGGTGGAGGCGATCTTCTACGAAGACGACACCCCGGACCAGTGGAGCGGATACGTGAACGCCAATGTCGACTTCTTCGACGAGCTGGGCTCGCCCGGCGGCGCCACGAAGGTCGGCAAGGTGGACTACGACCCGCCGTTCGTCAAGGAACTGCCCCCGATGGCGAGTGAGTGAGCCCTGACGTGTCACCGCGTGGCCGGGTCAGCAGCCTGCTGCCCGATTTTCCCTGGGACACCATCGCTTCGGTGAAGGCGCGAGCGGCCGCCCATCCCGGCGGAATCGTCGACCTGTCCGTCGGCACTCCGGTCGACCCGGTCGACCCGCTGATCCGGACGGCGCTGAACTCTGTCGCGGCGGTACCCGGATACCCGACCACGCACGGCACCCCCGAGCTCCGCGCGGCCGCTGTCGACGCGCTGAAGCGGCGCTACGGGATCACCGGAGTCGAGCCGGCGGCCGTGCTGCCCGCGATCGGCACCAAGGAGCTGATCGCGGGACTGCCCCGGCTGCTCGGCCTCGGCGCGGGCGACCTGGTCGTCATCCCCGAAGTCGCCTATCCCACCTACGAGGTGGGCGCGCTGCTGGCGGGCGCGCAGGTGCTGCGCGCCGACGGACTGACCCGCCTCGGTCCGCAGACGCCCGCGCTGATCTACGTGAACTCGCCGTCCAACCCGACCGGCCGGGTGCTCGGCGTCGATCACCTGCGCAAGGTGGTGGCCTTCGCCCGGGAGCGCGGCGTGATCGTCGCCTCCGACGAGTGTTACCTGGGCCTGACCTGGGAGGGGCGCGCCGTCTCCTTGCTCGATCCGGAGGTGTGCGACGGCGACCACACGAACCTGCTCGCCGTGCATTCGCTGTCCAAGACCTCCAACCTGGCCAGCTACCGCGCCGGGTTCGTGACGGGTGACCCGGCGCTGGTCGCGGAGCTGCTCGAAGTGCGCAAGCACGCGGGCATGATGGTGCCGTTCCCGATCCAGGCGGCGATGACCGCCGCCCTCAGCGACGACGCGCACGAGGCGCGGCAGCGCGAGCGGTACCGGGCTCGTCGCGACGTGCTGCGAAAGGCGCTGGAGGGAGCCGGTTTCCGGATCGATCACTCCGAGGCGGGCCTGTACCTGTGGTCCACGCGCGGCGAGTCGTGCCGGACCACCTTGGACTGGCTGGCCGACCGCGGCATCCTGGCCGCGCCCGGCGACTTCTACGGCCCCGGCGCGAGCGAGCACGTGCGGATCGCACTGACCGCGACCGACGAGCGGATCGCGGCGGCGGCCGAACGCCTGGCCGCGGGCTGACGCGCAGAGCTACAGCCCTCGAGGATCTTCCCGATCCGACTGGGGGTGTGTCGGCACCCGCGCACGCCGCGCCGGGAGAGCTAGCCTGAGGTATGGACGCTGTCACGGTTGTCCCCCCACCCGGCAACGAACCGGTGCACTCCTACGCGCCCGGAACCAGCGAACGGGAGTTGTTGCTCGGCAAACTGGCCGAGCTGTCCGCCGAACTCGTCGACGTGCCGCTGGTGATCGGCGGCAAGCACCGACCCGGCATCGGTGCCCGGCACGACATCGTCGCACCGCATCGGTATCGGCAGGTGCTGGGGACCTACACCGACATCACCCACTCGGAAGCGCACGGAGCCATCGACGCCGCGATCGCGGCGGCCCCTGGCTGGCGGGCCATGCCGTTCGATGAGCGCGCCGCGGTGCTGTTGCGGGCCGCCGACCTGCTGGCCGGGCCGTGGCGGGAGACGATCGCGGCGGCCACCATGCTCGGGCAGTCGAAATCGGCGCAGCAAGCCGAGATCGACGCGCCCTGCGAGCTGGTCGACTTCTGGCGGTTCAACGTCGCTTTCGCGCGCGGGATTCTGGAGCAGCAGCCCCAGTCCAGCGCCGGGGTGTGGAACCGGATGGACTATCGGCCGCTGGAAGGGTTCGTCTACGCGATCACGCCCTTCAACTTCACCGCCATCGCGGGCAATCTGCCCACCGCGCCCGCGCTCATGGGCAACACGGTGGTGTGGAAGCCATCGCCGACGCAGACGTTGTCGGCCTTCCACACGATGCGATTGCTCGAGGCGGCGGGCCTGCCGCCCGGCGTGATCAACATGGTCACCGGCGACGGGGTGCAGCTGTCGGAGGTGGCCCTGGCCGATCCGCGGCTGGCCGGAATCCATTTCACCGGCTCCACCAAAACATTCCAGCACCTCTGGCAAGAGGTGGGCGCGAATATCGGTCGCTACCACGG
This sequence comes from Nocardia abscessus NBRC 100374, assembly GCF_000308455.1. Taxonomy (GTDB): domain Bacteria; phylum Actinomycetota; class Actinomycetes; order Mycobacteriales; family Mycobacteriaceae; genus Nocardia; species Nocardia abscessus. The sequence goes on along the minus strand of NZ_BAFP01000117.1, from coordinate 30,738 downwards.
CTATCCGCGCTTGGTCGGCGAGACGGGCGGAAAGGACTTCATCGTCGCGCACTCCTCGGCCGACCCGGACGCTCTTCGCACCGCACTGATCCGCGGCGCCTACGAGTACCAGGGGCAGAAGTGCTCCGCGGCCTCGCGGGCCTACATCGCGCGGTCGGTCTGGCGCGCGATGGGTGAGGAGTTCCTGCACGAAGCGGGCGAGCTGAGCTATGGCGACATCGCCGATCTGTCGAATTTCGGTGGAGCGCTGATCGATCGGCGCGCGTTCGACAAGAACGTGGCGGCGATCCGGCGCGCCGCGGAGGCGGGCGTCACGATCCCGGTGGGCGGAACCTACGACGACAGCGAAGGCTGGTTCGTCCGGCCCACGGTGTTCCTGGTGGACAACCCGCACGACGAATCGTTCGCCACCGAGTACTTCGGACCGATCCTGTCGGTGTACGTCTACGACGACGCCGAACCGGGCGCCTACAGCGCCATTCTGGCCGAAGTCGAGTCGGGTGCGCCCTACGCGCTGACCGGCGCGGTGTTCGCGCAGGACCGGTACGCGATCGAACAGGCCGACGCCGCATTGCGGTTCGCGGCGGGCAACTTCTACATCAACGACAAGCCCACGGGCGCGGTGGTGGGTCAGCAGCCGTTCGGCGGCGCGCGGGCCTCCGGCACCGACGACAAGGCGGGCTCGCCGTTGAACCTGCTGCGCTGGGTCGCGCCGCGGACGATCAAGGAAACCTTCGTACCGTCCGTGGACTACCGCTACCCGCACATGGGGAGCTGAGGCGCGGCGTCAGACCAGCGGCTTTCCGCGCCGCAACCGCCTGCGCAGGTCGAACAGGTAGGCGTTGAGCGGGAACATCCGCGCCGCTGCGGGCAGCCGCCGGTGCACCGCGCCGATGGCCCGCAGCAGCCGGTCCAAGCGCTGCTGGTCGCGGTCGGTCCAGGTCATGCCCATCTCGTCGCGCAGGTGCTGCGGGAGCAGGCCGGTGACGACGAAGCGCTGCAGCCCGGCGAACACCACCTGCACCGGTCGCGGCATCATCTTCAGGTCGATCAGGCCGTTGAAGTACTCCCGCAGTTCCGGCTCGATGCCGCGCTGCTTCAGGTTCTCGTCCCAATACCGCTGGAATTCCGCGCGATCGGCCGGCCACATCTCCGGCCGCATCTGCAGGGTGGTGCCCAGCCGCGCGGCGTAGCTGTAGAAGGCTTCGGCGGTGGCGGCGTCCATCGGGCCGTGCATCCGGGTGTAGAGGTCGTCGATACCCCAGTACAGGCAGGCGGCGACCCACAACTGCAGGTTCGGGTCGAAGGCGTTGTACTTCACCGGGCTCGCGGCGGTGGAGCGCACCGAACGGTGCGAGACGTTGACCGCCGCGCGGTAGGCCTCGCGTTCGGCGTCCGACCCGAGCAGCGCGACGGCGATGTAGGTCAGCGTGGTGCGCAGCCGCTTGATCGGATGCAGGGTGACCTTGCCGCTGTCGACGGTGCTCTCCAAGACGCCGCGGCCGACGGGGCGCAGGCTCAGCTGCATGATGACGTTGGCGGCTCCGCCGAGGAACGCGGCGATGCCGTCGACGTATTCTCCGACGGTCTCCGGGGTGAGGATCTCGCTCGGATCCGGCTCGTGCTCGGCGGTGCGCAGTGGCGCGGTCATCGTCGACCTCGTCTTTCGTGTCCGCCCGATCCCGGAGAATCGGTCGATGAGAAGATTATGCCCCAACTTTCTCATCGACTCGCGGAGCTGTCAATCGACGCGAGACGCCGGTGACGATGTGCGATGCTGAAAGTGTCATCGTTTCGCTGTCGCGGATAGGGTTGAGGCATGGCCAGGCTGACCAGACTGCTGCCGCTGGTGCGCAGCGCCGCCCCGGAAGATCGCAATCAGACCCGGGTGCTGGACGCGGCGCTGCTGGCGTTCCTCGACTTCGGTATCAAGCGCACCAGCATGGTCGAAGTCGCGCGTCGTGGCGGATTGTCCCTGGCCACGCTCTATCGCCGCTTCGCGAGCAAGTCCGACCTGATCAGGGCCGTGGGACTGCGGCAGACCCGCGAGTTCATCGAGGAGGTCGACGCCGCGCTCGAGCGGCAGGTCGACCGGGACGCGAGCGCGGAGGACCAGATCGTCGAGCTGTTCGCGGCGTTCATCAACGGGCTGCGCGGAAACCAGCTGATCCACCGGCTGCTGGCCACCGAGCCCGAACTCGTGCTGCCCTACCTCACCACCCAGGGGGCGCCGGTCATCGAACTCGGCCGGGATTACCTCGCCGAGTTCATCACCCGCTTGCAGCGGGAAGGCAAGCTGCCCGACTACGACCCGGAACCGTTGGCCGAGATGATCGCCCGCACCGCGCTGTCACTGGCGCTCACGCCGCAGACCGTCATCCCGCTCGGCGACGAGGCGTCGATCCGGAAGTTCGCCCGCGATCACGTGGTGGTGTCGTTCCGGGTGCGATGAGCGCTCAGCGGGGCTGCGGTACTCCGGTGAGCATCGCCCCGAGCGCGGCGAGCACGTCGGCGGTCTGCTCGGCCGCGGTGCCACGGGTGTGCGCGGTCACCGCGAAACCGGGGCCATAGGACGCCGAGGCGACCTCCGGCTCACCCAGATCCGACCACCCCCACTTGGTGCCGAGCACGAACGGCCACCGCGCGGTGCCCCAGTCCTGTTCGGTGCCGTCGAGCGCCGTCGAACCCGCGGCGGCCATCCATTCGAAGATCGGGGAGCCGGGATCGGTGCGCAGTTTGGTGGCCAGGAAGTCGGACACGTTCGCGACGCTGGTCGCGCTCGCGCCCCAGCTGGGCCCCGGCACCGTCTCGGTGAGGCCGTACTCGGCGGCGATAGCGGCGATGGCCTGCGGATACTTGGCCTCCATCGTGGTCGCCGCACCGTCATCTGAGTAGCGGATCATTTGCTCGGCTAGGAACCGGTCCTCGGGCGAGCGGTCGCCGTGGCGCAGGGCGTAGTCGGCCAGGAACAGCTTGGACAGTGACAGGCTCGAGCGTGACTCGTGTTCGTTCGCCGTGCCCCAGCCGGGGCCGAACGCAGTGCGGACCGAAATCGCAGTGCGCGGCGGCACTGCGGCCACCTCGGTTTCCGCGGTCTCTTCGGCGCAGGCGACCGGCGCGGAGAATGCCAGGAACGCGCACGAGACCAGCGTGGTCATCGTCATTCGGTAGCCCATCGTCTCCTCCTGGCTCGTGGCGGCGCGGCATCGCGGGATCGCCCTCCGCAGGCGCGATCCGGCAGTACGAGATGCGATTGCCCAGAGATTGCTCTTATGAAACGAGTCCGGGAAACACGTCAGACCAGGCGCAAGCCGAGCAGACGCCGGATGCGCATATCCAGCAGATAGGCGTTCAGGGGAAACGCGCGGATCGGTCGCGGGAGCCGCGACTGTGTGGCGCCGACGGCGCGCAGCATGTGCCCGAGCGTGCGCTCGTCGCGGTCGGTCCAGGTCATGCCCATCTCGTCGCGCAGGTGCTGGGGGAGGAGACCGGTCACGAAGAAGCGATGCAAGCGCCCGAACGCCAGCTGTGCCGGGCGCGGCAGCATGCGCAGATCGATGAGGTCGTCGAAATAGGCGCGCACAACCGGGTCGATGCTGGTCTTCGCGAGGTTCGTCGTCCAGTACTCGTCGAAGGCGCGACGGTCGGGGGGCCACATCGCTTCGGGCATTTGGAGGGTGGTACCGAGCCGGGCGGCCAGGTGGTAGAACGCATCGGCCGTCGCCTCGTCCATCGGGCCGTGCATACGCGCGTACAGATCCTGTGCTCCCCAATGCAGGCAGGCCGCGACCCACAGTTGCAGCGCGGGATCGAAGGCGTTGTAGCGCACCGGACTCGCGGCGGTGGAGCGCACCGGGCGATGCGAGACGTTGACCGCCTCGCGATAGGCGGCGCGTTCGTCGTCGGTGCCGAGCATCGCCACCGACAGGTAGGTCAGGGTGGTGCGCAGCCTTTTGATCGGATGCAGCATCACGTTCCCGCTGTGCACCGTGCTCTCCAGAACGCCGTAGCCGACCGGCGGAGTGCTCAACTGCATGATGACGTTCGCGACGCCGCCGAAGAGGCCGGCCACGCCGTCGATGTAATGCCCGATGTCGAACGAGTCCGGCGGTTCGGGGTGACGCGTCGCGGGAAGTGGCCTGGTCATCATCGACCTCGCAGTACTGAGAAGGCTATGCAACAACGTTCTCACCGCTTCAGCGGCTGTGTCAACCGTCACATCATCGACTCGGCGGCGTCGGCACGGGACGTCGCGACGCCGCCACGGAACCGGTCGAAGTAGCGTGGTCGAATGTCGTTCGGCCCGCCCCTGCTGCTCAGTTCCCTGAACCCGCTCGCCGTCGCAGGCGGCGCGGACATCCCCGACGCCCTCACCATCGACGGGAGCACCCTCTCGCGCAGCGACCTGCTGGGCGCGGCCACGTCGGTAGCCGAACGCGTCGCGCGCGCGGAGCGGGTGGCGGTGCTGGCCGAGGCGACGGTGGAGACCGCGCTCGCGGTGGTCGGCTGCCTCATCGCGGGCGTCACGGTGGTGCCGGTGCCCCCGGACTCCGGCACCACGGAGCGGGCGCACATCCTGGCCGACTCGGGCGCTCAGGCATGGCTGGGGAAAGCGCCGGAGGGCGCCGACCTGCCCGTGGTGCCGGTGCGGCGGCACGCCAGGTCGTGGCACACCTACCCCGAACCCGATCCGGCCAAAACGGCTTTCGTGCTCTACACCTCGGGAACCACCGGCCTGCCCAAGGGCGTCCTGCTCAGCAGGGGGGCGATCGCCGCGGGCCTGGACGCCCTCGCCGACGCGTGGGCATGGACCGCGAGCGACACTCTGGTGCACGGCCTTCCGCTGTTCCACGTGCACGGGCTGATCCTCGGCCTGCTCGGCCCGCTGCGCGTGGGTAGTCCGCTGATCCACACCGGCAAGCCGACACCGCAGGCGTACGCGGCGGCCAAAGGTTCGTTGTATTTCGGCGTGCCGACCGTGTGGTCGCGTGTGGTCGAGGACCCCGACTCGGCAAAGCAATTGGCCGACGCTCGGCTGCTGGTCTCCGGTAGCGCACCGCTGCCGGTGCCGGTGTTCGAGCGACTGCGCGAGCTGACCGGGCACGCGCCGGTCGAGCGCTACGGCATGAGCGAAACCATGATCACGCTGTCCACCCGGGCCGACGGCGAGCGCAGGCCGGGCTGGGTCGGCACGCCGGTGCACGGGGTGCGCACCCGGCTGCGCGACGAGTCCGGCGCACCGGTCCCGCACGACGGCGAGAGCATCGGCGGGCTCGAGGTCTCCGGCCCCATGTTCTTCGACGGCTATCTGAACCGCCCGGAGGCCACCGCGCAGAGCTGGACCGAGGACGGGTGGTTCCGGACCGGCGACGTCGCCGCCATCGATGCGGAGGGCTTCCATCGCATCGTCGGCCGGGAATCGGTGGACCTGATCAAGTCCGGTGGATACCGGGTCGGCGCGGGGGAGGTCGAGACGGTGCTGCTCGGTCATCCCGCGGTCGCGGAGGCCGCGGTGGTCGGCCTGCCCGACCACGACCTCGGCCAGCGCATCACCGCCTTCGTCGTGCTGCGCGTTTCCGCGACCGAACGCGAACTGATCGACCATGTGGCCGCGCAACTCTCGGTGCACAAGCGTCCGCGCGAGATCCGGGTGGTCGACACGCTGCCCCGCAACGCCATGGGCAAGGTGCAGAAGAAGAAGCTGGGTTGACCTCGAGTTCGGTAGAGGTTCTACGGTCGGGCACATGACTTCGACCCTGACCCCCGAACAGATCGACTACCTGCACACCCAGCGGCTGGGCCGCCTGGCCACCGTCCGGCCCGACGGCACGCCGCAGAACAACCCGGTGGGCTTCCGCTACAACGCCGACCTCGGCACCATCGACATCGCGGGCTGGAACATGGGCGCGTCCTGGAAGTTCCGCAACCTCGCCACCAACGACCACGTCGCGTTCGTCGTCGATGACGTGGCCTCGGTCCAGCCGTGGCGCGTCCGCTGCCTGGAGATCCGCGGCACCGCCGAAGCGCTCACCGACATCGACCCCTACATCTCCGGCGTCTCCCGCGAAATGATCCGCATCCATCCCCAACGGGTCATCGCCTTCGGCCTTTCCGATGCGGGTCCCGACTTGACCTGATCCACCCTGCGAGAACCATCGCCTACGGTCGAGCAAGGCCCCCTCCGAGTTCTCCGCCTGCCGGCGACCCAACTCGCAGCGCGATTGCGGCGCGGATACGCGAGGGGGTGGTGTAGTTGATGCCAACCTGGAAGCTTTGACCGAGTCATGTCCATCCCTCCCCGTGAGGGCGACGAGCCGACGCGACCGGGGCGACGCTCGGGTTGGCGCGTGTAGCTTCCGTAGCCCTGTACGGTGACCGTGTACCGGTGCCGAGGAGGGCTATGTTCGCGCTCGTGGTGAGGTTCGACCTGCAGGACGCCGACAAGGTTGCCGAGTTCGATGAGCTGGTAGCCGAAACCGTTGCGGCGGTCACCCAATTCGAACCCAGAACGCTGGTGTATGCCACGCATACCGTCGAGGGGGAACCACTGGCACGGGTGTTCTATGAGGTGTACCGCGACCGCGAGGCATTCCGGGAGCATGAGCGGCAGCCCCACACGCGGCACTTCCTGAGCCAGCGGGAGAACTACGTCGCTTCTTTCCGGGTGGAGCTCCTGTCGACCTTGGAGACCAAAGGCCTGCCCGCTGCGCGCTGACCGGTTGTCCGTCGCAGTCATCCCCTGGCCGCGCCGTCGGGCCACCTCATCCACCGGCAGACCCGCATCGCGGGCCATTTCCACCACGGAACCGACTCGATCACCGCCGCGTTCGCGGCCCCATACGCTTCGTGGCCGGCGTCATCGACGAACAACTTCGCGAGTGGCACATCGTTGCGGCAAAGTGCGAGAAGATCTCTCCACCATGTGCCACTCGCGGAAGCTTCAGCGGGGAAGTTCAGTTGTGGGCGTGCAGGTCGGCGTTGAGTTCGATGCCGGTGCCCTTGCGGGGGACCACCTCGACCGCGCCGGTGGTGGAGTTGCGGCGGAAGAGGAGGTTGTCGCGGCCGGCCAGTTCGGCCGCCTTGACCAGGGTGCCGTCGGGGGTGGTGACCTTGGTGCCCGCGGTCAGGTACAGGCCCGCCTCCACCACGCAGTCGTTGCCGAGTGGGATGCCGAGGCCGGAGTTCGCGCCGAGCAGCGACCGCTCGCCGATGGAGATGACCGTGGTGCCGCCGCCGGACAGGGTGCCCATGGTGGACGCGCCGCCGCCGATGTCGGAGCCGTCGCCGACCACGACGCCCGCGGAGACGCGGCCCTCGATCATGGACGCGCCGAGCGTGCCCGCGTTGAAGTTCACGAAGCCCTCGTGCATGACGGTGGTGCCGGAGGCCAGGTGCGCGCCGAGGCGGACCCGGTCGGCGTCGCCGATACGCACCCCGGAGGGCAGCACGTAGTCCACCATGCGCGGGAACTTGTCCACGCTGTACACGGTGACCGGGCCGCGTGCCCGCAGCTTGGCGCGGGTGGCCTCGAAGCCTTCCACCGCGGCGGGGCCGTGGTTGGTCCAGACGACGTTGGTCAGCAGGCCGAACTGGCCGTCCAGGCTCACCTCGTGCGGCTTGACCAGGCGGTGCGAGAGCAGGTGCAGGCGCAGGTAGACGTCGTGCGCGTCGACCGGGGCGGCGGACAGGTCGGCAATCGTGGTGTGCACCGCGATCACGTCGACCCCGCGCGCGTCGTCGAAGCCGAGCAGCGCCGCGTACTCGGCGGGCGCCTCGTCCAGCCGCTTGGTGCCGGTCTCGGCGAACTCGCCCAGCTGCGGGTTCGGGTACCACGTGTCCAGTACGGTCCCGTCCGCGGTCACGTTGGCGATACCGATTGCTGCTGCTCCCTGGATGCTCACGGCCTAGAGGTTACCGACTCGCGCCGGACAACGGTGCGGCTGCTCCGGCGACCGCGATCACCAGGCTTCGCACGCGTCCGACCCGGGACCGATCGGCGGCGTGCCCGTGCCGGAATGTGCGGCTGACAAGGACTCACGAAGGCGGTGCATCGGCCTCGCCCGACTGGTCCCGGAAGGCACGCCGCCCGCATTTCGGGACCGACCGGAGGGAAGTGGCGTGCGGGCGTGACGGGTGCGCGGCCGTAGGGTGAGGCGGGTGACCATCGACCTGCATGCCGACCCGATCACGCTGACCGCCGCCCTCGTCGACATCCCGAGCGTCTCGCGTGACGAGGCGGCCGTCACCGACGTGGTGGAGCGGGCGCTGCGGGAGCAGACGACGGGCTTCGAAATCCTCCGGCACGGGAACGTGGTGCTGGCGCGCACCCATCGCGGGTTGCCGACCCGGGTGATCCTGGCCGGGCACTTGGACACCGTGCCGATCGCCGACAATGTGCCGGGCCGGTTCGCCGTCGGCCCGACGGGCGAGCGGGTGCTCTACGGCTGCGGCTCGGTGGATATGAAGTCCGGCGACGCGGTGTTCCTGCACCTGGCCGCGACCGTCGCCGACCCCGTGCACGACCTGACGCTGATCTTCTACGACGGCGAGGAGATCGCCGCCGAGTTCAACGGGCTCGGCCACATCGAGCGCGATCTGCCGGACTGGCTCACCGGCGACCTCGCCGTGCTCGGCGAGCCGTCCGGGGGCTGGATCGAGGCCGGTTGCCAGGGCACGCTGCGCGCTCGGCTGCGCACCTCCGGCGTTCGCGCGCACTCGGCGCGAGCGTGGCTGGGCGACAACGCGATTCACCGGCTGGCCCCGATCCTGCAGCGGCTCGCCGACTACCGCGCACGGGAAGTGGACATCGACGGCTGCGTCTACCGCGAGGGCCTGTCCGCGGTCCGGGTGGAGGGCGGCGTGGCGGGCAATGTCGTGCCGGACGCCGCCGAACTGGACGTCAATTTCCGCTTCGCGCCCGACCGCACCGTCGCCAAGGCCGTCGAGCACGTGCGCGAAGTATTCGCCGGACTCGAGCTCTCCTTCGAGGTGACCGACTCGGCGCCGGGCGCGCTGCCGGGACTGACGGCACCGGCGGCCAAGGACCTCATCGCCTCGGTGCAGCGCCACGGCGGCGGTGGTGTGCGCGCGAAGTACGGCTGGACCGACGTCTCGCGTTTCGCGGCGCGCGGCATCCCCGCCGTGAACTTCGGTCCCGGCGATCCCAACCTCGCGCACAAGCGCGACGAGCACGTCCCCGTCGACCAGATCACCGCGGTCGCCGCCATGCTGCGCAGTTACCTGAGCGGCACGCCGGACTGAACTGCTGGGCGTGACCGGGACCAGCCGGCGCTCGCCGCCGGCTCGTTCGCGCCGGTCTCCGGGTTCCGCTGCGCGGGTCCGGGTCGTCGCGTCCGACGGTCGCTGAGATCGCGAGTGGCCGACCCGGCGGGCCGCCCGCCTGATTCGAGCCACGACTTGCGAGCCGTGCGCCGAGATTGCGGCTGCGTCTCGCCGCCACTGCGCCCCGCTGAACGTCGGACGACTTCTCTCGTCCGGCCCGTGAGCGGCCCCGGCCGGGCGGTAGCGTGGAACGCATGTCCACCGACGCCGCGGACCATGAGGTCGCCAACAAGCCGAAGTCGACACCGAAGTTCCGTGGGCCGATCATGTTCCGCCGCGATCGCGCGGACGGCCTGGGTACCGCCGACCGGAACCTGCTGGACAAGCGCGGTGACACGGACTGGGTGCACACCGATCCCTGGCGGGTGCTGCGCATCCAAGCCGAGTTCGTCGAAGGCTTCGGCGCGCTCGCCGAGGTGCCCCGGGCGGTGACCGTCTTCGGTTCCGCGCGCACGTCGCCCGACCATCCGGAGTACCAGGCGGGCTTGGCGATCGGTGCCGCGCTGGCCAGGGCAGGTTTCGCGGTGATCACCGGCGGCGGCCCCGGCGCGATGGAAGCGGCCAACCGGGGCGCCTGTGAAGCGGGCGGCTACTCGATCGGTCTCGGCATCGAGCTGCCGTTCGAGCAGAGCCTCAACGAGTGGGTGGACCTGGGCATCAATTTCCGGTACTTCTTCGTCCGCAAGACGATGTTCGTGAAGTACTCCCAGGCGTTCATCTGCCTGCCCGGCGGTTTCGGCACCCTCGACGAGTTGTTCGAGGCGCTGACGCTGGTGCAGACCCGCAAGATCACCAGGTTCCCGATCATCCTGTTCGGCACCAGATACTGGTCGGGGCTGGTGGACTGGTTGCGCGATTCGCTCGGCGGCTCGGGCAAGATCTCACCGGGTGACCTCGGCCTGCTGCACGTGACCGACAGCGTCGAGGAGGTCGTGCACATCATTCAGGCCGCCGCCGAGGCAGGCGGCGCCGAGGACGCGATCGGGACGGAGGATCAGTGGTGAGCGAACAGCCTTTCGCCGTCTGTGTCTATTGCTCGGCGAGTACGACCGACCAGGACTACCTGTCGCTGGCTGCCCGGGTGGGTACCGAGATCGCCCGGCGCGGTTGGCAATTGGTATCCGGCGGCGGGCACGTCTCGATGATGGGCGCGGTCGCCACCGCGGCGCGCGCGGGCGGGGCGAATACCATCGGCGTGATCCCGAAGCACCTGGTGCACCGGGAGGTCGCCGACGTCGACGCCGACGAACTGGTGGTCACCGACACGATGCGCCAGCGCAAGCAGGTGATGGAGGATCGCGCCGACGCCTTCCTCACCCTGCCCGGCGGCATCGGCACCCTGGAGGAGTTCTTCGAGACCTGGACCGGCGGCTATCTGGGACAGCATGAAAAGCCCGTTGTTGTGCTGGATCCCAATGGATTCTTCCGCGGGTTGTTCTCCTGGCTGGATGAGTTGTATGAGCGCAAGTTCGTGCCCCAGACAGCCCTGTCCCGGATTACCGTGGTGACCGATCTTCCGTCCGCTTTCGCGGCACTGGAGGGGGTACATACCCGGGATGAGGAGAGCTGAAGACGTGAGCACCGATGCCCGCTCGACGGTGAGTTTGATCGACCTCGCCCGCAACCTGCCCGCGATGGCCCTGGACGCGCCGGGCATGCTGCGCAACGCGCTGGGCATGCTGGTGACGGCGGATTCCAAGTCCTCGGTGGGGTTGTACTTCCAGCGCAACGCCCACCGGCATCCAGACCGCGTGTTCCTGCGGTTCGAGGGTGCGGCCTACACCTACGGCGAGGCCAACGCGCAGGTGAACCGGTATGCGAGCGTGCTCGCGGCGCGCGGGGTGGGCCGCGGTGACGTGGTGGGCGTGCTGATGACCAACCGGCCCGAGACGATGTTCGTCGTGCTGGCCACGGTCAAGCTGGGGGCCACCGTGGGCCTGCTCAACCACCATCAGCGCGACCGAGTGCTGGCGCACAGCTTCGGCCTGCTCGACAGTGTGCTCAACGTGGTCGGCGCGGAATGCGCCGACGCGATCGACTCGTTGCCCGAGCCACCCGCCGACGTCCTCTCGGCCGACGAACTCGAGCAGGCCGCCCGCAGCGCCGCCGACACCGACCCGCCGAGTTGCGCGGAGGTGACCGCGCGGGAGCGGGCGTTCCTCATCTTCACCTCGGGCACCACGGGCCTGCCGAAGGCCAGCGTGATGACCCACCTGCGCTGGACCAAGAGCATGGCCGGATTGGGCGGCCTCGGGATCCGCCTGCGCGGCGACGACACGCTGTACTGCTGCCTGCCGATGTATCACAACAACGCGCTCACCGTCGCGCTGTCGGCGGTGCTGGCCTCCGGCGGCACGTTCGCCCTCGCCCGGGGATTCTCCGCGTCCCGGTTCTGGGACGAGGTCATTCGGGAACAGGCGACGGCGTTCATCTACATCGGCGAGCTGTGCCGCTACCTGGTCAATCAGCCGGCCAAGCCGACCGATCGGCAGCACTCGGTCCGGCTCGCCGTCGGCAACGGGCTGCGCCCCGAACTGTGGGACGAGTTCAAGTCCCGGTTCGGCATCAAGCGGATCGTGGAGTTCTACGGCGCGAGCGAGGCGAATATCGCGTTCGTCAACGCGTTCGGCGTGAACCGCACGGCAGGCTTCGGTCCGCTGCCGTACGCCGTCGTGGAGTACGACGACGAGACCGGAAAGGCCAAGCGTGACAAGAACGGGCGCTTGCTCCGGGTCGGCACCGGCGGCGTCGGGCTGCTGTTGGCCAAGGTGACCGACCGCTCCCCGTTCGACGGTTACACCGACAAGGCCGCCTCCGAGGCCAAGCTGGTGCGCGACGGCTTCGAGCAGGGCGACGTCTGGTTCGACACCGGCGACCTCGTGCGCGAGCAGGGCTGGCATCACATCGCGTTCGTGGACCGGCTCGGCGACACGTTCCGCTGGAAGGGCGAGAATGTGGCGACCACGGAGGTGGAGGGCGCGCTGAGCAAGGCGGAATCGATCGCGCAGGCGGTGGTCTACGGCGTGGACATCCCAGGGACCGACGGCAAGGCGGGCATGGCCGCCGTGACGCTGCACCCCGACGCGGAATTCGACGGGGCCGCAGCGGCGAAACTGGCCTACGAGCAATTGCCGGGCTACGCCGTCCCGCTGTTCATCCGCATCGTCCACGAGCTGGAGCAGACCTCGACGTTCAAAAGCCGCAAGGTCGAACTGCGCAAGCAGGGCTACACGCCCGACCCCGACAGCACGCTGTACGTACTCGCGGGCCGCACCGAAGGCTACGTCCCCGCCTACGACGACTACGCCGCACAGGTAGCAGCGGGCCGCGCCCCGAAGAGCTGACGCGGACTAGCTACAGTCGTTGCATGTTCAGCTCCGTGGCGCCGCTTCCGACGCTGTGCGGACGGCCGGTGGCGACGGATCGAGCGCTGGTGATGGCGATCGTGAATCGCACCCCGGACTCCTTCTACGACCGCGGCGCCACGTTCACCGACGCCGCGGCCATGGATGCCGTGGCGCGCGCGGTGGACGAGGGCGCCGACCTCGTGGACATCGGCGGGGTGAAAGCCGGGCCCGGCGATTCGGTGGACGCGGCGGAGGAAACGCGCCGGGTGGTGCCGTTCGTCGCGGCCATCCGCGCGAAGTACCCGCAGCTACTGATCAGCATCGATACCTGGCGCGCTGAGGTGGCGCTGGCCGCGGTGGGCGAGGGGGCGGATCTGATCAACGACACGTGGGCGGGGGCCGACCCCGAACTCGTTCCGGTGGCCGCCGCGCACGGCGCGGGTCTGGTGTGCAGCCACACCGGCGGCGCGGTGCCGCGCACGAGGCCGCATCGGGTCCGTTACGCCGACGTGGTGGGCGAAGTCACCGAAACCGTGGTGCACGCCGCCGAGAACGCGCTCGCCGCCGGGGTACATCGGGATTCGATTCTGATCGATCCGACCCACGATTTCGGCAAGAACACTTATCACGGTCTCGAACTGTTGCGCGGAGTCGAAGTTCTTGTAAAAACCGGATGGCCAGTCTTGATGGCGCTGAGCAACAAGGATTTCATCGGGGAGACTTTAGGTGTCGGTCTTTCCGAACGGCTGGAGGGCACATTGGCGGCAACAGCATGGTCGGCGGCGGCCGGCGCCCGAGTCTTTCGTGTTCACGAAGTCGCCGCGACCCGGCGGGTGGTGGACATGATCGCCGCGATCCAGGGCATCCGGCCCCCCGCACGAACCTTGCGAGGTCTGGCATGACATTCAAATACCGTGAGCCCGCCTGGGCGACGACCAATACCTGGGACACCCCGGACTGGCGGGTGGACGAACTCGTCTCCGCCAAAGCCGGGCGCACCGTGTCGGTGGTGCTGCCCGCGCTGAACGAAGAGCGGACCGTGGCCGACGTGGTGGCCAGCATCCGCCCGCTGCTCGGCACGCTCGTCGACGAGCTGATCGTGCTGGATTCCGGCTCGACCGACGCGACCGCGCAGCGGGCGCGCGCGGCGGGCGCCGAGGTGATCAGCCGGGAGCAGGCGGTGCCGGAGCTGGAGCCTGCGCCGGGCAAAGGGGAGGTGCTGTGGCGCTCCCTGGCGGTGACCAGCGGCGATCTGATCGCCTTCGTCGATTCCGATTTGATCGACCCGGATCCGGCCTTCGTGCCGAAATTGCTCGGCCCGCTGCTCACGGTCGACGACCTGCATCTGGCCAAGGCCTACTACCGCAGGCCGCTGCGCCAAGGCGGCGCGGTGGACGCGCACGGTGGGGGCCGCGTCACCGAGTTGGTCGCCCGCCCCTTGCTGGCCGCGCTGCGACCCGAGCTCTCGCAGGTGTTGCAGCCGCTCGGCGGTGAATACGCGGGCACCCGCGAACTGCTCACCTCGGTGCCGTTCGCGCCGGGCTACGGCGTGGAGATCGGGCTGCTGCTGGACACCTACGACCGGCTCGGCATGTCCGCGATCGGCCAGGTCAACCTGGGCGTGCGCACACATCGCAACCGGCCGCTGGCCGACCTCGGTGTGATGAGCCGCCAGATTCTCGGCACGGTGCTCGGTCGCAGCGGTGTCCAGGACTCCGGTGCGGCGCTGACGCAATTCCCGCTGATCGGCGGCGAATTCACCGCGCACAGCACCGAAGTGTCGCTGGTGGACCGTCCGCCGATGGTCACCCTGCGGCCCGCGTGCGCGGCGGCCTGAGCTGCTCCGGCGCCCCGGGTCCGCGCAACGCTCAGGCGCCTTCCGCATGTGGGTCTCGCATGTACCCCGCCTCGATCAGGGTGCGGAAGGCCGCGAGCTTGTAGACGCACTCGGAGGGTTCGCAGATCCGGTGGCGCTGCATGAGTTCGTGCGCTTCCGCGACCGTCAACGGCTCGATGGGCACCCGCTGTGGCCTGCCGATCGGACAGACCGGTAGCACGGTGGCGGGGATCCGCTGCGCTACTCCGTGCTGAGCGAGGCCGAGCCTGCGTCGCCGGTTCGCTGGTCCGTGCAGCAACCCGATGGTGGCGACCAGGCCGGCGGCGCCGACGAGCGAGCAGAGGACGGCGATCTGGGTGGCGGTCACGGCGCTTTCTCCTCTCGGTGGGGCGGGCCGGGCAGAGCGTGGCGGGGCCGAAGCGCAACGCACCGTCACCTACTCGTAGTTAACTTTCAGCAAATCAAGTGTGCGGCCGCATGCCGCGCGGTGCAAGGCGGATTGAGACGTCCTCTGGGCGGTATGTGCGGCTCTATGGTCGGGTATTCCCGGCGATCCGGCGTCCAATCCGCTTCGCGGAGCGAACTTCGAGCAGATCGCGATGGAGGGGGCCGTCGAGGCGATCCAGCGGAAGGGCGGAGGCGCCGCCGCGTTCGGCCAGGATCTGGGCGGCGATGGAGATGGCCGTCTCGTCCGGTGTGCGGGCGTCGAGGTCCAGCCCGACCGGACTTCGCAGCCGTCCGAGCTGGTCGTCGGTGACGCCCGCGGCGCGCAGTCGCTCGACGCGCTCGGCGTGCGTCCGGCGGGAGCCGAGGGCGCCGACGAAGCCGATGCGTGCGCACGACAGCGCCTCGGCCAGCATCGGGACGTCGAATTTGGCGTCATGGGTGAGCACGCAGACCACGGTGCGCCGGTCGATCCGCCCCGCCTGCTGTTCCCCGCGCAGATACCGGTGCGGCCAGTCCACGACGACCTCGTGGGCTGCGGGGAACCGAGTGGCGGTGGCGAAGGTCTCGCGGGCATCCACGACGGTCACCCGGTAGCCGAGCTGGCGGCCGGTGCGGCTGAGCGCGCGCACGAAATCGTTCGCGCCCGCCAGGATCATGCGGGCCGGGGCGGCGAAGACGTGCACGAACGTCCGGGGGCGTGGTGCGCCATGTGCCGCGCACTCGTCGGCGCCCACTACACCGCAGCGGCCCCCGGCCAGCAGCGCCCGTGCGTCGCGGTCCACGCCGTGCCACGGATCGGTGTCTTCGGGCGCCAGCAGTTTCCATTCCGGTGTGGCGTCCAAGGTGGTGGCCAAAGCGACGGGAAGGCCGTTCTCGATCCGCTGCCGCAGCGCCGAGAGTAGGGGCAGCCGCTCGCGTGAGATCCGCTCGATGAAGACTTCGATCTCCCCGCCGCAGGTCAAGCCCACGGCGGGCCCGTCGGCATCGGCATAGCCGAACCGGTCGGTCACCGCGTGGCCACTCACCAGCACGTCCTGCGCCGAGGCGAGGACGGCGGACTCGACGCATCCGCTGGACAGTGAGCCGTGCACGGAGCCGGAGCCGGTGACGATCATCGCCGCGCCCTGTTCCCGAGGTCCGGGGCCGGTGGTGTCCACCACGCGGGCCAGCGCGACCGGCCCGTGCGGCAGCAGACTGATCAATTGCCCGAGTATCGCGCGCACCGCGACCGGTCCTTTCCCGAGCGGGTCCGGCGCATCGGGCCCGAGGCGAACGGCGAATCCGCGCCGTACCGCCAGCCTAGTTATTCGAAGCCTATTCGGCGCGGCGACGGTGATCCGGCAGCAGCACCGGATCTGCCCGCGTTTCGGGCGCCTCGGCGGGATTCCCCGTCCCGGCACGAGGGCCGTCCGTGCGAGGTTCCTCGGCTTCCGGACGCGAAGGGTCGTCCGCCCGGGCGTCGTCGGTGTGCGGCTGGTCGGCCGCCGGTTCGTCCGAACCTTCCGGTTCGGGCGAGGTGGCCGATTGCTCGTGCGCGAGCCTGGCCTGGAGATCGGCGACGGTCAGATGGGCCTTCGACCCCCCTGGCCGCAGCAGCACGCTGACGAGCAGGCCGAGTAGCCCCACCGCCAGGACGGCGCCGCCGATGAGTAGTAGCGGATTCACGATTTCCTCCTTGCCGGACGCCTCACGCGTCCGTTTCGCGGAGCTGGAGATGGGGCGGGACGGCGTCGGTCTCGAAATACGCCGTGAAAATCTCGGCGGCCTGCTCCGCCGTGAACACTTCGTCCGGATAGACCCTGGGGGTGGGCAGGCCGACCGGAACCGGCACCTCGACAGCGGGCAGACCGATCCGGTCGCCGGGAAGACCGACGGTGAAGCAGTGCGGCGTGCCGTTCACGGCGGTGCGCATCTCCACGGTCAGCGCGTCCGCCGAGCCGGTGCATTGCAAGTACTCCCGACCGGGTGCGGAACTGATCGCCGGGTCGATGTCGGCAGGTCGCATCGGCTCGGCGAGCCGGGTCATGTTCACCGAGTAGCGGTGGAAGCCGTCCAACCTGCGCAGCGGACGGAGAAAGCTGTCGAGGGCCTCACCGCGGCCGAGGAAGACCTTCAGGCGGTCGCTGTAGGTGACCCGGTGGGTGGACACCGTCGGATCGCCGGTGCGGGCAGGAGCCGCGATGTCGTACGGCTCGCACCGCAGTATGGAACGAAGGACCACCGAACTCGCAGACATCGACTTTCGATCACGCATCAGAGTTCACCTATCACATGCGGTTATCGTCCAGCTATTCAATCATCCGCGTATGAACCCGCTCGTGGGAGGGTTGGTGACCCGTGCCACACAGGGGTGGGCATGCTCGGGTGACTTCGCTTAGGCCCTGTGACCTGGTGATCGGTGGGGTTGGTTACCGTCCGACCGAGCGCTCCGCAGCGTTCACCGCGACGGGTGGTTTACGCTCTCTTGCGGTGCCATTGATTTGCTGAATCTCGTTGCGGCAGTGCACCCGCCGCTCCTAGTTCGGTCGAACTCGCAGGTAGGTTCGAATCCCGGTCTCCGGTAACGGGCGTCGAGCAGCCGGTACTTCCCTCGGCTCAGCGACGCACACCTGTTGCGGGTGATCGGTTCTCGGGGTCGTGACGGTAGACCGGCGTGAGCAGTTCGGCCTCGAGTGGCTCGCCGGTGGCGCGGTCGAAACGACAGGCGATCAGCACCGAGAACAGGTAATTGCCTGCCCGCTCGTGCAGCGTGGCCAGCCTGGTGGCGAGCAGCCGGATGGCGCCGAGCGAGCCGGGCGGATGCATGCCGTCGATCATCAGCACGCTGCCGCGTTTGTCGGGCCGGGGAAGCCTGCCCAGGTAGGCGATGTCGTGCGGCTCGGGTCCGCCCGGCCGGTAGACCCGCCGGGCCGCCCGGTCCTCGATTCCGCGGCGCGCGTCGCCCATTCGGGCCACCGCGCGCCGCAGTCGGGGATCGGCGGCGACCAACTGACGCAAACTCGGCGAAAGCTCCGGACCGCCCAACACGATCAGGCCGTCACGGTGCAGGTCGATCGGGCGGCCCGGGAGAAAATGCTCGACCGCGACGCCGAAGCCGAGTTCGCGCAACAGTTCGGCCAAGCGTTGCGGCGCAGCTGGATCCGGCGCGCCGATCACCCGTCCGGCGCGCACCTCGGGAACGAGCACGGTGAGCGAACCGTGCCCGAAGAACAGTCCTTCCGGCGCGGGCCCCTGCGTACTCACCTGGTGGATGCGGGCACGGGAAAGGCCCGCCGCCGCACCGATTCTGGCGAACGTCCAGCCTTCGGCATGGAGTTCCCGGATCACGGCACGCCGAATCCTGGTCAGTTCGTTGATGGTCTGCTGGGCCGCCGCCACCCCATCGGTGGCCGCCTTCAGTCGCTCGACCTTGTCCTCGATCGCGAACACGCGCGCCACGTCATCGGCCGACATGTGCGAAGTCTAGACAGCTGAACAGCGCAATGCGTCTAGACTTCTTGACAAATCAGGTGGCGTCGGTGTCGATCGGAGGGCGTTCGTTGCGCTCCAACGGCTTATCCAACTTGGGCATCGGGTAGTCCGGCATGCCGCTGTTGGTGCTGTAGAGATCCTTCGGATCGGGCAGTGCGCTGTCGAAATCCTTGAACAGCGAATCGTCGCCGTTGAGAAGGTGTTTGGTCACCATCGCGCGCGGAGTCATCCCGCGCAATTCGTTCAGGTCGGCCAGCGGCTTGCGCAGATCGTCGAACTCCGGCCCGAGTTCCTGCCGCAGCTGGGAGGTGGCGCCACTCGCGTAGTCGCGCACCTGCCGCAAGCTGCGCGTGGTCCAGCGCACAGCACCGGGCAAGCGCTCCGGGCCGAGGATCACGAGGGCGGCGACGAGCAGGATGACCATCTCGCTCCAGCCGATGTTGCTGAACACGTAACCAGGCTACCTGGGCCTACCTGCTGCCGAGCCGGCGAGAGGAGGTTTGGAAGTGAACGCTGGGTGTCGTCCAGCCCGAGCCGAGCCGCGCAACACGCCTAGTCCGATTCCAAGGTCACCGAGACGTCGACCTGGCGGCCCTCGCGGATGAGCTGGACCGGTACGGTCTGTCCGATTTCGTTGGACTGTTCGGCAACTGTGAACTCATCGGAGCTGGTGACCTCCCGATCGCCGACGCGCACGATGACGTCGCCTTCGACGATGCCCGCCCTGGCGGCCGGCCCGTTCGGCGACACATCGGCCACCGCGGCTCCGCTCATGGCGTCGTTGGCGACCGTCTTGGTGCGGACGGACAGACCCATGGTCGGATGGTGCACCGCACCGTCGCGGATCAAGGTCTGGGCGACCTCGGTCATCTTGTCCACCGGGATGGCGAAGCCGAGGCCGACCGAGCCGCCGGTCTCGCTGCGGATGGCGGTGTTGATGCCGACGACCCGGCCGTCCATGTCCACGAGCGCGCCACCGGAGTTACCCGGGTTGATCGACGCGTCGGTCTGCACGGCGTCGATCACGGCCTTCGTGTCGCTGCCCTCGCCCTCCAGCTTCACCGGGCGGTGCAGGGCGCTGACGATGCCGGAGGTGACCGTCTTGCTCAGACCCAGCGGCGAACCGATGGCCAGGACGTCGTCACCGACCTGGACGTCGCCGGACTTGCCGAGCTGGGCGACGGTGAGATTCTTCACATCGACCTTGAGCACGGCCAGGTCGGTCTTCGGATCGCGGCCGACGATCTGCGCGGGCACCCGGGTGCCGTCGGAGAACTGCACCTGGATGGCGGCCCGGTTGCTCTTGTCCTGGGCGGCCATCGAGACCACGTGGTTGTTGGTGACCACGTAGCCACCGCCGTCGATCACCACGCCGGAGCCGGTGGCGCCGTTGTCGCCGACGGTCACCCGGATGGAGACCACCGAGGGCAGCACCGCATTGGCCACCTGCGCGATCAGGCCGTGAGGACGGGTGGCGTCGCCGGACTGTTCGAGGGTGACCTTGCGGGAGGTGAGCGTCGAGGCGGTTTCCGCGGTCAATCGTCCGACCAGCCCGCCGAGCAGCCCGATGACCAGTGCGGCGAGCGCGAGCAGGGCCAGCGCCTTGGGCGCGACCCGGGAGCCGAACAGCACTTCGCGTGCGCTGAGCTTCTCGGCCTGCGGCAGCGATTGCGCCTTGGGCGTGGGCACCGCGGGGGAGCCGAGACGTGCGACCGCCTCAGGGTCACGCCAGGGATCGGCCGGTCCGGCGACCGATGCGGGACCACCGGCGGCCTCGGGGTCGCGCTGCAGGATTTCGGTGGAGCCCTCCGGGCGGCCGAACGCCTCGGCGAGCACCGCGTCGGGCGGGCGATTCTGCATCAGGGGGCCGGATTGCGGCGCCGAACCGGCCTTGCGCAGCGGCAGCGGCTCGGCGAACGAACCGGAGAGGCCCGACGGCCTGCGGAAGGCGCGCGCGGTGTGTGTGTCGACATGGGGCCGATAGACCGGGCGCGGGCCGAGCACGGGTGCGTCCGGCGGACGGAGATTCCCGCGGTTGGCCGCCGAATCCGAGGTGTCGGCCGATCCGGAATTCGTCGATTCGGTGGTCACGCGGAAAACTCTACTTGCGCCACCACGTAGTCCACCGGGTCGCGGTGAACGAATCGGTCAGAAATCCGAAAACCGCCTCGTTGCGCGAGGACTGATCCGACGACGAGGACGGCGTCCGCCCGCTGGACGCGCCCCCGGGCAGTTCCGCGAGCGGGATCCTGGTCAGGCTGTCGTGCAGCCCGGTCGGGATCGCTACCTGCCCGGCATGCCGCAGCGCGATGCGCGCCTGTTGCTGGGCATCCACCTCCGCCGCGCACTCCGGACACAGGGAGAGGTGCTGAGCGGCCCGCAGGTAGGCGTTCATCCGCAACTCACCGTCCACGTACGCCGCGACCGCCTCACTCGCCAGATGCTCGGTGGGGCTGAAACGCGGCGGACGACGACCGGACGTGCTGGAGTCGCCACTCATTCGGTGCTCACCCTTTCAACCGACCTCGACCGATGTTCGGGCGACGCCGGCGTCCGACGAATCACCCTATGTTCGCGTCAGCGGCGAACCGCTGCTCACTTCCATTATGCGCAAGGTAGTCGCGCAGGGCTTGGCGTCCACGGTGGATCCGACTGCGCACAGTGCCCAGTTTCACGCCGAGCGTAGCGCCGATCTCCTCGTAGGACAGCCCCTCGATATCACACAGCACCACGGCGGCACGGAACTCCGGCGCGAGCGAATCCAGGGCCGTTTGCAGGTCGGGATCCAGCCGGGCGTCGTGGTAGGCCTGCTCCGGCCCCGGGCCCTCGGCGGGCACCCGGTCGTAGTCCTCGGGCAGCGCTTCCATCCTGATCCGGTTGCGACGGCGGACCATGTCCAGGAACAGGTTGGTGGTGATGCGGTGCAACCACCCCTCGAAGGTGCCCGGTTGGTAGTTCGACAGCGAACGGAACACCCGGATGAACGTCTCCTGGGTGAGGTCATCCGCGTCCTGAGCGTCGCCGGACAGGCGGTAGGCCAGGCGGTAGACCCGGTCGGCGTGCTCGCGGACGAGTTCGTCCCACGTCGGCATCGCCGACCGGTCACCGGTGGCATCGAAGGCAGCAGTGCCGGTCAGCTCGCCCGCCTCCGCGGCGGAGTCGGCTTCGACCGGCAGGATCTGCTCGGGCAGGGTGGCGTATTCGCGCGCCGCATCGACCATGTGGATGGGGCTACCTCCTACTAGGGACCGCAAACGTCGGGACTCACTCGGGCCCGGGTCTGCGGACCGTTGCGTACGGATACAACCGACAACCGGTATGTCGTTGTTCCCGCGTCCCGTGTTAAACACGGTCGGTGGTCTTGCGTTGCCCATACTCTTTCTGGTCCTGATATGGCCGGGTTATGGAGACCCTGAGGGACACCTGAGAAAACCGGCGGCGGAAATGGCGGGCGGCGCGTGTTGTCCGGAACGCCGAGATCACCCGCCCGGCGTTAGCCTCATACCCGTGGCATCGAATCTGGAGCGGAATCTCGCCTACGTGGAGGAATCCGTCGTGGAGGACGAAATCCTCGTCGGCGCGCGTGAGCGGGCCACCGAACTCGGCGCGGTACCCGTACCGCCCTCGGTGGGTGCGTTGCTGAGTATGTACGCGCAGTTGCTCGGTGCGCGCGCGGTGGTCGAGGTCGGCACCGGCGCGGGTATCAGCGGGCTGTGGCTGCTCGACGGCATGCGCGAGGACGGCACGCTGACCACCATCGATTCGGAGCCGGAACACCAGCGCGCGGCCAAGGAGGCGTTCCGCGCCGCCGACATCCCGCCGGCCCGCACCCGGCTGATCAACGGGCGGGCGCTGGACGTGCTGCCCCGGCTCGCCGACGGCGCCTACGATCTGGTCTTCATCGACGCGGCGCCGCTCGAGCATCCGGAGTACGTGGCCCAAGCGGTGCGTCTGCTGCGCGACGGGGGCGCCATTCTGCTGCACAACGCGTTGCTGGGCGGGCGGGTGCCCGATCCGGCGCAACGCGATCCGGCCACCCAGGCGGTGCGCGCCGCGACCCGCGCCATCGCGGAGAACCCGGAACTCACCTGCGTGCTGATTCCGGTCGGAGACGGATTGCTCTGTGCCTCACGGGGTTAGTGATTCGCGCGGCAGCCGCGCCGCGGACTGATTTCTTCCCGGAATCCGGGGTATGCGCTGAGAAACAACTCAGTGAGGAAAACAGTTATGCGTGAACTAACTCCCATAGAGGTGGCGGCCATGGGGGACGTCGTGACGGAGCGGCGAACGAGCTGGCTGCGGCCCACGATGCTGGCCCTGTTGCTCGTGATTCTGGGAGCTGTGCTGGTGATGGTGGTGGTGAGCAACACCGATTTCGACACCGGCCCCGAGAAGACCCCTCCGCCACCGGGATCCTGCGAGCCTTTCTGCACCCAGAACGGCGTCCCGCCCGCTCAGTAGTCATCGCCGCCGCGGCCGTTGTCGACGGTCGCCCCACTGCGGCCGAATATGCCTGCCGCCGAAATTTTTCCGGATATTCCGCCGCCGCGCCCTCGTCTCCAGGGAATGCGGCCTCGGCCGATGATCGGCGAAGTTCGCGAAAAGCCACCGTATCGCGACGGTTCGGCGCACCCTGCAATGGAAAGCCGATGATCGCCGATACTGGTGAGGTCACGCTCCGAGCGGGTGCGGAAGAGGTGCGGTGTGGTGATGATGATGTTCCTTTGGGACGAAGACGAGCGTCGTCCCAAGCCGATTCACTGGGGGCGGGCCATGGTGGCGTTCGCCGCCGTGCTGCTGTTCGCTCTGCTGGCGGTCTATCTGGTGAGCACCGCCGATTTCGGTGAGGCCTCGAAATCGACCGTGCCGCGCACGCCGGGGCCCTGCGCACCGTTCTGCATCGGCTCGCCCGCGCCGCAGCCGGGCGGACCCTGACCGCTCACGGGCGACTACACCCAGACGCCTTTGCCGACCGTTACGACGCCGCCGTTGCTCACGGCGAAGCGGCTGCGGTCGCGCGCCAGGTCCACCCCGATGATCTCGCCCTCGCCGACCACCACGTTCTTGTCCAGGATGGCGTGGCGCACCACCGCGCCGCGACCGATCCGCACGCCGGGCATGAGCACGCAGCCTTCGACGGTGGCGCCGTCGTCCACCACGACGTTGGCGCTGAGCACCGAGTTGCGGACGGTGGCGGCGGACAGGATGCTGCCGGCGCCCACGATGCACTCCTGCGCCAGCCCGCCCTGGGCGAACTTCGCCGGAGGCAGGTTCTCGGCCGCCCCGCGGATCGGCCAGTGGCGGTTGTACAGGTTGAACACCGGATGCACCGACACCAGATCCATGTGCGCGTCGTAGAACGCGTCGATGGTTCCGACGTCGCGCCAGTAGCCGCGGTCGCGGTCGGTGGCGCCGGGCACCTCGTTGTCGGCGAAGTCGTAGACGCCCGCCTGGCCCGCCGCGACCAGGGAGGGGATGATGTCGCCGCCCATGTCGTGGTCGGAGTCGGCATTGTCGGCGTCCGCCCGGATCGAGTCCACCAGGACCTTGGTGGTGAAGACGTAGTTGCCCATGGACGCGAACGTGACGTTCGGGTCGTCCGGGGTGCCGGGCGGGTGCGCGGGCTTCTCCAGGAACTGCGTGATGCGGCCGGACTCGTCGCTGTCGATGCAGCCGAACGCGCTCGCCTCGCTGCGGGGCACCCGGATGCCGGCCACGGTGACGCCCGCGCCGGAATCGATGTGATGGCGCACCATCTGCTCCGGGTCCATGCGGTACACGTGGTCGGCGCCGAAAACCACGATGTAGTCCGGATCCTCGTCGTAGATCAGGTTCAGCGACTGCATGATCGCGTCCGCGCTGCCGGTGTACCAGCGCGGACCGAGCCGCTGCTGCGCGGGCACCGGCGTGATGTACTCGCCCGCGAAACCGGACAGCCGCCAGGTCTGCGAGATGTGCCGGTCCAGCGAGTGCGACTTGTACTGGGTGAGCACGCACAGCCGCAGGAAACCCGCGTTGACCAGATTACTGAGCACGAAGTCGATGAGGCGGTAGGCGCCGCCGAACGGGACGGCGGGCTTGGCGCGGTCGGCGGTGAGTGGAAAGAGTCGCTTGCCCTCGCCACCGGCGAGCACGATCCCGAGTACGTGCGGCTGGCTCCTCACACCTGCCAAACTACCGGGTGGAGCGCCTGTGAGTGGCCGCCGCGGACCCGAACGTCTACTTTGAACCGGTGAGTTTCGGCACGGATGGCGGACGTTCGGCGGTGGATTCCGGCGAGCGGGACCGGCTTCGCGTCGCGATGCTGACCCGTGAATATCCCCCCGAGGTGTACGGCGGCGCGGGAGTGCACGTCACGCAGCTGACGGCGCATTTGCGTCACCTGTGCGAGGTGACAGTGCACTGTATGGGCGTCGATCGCGCGGATGCCGTGGTACATCAACCGGATCCGTCGCTCTACGCCGCCAATGCCGCGCTGCAGATGATGTCCGCCCAGCTGCGGATGGCCGACGCCGTGGGCGAAGTGGACGTGGTGCACTCGCACACCTGGTACAGCGGTCTGGCCGGTCATCTGGCCGCGACCCTCTACGGCGTGCCGCACGTGCTGACCGCGCATTCGCTGGAGCCGCGCAGGCCGTGGAAGGCCGAGCAGCTCGGCGGCGGCTACCGGCTCTCGTCCTGGTCGGAGCGCAACGCCGTCGAGCACGCCGACGCCGTCATCGCGGTGAGCGAGGGCATGCGCCGCGACGTGCTCGACGCCTATCCTGCGGTCGACCCGAATCGGGTCCACGTGGTGCACAACGGCATCGACGGGACCATCTGGCATCCGGGTCCCGTGGCCGAGGACGAGCCGTCGGTGCTCGCCGAACTCGGCGTGCGAACCGACCTCCCGATCGTCGCCTTCGTCGGCCGCATCACGCGGCAGAAGGGCGTCGGTCACCTGCTCGCCGCCGCCCGCGACTTCGACCCCGACATCCAGCTCGTGCTGTGCGCGGGCGCGCCGGACACGCCCGAGCTGGCCCAGGAGGTCACCACGGCGGTGCACCAGCTGCGGCAGCGGCGCGGCAACGTGTTCTGGGTGCGCGAGATGCTGCCCACCGAGCGGATCCGGCAGATCCTGGCCGCCGCGTCGGTGTTCGTGTGCCCGTCGGTGTACGAGCCGCTGGGCATCGTGAACCTGGAGGCGATGGCCTGCGCGACCGCGGTGGTGGCCTCCGACGTGGGCGGCATCCCCGAGGTGGTCGACAGCCGCAACGGGCGGCTGGTGCACTACGACGCGGGCACCGCCGAGGACTACGAGCGGGCGCTGGCCGCCGCGGTGAACGAGGTCGCGAGCGATCCGGCGCTGGCCGCCCGTCTGGGCGCCGCAGGCCGGGAACGCGCGATCTCCGAATTCGACTGGTCGCGGATCGCGGCGCGCACGGTCGCGGTGTACGACGAGATCAGGAAAGGCTGAAACCGGGAGCGCTCAGGCCGCCCGGCGGTAGGTGCCGACCATGACCGACGCGGTCACCTCGACGGACTCCGGCAGCCGCGCGAGCCGTGCCGCACCGGCGGCCGAGTGGTGCGCGGAGGGCCCCATGCCCACCACGTGCGCGACGTCGGTTCCGGCGAGCGTCATCGGGTACTCGACCAGCGTCTGATCGACCGGCTCGAAATGCCCCGACATCGCGGCATCGAGCCTGCGGTCCTTGTCGGGGTCGACCCGAACCATGTCCAGCGGCTCGATCAGCTCGCCGAGGTGGCGTTCGGTGGGGGTGGCGACGACGAAGCGTCCGTCGTCGGCGAGCACCCTGGCGATCTCGCCGGGATTGCGCGGCGCGAAGACCGAGAGCACGCCGCCGAGCGCGCCGTCGCGGATCGGCAGCCCGCGCCACGCGTCGGCCAGCACCGCCGCGGCGCGCGGGTGGGCGCGGGCGCAGCGCCGGACGGCCGGCTTGGCCACGTCCAGCCCGATGCCGACAGCCGAGGGAGCGGCGTCGAGCGCGCGGGCGAGGTAGTAGCCGGTGCCCGCGCCGATTTCCAGTACCGCGCCGTCGGTCCGGTGCGCCGTGACAGCTCGCGTCACGGCGTCGGCGATCGGCGCGAAGTGTCCCTCGCCCTGGAAGGCGGCACGAGCGTCGAGCATGGCCGCGGTGTCGCCGGTCATCTTGGTCGACGCGCCGGTGAGCAAGCTGACGTAGCCCTGTCTGGCGACGTCGAAGCTGTGCCCGCGACCGCAGCGCAGTGCTAGATCCCGCGGTTCCAGTGCCAGCGGCGCGGCGTCCTGGCGCGCCCGGAGACATTCCGGGCACGCCAGGACGCCGGCCGCGACGGCGAGGGCCGAGTGCTCAGCCGCGGCCACTCAGCTCGTGACGCTCTTCAGTTCGTCTCCGAGTGCCGCTGCCTCGTCCGGCGTGAGTTCGACGACCAGACGCCCGCCACCCTCGAGTGGAACCCGCATGACGATTCCACGCCCTTCTTTGGTTGCCTCGAGGGGACCGTCCCCGGTGCGGGGCTTCATGGCCGCCATCCTCTGCTCCCTCCAGATCTGCGCGGTCTGCTGCGCACTTTCTTGGAACTCCAGTTGTCACCAACCAGTGAGCTCGCCGGCGTTTGGCGAGCTACACCCGTCCCATTCTTCCCTATCGCTGATGTGGACGGATAGCTGAGTTCAAAAAGTGACCGGTCGGCCCGTACCGGACCGGTCGCCGCCCACCCAGCAATCGGCCACGTGGTCATCGACCATTCCGGTCGCCTGCATCAGGGCGTAGGCCGTGGTGGGTCCGACGAAACGGAATCCGCGCCGTTTCAATTCTTTTGCCAGGGCGGTGGATTCGGGTGTAGTCGCGGGCACGTCGGCGCCGGTGCGCGGGCGCGGGCGCGGCGGCGGGGCGAACGACCACAGCAACTCGTCCAAGCCGACGTCGAGGTCGCGGGCGACCCGGGCGTTGGCAATGGCCGCGTCGATCTTGCTTCGGTTGCGGACGATACCCGCGTCGGCCATCAGCCGGGCGACGTCGTCGGCACCGAACTGCGCGACACGCTCGATCGAGAACCCGGCGAACGCCGCGCGGAAGGCCGGGCGTTTCCGCAAGATGGTCAGCCAGGACAAGCCGGATTGAAACGCCTCCAGGCAGAGCCGCTCGAACAAGGCGTCGTCGCCGTGCAGCGGCTTGCCCCACTCGTAGTCGTGATAGTCCCGGTACAGCTGGGTTTCCAGCGGCCAGGCGCAGCGAACCAGGCCGTCGCCCGCGGGGGCGGTCACTTCGACTCCGGCGCGATCGGCGTCTGCCATCGCGCGGCCTGTGCCTCGGCCAGCTGGTGTTGCAGCTCATCGATCCGCGCGGCCAGCCTGGCCAGCGCCCAGTCCACCTCTGCGGCCTTGTATCCGCGCACCACCTGCTGAAACCGTAACGCGCGCACGTCCGCCCCGGTGATCCCTTCCACCGGCAGCACGGTGGCCGTCGTCCCCTCCGGCAACGGACCGAGTTCCTCGGACCGCCCGAACACCGCACTGGCGAGCAGGAACAGCACCGCGGCGACCAAGCCGACGATCAGCACGTACAGCAGCATCGTGAGCATGAGACGAGTTTATTGGTGCTGATTTCCGCGCCCGGTCCCGCTGTGCGCGAAACGCGGAGTTCGGGCCGAGTGGTCGTGCGCAGCGGCGAACCACGGCACTTCGATGCCGGGTGACTTCGAAGCTCCGGTCCGAGCGGCGATATTACAAATGCCGGGTGGTGTCGATGCCGAGGGACATGCCCGCGAGGCCGCGGCGCCGGACGGCCAGTTTGTCGGCTACCTCGAGCAGGGCCTTGGCGGCGGGGTTCTCCGGATCGCGCAGCACGATGGGTGTGCCGTCGTCACCTGATTCGCGCAGTGCCTGTTCGATGGGGATCTGACCGAGCAGCGGCACGGTCGCGCCCACGGCGCGGGTGAGCCGGTCGGCGACGGCCTGCCCGCCGCCGGAGCCGTACAGGTCCATCCGGGTACCGTCCGGCAGGTCCAGCCAGGACATGTTCTCCACGACGCCCGCGATGCGCTGCCGGGTCTGCAGCGCGATCGCGCCCGCCCGCTCGGCCACCTCCGCCGCGGCGGGCTGCGGGGTGGTGACCACCAGGATCTCGGCCCCCGGGATCAGCTGCGCGATGGAGATCGCGACGTCGCCGGTGCCCGGCGGCAGGTCGAGCAGCAGGACGTCGAGATCGCCCCAGAACACGTCGGCGAGGAACTGCTGCAGCGCCCGGTGCAGCATCGGGCCGCGCCACACCACGGGCGTGTTGCCCTGGGTGAACTGCGCGATCGAGATCAGCTTCACGTCGTGCGCGACCGGCGGCATGATCATCCGCTCGACCTGGGTCGGCCGGGCGTCGGTGCCGAGCATGCGCGGGATGGAATGACCGTAGATGTCCGCGTCGAGCACGCCGACCGACAGGCCGCGCGCGGCCATGGCGGCGGCCAGGTTCACCGTGACGCTGGACTTGCCGACGCCGCCCTTCCCGGAGGCGACCGCGTAGACACGGGTCAGCGAACCGGGCTGGGCGAACGGGATGACCGGATCGGCCGCGTCGCCGCGCAGCTGCTTGCGCAGCGCGGTGCGCTGCTCGTCGTCCATCACGTCGAGCTCGACGGTGACCGCGCCGACACCCGGCACGTCGGCGACGGCCTTGGTGACCCGCTGCGTGATCTCGGTGCGCAGGGGGCAGCCCGCCGTCGTCAGGTAGATTTCCACGTGGACATCGCTGTCGGCGCCGATCGCGACGCTTTTCACCATGCCCAGTTCGGTGATCGGCTTGCGGATCTCCGGGTCGTCGACCTTCGCGAGGGCACCCCGCACATCCGATTCCGTAAGCACTGGCATGGCAGAAATTTTAGGCGTGTCAAATTTTCGGCAGGTCCCCGCCCCGGGGTGCGACCCCGGTGCTGTAGGAGGTCTCCCACGCCATGACGTTCGCGACGTAGGCCATGGAGTGGTTGTAGCGCAGGATGGCCTTGGACTGTTGGGCCAGGTCACGCATGTTCAAGCCGCCGTCACACAGGTATTTCCCGGCCGTCAGGGCGGCGTCGAAGAGGTTCTGCGGATCGGCGATGCCGTCGCCGTTGCCGTCGGCCGCGTAGCGCTTCCAGGTTTCGGGCAGGAACTGCATCGGGCCGATCGCTCGGTCGTACCCGTCCAGGCCGTCCAGCGCGCCGTCGTCGGAGTCGCGGATGACGTGGTTGCCGTTCAGCGATCCGTCCAGCACCGGGCCGTAGACGGGGCTCAGCGGGTTGCCGTCGGCGTCGGCTTTGCCGCCGAACGCGTGGGTGGACTCGACCCGGCCGATGCCGGCCAGCAGCGACCACGGCATGCCGCACACCGGATTCTCGGCCGCCAGGACACGTTCGGCGTTCTGATAGGCCGCGACCGCCACACCGGGTACGCCCAGCGGCCCTGCGGGCATCGCGGCGCGCTGCCTGCCATTCGGTAGCGCAACGGTTTTCACCACCGGCGTGGCGGTGGGCGCGGCCTTCGCCATCGCGTGTGTCACGAATTCGGCGACCGGCTCGGCCGCAGCCTGCGGTCTGGCGCCCTGTGCTTCCTGGTCGCCTTCCGTCGGTTGGACCGCGGCCGCGAGGGGTACGGCGTCGCCGACCTCGGAGGCGGCGGTGACGGATACGAGCCCAGCGGGAACCAATCCGGTCAATGCGATAACGGAACTCCGCCGGACGGTGGCAGGCGGTTGTTTTCGATGACGCCCCACGGTGTGGTGACCCTCCCATGACTCGCTGTGAGCCCTTTGTGATCGAACAAGGGAAGGTTACCGCACCCGAGATCTTTTTGTTACTCCTTCGTGATCTGATGCCAGGTTTGAATTACTGCTGGGGCGCGGGTGGTAGGGCGGGGAGCGGGATGACGATTCCGAAGGGCAGGGTGATCCCCGGCTGTGGCGGGGGTGGGGTTTCCGCGCTGGGCGCCGGTTCGGCTTCCGGCGCGGGCGGTGTAGCGGTGGCCGGTTCGGGATCGGTGCGCGGTGCGTCGTCGTGGGCGGGCAGGTCACCGGGGATCGGTGTGGGTTCGCTGGTGGCGAGAGTGGCGTCGGGCTGGGCGCATCCGGCGGCAAGCTGGCCTGGAGTGCCGGGCTGGCCCGCGGTTCCGGCATAGGTGGAGGTGCCCGCCCCTGCGGGATCGGCCGGGCCCCCGGCGCCGGGGTTGCGGGAGTCGGCCGGTGCGCCGCCGTAGGGCTGCCCCGGTACGAGCGGCACGCGTGCGGTCCCGGGTAGCTCCGGGAACGGCATCGGCGCGGGAGCCGGTTGTCCCACGCAGGGATTCAC
>NZ_BAFP01000118.1 GCF_000308455.1 Nocardia abscessus NBRC 100374 | reverse complement strand
GCGAACACGCCGCGACGAAGTCGCGGCCAAATATCACGGCAGCGGCGGGACCGCGTGTTCGTCGCCGATGAAGTCGACCGAGGAGTATTCGCGCAGCTTGGTCAGGCGGTGGTAGGCGTCGATCATGCGGACCGTGCCGGACTTCGAGCGCATGACGATCGACTGGGTGGACGCGCCGCCGCCGTAGTAGCGCACGCCGCGTAGCAGGTCGCCGTCGGTGACGCCGGTGGCGCAGAAGAAGACGTTCTCACCGGAGACGAGGTCCTCGGTGGTCAGCACGCGGTCGAGGTCGTGGCCCGCGTCGACGGCCTTCTGCCGTTCCTCGTCGTCCTTCGGCGCGAGCATGCCCTGCAACTCGCCGCCCATGCAGCGGATCGCGGCGGCGGCGATGATGCCCTCGGGCGTGCCGCCGATGCCGACCAGGATGTCGGTGCCGGACTCCGGGCGGGCCGCGGCGATCGCGCCCGCGACGTCGCCGTCGGAGATCAGACGGATGCGGGCGCCCGCGTCGCGCACCTGCTGGATCAGTTCGGCGTGCCGGGGACGGTCCAGGATGCAGACGGTCAGGTCGGACTTCGACAAGCTCTTGGCCTTGGCGACCCGGCGGATGTTCTCGCCGATCGGCGCCGCGATATCGATCACGTCGGCGGCGTCGGGGCCGACGGCGATCTTGTGCATGTAGAACACCGCGGACGGGTCGAACATGGCGCCGCGCTCGGCGACCGCGAGCACCGAGATCGCGCCGGGTACGCCCTTGGACATCAGCGTGGTGCCGTCGATCGGGTCCACCGCGAAGTCCACTTCGGGGCCGGTGCCGTCGCCGACGGCCTCGCCGTTGTACAGCATGGGCGCCTCGTCCTTCTCGCCCTCGCCGATGACGACGATGCCGCGCATGGACACCGAGCTGACCAGCTGCCGCATGGCGTCGACGGCGGCGCCGTCGCCCCCTTCCTTGTCGCCGCGCCCGACCCACCGGCCCGCGGCCATCGCCCCGGCTTCGGTCACGCGGACCAGCTCGAGTGCGAGGTTGCGGTCGGGCGCCTCGCGGCGGCTAGGTGTGGGGGAAGTTGCCGTCATTGCGGGGTGCCTCCTGTGCGTCGGTACGTACCGGTCGATTGTCTCATTCGATGTGGCACGGGCGTACACCCCTGCTCGACGGTGTCGGGGTGCGCGGGGCAGTGTCACCGTCCGAGTGGATACTGGGAGCGTGTCGTACCAAAAGCCACGCATCCTGAACGACTACCGGGATCTGTTCTGGTCGCTGATCCCGTTGGTGTTGATCGCGCTGGTTTTCGCGGGCCTGGCCAGCCAGTGCAGTTTCGCCGCGAACGGTCCGACGCAGGGGCAGATCCCGCACTTCGACGCGCGGGCGGCGCTCACCGCCGACGCTCGCTCCATGCCGTTCCCGATCCGCAACCCGGACCTGCCCGCGGACTGGACGCCGAACTCCGGCAGCCGGGAGTCCATCGGTAGCACCGGCGGCGGACCGGCCAGCACGGTCGGCTACATCACGCCGCAGGGCACCTACATGCGATTCACCCAGAGCAACGCCACGGAGGAGGCGCTGGCCCGGTTCGTGCTCGGCTCGCGGTACGCAGGCGGCACCGAGCAGGTCGGCGCGCAGAAGTGGATCGTCTACGCCGAGCAGGGCTCGGAGACCGCCTGGATCACCGACCTCGGCCAGTCCCGCGTGCTGATCACCGGCGCGGGCAACCAGGCGGCGTTCACCACGCTGGCCCAGGCGATCACCGCGGCGCAACCACTGAAGCCCTGAAACACCCTTGCCTTCGGCCGCGCGCGACCGTTAAGTTTGCCGCGGTACGAGACACGTGCCGAACCGGATCTCGGAGGTCGATGAATATGGCTGCCGCCAGCCGTATTTCGCATGCCCTTCGCCGGTTCGCGCGCCCCTGATTCTTCCGCGGGCTCCTCGACGCGGACCGGTCTGTTCATCGATGACCAGGAGTGTCACGTGTCTGTTTCCATCTCTTCCGATCTGCTCACCGAACGCCTGATCCTGCGGTCGTGGTCCGCCGGTGCGGCGGCCGCCGTGCTCGATGGCCGGCGTCACGCCATGTGGGCGGCGGATTTCCCGGCCGAGGGAGATCGCGTCATCGCGGGGCTGTTCGCCGCGCATCCGGACTGGCTCGGACCTTTCGGGCATCGGCTGATCGTCGAGCGATCGAGTGGACTCGTCGTCGGATCGCTCGGGCTGTTCTGGCCGCCCGCCGACGGTGAGCTGGAGCTCGGGTACGGCATCGTCGCCTCGCGGCGCGGTCGTGGTTACGCGACCGAGGCCACCGTCGCCCTGACG
This sequence comes from Nocardia abscessus NBRC 100374, assembly GCF_000308455.1. Taxonomy (GTDB): domain Bacteria; phylum Actinomycetota; class Actinomycetes; order Mycobacteriales; family Mycobacteriaceae; genus Nocardia; species Nocardia abscessus. The sequence continues at coordinate 4,609 of NZ_BAFP01000118.1, read as the reverse complement.
GCGCACGCGTTCACCGCGCCCGGCGTCCGCGTGGTGCACGCCGCCGTGGAACTGGCCAATCCACCGTCGGTGCGGGTGCTGGAGAAAGCCGGGTTCGAGCGGGTGAGCAGCGAGGACGGCCTCGCGCGGTTCCGCGCCGTGGCCGCACCGCGGTAGCAGCGATCCCGAGGACCGTCGTCAGCGGTGGCTCACCACGTTGACGATGGTCCCGCTCGGGTCGCGGACAAAGAAGCGGCGCACGCCCCACGGCTCGTCGCGCAAGGGGTAGACGATGTCGGCGCCCGCGGCGACGACCGACGCGTGCACGGCGTCGACGTCGTCCACCTCCACGCTCATGTCCGGCTGGAGCTGTTCGGCCTCCGGGCCGACGAGCAGGACTTGGGCGGTCGGGTTGGACGGCGAGACCATTGTCACCACCCAGCCCAGGTCCATCGCCTCCCGGAAGCCGAGCAGCCGGTAGAAGTCGCGGCTCGCGGCCAGGTCGGCGGTGCGGACGTCGGGCGTGGCGCGGCGGATGGTCATTGCGGCTGTTGCAGGTCGGTGCGGTGCAGCGCGTCCTCGACGCGCTTGCGCGCGCCCGCGAGGTGTTCTTCACAGCGGTTGGCCAGCGCCTCGCCGCGCTCCCACAGGGCGAGGGATTCGTCCAGGTCGAGGCCGCCTTGCTCGAGGATCTTGACGACGTTGACGAGTTCGTCGCGCGCGCGTTCGTAACCGAAACCGGCGATCTCGGCCGATTCGTCGGCCGGGTCGGCGCCCGCCCCGTTCTTCCCCGCGGACTTGCCGGACTCGGTCAAGGTCAGTTCCTCCCTGTGTCGGTGTGCTTCGCGCCCAGCGCCTGAGTGCCGAGCGCGGCGGCCGTGATGGCGCCGTCGGCGACCCGGATGCGCAGCTGGCTGCCCGCGGGCGCGTCCTCGATGGAGCGCACCACCTCCCGTTCCCGGCCGGTGACGCGCTGTACGACAGCGTAGCCACGCGACAGTGTGGCGGCCGGTCCCACGGCGGTGAGTTTCTCGCGCAGGTGCCGGGTGGCCGTGGATTCGGTGCGGATGAGCTGCTCGGCGCAGCGGTGCGCGGCCGTGCGCAGGCGTTCCACCTCTTCCTCGCGGCGATCGATCTCGTGCAGCGGGTCGGCGAGTACGGGCCGCGACCGCAGCTGGGCGAGCGCCCTGGTCTCCCGGTCGACCCAGCCGCGCAGCGCGGCGGCGGTGCGTTCACGCAGTTCGCGGATGCAGGCCAGTTCGGCGGCGGCGTCCGGGACGATCCGCTTGGCGGCATCGGTCGGGGTGGCCGCGCGCAGGTCGGCGACCAGGTCGCTGAGTGGGTTATCCGGCTCGTGGCCGATCGCGCTCACGATCGGCGTGGTCGCGGCCACGATCGCGCGGCACAGCGCCTCGTCGGAGAACGGCAGCAGGTCTTCCACGCTGCCGCCGCCGCGCGCGAGCACGATCACCTCGACGGCCGGGTGGCGATCCAGCTCGGCCAGGGCGGCGAGCATCTGCGGCACCGCGGTCGGTCCCTGCACGGCGGTGTTGCGGATTTCGAAACGGACCGCGGGCCAACGATTCCTGGCCACGCTCAGCACGTCGCGCTCAGCGGCGCCGGCGCGGCCGGTGATCAGGCCGACCGTCCCGGGCAGGAACGGGATCGGGCGCTTGAGTCTGGGATCGAACAGCCCCTCGGCGGCCAGCAGCGCCTTCAGTCGTTCGATGCGAGCCAGCAGCTCGCCGATGCCGACCGGCCGAATCTCCAGCACGCGCAAGGAGATCGTGCCGCGCCCGGTGAAGAACGAGAGCTTGCCGTAGACGACCACTCGGCTGCCCTCTTGCAGGGGCACGGGGGAATTGCGAATGAGATCGGGGTCACAGGTCACCGACAGCGACATGTCGGCGGACGAGTCGCGCAGCACCAGGAACGCCGTTCGGGTGCCGGGACGGAGGTTGATCTGGGTGATCTGGCCCTCCACCCAGATGCTGCCGAGCCGGTCGATCCACTGGGCGACCTTGATGGACACCGAGCGCACCGGCCACGGGTGCTCGGCGGAATTGGCCGGTGCGGCGGTTTGGCCGGGGGTTTCCCGGCCGGCCGCGGGCGACGCGGGTGTCCTGGGTTCGGTCACTGGGCCTGCACGGTGGCGATCCGGTTCGTCAGCATGGTCACGAACGGCGCCCTGGCGCGGGTGTGCTGCTCGTACTCCAGCAGCGCGATGAGGTCTTCGAGGGTGAGCATGCGCAGCCGTGCGCGCAACTGGGCCAGGGTCATATTGGCGTAGTCGTACCGGACGGCGACTTCCGGTTCGGCGATCGCGGGCGCTTCCGCGACAGGGGCGGGATCGGATTCCGGCTCGGCCGGTTTCGCCTCCTCGACCGGTTGCTCGCCGATCGTCGTCACCGGGGCGGCATGGCCGTTGGTCTCGCCCGCGCGGAACGGTTCGGGATCGTCGGCGGTGTAGAGATCGAAGCGGCTCGCGCGATGCGGGGCCGGGCTCGGCTCGTCGGCGAGGTCCTCGTCGAACGTGGCCCACTCCGGCTGCTCGACCGGGCGGTTGGACAGTCGATCGAAAACCGCGTCGCCTTTCAGCGCCAGACTGGTCACGAACTGCTGGACGTGCATCGTCGTCTGCAGCATCTGACTGATGGCCGTGATCGGGAAATTCATTGCCGCCGTAGGTAGCCGACGGGATTCCTCGAGAGCGTATACGGCGGCTCCGGCTGCGACCCGGGCCAGAAAGGGTGGTCGAAACATGGTCCTAGCCTGCCCGAAATGGTGTGTTATGCAAAGGAGGGGCGGGCGCGGTTCGGATATTCGCCCGTTCCGGCGCGCGGCCGATCGGCCGGAATTGCGCGGCGCTGTGCTCATAATGCGGAGAATAAACGCAGGTCCCGGCGAAGTGTCCGAGACATTCGCCGCGGCATGTCGGCAACCCCGCCGTGACGGCCTTCCGTCCCAGCTCGCGGCCCGTGCTCCGCGGCTCTCGCGGGGGATGTGACGGACAACTCCCGAAGGTGGCGAGGTCCCGGGCCGCACGTATCCTGTGGGCATGTCTTCGGCCATTCCCTTGAACGTCGGAATCGCCCGCTCGGCAGGCGCCGGAAACGCCGTTGCCGACGGCGGAAAACGCGTGCTGCTCGCGGAGCCGCGCGGGTACTGCGCCGGCGTGGACCGCGCGGTCGAAACCGTGGAGAAGGCGCTCGAGAAGCACGGCGCGCCGATCTACGTGCGGAAGGAGATCGTGCACAACCGGCATGTCGTGGAGACGCTGCGCGACCGCGGCGTGGTCTTCGTCGACGAGACCGACGAGGTGCCCGAGGGCGCGGTCGTCGTGTTCTCCGCGCACGGCGTGTCGCCCGCGGTGCACGCGTCGGCCGCCGCGCGCAGTCTGCACACCATCGACGCCACCTGCCCGCTGGTGACCAAGGTGCACCAGGAGGCCAAGCGCTTCGCCCGCGACGACTACGACATCCTGCTGATCGGTCACGAGGGCCACGAGGAGGTCGAGGGCACCGCCGGTGAGGCGCCCGAACACGTCCAGCTGGTCGACGGGCCGGACGCGGTGGACAAGGTCAGCGTGCGCGACGAGTCGAAGGTGATCTGGCTCTCGCAGACCACGTTGAGCGTGGACGAGACGATGGAGACGGTGCAGCGGCTGCGCGAGCGCTTCCCCGGACTGCAGGACCCGCCGAGCGACGACATCTGCTACGCCACGCAGAACCGTCAGGTCGCCGTGAAGGCGATGGCGCCGGAATGCGACCTGGTGATCGTGGTCGGCTCCCGCAACTCGTCGAACTCGGTGCGTCTGGTCGAGGTCGCGCTCGGGGCGGGCGCCGAGGCGGCCTACCTGGTGGACTTCGCCCGCGAAATCGACCCGGCCTGGCTCGAGGGTGTCCGCACGATCGGTATCACCTCGGGGGCCTCGGTCCCCGACATCCTGGTCCGCGGCGTCCTGGACATGCTGGCCGAGCATGGTTACGGGGACGTCCAGCCGGTCACCACGGCCAACGAGACCCTCGTCTTCTCGCTGCCCCGGGAACTGCGCGACGCCCGTCGCTGACGCCGAGCCCCGCGCCGGCTGTGCGGGGCTTCGGTACGTGTTCGTCGGGTCGCCCGCGAACGTGTCGCACCTGCGTTGGTGCCGCCGATCGCGAGTATGCGGTGCGATCCGTTCACCATGGCCGACGAGACCCGCGTCTTCGCGTTTCGCTGGGCATCGAGCGACGCTCGTCGCTGACGCCGCGCTCGCGCCGGTGGGGCTTCGGTACGTGCTGGTCGGTCGCCCGCGGGCACCTTCGACGGTTGCGATCGGAGCATGCGGCGGGATCCGGTGACCACGACTTTCCCGTGACCGCTCGCACTCGGCCGGCGGATCGCTGCTCCGCGGTGAGTGTGCCAGCGCCGTCGAAGTGTGGCACACGGCACTCGATCGCCCGCGAACGCGGAATTCGCGAAGCCGGGCGAGTGGCGAACTCGCCTACAAGTTCTCCGGCCTGCGCCGTTCCGTTCGGCTGGAATCGCGTTCGCGGTAGCGCACATTGGGCTGGGGATGCGGCGGCATGTCGCGTCGGCGCGCGCCGCGCGGTGGTTCGCCTTCGGGACGGGGCTTGGCAGCGGCCGG
>NZ_BAFP01000119.1 GCF_000308455.1 Nocardia abscessus NBRC 100374 | reverse complement strand
CACCGCCGTACCGCCCCGAGCACCGGCTCGCCGCGCCGCTGGGGGAACACCAGGCTGGCGGGCTGAGCGCGGCCCTGCCGGGTGCTCCCCACGCTGGAGTACGACACCACGTCCGCGTGCGCGCAGCGCCGGGCGAGCGCGAGGCCGAACAGCGCCGCGGCGTCCCAGCGCGCCAGCGAGCCGTCCTTGGCGAACCCGGCCTGCATCGAGCCCGAGGTGTCCACCAGCACCAGCGTCCGCCCGGACAGCGCGGGCACGGCGGCCAGCGAATGTCCGAGCGCCTGCTCGAGCGCGTGCCCCCAGCGCAGCGATGGCGCGGCCCGGTACGCCGACAGGAACCGCATCGGCAGCTGCCGCGAACGGGCCACCCGGCCCGGATCGGCGAGTTCGGCGGCGACGTCCGCGGCCACGGCGTCGCTGACCCCGGCCTGGTCGAAGTTGCGCAGGTTACGCAGCTCGGCCATGTAGCCCATGGACGGGATCAATGCCTCCCACACCGTCGCGTCCATCGGACCCTGCAGCCAGCCGGCGACCGCCTCCCAGGTCATGCCCGCCGCGTGCAGGGCGGTACGGGCCCGCTCGGCGTCGTCGAACAGCGCGCGGCGCTGCTGCACCGGACGGGCCATCAGCTCCGCGCGGGCACGCAGCACGGTCAGCGCGGCGTCCGGTTCGGTCGCGCGTCCGTACCGCCGGTCCAGCGCGTGGGCGAACAACGCGCCCTGCCACGGCCGGTCGGATGCTGGCGTGGGGTGGGTCAGCTGCAGCACGTCGGCGAACCGGAAGGCCCGCGCGGCGCTGTCCCACTTGAGCAGGGCGCGCTCGTCGTACAACCGGCGTACGGCGTCGGCGACGCCGCGCTTGACCGGCTGGGGCAGGGCGCGCCCGTGCACCGCGGTCCAGTAGGCGAGCAGTTCCCCCGGCTCGTCGGCGCGCTGCAGCACCGAGTCGACCACCTGCCGCGACATCCCCGCCGCGCCCGCGTCCAGCCGTGCCTTGGCGAACTCGGCGGCGCCCACGATCGCGGCGCTGCGCAGATTCGCCTCGGTGCGCAGCCAGCGCAGGAAGCGGGCGGTCCACTCGGGAGTGGCGATCGTCGCCGCGCGTACCAGCGCGGCATAGCGCTCGTCGCGCTCACCGGCGGACTCGTAGAAGGTGTGCTCGCCGACCATGTTCGTGACGGCCAGCAGGAACAGCTCGCTCTGTGGCGTGCGGGCATATCCCGCGCCGCCCTCGAAGGTGCGGCCGGTCGGACGGGTCTCGCTGATGATCGGTGCGGTCGCGCCGGGGCGCGCGACGTTGAACTTGCTCATGGATTTCCCCAGTCGTGCGTCGGGGACAGGCGCGACGCCTCGGCCCGAGATCGAAATCCGTTGCGGCGATGCGCCGGTCGGCACAGGCGCGGTGCGGCCTGCTCGTGGAAGTAGCCGTGTCGGTCGCACCGGGCCGGTGCGTTGCGATGCCCCCCGAGATCGATATTCGCCTGCGGCATATCCCAAAGGGTCGTGGTCGAGAAGTAGCCGCCTGCTTCGCACCGGGAGGTGCGATGGAATTGTGGCGCACCCGGATTCGCTCCGAGTGCACGAGAACTGTATCGGCATGAATTAGACTGCCGCACCTTATTTTTCGCACGGGGCGTCCGAGAAAAATCGGCGACGGCCTGCTCGCCATATCGAGCGGCCGAAATGGTTCGGCGGGAGTTGAACCCGAAGTAGCCGTTGCCTGCGCACCGGACGCGGCGTGCCTGCCGTGGCCCGCACCGGGCCGGTTAACGCGCGCATAAATCGCTTTGTAGCGCACCCGAGATCGAAGGCGGCGACGGTACGTACCGCTCTGCCATTGAGCTACCGGACCGTGCAGTCCGGGCGGGACTCGAACCCGCAACCAGTCCATTAGAAGTGGAAGTAACCGTTGCCTGCGCACCGGGTGCCCAACGAGCGTAACGAGCGCGTCCGATACGCGCATCCGATTATTTTTCACGGACGCCGGAAGCACACTGCCGGCAACTATCTCGGCGCAAGGTGGTGTTCGCAATGCCGCGCGCTTGTCGGCGTCGTGTGTTACCAATTCAGCCAAACCGCTCGACCGAAGGAAGCTCATGGACAACGTGATCGGACAGATCGACCGCGCATTGGACGCGACCGGAGCGATCGTCGCCGCCGTGGGGGGAGCGGGTCTGGCCGCGCCGACGCCGTGCCGGGACTGGGACGTGCGCGCCGTCCTGAACCACACCGTGGGCGGCATGCATATCTTCGCGGCCGCGCTGAGCGGCACCGATGCGGGCGCCGAGCACGAATCCGACTGGCTCGGCGGTGATCCGCAGGGTGCGTACGCCGCGGCGGCGGAGGTGGACCGCGCCGCTTGGCACCGGCCCGACGCGCTGGACGGCACGGTGGACATCTCGCTCGGGGAACTGCCCGGCCCGGCGGCGGCACTGGTGCATCTCACCGAGGTTCTCGTGCACGGGGTCGATATCGCGGTGGCCATCGATCGGCCGGACTTGGCCGACGACGAGCTGTGTGGCGAACTGCTCGCCACCATGCAAGCCATGGGTGGTATCGAGACTTTCCGCGCGCCCGGCATTTTCGGACCCGAGGTCGTCGTCGCCGACGGCGAACCGGCGCACCGGAGGCTGTTGGCATATGTGGGCCGAGAGGTACTTGCCCGGACCGCCTGATCCGCGGAACGCGCCCGCAATCGGGCCGCGGCAGGGGGCTTGCGCACTCCGCCCGGTTGCCGGGCGTTCTCCATCGGACGTCGCCGGACCGCGTTCCGGAAGTGTGTAAACGGAAATCGTTCGTATCCGGGATATTCGACGATTCGTATTTCTCGTGGGAAGCGGCCGATAAGGACCGGCCGCTCCCGCACAGCGCGTTGGGCGCCCGAGATCTGGGCGGCGACGGAATACCGGCTCGAGCGAATCGAGCCCGACGGGTCCGAAGACCCTGCCTTGGATAGCTCGGCCGATTGAGCTACCGGATCACCGCGATCCGGACGGGACTCGAACCCGCAACCCATCCATCGAATACGGAAGTAGCCGTTGCCTGCGCACCGGGCGCGGATAGGACTGTAACCGGCCGGATGGACAGGACGCGACTTATTTTCGGGCGGATGTTCTAGGTGTAGCCGGCCCGGCGGACGGGCATCTATCCCATGCCGCAGCGACAGGCGAGCCGACCGTGGGCACGGTTTGGGCCGCCGCGACAGAGGAGGAATGACTGCCGATATGAACTTCCAGCATGGCCGGCCCGGTGCCGCACCGGGTGGCTATCCGTCCGTTCCTCCCCACTTGCCTGGTCATGACTATCGGCCGCCCCGATCTTCGGCGGGTGGTGGCACCGGAATCACGGCGGCACTGCTTGCCTTGCTGGGTGGCGGTTGGGAGATGTTCGGCCTCGTGTCGATGGGGATGGCGCAGGCCTTCGACACTGTGGCAGGTCTTGCGCTGGTCAGCGTGGCGGTGGCCGGATTTGTGGCGTTCCTGCTCATTCTCGGCAGCGTCCTGCTGCTGTGTCGATCGACTGTCGGCCGCGTTCTGGTGATCGTCGGTAGCGCGCTGAGTTTGCTCAACATGGCTGTCGGGCTCGCGGTGACCGGACTCTTCGGCTTGCTGCCGATAGCCCTCGGCGTACTGACGCTGGCGACCCTTGTCCTCGCCGCCATCAGTCCGACCGGCCGGTGGATCGCGGCACGTCGTCGATCAATTCCGCCGTACGTCTACCAGCCCCCACCGCCATATGGTCAGCCCTCGTTCTCGCAGTACGGTCACCAGCCTCCTCACGGGCATCCAACCGCTCCACCGCCCAGCCATGGGGCCCCACTGTACGGCCAGCCGCCATTCTCGAACCGCTGACCTGCTGTTACCGACAGACTCAGCAGACGGATAGCAACAGCACTCGATGTGCTCGCTACCAGCGGAACTCGAAGAAGTCGTCGTCTCCCGTCACGGGAGGGTCGAGCCGAACGTCCGGCCGTGCTGCCCGCGCGGCGCCGGGATGGGCCGTACGGTGGAGCCATGAACCGGCTCGGAAAGGCGACGTCTCCGTATCTGCGCCAGCATGCGGACAACCCGGTGCACTGGCGGGAGTGGGATGCCGAGGCACTGGCCGAAGCACGCGAGCGGGACGTGCCCGTCCTGCTCTCGGTCGGGTACGCGTCCTGTCACTGGTGCCACGTCATGGCGCACGAGTCGTTCGAGGACGCGGCCACCGCCGACCAGATGAACAAGAATTTCGTCTGCGTGAAGGTCGACCGGGAGGAGCGGCCCGACCTGGACGCGGTCTACATGAACGCCACCGTCGCGATGACCGGTCAGGGTGGCTGGCCGATGACCTGCTTCCTGACGGCGGACGGCGAGCCGTTCTACTGCGGCACCTACTACCCGAAGCTCCCGCGCGGCGGCATGCCGTCGTTCACCCAGCTGCTCACCGCGATCACGGAGACCTGGCGCACCCGGCGCGACGAGGTGAACCAGGCGTCCGCGCAGGTGGCGGCGGCGTTGCGCGAGCAGACCGCGGGATTGCCCGACGCGGAGCTGACGATCACGCCGGAGCTGCTCGCCCATGCCGTCGCCGCCGTGCTGCGCGACGAGGACGCCGAGCGCGGCGGGTTCGGCGGCGCGCCCAAATTCCCGCCGTCGGCGCTGCTGGAAGGTCTGCTGCGGCACTGGGAGCGGACCGGTGACCGCGCGGTGTTCGACGCGGTGGCCCGCACCGCCGAGGCGATGGTCCGCGGCGGCATCTACGACCAGCTGCGCGGTGGATTCGCGCGGTATTCGGTGGACGCCGCTTGGGTGGTGCCGCATTTCGAGAAGATGCTCTACGACAACGCGCAACTGCTGCGCGCCTACGCGCACCTGGCCCGGCGCACTACATCGGTGCTGCCGGAATCGTTGTCGCATCGAGTCACGCGGGAGACCGTACGATTCCTGCTCGACGACCTCGGCACCGCCCAGGGCGGCTTCGCCTCGGCGCTGGATGCCGACACCCACCTGGAGCCCGGCAAACCCGGCGTCGAAGGCGCGACATATGTGTGGACGCCCGCCGAGCTGGCCGGCGTTCTCGGTTCGATCGACGGGTCATGGGCGGCCGAATTCTTCGGCGTCACCACCGCGGGAAACTTCGAACAGGGCACCTCGGTGCTGACCAGGTATACCGAGCCGACCACGGCGGAGGATGCCGCGCGCCTGGAGCGCGTCCGCGCGGCGCTGATCGCCGCCCGCGACCGCCGCCCGCAGCCGGAGCGGGACGACAAAGTGGTGACCGCGTGGAACGGAATGGCGATCACCGCGCTCGCCGAGGCCGCGTCCGCGCTGGACGAGCCGGAGTGGACCGCCGCCGCCATCCGGTGCGCGCGCTTCCTGCTGGCCGAGCACCTGGTGGACGGACGGTTGCGGCGCGCCTCGCTCGGCGGCGTCGCCGGCGCGGCGCCCGGCATCCTGGAGGACTACGCCTGGCTGGTCACCGGACTGCTCGCACTGCACCAGGCCACCGGCGAACTGGTCTGGCTGGAAGACGCGCAACGCCTGCTGGACACCGCGATCGGGCACTTCGCCGACCCCGATCAGCCGGGCAGCTGGTTCGACACCGCCGACGACGCCGAAACCCTCGTCACCCGCCCGCGCGACCCCATCGACGGCGCCACCCCCGCGGGCGCATCGGCCCTGGCCGAGGCGCTGGTCACGGCCGCGGCCACCAGCGACCCGGAACGGGCCGCCCGCTACCGCGAACTGGCCGATCGCACCCTCGAACGCGGCGCGATCGTCCTGGCGCGCGCACCCCGTTCGGCGGGCCAGTGGCTCACCGTCGCCGAGGCGGCTCTGCGCGGACCACTGCAGGTCGCCATCGCCACCACCGAATCGGCCGCGCACCCCACCGAGTTGCTCGTTACCGCCCGGCTGGCCGCCCCGGGCGGCTCGGTCGTGCTCGCCGCCGCCCCGAACACCGTCCCGCTCCTGGCCGACCGGCCCCTGGTGCGGAACGCCGCCGCTGCCTATGTATGCCGCGGCTCCGTCTGCGACCTCCCGGTCTCCAGCCCGGACCAGCTCCGCACGGCACTGCAACGGAACTAGCAGCCGCGCCACCGCGCGCGACCCTTCGCGTCGGCGGCGCTGCCTAGCGCCGCGGCGGGGCGTCGAGTTCGGTGTCCGGCACCTCGGTGTCGTCGGGTGCGGGTGCGGCCGTGTGTATGTCGATGACCGGGTTGGTGTCCGGAGGTAGGTCGCCACCGTCGAGCCGATCGGTGTGCGTCGCAGTGCGTTCGGGGTGGGAGCCGGAGGTGTCGCTATCGGTCCAGCAGGCCGTGGGCTCCTTCATGCCGCGCAGCACGATGGTGTCGTAGAACGTCCACTTGGCGCTTTCGTGGTCCGCGGCGGCATCGATCACCGCTTGGCTCACCAGGATTCGCCGCGGCACATCTTTGGCCGCCGTGGTGAGCCGGGCGGCCTCGTTGACGGCGTCGCCGATCACGGTGAACTCGAGCCGGGTGTCGGAGCCGACGTCACCGGCGAAGACCGGCCCGCGCGCGACGCCGATCCCGATGTCCAGTTCCCCGGTGGCGATCACCTCGTCCCGGATGCGGCGCGCCGCCCGTAATGCCGGGGTCGCGTTGTCGCGCAGGGCGATCGGGGCTCCGAAGACGCACAGGGCCGCGTCGCCCTCGAACTTGTTGACCAGGCCGTGGTTCTCCTCGGTCGCCGCGACGACGATCGAGAGCAGCCGGTTCAGCTTGGCCACGAACTCCTGTGGCGGCAGTCCCGTGGACAGTTCCACCGAGCCGGTCACGTCCACGAACAGCGCCGATACCTCGCGCACGTCACCGGTGAGGTGAGCCCCGCGGGCGAGCGCGCGCTCGGCCACCTCCGTCCCGACGTGCCTGCCGAAGACTTCCCGCATCCGCTCCCGCTCGCGCAGGTTCGCGGCCAGCTCGTTGACCGAGTGCTCCAACCTGCCGATCTCGCTGGTGCTGCCGATCGGCACCCGGGCACCGAGATCGCCCTGGGCGATCCGGTCCAGTGCGCGGCGCAGCGTGCGCATCGGCGCGGCCACGGAGCGGGCGAGGAAGGCGGTGGCCAGCGCGCCGACGCCGATGCCGACCCCGGACAGGTAGATGGCGGTGCGGACCCGGTCGGGTGCGGCCGCGGCCGGGTCGGCCAGCACCACGATCAGCATGAGCAGCGGAAGCGCTGCCGCCACCGCCCAGGTCACCACGACCCGCACCAGGACCGAGGCACTCCAGTGCATCGTCCAGCCGAGCACCCCGGCCACCACCGGGATGGTCGGCCGGATCAGCCGGTCCACGATCAGGAAGGTGACCGCCGCCGATTCGAAGGCACCGATCGTGAACAGCGCCGCCGTCACGCCGGGGTCGTTGTCCGGGCTCAGATGCGCGAAGGTCGCGGTCGCCACGATCACGCCGGGAATCCACAGGGCCAGCGCGCGCATGCTGATCGCGATGGGCAGCAGCAGCAGGCGGCGCGCCTCCGCCTCGGTCGGTTTGCGCCCGGCGTCGAGCCAGCCGAAGTAGACCTTCCGGTCGCGCACCGCGAGCAGGATTCCGGCCAGGAACCCGACCGCCGGGTAGATGCCGACGAAGGCCAGCGCCTTCACCCAGTCCGGGCCCAGCCGACCGAGGAATCCGTTCAACCACAGCTGGGTGACGATCACGGCGAGGCCGCTGAGATTCGCCGTGGTGACCAGTGCGGCCAGACCACCCCGCGCTTTGAGCGCCCAGACGACGAGCTTCGCGATCATCGGACGCGCGACCCCGATGGACGACGCCCGCCGATGCGCGTCAGGTCCGGCGCGGTCGCAATGCGCGGCGGGGCGATGCCGCGCGAGGCGGCGACGAGGAACACGAACGAGCAGCATAGAACCAGGACGACCGGCACAGGCGGTTTCCCGGTCATCTCGCCGGACCGGCCCGGGAACCGATCGGCCACCTCGCCCCCTTTCGTCCTACCTCCCCCGTCGACTCTAGGCGTTCAGCGCAGGACCACCAGCCAGACCGCCGCGTAGTGGGTCAGTGCCGCGAGCACCGTGGCCGCGTGGAAGAACTCGTGGTGGCCGAAGACGGTCGGCCACGGGTTCGGCCACTTGGTGGCGTAGAGGATCGCGCCGCCGCTGTAGAACAGGCCGCCGATCAGCAGCAGAATCAGCGGCGCGATGCCGATCTGGCCGTTCAGTTCCCCGGCCACCGGCACGATCGCCCAGCCGAGCAGCAAGTAGAGCGGCACGCCGACCCAACGGGGAGCGGTCGGCCACAGCAGTTTCAGCGCCACTCCGGCCAGCGCCCCCGCCCAGACCACGGCCAGTAGCGTCTGCCCCGTGCGCCCGGGCAGGCCGAGCAGGGCGAACGGCGTATAGCTGCCCGCGATGAAGAGGAAGATCATCGAGTGGTCCGCTCGCTTCATCCGGATGCGGGCGCGCGGGGTGGGCCAGGTCACCCGGTGGTAGACGGCACTGACGCCGAACAGCCCGCACACGGTGAGGCCGTAGATCAGCGTCGACCATCCCGCGGTGGCCGAGACCGTGGTGGCGGTGGCGACCAGCACCACCGCCGCGATCGCGGCGACGCCGACCGCCCAGGTGTGGATCCAGCCCCGCAAACGGGGTTTGACCAGCGCCTCGGCGAGCGCTTCGTTCGCCGAACCGGGGACCGCCGTGACCGGTGCCGCATCGGACACGAGTACCTCCTAGTTGGCGCGGGCGGACGAAGTTCGTCCGTCGCCGCGCCGGGCCGAGTGGGACGAGGCAGCCACCTAGCTGAACCCGTCGGTAACCTACGCAACCGTAACTTGCGACCTCCTGGCTACTGTACCGGCGTATCGCGGTCGATGCCGGGATCGTGTCGTCGAGGCGTAGGGTTGCCCGCGTGGAACTTCCGAGTCAGGTGCGGGGTCTGCCGTATCGCATCTACGAGGCCCGGCTGTCCAGGCAGCTGGCCGGCAAACAGCATCCCCGGCATGTCGCGGTGATGTGTGACGGCAATCGCCGGTGGGCGCGGGAGAACGGTTTCACCGATGTCAGTCACGGCCATCGGGTCGGAGCGCTCAAGATCGCCGAGCTGGTGGGCTGGTGCGAGGCCGAGGGCATCGAGATGGTGACCGTCTACCTGCTGTCCACCGAGAACCTCCAGCGCGATCCGGACGAATTGGAGACGCTGTTCGAGGTGATCACCGACGTGGTCGAGGAGCTGTCGGCGCCGGAGCAGAACTGGAGCGTGCGCATCGTCGGCTCGCTCGACGGCTTCCCCGAGCTGATCGCCAAGCGGCTGCGCACCGCGGCCGAGCGCACCGAGGGGCGCGGCGGCGTGCACGTCAACGTCGCGGTCGGCTACGGCGGCAGGCAGGAGATCACCGACGCGGTGCGCTCGCTGGTCCGCCAGGAGATCGCCGCGGGCGAGACCGGCGAGGACCTGGTCCAGTCGATCACCGTCAACGCCATCGGCCAGCACCTCTACACCTCCGGTCAGCCGGACCCCGACCTGGTCATTCGCACCTCCGGAGAGCAGCGGCTGTCCGGATTCCTGCTGTGGCAGAGCGCATACTCGGAGATATGGTTCACCGAGGCGTACTGGCCGGAGTTCCGTCGGGTGGATTTCCTGCGGGCGCTGCGCGACTTCGCCGCGCGCCATCGCCGTTTCGGCGTCTGATTCGATCTTGGTCTGGTGAATCCGGCGCCACCCCCGTCCTTCTCGCGTACCGTGCGGTCTCATGAGCTCGTTCGACCACCGGTCCGCCGACGCCGCCGGAGCCGTGCAGCACGGGCCGGGCGACTCGATCAGCTATGCGGAGTTCGGTAGACGCTTCCTGGAGTACGCCGCCTCCGAGGAGCGCATCTCCGGCGCGTTCGATCAGTTGACCGGTACCGCATTCGATTTCGGCCCGATCGGGGTCGGTCCGGGACGGCTGGCCAAGGTGACCGCGGAGGTCCAGCTCGGCTCGGCGCGGCTGCGCCGCCACGACGACGAGACGATCGCCTTCGAGTTGATCATCCCGCTTGACCTCGACCTGCTGCTGGACCTGGCGGTCGACCGGCATCGGTTCCATGCCGAGGGCACCGTGCACCTGCACCTGACGGTGCGCACGGCCGCGCCGCTGCGGGTGGTGATCGATATCGCCGAGCCGCGCCCGGGCGACGTGCGCGTCGACGTCGCCGCCGCCACCAAGCGCGGGCAGCTGCTGCGCATCCTCGCCAGCGTCGACCACGAGATCAGGCGTTTCGTCGCCCGCTATATCTCCGCCGAGATACGTAAGCCGCACATCGCCGCGGTCCGCGATATCGATGTGGCCCGGCGCCTGGACGAGGCGTGGAAATTGTAAGCGGAATCACAATTTCCGCAGCCGCAGCCGATTGATGCTGTGGTCGGCGTCCTTGCGCAGCACCAGTGTGGCGCGCGGGCGGGTGGGCAGAATGTTCTCCACCAGATTCGGCCGGTTGGTGTTGTTCCAGATCTCCTGCGCGGCGGCGGTGGCCTGCTCGTCGTTGAATCCGGAGTAGTGGTGGAAATGCGCGTTCGGGTCGGCGAACGCCGTCTTGCGCAGGGTGAGAAATCGTTGCACGTACCACTTCTCGATGTCCTCGATACGCGCGTCCACATAGATCGAGAAGTCGAACAGGTCCGAGACCATCAGGCGCGGACCGGTCTGCAGCACGTTCAAGCCCTCCACGATCAGAATGTCGGGCTGGCGCACGCAGTGCAGCTTGCCCGTCACGATGTCGTAGGAGATGTGCGAATACACCGGGGCGCACACTTCGGCGGCGCCGGATTTCACCTCGGTGACGAATCGCAGCAGCTTGCGGCGGTCGTAGCTCTCCGGGAATCCCTTGCGATGCATGATGCCGCGCCGGGTGAGTTCCGCGGTGGGATAGAGAAATCCGTCGGTGGTCACCAGGTCGACCCGCGGGTGGTGATCCCAGCGCGCCAGCAGCGCCTGGAGCACGCGCGCGGTGGTGGACTTGCCCACCGCGACGCTGCCCGCGACGCCGATCACGAAAGGTACCTGCTGGTCGGGATGGGTTTCGCCGAGGAAGGTCGCGGTCGCGGCGAACAGCCGCTGACGCGCCGCCACTTGCAGATGGATGAGACGAGCGAGCGGGAGATAGACCTCCGCGACTTCCTCGAGATCGATCTGTTCTCCGAGGCCGCGCAAGCCGATCAGTTCTTCCTCGGTGAGCACCAAAGGAGTCGACTTACGCAGGGTTCGCCACTGTTTCCGGTCGAATTCCACGTAGGGACTCGGCTCGCTCATTCGTGCCACTTACCCGACACTCCGTTTCGGCAAACACGCACAGTTACGGTGCGGATCCGGTGAGATTCGGTCTAGCTGTCGCCGCATAGCCGAATTCTGCTCCGCGTCAACATCGTGGGATGACCGGGGTACCACTACCGGTTGGTAACCGACTCGATGAGCCAGGTGTGAGCCGCTAATGTCGGCTGGCATGGAAGCGCATCCGCTCGTGACCGAATACCTGCGGCTCGGCTTGGCCTTCGACCGGTTGGAGGAAGGGTTCGTAGACGCCTTCACCGGCGATCCCGCGCTGCGCCGCGAGGTGCAGAACGCACCCGCGCCGCAGCCGCGCGAACTGGCTCGTCGTGCCGCCGAGTTGCGCGCCGCGGTGCCGGAGGCCGGATTGGCGCCGGAGCGCACTGAATTCCTCGACGTGCACCTGCGCGCGCTGGAATGTTCCGGGCGGAAATTCGCCGGAGACGACATCGGGTTCGTCGAGGAAGTGCGCGCGTACTTCGACGTCGACATAGCGACCGGCGACGTGGACGACTACCGCGACGCGCACCGGCAGATGGACGAGGTGCTCGCCGGGGACGGGCCGCTGGCCGAACGGGTGGCCGCGCATCGCAAAGCCGACGAGATCCCCCCGGAACGCCTGTCGGCCTGCGTCGAGGCGTTCTCGAGCGCGCTGCGCGAGCTGGTCCGCGCCCGCTATCCGCTGCCCGACCACGAGCACGTCAGCTACGAGGTGGTCGGGGACAAGCCCTGGTCCGGATTCAACTACTACCTGGGCAACTACCGCTCCCGCGTCGCGATCAACTCCGACCTGAAGCAGCACATGGCGCACCTGCCGCAGCTGATCGCGCACGAGTCCTACCCGGGGCATCACACCGAGCACTGCCGCAAGGAGGCCGGGCTGGTGGCCGCCGGGCAGGCCGAGCAGACGCTGTTCCTGGTGAACACCCCGCAGTGCCTGATGGCCGAGGGGCTCGCCGATCTGGCGCTGCGTTCGATCGTCGGGCCGGGGTGGGGCAAGTGGGCGCAGGAGATCTACGCCGATCTCGGGCTGCGCTTCGACGGCGAACGAGCCGAACGGCTTTCGAACGCCTCGGCCAAGCTGTTGGGCGTGCGCCAGGACGCCGCGCTACTGCTGCACGACCGGGGGCGCACGCACGACGAGGTCGCGGATTTCTTGCAGACCTGGAATTTGACGACGCCCGAGCGGGCGCGCCAGTCGCTGCGGTTCCTGTCCTCGCCGCTGTGGCGGGCCTACATCTCCACCTATGTGGAGGGGTACCGGCTGCTGGGCGGATGGCTCGATCGGGCCGCCGACGCCGACGGCCGCGCCGATCGCTTCCGCAGACTGCTCGACGAGCCGCTCACTCCGGGTGCGGTGCGCGCCGCGGCGTGAGCCGGCGGGGCGCGCGGCTCGACCTGAGCGGGCCGAGCCGCGCGGGCTCAGGGGGCTACTGGATCACCGCGCAGCCCTGCCCGCCTGCGGAGATGCTGCACAGCAGCAGTGAGAGGGTGCGCAGCAGCGCCTCGACCGGGGAGTTGGGTACCGAGACCAAGCCGACCATGTTCGTTCCTTCGTCAGGTGATGTGCACTGTCACCAGGAAAACCGGTCGGCGCACCATCGCTCGTTACGGCTCGTAGAGCCCCATGAATCAGGGGCCCGTCCGTGCGGGGTGCGCTCCTCGGGTCAAGGTCGTGCGCGGAAGATGACGCAGGTGGTGGTGGCGTGGGCGACCAGGCGGCCCTGTTCGTCCACCACCCGTCCTTCGGCGGTCGCGGTGGTGCGTCCGACGTGGATCGTGGTGCCGGTGGCGGTGAGGCGTTGTCCGTCGGTGGGCACCGCGCGGATGTAGTTGATCTTCAGCTCCAGCGTCGTGTATCCGACGCCCGCCTCCAGCGTGGTGTGCACCGCGCACCCCATCACCGAGTCGAGCAGGGTGGCGCAGATGCCGCCGTGGGTGGTGCCGAGCGGGTTGGCGAAGTCGGGCCGGGTGCGCAGCGCGAAGACCACCTTGCCGTGTTCGAGTTCATCGACCTCCATGCCGAGCAGGTCCCCGATGAACGGCGGGCGATCCGTCCTGGTCATCGCGGTGCGCAGGAGTTCGAGACCGGACAGTTGAGCCAGGTCGACCGTGGCTTCGGACATCAATCCCATCCTTTCGATGAACCGATCGGTCCACATCTGACATGATTGCAACATGGACCGATCGGTTCACGCAACCGTCGAGCAAGGAACTCGCATGACCGCAGGGCCGCGCACCAGGCTGATCGAAAGCGCCATCGAACTGGTGCGCGAGCAGGGTGTGCACGCCGCGGGGCTGGCCACCCTGCTGGAACGGAGCAACGCCTCGCGCAACTCGCTCTACCAGCATTTCCCCGCGGGCAAGAGCGAGCTGGTCGAGGCCGCCACCCGGGTAGCGGGCACGCGGATCGGTGAGGTGATCGACAAGGTCACCGCCGCGCCGCCGCGCCGGTGGTTCGATTCGCTGCTCGGCTGGTGGGTCACCGCACTGGAGAAGACCGGCTATCGAGCCGGTTGCCCGGTCGTCGGGGCCGCGCTGGCCGAGTCCGAGCCTCGGGTGCAGGCCGCGGCGGGCGAGGTCTTCGCCGCCTGGCACGAACGGCTCGGCGCGGCGCTCGTCGCCGCGGGCATGTCCGCCGAGGAGGCGCGCTCGTTCAGCAGTTTCGCGTTCAGTGCGATGGAGGGCGCCATCGTCCAGGCGCGGGCGATGAAGTCCACGCGGCCGCTGGAGGACGCGCGACGGCAGTTGGCGGTGCTGCTGGCGAACTATCTGCCGGAAGACGACGACTCCCGCTGAGGGCCGCTCGCCGCGCACCAGCGTGGCGCACGTCACCACAGGGGCGGCCTGCCCCGCCTGTGCGGACACAGGGGATGAACCCCCTGCTCTGGGACTCGGCCCCCGGCCCATAGACTGAGGCCGTGACGCAGACGACCGCCTCTGTCAATTCCCAGTCTCTCGGTGAGCTCGATCCGGAGCTCGCTGCCGCGATGGCAGGCGAGCTCGCCCGCGAACGCGACACGCTCGAGATGATCGCCTCGGAGAACTTCGTGCCGCGCGCGGTGCTGCAGGCGCAGGGCAGCGTGCTCACCAACAAGTACGCCGAGGGCTACCCGGGGCGGCGCTACTACGGCGGCTGCGAGCACGTCGACGTGGTGGAGACCCTCGCGCGCAACCGCGCCAAGGATTTGTTCGGCGCCGACTTCGCCAACGTGCAGCCGCATTCCGGCGCGCAGGCCAACGCCGCGGTGCTGATGTCGCTGATGGATCCGGGCGACAAGCTGCTGGGCCTGGACCTCGCGCACGGCGGTCACCTGACCCACGGCATGCGCCTGAACTTCTCCGGCAAGCTGTACGAGGTGCACTCCTACGGGGTGAGCAAGGAAGACCACCGCGTCGACATGGACGAGGTGCGCGAGATCGCGTTGCAGGCGCGTCCGAAGGTGATCGTGGCGGGTTGGTCGGCCTACCCGCGCCATCAGGACTTCGCGGCGTTCCGCTCGATCGCCGACGAAGTCGGCGCGTACCTGTGGGTGGACATGGCGCACTTCGCCGGTCTGGTCGCCGCCGGTCTGCACCCCTCGCCGGTGCCCTACGCCGACGTGGTGTCCTCGACCGTGCACAAGACCCTCGGCGGTCCGCGCTCGGGCCTCATCCTGGCCAAGCAGGAGTACGCCAAGAAGATCAACAGCGCGGTGTTCCCGGGTCAGCAGGGCGGCCCGCTCATGCACGCCATCGCCGCCAAGGCCGTCGCGTTCAAGATCGCCGCCGGCGAGGAGTTCAAGAATCGTCAGGAGCGCACCCTGTCGGGGGCGAAGATCCTGGCCGAGCGGCTCACCGCCGCGGACGTCAAGGACAAGGGCATCAGCGTGCTCACCGGCGGCACCGACGTGCACCTGGTGCTGGTCGACCTGCGCAACTCCGAACTCGACGGCCAGCAGGGCGAGGACCTGCTGCACGAGATCGGTATCACGGTCAATCGCAACGCCGTTCCGTTCGACCCGCGCCCCCCGATGGTCACCTCCGGCCTGCGGATCGGCACCGCCGCCCTGGCCACCCGTGGCTTCGGCGACACCGAGTTCGCCGAGGTCGCCGACATCATCGCCGCGGCGCTGGCCGGCAGCGCCGACCTGGACTCGCTGCGCGCCCGGGTGAGCAAACTGGCGAAGGACGTTCCGCTGTACGACGGTCTGGAGGACTGGCGCCTGCTGGGCTGACGCTCGCGCCCGCTTCGCACATCCGCTGTCGGTCAGCCGATGTGCGAAGCGGGGAGCGCGAGAGCCGCGACGATCGCCGTCGGCTCAGGAATCCGGTATTTCGATGCCTTTGGCGGCCGCGAGTTCGATGAGCTTCCGCATTTCATCGATGGCGACCGCGACGTAGACGCGTAGCACGTCGTCGTCATCGCGGCGCAGCAGGTATTCGTAGTCACTGTCGGTGAGCAATGCGCCCGCAGCGTCGAAGAAGTGCCATCGGACGTGCAGGCGGGTGATGCGCGCGGTGAGTTCGACCTGCCCCAGCAAGGTGTGGTCGACCCTCGCGAGTCCCAGCGCTCGATACAGGGGATAGGACTGGCGCAGACCCTCCGCCATGTCCGCGCGGGAAGACAGCGAGCCGACGAATCCGTCGCCCACGATCGTGCCCGGCGTGCCCCACAGCGCGGCCGAACGCTCGGCGTCGAACGAGCTCAACGCCTGCTGATACGCGACCAGAAATGCCTCGATCTCGTCCCGAGTTGCCATGGTCTCAAACTACGAGCCGCCGCGGCGATCCGGAACTACCGATCCATGCGCGCTTTCGCCCGCACGATCGACTCGTCCAGATATCGGGCGATATCGGTGCTGGTACCGGGACGGATCATCAGGGCGCGATTGGCGGGCACCTCGCAGTAACGGCCGTCGGTCGTGTCGATCCAGCGCAGGCGCCCGGTCCGCAGCGGCGCGTCGTTGCGCGGGCCGAGCAGCACGACGGCGGTGCCGCGGGTGGTGCACGACTGCCGCCAGAAACGCCGGTAGCGTTCTTTGGCCTGGCTGGCAGGCGCGTTGCCGAACAAGTCCGGGCGATCGTCGTTGAGATCGTCGAGCAGAAAGCTCTTCTCGCCGACCGTTCCGGCCGGGGTTTGCGGCAGTAGGCGCACCACTTCGGTGGCGAGCTGGTCGACTCGGCAGCGGCGCAGCTGGACTCGGCCACCGTCCGGCGCGGGTGATTGCACGGCGAGCACACCCGAGCCGGTGCGTGTCCCGCACGCGACGGCGCGCAGTTCGACGCCCTCGCGCGTGTTGTCGTAGCCGACCAGTTCGATGCGCCAGTCGGGGCCGGCCAGCGTGCCGATCGCGCTGCGCAGGGGCAGCCGCTCGGCACGGTCCAGCTCGGCGCGGAACTGCCGCTGATAGTCCTGGTACTCGTGCAGCCCGGGAAACCGGCTGGTGAACCGGAACGGGAAGGGCATGCGATCCAGCCCGGTCCCGAACCACGCCGCGGCGAACTGCTCGGCCGACAGCGACCACTGCGCCATCATTTCTCTCCGAGGGCGGGCGGCACGGTCGGTTGCACCTCGCCGAGCAGTTCCTTCGCGTGTTCCTCGGTGCGCAGGTACTTCGGCGACTTGTGCTCGTCGTCGTCCGTGCGCCTGCCGCGCATCCCCGGCGGGACCATGCCCGGGTAGCCGGGGACGCCCGGCGCCCCGGGGCGTCCCGCCGGAGCGGATGACGCAGGGGACGCGGCCGGGGCGGTGGGCTGAGCGGGACGCGAAGTGCCCGATCGCGCTTCGTTCTCCGCGGCACTCGGAGTTCCCACCGCACCGGGCGTGCCCGGCCTGGCCGGCGTGCCGTTCGGCCTGCTGTCGAACGACACCGGGGTGACGGCGGCGGGTGCGGTCGGCAGCGGCGCGGTGGACGGCAACGGTGTAGCCGAAGTCGGCGTCTGCGTCCTCGTGGTGGATGCGGGCGTGGTGGCCGCCGCGTCCTGGCTCTGCGAAACGGCCTGCGGCGTAGTCGTCTCCGGAGTGTTCTCGCTTGTCTGTTGCGGCTGGTCGTCCGGGGTGCCTTCCTCCGCCGTGCTGCTGGGTGAGGCGGTGTGCTCGGAAGTGGGATCGCCGCCGGAGGACGGCTTGTCGCCCGAGGAGGACGTGTCGGCGGGGCGAGTGCCGTCCACCGGCTGCGAACCGGCGTTCACGCCTGCTTCCGTACCGGTGCCGGTCTCGAGGCCCGTCGGTGTCGCGGCGGCAGGGCTGACCGGGGGAGGCAGCGTGGGAATGGCCGGCGCGGTGGCCCCGTAC
This sequence comes from Nocardia abscessus NBRC 100374, assembly GCF_000308455.1. Classification (GTDB taxonomy): domain Bacteria; phylum Actinomycetota; class Actinomycetes; order Mycobacteriales; family Mycobacteriaceae; genus Nocardia; species Nocardia abscessus. The sequence continues at coordinate 10,061 of NZ_BAFP01000119.1, read as the reverse complement.
GGCTGGATGTACTGGGTGTTCATTTCGTCGCGGGCTTGCTCCTCCCGCGCGTTGCGCTGTTCGGGATCGGCCGAGCTACCCGAGGTGTCCGCCAGGTCGGGCACCGACATCTTGAACTTGGTCGCCGCGTCCGCCGCCGCCGACAGCGGCACACTCTGCGCGCCGAGTGCCTCCCCGAATTCGCCCATCCGCGCCGCGTAGTCCCGCACGCCGCGGACCGCGCTGTCGGCCGCCGCGCCCTCCCACTGCTGCTCCACGGCCTTCTTGATCGCGGACTCGAACTGCTGCCCCGCGTTCGTGACCGCCGCGGCGATGGCCGACCACGCGGCGAGCGCGCTGTCGAGCCCGGCCGGATTCATCGCGTCGGCCGCCTGTTCGATCTCCGCGTGCGAGAAGCTCTGCGCGTTCTCCGGATTGGTGATCGCGCGGCCGTCGGTTTGTCTCATGATCGCTTCCCCCGGTGTTCAGCTGCCCGCGGGCAGCAGTGGTGCGACTGCTCGGGCGATATCGGTGGCGTTGTCACACGGTGACAGTTTTCGTGGGTGCTTGCCGCTCGGATCGTCGACGAGGATGTACAGCGAGCCACCGTGCAACTCGACGTTGACCGTGCAGCCACCAGGAACGTCAGGACGAGCTTCGTACCGCAATGCATTCCGACTACCGATCGCGACACCTATGGCCGAAGGAAACTTCTCCTTCACCTGGTCGAGCGTCCCGTTCGTCGTTTGGATCGTGAGGCTGTACCCGGCTCGCGCGACATACCGGCAGCCCTTCCAGCTGATTCCGCTCGTGCTGTTCTGCTTAGGGACGGGTGGCAGCGCGTCCCATTGGTGGTCGGCCAAGAACTGAGGCGTCAGGGCGGTGCAGGGGTCGAACGATGTCTGCGAGCCGGGCCCGGCAGTCGAACTCCCTCCCGTGCCTGCGGCATTCGGCCGCGTCATCGATGCCGCCGTCTGTGATGACGTGGTCTCGTCCCCACACCCGGTGAGCAGTACCGCCAGTGCCGCCACTGCTGCGAAACCCGCCGTCGGCCGAAAAACCCTGTGCTCGCTGCCGCTCATACGCTGAGTTCCCGCATCTTTGCCGCGAACTCTGCATCGGTGCGCTGGTAGGTGTCGCAGATCGCCTTGAACATGGCTCGGATCTCCTCGGCGACGGAAATGTAGTCGCTCAGAGTGTCATAGGCGTTGTTCGGGCCCCCGAAAGCTTTCTCCCGAAACAGCCGGACCAGTTCGACCGCCGATGAAAGGCGCGGATTGTCCTCGCCCAATCCCCACTGCGTCTTCTCACCCAGATCGCGAGCGTCCGCGCGGGCACCGGTGAGCTGGTCGATCAACTCCTGACACGCCTGGTCGATCTCGACGAACCCTTGCGGGTCCATCCGCACCTGCAATGCCCCGGTTTTCGCAGCGTCGATGTACCCGGGAAACGGGCTGTCCGCCATAGCCGCCCCTTCCGTCAGTGCCGTCTGACTCTATAGACGCGTCCCATCTCGCTCCGGTTCCATCGAAACACAGCCGATCGAACGGGGCCGCCCGGTCGTGCCTCTCGGCATCGGCGGCGCGGCCGTGGCGAACTGGGATGTCGTGCCCAGCCCCGGCCGGCGCGAGGGGTCCGATTGCTGTCAAGGCGGGTGGCGGATGATCAGCGCGCGTCGGCCGTGCCGACCAGGGCGGGGTAGTCCTTCAGATCGATGTCGTTGGCGGCGTTGTCGCTGTACTTGGTCATCAGCGCGAACAGCCGGGATTCGAGAAACCAGTCGCGCATCTTGATGCCGCGCGCGGTCTTCGGCGCCAGGAAACGACCGGCGTTGCTGTTGCCCGCGATCTTCGCGTAGCGCTTCATGAGTTCGTCGTAGCGGGCGAAGGCGGCCGTGTGATCGCCGTCCGCCAGGGCGAGTTCCCCCGCGATGACGTACGCGCCGACCACGGCGAGCCCGGTACCGAAGCCGCCCAGCGTGTTTCCGTACGCGGAATCGCCGACCAAGGCGACCCGCCCCTTGGTGTATCCGTCCGGCATGCGGACCTGGCTGATCGAGTCCATGTAGAAATCGTCGAATTCGGCCAGTTCGGTGAGCATGCGCGGCACCTCCCAGCGGACCTCGGCGTAGGTCTCGGTGAGGATGCGGCGCTGGGCCGCGCTGTCGTCGCGGGGGTAATCGAGTTCGGGAGCGGCGAACATGTACATCTGCTGCGCCTTCGGGCCGCCGCTGATCGCGAGTCGTCCGGGAGCGTTGTGAGCGTAGGCGGTCACGCGTTCGCGCCGTCCGGCTACCTTGCCGCCGCACGGGCTCGCGCCCGCGACGGCGTAGTAGTAACCCAGGTACTTCACGAAGTCGCGCTCGGGGCCGAAGGCCAGGCGGCGGACCCGCGAGTGGATGCCGTCCGCGCCGAAGACGAGGTCGAAGACGCGTGCGGGCGCGTGCGCGAACTCGACGCGCACACCTGCCTCGGTCTCGGTGAGCGCGGTGACCGAATCGCCGAACAGGTACTCGCAGCGGTCGGCGGTGCGACTGTAGAGGATCTCGGACAGGTCGCCGCGCAGGATCTCGACGTCGCCGCCGGTGAATTCGCCCGACATCAGCGCCCGCCGCGAACCCCGCTCGTCCACGAAGACCGTGTCGGTGGTGCCCGTCCTGCGCTCCTCGACCTCGTGCAGGATGCCCATCCGTTCCAGCACGGTGCGGTGGGTGCGGCCCTTGAAGTCGATCGCCTGACCGCCGGGACGCAGCGCGGGGGCGCGCTCGACGACGGTGACCGCGAATCCGTATCGGTGCAGCCAGTAGGCCAGAGCGGGCCCGGCGACGCCGGCGCCGGAAACGAGGACGGTGGTGCTGCGCATGAGGATCTCCCGTGGTCGAAATCTGTGTCCAATGGAAACTGTATCCGATGGACGCGGATCAGCGTATGGTAGACACAGTTTTGGGTCAAGACGTTCTCCGGAAGGATTTCGGGCATGCCGACACCGACCACACTCGAACTGCTCTGGGGTACCGGTCACCGCCCGACGCGCGGTCCGAAACCCGCGCTGTCGGTGGAGCGGATCGTCGCGGAGGCGATCGCGCTGGCCGACGCCGAAGGTCTGGCGAGCCTGTCCATGCAGCGGCTGGCCGAACGCCTGGGTTTCACCAAGATGTCGCTGTACCGCTACGTGCCGGGCAAGGCCGAACTCGTCGCGCTGATGCTGGACACCGCGCTGGGCGCACCCCCGGAGATGGGCGGCGGCGACGGAGCGGCGGAGAAGGCTTGGCGCGGGCGGCTGAGCGTGTGGTGCGAGACGATCTACGAACGCTTGCGCGACCACCCCTGGTCGCTGGAGGTGTCGGTGGGTGTACGGCCGATCGGGCCGAACGAGATGGCTTGGATGGAGTCCGCGCTGGCGGCGCTCGCCGACACCGGGCTCACCACCGCCGAGCGCCTGGACACCGTCGTCCTGCTGATCGGGCACGCCCGCAGCCTGGTGCAGCAGACCCGGGTGGTGGACGCAGACGAGTTCGAGAAACAGATCGCCGGGCAGCTGGCCGAGATGGTGGCCGCAGCGGCGGATCGCTACCCGGCCGCGGTCGCCGCGTTCGCCGAGGAGGGCGCGGTCGCGGGCGGGGAGGGCGCGCTGAAATTCGGCATCGGGCGCATTCTGGACGGACTGGCCGTGCTCGTCGCGCGCCGCGAAGGACCGGCGCGGCCTACGCTCGGATCATGACCGACGAACCCGATCTGAGACAGGACTCGATCACCACCGTGCGGGAGTTCTTCGCCGCGCTGGAAATCGGCGCCGCCGAGGAGGCGATCGACCTGCTGCACCCGGACATCGTCTGGAAGAACACCTCGCTGCCCGACGTGAAGGGCCTGCGCCGGGTCGCGGGCGTGCTGCGCGGCCTCCGCCGCGACTGGCTCGGCTTCGGCGTCGACCTGCACCACATCGCCGCCGACGGCGACGTCGTGCTCACCGACCGCACCGACTACCTGCGCTTCGGGCCGGTGCGCGTCGGATTCTGGGTGACCGGCACCTTCGAGCTGCGCGACGGCCGAATCATCCTGTGGCACGACCACTTCAGCTGGGAGAACGTCCTGCGCGGCGCCGGAGTCGGCCTCTGGCGCGCGGCGCTGAAGCGGGGCTGACCCGGCTCAGGAGTGCTGAGTCAGGTAGTCCAGGTAGACCGGCCGCAGCACCTCGGCCACCGCGCCGTCGCCCGCGTGGACGTACTGGTCGAGCATCGGCAGCACGTACTTGACGTCCGCCTCGCTCTCGCCGACGTTGCCCGCCGCGGCCTCCGCCGCCGGGATCGAGGTGAGCAGCCGCCACAGGAACCTCACGTCACCGCGCCGCACGGCCAGCTTCATCGCCCGGTCGTGCAGCTCCTTCGACGACAGCTTCTCCAAATCCTCGTTACCGGACATACCAGCGACTCTAACCGTCGAATCGGGCGACAGCGACCGCGTGGCGAATCAATATCGTCCCCGGAAGCCGTGCTGCGATGACTGCTATGACACCGCAAACGCCGCCCGCCTTCCACATGAAGCGCGTCTACGACACTCCGGACCCGGACGACGGCACGCGGGTGCTGGTCGACCGGCTCTGGCCGAGGGGGATCACCAAAGCGCAAGCGCGGGTCGATCGCTGGCCCAAGGCGCTCGCCCCGTCCACCGAATTGCGCCGCTGGTTCCATGCCGACCGGGATGCGCGCGGCCCGGAATTCGCCCGCCGCTACCGTGCGGAACTGGCGGCGCCGGATGTTCAGCAAGATTTGCGGGAATTGCGCACGTTGGCCGCCGAAGGTCCGGTGACATTGCTCACCGCCGTACAGGATCCGGCGAACAGCCATGTTCCGGTGTTGCTCGACGTGCTGCGTTGAACCCGCGCGACGTGCGGGTTTACCACAAATTCACGGACACGCTTCCCGGTCCCTGAGCGCGGATGCCCCGGTCGAAGGTAGCGTCGGGTGTGCGGGCCGCGGCGGTGTGGCTCGTACGGGAGGTCCTGGCCGTGACTGAGCTACTCAGTACGAGGGGGCCGGTCCCCGGCCCTCGTGGCGCCTGACGGCAACGTCGGGTCCATCAGGACGGACCGGTCCAGCGAGATCGTTCGTGCGACTGCCGCGCGAACACAGAGGAGCCCACCGTGACTGCTGCACGCTCCGTTTCCGCTCCCTCGGCGAACTCCAGCTCCGCGAAAGGCGGAGCCGCCGCGAAGGGGGCCCGCCCCTCGCAATCAGCCGGCAAAACCTTCGTCATCGACACGTCCGTCCTGCTGTCGGATCCCTGGTCCTTCACTCGGTTCGGCGAGCACGATGTGGTGTTACCCCTGGTGGTCATCAGTGAACTCGAAGCCAAACGGCACCATCACGAACTGGGCTGGTTCGCGCGCGAAGCCCTGCGCAATCTGGACGATCTGCGCCTGCAGTACGGCAGGCTGGATCAGCAGGTGCCGATCGGCGCCGAGGGCGGAACGTTGCAGGTGGAACTGAACCACACCGATCCCGCGGTCCTTCCGGTCGGCTTCCGCACCGACACCAACGATGCCCGGATCCTGGCCTGTGCGCTCAACCTCGCGGCCGAGGGCCGCGAAGTGGTGTTGGTGTCCAAGGACATTCCGCTGCGGGTCAAGGCCGGCGCGGTAGGCTTGCACGCCGACGAGTACCACGCCCAGGACGTGGTGACCTCCGGTTGGTCCGGCATGGTGGAGCTCGACGTCAGCACGGCGCGCATCGATCAGCTCTACGCCGAGTCGGTGATCGATCTGGACGAGGCGCGAGAGCTGCCCTGCCACACCGGCATCCGGCTGCTCGGCGTCAGTTCCAGCGCTCTGGGCCGGGTCACGCCGGACAAGCGGGTGCAGCTGGTGCGCGAGCGCGAGGCGTTCGGGCTGCACGGCCGGTCCGCCGAGCAGCGCATCGCGCTCGACCTGCTGCTGGACGAGAGCGTCGGCATCGTCTCGCTCGGCGGCCGCGCGGGCACGGGCAAGTCGGCGCTCGCGTTGACCGCGGGCCTGGAGGCGGTGCTGGAACGGCGCACCCAACGCAAAGTGGTGGTCTTCCGCCCGCTCTACGCGGTCGGCGGCCAAGAGCTGGGCTACCTGCCCGGCAGCGAGAGCGAGAAGATGGGCCCCTGGGCGCAGGCGGTCTTCGACACGCTCGACGGGCTGGCCAGCCGCGAGGTGATGGAGGAGGTGCTCAGCCGCGACATGCTGGAGGTGTTGCCGCTGACCCACATTCGCGGGCGGTCGCTGCACGACTCCTTCGTGATCGTGGACGAAGCCCAGTCGCTGGAGCGGAATGTCCTGCTCACGGTGCTCAGCCGCCTGGGAACCGGCTCGCGGGTGGTGCTCACCCACGACGTGGCCCAGCGCGACAACTTGCGCGTCGGCAGGCACGACGGCGTCGCGGCGGTGGTCGAGAAGCTCAAAGGCCATCCGCTTTTCGCGCACATCACGCTGACCCGTAGCGAGCGCTCGCCGATCGCGGCGCTGGTCACCGAGATGCTGGAGGAGTACGGCCCCAACGCCTGATCCCGCAGCACCGCCCGTGGTGTGTTTCACGACACACCCGCCGGGTAATATCCGCCGCGATAGCTGTTCGGTATGACCCGGTGACCTCGTCGGTCACCGGGTCATCGCCTGACAATCGGCCGAGGCTACGCGCGGCGTCACGGAGCCCGTGGTGTGTCGGTAGCCCACAGCGAGAGGATGGACATGCACCACTTCGCTCGACGAACGGCTGGATTCACCGCAGTGCTCGCCGCGGCAGGGCTGGCCTTGGCCGGCTGTGGCGACGACAACGACTCCGACACCGCCGCCACCATGACCGGCATGGTGACGACCATGATGACCACGCTCGCACCAGGGACCACCACGCCCGACAACGACGCGACCACCACCGAGAACCGCGCGACGGGCACCGCGGGCCCGGCCGCCGAAGGGACCAAGATCCCCACCCCGGCCGGTGAGATCTCCGTCGACGGCGACATCTACGAGAAGTACACCCAGCTCGGCGGCCCCACCGGCACGCTCGGCCTCCCGCTGGAAGCCGAGGAGAAGGGCCCCGACGACGGCGAGTACCAGGACTTCGCGGGCGGCACGATCTACGAGGCCAAGGAAGGCGAACCGCACATCGTCTGGGGTGAGATCCGCAAGGCGTGGGAGGACAACGGCGGCGCGCAGGGCGAGCTCGGCTACCCGGTCAGCGACGAGAAGGACATTCCCGGCGGTAAGCAGAGCGATTTCACCGGCGGCACCATCACCTGGGTGGACGGTACTATCACCGTCACGCCGAAGTAGTAACCCGGGATTTCGGCGTCCGGGACCGCCCTGCGGTCCCGGTAGCCCGCCCATTCCATCCATCCGCCCCCGCTTCGCGGGCCAAGCCGCTAGGTTATCTCGGTGCAAACTCTCCTGACCGATCGCGAATTGCTCGAATCGCTCGCGGTGGACGTAGAACTGCTGCTGCGCAAGCACGTCGATGTCGCCGACGGGTGGCAGCCACACGACTTCGTGCCGTGGGACGACGGGCGCAACTTCGCCTTCCTCGGCGGTACCGACTGGACGCCGGAACAGTCCGAGCTCAGCGACACCGCCAAACTGGCGTTGACCGTCTCCGTGCTGATCGCCGACAACTTGCCCTCGTATCACCGCGAGATCGGCAAGTACCTGCGCACCGGCGCGTGGTGGCGCTGGGTCGGCCGCTGGACGGCCGAGGAGAACCGTCACGAGATCATGGTCCGCAACTACCTCATGGTCACCAGGGCCGTCGACCCGGTGCAACTGGAGCGGTTGCGGATGGAGCACATGACCAAGGGCTTCCGCCGCCCGGCGATGCACCTGCTCGATGTGCTGGCCAACTGCGCGTTCGAGGAGGTCGCCAGCGCGGTCCGGCACCGCAACATCGCCGCGCTCGGCGAGAACCCTCTGGTCACCGCTATGGCCGAGCGCATCGCGCAGGACGACGAACTGCAGTCGGTCTTCTTCGCCGACCTGATCGCCGCCGCGCTCGATCTGGCGCCGGACCAGACCGTGCGGGCCATCGCCGACCGCGTCGCCGGTTTCGAGGTCCCGACCGTGACGCTGGCGGACGGCCGCAGCAGCGACGCGGCGCTCGCCGAGGCGGGCGTCTACGACCGGTCCAAGGAGGACGAGCTGGTCTTCGCGCCGTTGCTGCGGAGGTGGAACATTTTCACCCGCACCGATTTCGGCCCCGATGGTGTGCTGGCGCGCGAGGAGCTCTCGCGCTTGCGCGACTGACCTGCCGTCATCCGATCCGGACCCGCTTCGCGGGTGCTCCAGTCGAACGCCACCTCGGTAGCCCCACGGTTACCGAGGTGGCGTTCGTTTGCTGGTCTCCTCAGTCCTGCTCTTTCACCTTCGCCATGGCCAGCACGTCGAGTCGGCGGTCGAGTTCCGCTTCGGTCAGTTTCTCGTCGAGCAGCCCGCGATCGATGACGGTCTGGCGGATCGTCTTCTTCTCCTTCAGCGCTTCCTTCGCGACCGCGGCCGCCTCCTCGTAGCCGATCGCCGAGTTCAGCGGGGTCACGATCGAGGGGGAGGACTCGGCGAGCGTGCGCAGGTGCTCGACGTTGGCGACCAGGCCGCGCACGCACTTGTCGGCGAAGAGGCGAGAGACATTGGCCAGCAGGCGAATCGACTCCAGCAGGTTGCGAGCCATCACCGGGATGTACACGTTCAATTCGAAAGCGCCGTTCGCGCCCGCGAAGGCGACCGCGGCGTCGTTGCCGATCACCTGGGCGCCGACCTGGGTGACCGCCTCGGGCAGAACCGGATTCACCTTGCCCGGCATGATCGAGCTGCCCGGCTGCAGATCCGGCAGCTGGATCTCGGCCAGACCGGTCAGCGGGCCCGAGCCCATCCAGCGAATGTCGTTGGCGATCTTGGTCAGGCTCACCGCGATCGTGCGGAGCGCGCCGGACGCCTCGACCAGACCGTCGCGCGCGGCCTGCGCCTCGAAGTGGTCCTCGGCCTCGCGCAACGCATCGATGCCGGTGGCGCGCACCAGTTCCGCGACGACCTTCGCGCCGAAGCCGTCCGGCGCGTTCAGCCCGGTGCCGACCGCCGTTCCGCCGATCGGCAGTTCGCCCAGCCGCGGCAGCGTGGCCATGACACGGTCGATGCTCGCCGCGATCTGACGGGTGTACCCGCCGAACTCCTGACCCAGGGTGACCGGCACCGCGTCCATCAGGTGGGTGCGCCCGGACTTGACCACGGTCCGCCATTCCGCCGACTTGTCCAGCAGCGCCAGCCGCAGATGCTCCAGCGCGGGAACCAGATCCGTGATGACCGCCTCGGTGGCGGCCAGATGCGTTGCCGTCGGAAAGGTGTCGTTGGACGACTGCGACATGTTCACGTCGTCGTTCGGGTGGACGGTGACGCCCTTCGCCTTGGCCAGCGAGGCGATCACCTCGTTGGCGTTCATGTTCGAGCTGGTGCCGGAACCGGTTTGGAAGACGTCGATCGGGAACTGATCGTCGTGCTTGCCTTCGGCGATCTCGTTCGCCGCGGCGACGATGGCATCGGCCTTGCCGGGATCGAGCAGACCCAGGTCGCGGTTCACCGTGGCGCACGCGGCCTTCAGCAGGCCGAGCGCGCGGATCTGCGCGCGCTCCAAGCCGCGTCCGCTGATCGGGAAGTTCTCCACGGCCCGCTGCGTCTGCGCCCGCCACAAAGCGTCCACCGGAACCCGAACCTCGCCCATGGTGTCGTGCTCGATGCGGTACTGCTGCTCCTCGGTCATGATTCCGACCCTATGCCGCAGCCGCCCCCCATGGGGCAGCCACGCCTGAGGTCATTCGCACACCCCAGCCGCCCCGCACCGGGAATACGAAACCGACTCCCCGGATGCCGCCGCCGTCTATGAAAGCCGTGCTCGGGCCCGATGTCGAAGAGAGCACCGTCGAGCTGTAGTGATGGCCGCGCAAAGGCTTACCCGACTCGATCCGAGTAGCTGCTGCTCCGCGACGTATTGCCAGGGACAGCAGTTCGCCCCCGGTCAGCGAGATCGGGTACACGAGGGGTATCGCGGATCCCAGCCCCTCGGCGCCACTCGGCCCGACTCCCGG
>NZ_BAFP01000120.1 GCF_000308455.1 Nocardia abscessus NBRC 100374 | reverse complement strand
GCGATGATCTCGCCGCCGCGATTGAACGTGTCGCCGTAGACGGTGTCGCCGAGCCCGAACACGGCGAACCGCAGGCCGCGCAAATCCGGGCGGTGGCGGTCGAGGGCGTCGTAGAAGGGTTCGGCGCCGGTCGGCAGGTCGCCGTCGCCGTAGGTCGAGCACACGACGACGTGGAAGTGGCGCGGGTCCAGATCCGCGATGTCGAAGTCCGTCATGTCGTGCACCGAGACGTCGTGCGCCCCGCGGAGTTCTCCGGCGATGCTGTTCGCCGCGGACTCCGCGGTGCCCATCTCGGTTCCGAACAGGATGATGACACGCACCGGCACAACCTTTCTCCAGTCAATATGGTGAGCCTATCCTAACTATGTAGCCCGCGGTGTGCCACGCCCCGGCCGTCCGCACGGGGTCAGCGGCAGCGGAAGGGCATGAGCAGTTCAGCAGCGCCGATTGACGGAATCTCCAGCGCGTTGCATCATTCGTAGAGGTGCCCGGTATTTTCTGGGCAGACCACTTTCGCCGGCCGATGACTGTCCGGCTCCGCGGCTGCCGCCCGTGCCCTTCGAGTACCGCACGAGTGCAGCGCTTCCATCCATGACGCTTCGCGCGTCCGGCCGTGAGTGAGGTGAATACGAAATGGTCCACCAGTCGTCTGCATGCCGGGTGATCAATTCGCACCCCCGCTTCGGCACCCTTCCCCATTTCTGAATGTCACCGCGCCGGGCGCGGTCATCTCTGTCGATGTCTCGGCATCGGCGGAATCACGGCTCGGCGCGGTGCCCCGGACGTAATCGGAAACCGGCGGACAGACGGATGTGGAGACAGTGATGGTGGACAGGGGAGCAGTGAATTCGGGGGCGGTGGAAATGGTGACGCGGCACATGGTGAGCAATCTCGCCGTGTCCGCGGCGATGATCGAGGATCTCGGGTACCTGCGCGCGGAACTGGCGGCGGCGGAGGTGCCGTTCCTGCTCGTGCGCGACAGCGGGCACCGGCTCGTGCTCGCGGCCGACGCGGCGCATCGCCCGATGGTGCGCCGGGTGACCGCCGCCGCGATGTCGGCGGGATTCTCCTGTATGGAATTGCAGCACAACGTATTCCGGCTCGGGCGCGACCACGATCCCGCGCATCACGTCGAGCTGGAACTGTGGGAGTACCACGGCGACACGGTGACCTGCCCGCGCCCGAACGCGCTGACCCGCCCGGTCTTCGACCTCGCCGACGTCCAGCCCACACAGGTGCGGCTGTTCGACCGGACCTGGCCCACCCTGGCGGACATGTTCGCGCCGCAGACCGGCGACGTCGGTTTCGACATCGACCTGGTGTTCTCCTGGGTGGACGGCTCCGACCCCGCATTCCGCGCCCGCCGCGCCGGGATGCTGGCCCAGGTCGTGGTCGGGGAAGGTGACGACGCGGACGCCAGGATCCGGCAGATCGATGAACTGAAGTACGCCCTGCGGTCGGTGTACAAGAACGCGCCGTGGATTCGCCGGATCTTCATCGCGACCGACTCCACGCCGCCGGACTGGCTGACCGCGCATCCGAAGGTGACCGTGGTGCGCGCGGTGGACCACTTCCGCGACGTGAGCGGCTTGCCGGTGTTCAATTCGCACGCGGTGGAATGCCAGTTGCAGCACATCGAGGGGCTCAGCGAGCACTTCCTCTACTCCAACGACGACATGTTCTTCGCGCGGCCGGTGCGTCCGTCGATGTTCTTCACCCCGGGCGGGGTGAGCCGGTTCATCGAAGCGGACCTGCGGATCGGGCCGGGAAGCAACCATGAGCGGCGCAGTGGTTTCGAGAACGCCGCGCGGGTGAACCGGGCGCTGCTGGCCGACCGCTTCGGTCACGTCATCACCCGGCATCTGGAGCACACGCCCGCGCCGCTGCGGCGCAGCGTACTGCTGGAGATGGAAGAGGAATTCGCCGCGGATTTCGCGCGCACGAGCGCGAGCCGGTTCCGGGCGGCCACCGACATCTCGGTCACCAACTCGCTGTATCACTACTACGCCCTGTTGACCGGTCGAGCGGTGCCGCAGGAGACGGCGAAAGTGCGTTACGTCGACACGACCAGCTACAACGGCCTGGCCATGCTGGACGGGCTGGCGCGCCATCGCGACGTCGACTTCTTCTGCCTCAACGACGGCAGTTTCCCCGAGGTCGCCGAGTCCGAGCGGGTGCGGATCGTCTCCGAGTTCCTGGCCGGGTACTACCCGGAGCCGGCGCCGTGGGAGGGGCTCAGTAGACCGCCTCGTCGTCCGATTCCGCAGTCGACGCCGGGCGCCGCATGACGTGCGGGATGCGCGCGGCGGGCGGGATCACGATGCCCTCCTCCGCGAGCCGCTGCTGCGCCTCCTCCGGCGTGGCGGGGGCGCCGACCGTGCGGCCGCGCTCGATGGGCACCACCGAGTGCACCACGGTGTCCGGGTAGATGTGCACGTAGTTGAAGGCCTGCGCGCCGTCCTGTCCGCGTAGGCCGCCCTGCGCCACGCCGAGATCCTGGCTGTAGCAGGTGGCCGACGCCACCGAGACCGGGATGCCCGCGAAGGTCGCGCTGGTGGAGAAATGGAGGTGTCCGGCGAGGATGGCGCGCACGTCGCTGCCGTCCAGCACGTCGGCCAGCCTGCGCTGGTCCCGCAGTTCCACGGTGACGGCGAGGTCGACCACGCACGGCACCGGCGGATGGTGCATGGCCAGGATGGTGCCGAAGGGCGCGGGCTCGGCCAGCACCGAGCGCAGCCACTCCAGCTGGGCGTCGGAGATCTCCCCGTGGTGGTGCCCGGGAACCGAGGTGTCCAAGGAGATGATGCGCAGCCCGTCGATCAGGTGCACCCGGTCCAGCGGGGATGTCGTGGGGTACTCGCCGAGCAGGCGGGCGCGCAGCGCGGCGCGGTCGTCGTGGTTGCCGGTGACCCAGACGATGGGCGCCTGTAAATTTCTCGCGAACGGCTCGACGATCGACTTCAGCTTGGCGTACGCGGCGGGCTCGCCCCGATCGGTGAGGTCGCCGGTGAACACGATCGCGGTCGGGCGGATCCGGCTCGCCGCGGCCTGCTCGAGCAGTTGGCGTAACCGCAGGTCGGCGTCGACATCGCCGTACAGGGGGTCGTCGCCCGCGATGAGATGTGTGTCGCTGAAGTGGAACAACACGTGATCCGGACGCGGGTACTCCGCGACTCTGGTGATGGACACCGGACCGAATCCCTCCTGGCGGTTTGCCCGCCATTGGCTTGGCTCCGTCGCCACGATAGCGGCGGTTACGGACAGGTTTCCCGACGGTTGATGAAGACACGCTTGCGGGAAGGTGAGGTTTCGGTGTCGAACGCTGGGCAAACGCAGGCCGGAGTGGTTTTCGTCACTGTCCGAGGGCGTCAGCGGTGCGCAGGGCGTCTACCACCATCGCGGCGTTCACCGTGAAGGGTTCGTTGTGGATCGTCTCGCCCGGAGCGGTCGCCCGGTGCGCGATGGCCGAGAGCGTCTCGTCGTCGGCGTCGGCCAGCCCCAATGCGGCGAGCGTGGTCGGCAGGCCCATCTCGGCGCAGAAATCGACCACCACGTCGATCTCGGACGTGGGCGCGCCTTCCAGGACCAGTTGGGTGAGGGTGCCGAAGGCGACCTTCTCGCCGTGCAGGAACGGGTGGGTCTGTGCGGCGGCGGTGAGGCCGTTGTGCACCGCGTGCGCGGCGGCCAGCCCGGACGATTCGAAACCGAGCCCCGACAGCAGGGTGTTGGCCTCGACCACGCGCTCCAGCGCGGGTGTGACGCTGTGGCCGCGAACGGCGGCCAGCGCCTGCGCGCCGTCGGCGAGCAGGGTGCGGTAACACAGTTCGGCCAGCGCGGTGGCGCTGCGCGTGGACGCGCCGCCGCGCATGTTGCGCACCTGCGCGACGCTGCACGTGCGCGCCTCGAACCAGGTGGCCAGGGCATCGCCCATGCCCGCGGCGAGCAGCCTGGCCGGTGCCTGCGCGACGACCGAGGTGTCCACCAGCACCAGCGCCGGATTCCGCCGGACCAGCTGGTACGCCTCGAACTCGCCCGCCTCGGTGTAGATCACCGACAACGCGCTGCACGGCGCGTCGCTGGAGGCGGTGCTCGGGCAGCTGATCATCGGCAGGTCGAGATCGTCGGCGACCGCGCGCGCGGCGTCGAGCACCTTGCCGCCGCCCGCGCCGAGGACGACCGTGCTGCCGGTCTCTTCGACGGCATGGGCGATCCGGGCGATCTCCGCCCTGCTGCATTCCCCGCCGGACAGGTGGATCGAATAGGCGATCTTCGCATCTGTCAGCGTGCGCTCCCAGGTGCCGGCGAGCAGCCGGAAAGCGCTGGAGCCGCACACGATGAGCACCGGTCCGCCGATGCCGAGCCGGGTCATCTCGGCGCCGAGCGCGGCGGTGGCGTCCCGGCCCTGCACGTAATGTCCCGGTGAGGAGAACACGCTCAGCACCTGGCACCTCCCGATCCGAGGGCTGCGAATCGCACGCGCCATCTCAGTCCGACGACACCTCAACGCTACGTGACGCGCGGCATTTCGCGGACATGGTCGATGAACTCGCCGCGCGGCGGGCGGGGCCACGGGACCGCGCCGCACGATGGCGTACGACGCGTCCGCGACCCGGTCAGCTCGGGGTGGTGAGGGTTTCCGGGAGCAGGCGCGGGCGGTCCCGCTCCATGCCGTCGAGCAGCGCGAAGTAGCGGCGCAGCATGAGGACCGCGGTGGTGGCCAGGCCCGCGGTGAGGCCCCACCAGACGCCTGCGGCGCCGAGGCCGGCCGGGTAGGCCAGCAGCAGGGCGACCGGCAGGCCGACGCCCCAGTAGCCGATCAGCGACAGCCGGAAGCCCGCGTTGGTCGCCTTGAGGCCGCGCAGCAGGCCGGTGCCGATGTTCTGGGCGGCGTCGAAGAACTGCAGCACGATGCCGATCAGCAGCAGAGTGTGCGCGACCCGGAGGGTGTCGGTGTCCGACGACTCCAGGAACGGGCGCAGCACCAGGTCCGGCGCGACCACGTACACCGCGGCCGTCACCGCAGCGATCACCGCGGCATGGCGCAGCGCGAGCCAGGCCAGCGCGCGGGCGTGCGGGTGCTCGTCCCGGGCCACCGCGTGGCTGACCAGGATCGACGCTCCGTGCGACAGGCCGATCGCGACCTGGAAGACGATGTAGATGATCTGGTAGACGACGTTGTGCGCGGCCAGCGCCGCCGGTCCGATGCTGCCCATGACGAGGGCGAGCACCGAGAACATGCCCGCCTCGGAGCCGTAGGTCAGCGCGATCGGCGTGCCCAGCTTCAACTCGGCGCGAATCGTCGTCCAGCGCACCGGCAGCGGGGTCATCGGAAGCGTTCGGCCGAGTTCCTGGTCGCGCCACACCATCGCCCAGAACACGCCGAAGGTGATCAGGAACACCAGCGAGGTGGCGACGCCGATACCGGTGAGTCCGAGTTCGGGCAGTCCGGCCTTGCCGTGGATGAAGCCGAGGGCCAGCAGCAGGTTCAGTACCACCGAACCCAGCGTCACCAGCAACAGCGCCTGCGGGCGCTGCATGCCCACGGTGTACTGGCGCAGCACCTGGAACCACAGGCAGGGCAGCAGGCCGGGCGCGAGCGCCACCATCAGCGGACGGGCGTCGGCGAGCACTCCGGGGTCCTGCCCGAGCCAGGGCAGCACCCAGCCGAGCCCGATCAGCAACGCGCCGCCGACGAGCCCGGCGACGGTGGCGATCGCGAAGCTCGACCGCAGCAGCTCGCGGATCTCGGGATCCGGGGAGTCGCCGCGCTTGCCCGCCGCGCTCACCGCGGTGGCGATCTGGTTGCCGCTGCCGGTGATCAACCCGACGCACATGGTGCGGATCTGGTTGAACAGCACGATCGCCAGCCCGCCCGCGGCCACCTGCCGCACGCCGAGCGTGCCCATCAGCGCGATGTTGGTGGTGGAAACCGCGATCTGGGCCAGCTGGGTCAGTGCGATCGGCGTCGCGAGGGCGGTGAGCCGCCCGCCGTCGCCGCGGAAGCTCGTCAAGATCACCGGTCCTCCTTCGCAGATGGCGTGCGGGTCGCCCCGCGCGGGGGCAGCGCCGCGCCGTACGAGCGTCCGGGACTCACCGCACCTCCACCAATGTGTTCCGGGCGGCGGGCGTGTAGCGCCGCAGCATGTCCGCGACCTCGCGTTCGGCAGCGGCGTCGAGCAGGTCGCGTTCGATCATCCATTCGTCGTCGAACACCGTGTCCAAGTACTTCTCCCCGCCGTCGCACACGATGGTGACCACGGTGGAGCCCGGCGGGAACTCCTCGAGCCGGGTGAGCGCGGCGTGCACCGACCCGCCCGCCGAGCCGCCGATCATCAGGCCCAGTTCGGCCGCCACGGCGCGCGCGGTCGCGAACGCCGCGACGTCGGTGACCTTGACGCCTTCGTCCAGCAGCGAGTAGTCCACCGCCGTACCGATGGTGGCCCCCGACGGGGTGCCGGTGCCCGACTGCCAGTACGGGCCGCCCGGCCCGCCGAAGGCGATCGAGCCGACCGGCTCGACGCCGATCACGTAGGGGACGCAGCCGAGCTGGCGCAGCCGGGTGGCGGTGCCGAACAGCGAACCGCCGGTACCCACCGCCGAGAGCAGGATGTCGACCCGCTCGACGTCTTCGAGCAATTCCTCGGCCACCGCGTAGTAGCCCACCGCGTTGGCGTCGTTGTTGTGCTGTTCGGTGAAGAACGCGTCGTCGCGCTCGGCCGCCATCGCCTCGGCGAGGTCCTCCCGTGCCGAGGTGGCCAGGTTGTCGTCGCCCTCGTCGGCGACGTACACCAGTTCCGCACCCATTGCCCGCATCGCGCGCAGTTTGTCCTTACATGCGTGATGGTCGACCACTGCGGTGAAGCGATACCCACGTTCGGCGGCAACTACCGCGAGGCCGAGCCCGGTGTTCCCGGACGTGGACTCGATGATATGTCCGCCACTGCGCAGCAAACCGCGACGCTCGGCGTCGAGCACCATCTCGCGCGCCATCCGGATCTTGGCCGCGCCGGTCGGGTTGAACTGCTCGAGTTTCAGTAATAAGCGGGTGCCTGTCGCGGTGGCCGCGAGCTCGAACAGCGGCGTGCGACCGATCAGATCCGTCACGCGCGTGACGAGCGGCATTGCTATCTCCTGGTTCGTGTCGGGGAAGTCGGGCTCAGCTGCCGTCGCGGGTCCAGCGGAAGCGGTCGCCGGGCGCGTCGTGCAGCACGACTTTCGGTGGGATGGGCAGGTCGTGAAAGGCGGACTCGTTCGAATCCATTTGATAACCGGCGGTATTCGGGTAGATCAGCAGATCGCCGACCTCGGCGGGGCGGGGCAGCGGCACCCGGCGCCAGCTGAGCATGTCGGAGTCCAGGCAGGTGGCCGCGCCGACGCTGGTCGGTGTGACGGAGCCCGGCCGCGCGGGCCACAGCAGCGGATCGGGCAGGTACTCGCTGTCGAACCACTGCTCCGAGAGGCTGAGGCTGGTGCCGTCGACGGTGAGCAACCGGTAGGGCTTGCCGTGCGCATGCCTGGTCTTGCTGCCCTGGACGCGGAAGACGGTGCACCCCGCGTGGGCGAGCAGCGCGCGTCCCGGTTCGATCGCCAGGCGCACGGCGTTGTCGCGCAGCCGTCCGGCGAGGTCCTCGTGGTCGAGGATCTGGGCGAGCATGGCCGCACCCGGCGCCGGAAAGTGGTACGGATAATAGGAATCGAAGGACTTCCCGGAGTGGAACCACTGCCTGCCCACGCCTTCGGTGAACTCCATCGCGGCCTCCGCCGCCACGTAGTCGACGCCGAAGCCCCCACCGATCGACACGGTGGTCGCCGGATGCCCCAGGGTGCGCGCGTGCAGACAGCGGGCGATCAGCGCGCCCGCGAGTTCCGCGCGCGCCACCGCGTCGTAGCCGGACAGGTGGAAACTGAAGCCCTCCAGCCGGATCGAATCGTGCCTGCCGCAGACCGCGAGCGCGTCCTCGATCTCGCCGGAGGTCATGCCGAACCGGCTGGCCGAGGCCGCGGGCAGCACGCGGATCAGCACGCGCGCGGGCGCGTCCCGCGCCGTGAGCGCGGCGAGTCTGCCCAGCTCACCGAGGTCGTCCACGGCGATCAGCGAACCGTGCCTGGCGGCCAGCCAGAGCAGCTCGTCCGCCTTGGCCGGTCCGGTGACCATGAACTCGTCGCCGCGCACGCCCTGCGCCAGCGCGGCGGTCAGCTCGCCGACGCTGGCGACGTCCACGCCCGCACCGTGTTCCGCGCACGCTCGCGCGACGCACGCGGCCTTGTTCGCCTTCTTGCCGTAGTAGATCGTGCCGTGCACGCCGGCGTGGGTGAAGGCGGCGTGGAAGGCGCGGATGTTGTGCGCCACCCGCTCCGGGTACATCACATGGAACGGGCCGCCCATCGCGAAGGCGAGGTCGCCCAGCAGGGACGGATCGGCGAGCAGGCGGCGCTCCCACGGATCGAGATGCGCGGGCATCGGGGACGCGCCGATCGCATCGTGCGCGTCCGCCTTCGGTTCCATGGCGATGCTCGCGTGTTCTAGGTCCACCGGTCGCCTCCGTGCGCTAGTCCCACAGCGGCACCTCCGTGCCACGGCCTTCCGCGATCGCCCGCTCGGCCAGCGCGTGGGCCACCGCGATATCGGTCAGCACGAGCCCGCTGTTGTAGACGAAGACGCGCTCCTCGTCCGAGCGGCGCGCGACCGCACGGCGATTCAGGATCTGCGGCAGCTCGGCGTCCACCGCACGCAGCGTGCCGTCGGGTCCGACCATGTCGGTGCCGGTCAGCGCCATCTGTTCGGCGCTGGTCGCGATCACCCGGTCGGCGTCGTTCAGCGCCGACGGCGCGAGCCCGTAACCGACCAGCACCGCCACCGAACCGGGTGCCAGATCACCGGATTCGAGCGCGACCTCGGTGGCCGGGCCCGCGGTGGCCAGCACGACATCGGCGGCGGCCGCCGCCTCGCGGGGATCGGTCACGGTCTCGAGCAGGGCGTGCGGATGGTGTTCGGCGAGGACGCGGTGCACGGCTTCCAGCCCCTCGCGGTGCGTGCCGTAGACCATCAGTTTGCGCAGCTGGGGGTTCGCGGCGAGCAGATGCGGAAGCGCGTTGCGGCCCTGGGTTCCGGTGCCGATCAGCAGGACGCTCTCCGCGCCGCTCCGCACGGTCTCCCGCACCAGCAGGGCCGACACGGCCGGGGTACGCAGCGCGCCGACCCGCGCGCAGTCCATCATCGCGATCGGCGCACCGGTGGAGTCGTCGTAGAGCGTGATGGTCGTGTAGTACCGCTTCGTACTGCGGTCGTGTCCCGGGTCGAACTTGTAGGAGGTCTTCATCGCCACCACGCGCCTGCGGCCGTCGCGGCCGAGCATGGCGTAGGCGACCGACCACCCGTCCGGGTTCGCGACGCTCAGCTTGCGCGGGTTGTCCGAATCGCCAGCCGCGAAGGCCAGATACGCCTCTTCCACCGCGCGCACCACCGCCGCCGGTGTGATCGGCACGTCGGCGAGGTCGCTGCGGCTCAACACCCGCAGGGGTGTGCTTCGGTCACGCGTGCTCAAAGGGTCCTCGATCATGTCGTACTGCATCCCGCTCATGAGTGCCGCTCTCGACCGGCAGGGTGTCCGCCGCTCGGAACGGGGCCACGATTTGTTGCCCGTAGCCATTCTCGTCGGCTTCCTCGGTCCGCCGCCGTCGTTCCGGAAGCCGGATGTTCACTCGCTTGAGCCACCGGTCGGTGCCGTCGTACCGCGCGGTGAACGGCACCCGGCCGTGCACCGCGACGTCGTTGTCCACCAGCAACAGCTCGCCGGGGGAGAGCACGGCGGTGACACTGACGCGTTCGAGCTCCGCGGTGAGTTGTTCGTAGGCGGCGCGGAATTCGGGGCCTGCCTGCGCCAACGGGGTGTATGCCGGATCGTAGCGCAGGGTCTGCTGGTCCGGACCCGCGGCGCTCCAGAGAGTCGGAATCGGTGCGGCGGAGTAGGTTTCGTGCCCGGCGCCGTAGGAGACGTCGGGCAGGATCGGCAGTGCGGGCGTACTGAGCAATTCACGCTGCCGGGTCGCGAGCTCGATCCGGCGCACCGACGAGACGGTGGTGCCGACCAGGTCCGGATTGCGCAGGCAGCCGAGCATCAGCAGATGCGCGCGCCGCGGGTGGAAGGCGTCCTCGGTGTGCGGGCTCAGCAGAACTTTGCTACTGGCGCCGGACTGTTCGTGCTCGTGACCGGCCGCGGGAACGATGTTGTTGACCAGCCGTCCCTCCTGCTGCCCCTGCCAACCGAACGGCTCACCCGCGCTGCGCGCGAGCAGCAGCATGGCCAGGTCGAGTTCGAACGAGTGCGCGCGCAGCGCCGGATCACCGCTCCAGCGCGCCGCCTCCCGCCAGCTCGGCGGGGTATGCCCTAATTCGTTGTCCTGCAACGGAAGGCGACCGACGACGGTGGCTCCGGCCGTGGTGGCGGGTGGGCGCATGGTGTGGCGCACCTCGGCAGGCAGTTCCGCGACGCCGGCATCGATCCGCTCGATGAGCGCCGGATCCGTGAGGGTGCGCGCGGCGGCGGCCGGATCGGGGAGGAGGTCGATTGTGGCGGAGATCTCTCTGGCGAGCTCGCGCACCGACCGGCCCGCTTCCGCGGACAATTCGCGCCGTTCGAGGTCTTTGGGGTGAAGCGTCTTACGTTCGGAGAGAACGCTTTTCACCGGGTATCCCTTCTTCGCATCGGTTCGAAAAGCAGGGGTCACGATTGGTAATGCGAAGGTAGCTCTTCCGGCGTAGTGAAGCAAGGCTTACCTAAGCGAGTCGGCGAAAAGATAGCCGAATCGTATAACTGCCGCCCGGTAGCCGGCTGTCGGCCGGTGGAGGACTCCGGCACCTCCGTCGGAGGTTTGCGGCCGGTACGCCATTGCGCTGCCGTTTCGGTGCCGGTATCGGCGAGTCGCGCAATGCATTAGGCTAGCCTGTCCTGATCAATACACTTGGTTCGCGGGTACCGCAGTGGGTCGGTTCAGGAAGAAGGCAGTGCAATGGTTTTGAATCGGCGGCAACTGCTGCGCTCGAGTCTCGGGGTAGGGGCGGTGCTGCTGGTAGCCGCTTGTTCCGACGAAGCCGACTCGTCCGGCCCCGCGCGGCGCGGCGGCACACTGCGGGTCGGCGCGCTCGGCACCGCGGCTCGCCTCGAACGCGACCCGCACGCCAACCTGAGCAACGACAGTGATTTCCTGATCGCCTCCCTGGTCTACGACGCCCTCACCGTGCCGGGCGGGGACCCGAATGTCGTCCCGCGCCTGGCCACGCGATGGGAACCGGACGCCGATCGGCGGCGCTGGAGCTTCACCCTGGCCGAGAACGCGACCTTCCACGACGGGTCGCCGGTGACGTCCGACGACGTCGTGTGGTCGCTGCGCAGACTGCGCACCGTCGGCGGCGCGTCGAAGATGCCGGTGGCCGTGGAGGACATCACCGCCGACGGACCGAACCGGGTGATCCTCGCGGTGCCCGAGCCGAATACCCAACTGCCGCTGCTGGTCCGGTTGATGACCTTCACGGTCAAGAAGGACACCACCGACTTCACCAAGGCGATCGGCAGCGGACCGTTCCGGTTGGAGTCCTACCAGGGCGGAAACGCCCGGCTGGTGCGCAACGACCGGTGGCACGGCACGCCACCGCTGCTGGACGCCATCGAGATCACCATGTTCGAGAGCGTGACCGCGCTGGGCAACGCGGCGCTCGGCGGGCAGATCGACCTCGCCTCCAACGTCGGCGCCATCGCGGGCCGCACCGCGGAGGGGCGCGGCGACCTGACGGTCGTGCGCCGCCCGAACGACACGATGCTCGGCGTGGCCATGCGGACCTCCGACGGGCCGTTCGCCGACGCGCGGGTGCGCACCGCCGTCCGGCTGGGGGTCGACCGCGAAGCCCTGGTCAAGCAGGTGCATTCCGGCTACGGAACGGTGGCCAACGACATTCTCGGCACCGGCGACCCGCTCTACGACACGTCCATCGCGCAGCGCACCCGGGACACCGACCGTGCGAAGGCGCTGCTGCGCGAGGCGAATTTCGACACCGCTCGCAGCTATCCGTTCGTCACCAAGGCCGAGGTGCCCGGCGAGGTCGAATCGGCGAAGGTCATCGCCACCCAGCTCGCCGAGATCGGCGTCCGGCTGGACGTGGTCACCCAGGAGCCGAACGCCTTCTACGACCAGACCTGGCTGAAGGCGCCGCTGTACACCGTCTCCTGGGGAACCAACGATTCCGCCCTCTTCTTTGCCAGCAGACTGCTGGCCGGCGGATCCAACCGGAACGAAACCGACTTCAAGGACGCGGCGTTCGACACGGCTACCGCCAAAGCGCTTGCCGCGCACAGTGACGCGGAGTACCAGCAGGCCGCGCAGGAGTTGCAGCGCATCCAGTACGAGCGTGGCGGCTACCTGGTCTGGGGCATGGCCGACGGCATCGACATCGCGTCCTCCCGCGTGCGCGACCTGCCCACGCTGGGTGGGTTCGCCCGCGTTCAGCTGGAAAGGGCTTGGCTGGCCGGGTGATCTCCTTCGCGCGACTCCTGCTGCGGCGCGTCACCCTGCTGGTGACGTTGCTGGCCTGCGTCTTCGTCGCCGTGGACCTGCTGCCGGGCAACACCGCCCGCGCGGTTCTCGGCCGGGAGGCCACTCCGGAGCAGATCGCGGCCAAGGAACGCGAACTCGGACTGGACCGTCCGCTGGCGGTGCGGTTCTCGGACTGGATCGCGGGCGTCGCGACCGGCGATTTCGGGCGAACCGCGCGCGGGTGGCCGGTCAACGACCTGCTGGTGGACAAGTTCCCGCCCACGCTGCTGCTCGGCGGGCTCGCTCTCGCGATGACCGTGCTCGCGTCGCTCGCGCTCGGCGCGTGGTGGGCGACCCGTCCGGGCGGTGCGGCGGCGCGGGTGTTGCAGCCGACGACCACCACGGCGGTGGCGATTCCCGAGTTCGTGATCGCCACGGTGCTGATCCTGGTGTTCGCGCTGGCGCTGGGCTGGCTGCCCGCGGTCACCATCACCGGCCGGTCCGGATTCCCGGCGGGCCCCGAAATGCTGGTGCTGCCGGTGCTCGCGCTCGCGCTGCCCCAGATCGGCTGGAACACCAGGGTGGTACGCGCCGCCCTGTCCGACGCGGCGCTGGCGCCGCACGTGGAAAGCGCGGTGCTGGACGGGCTTTCGGGTCGCGTCGTCCTGGCGCGGCACGTGCTGCCGTTCGCGTTGCCGACGATCGTCGCCAGTTTCGCCACCACGGTCGGGATGCTGCTCGGTGGCGCCCTGGTGGTGGAGACCATCTTCAACTACCCCGGTCTCGGCGCGGTGCTGGCCGGTTCGGTGGCCGACCGCGACACCTCGGTGGTCGCCGCGGTGGTCGCGCTGTCGGGGGTGGTCATCATGGTCATGCTGGCCGCCGCCGACGGCATCCGCAGCTGGTCGTTGCGGGGGCGGCGATGAACGTATCGATCGACCTCGCGCGTCCGGTCCGGCGACGGCTCGGCCGGCTGATCGTCGCTCCCGCCCTCTTGGTCACCCTGCTGGCGGCGCTCGGGCCGACGCTGGCGCCGCACCCCGCCGAGCAGGCGATCGGCATACCGTTCGGCGATCCCGGCGACGGCGCGCCGCTGGGCACCGACCGGCTCGGCCGCGACGTGCTCAGCCAGCTGCTCTACGGCGGTTGGGGATTGCTGCTGGTGGCGGCGGTCATCGCGGTGCTGGTGACCGGGTTGTCCGGCGTGCTCGGCGCGGTCGCCGCGCTGCGCCCGCGGATCGGCGCGTGGATCGAACTCGGCACCGATTTCCTCCTCCTCGTGCCCGCGGTACTGGGGATCCTGCTCGTGCTGACTTCGTGGCCGGACGCGGGCATCCCCGGGTTGATCGTTGTGGCACTGCTGTTCGGAGTTCCCTATTGCGCGCGGATCTTCACGGCCGCCGCGGCGGGTGTCGCGGCGACCGGCTACGTCGAGAGCGCGCAAGCCGCCGGTGAATCGCTGGCGCATCTGGTGTTCCGGGAAGTGATCCCGAATCTGCGTGCGGTGTGGACGACTCAGCTCGGGCTGCGTTTCGTCGCGGGCGTCTACCTGGTCAGCACCGCGTCGTTCCTGCAACTGCCCACGACGCTCGGTGCGAGCAACTGGGCGGTCATGGTGCGCGAGAACGCCTCCGGCATGCTGCTCAATCCCTGGGCGGTGCTCGCCCCGAGTCTCGCGATCGCGATCGTCGCGGTGAGCGTGAACCTGGCGGTGTCGGCGTTCGGACAAGGGGAGCGGGAATGAATGTGAGCGTCACGAAACGGGACCGCCGGACGGCGGGAGCGGATGATGCCGAACCGGTGACCGGCGCCCTCGTCGCGGTCGACGATCTGACCGTGCTCGGCCCGGACGGGCGGGAATTGGCCGGTCCCGCGACGTTTCGGATACCGGCGGGCACGGTCACGGCGCTCACCGGTCCGTCCGGTTCGGGCAAGACGACGGTGATGCGGGCCTTGCTCGGACAACTGCCCTCCGCCTCGGCACGGGCGGCCGGGTCGGCATCGGTCGCCGGGCACGATGTGTTCACGCTGGAACATGCTGCACTGCAATGGTTTCGGCGCCACCACATCGCCTATGTCGGGCAGGATCCGGGATCCGCGCTGAACCCGCTGCTGCGGGTGCGCGCCCTGCTGCGCGAGGTGGCGCCCAAGGCGTCCCAGTCCACGCTGACCGACACGCTGGCGCTGGTCGGCCTCTCGGCGGAGTACCTGCGCCGCCGCCCCGGTGAACTCTCCGGCGGCCAGCAGCGCCGTGTCGCTCTGGCCAGGGCGCTGATCCGCCGGACGGGTGTGCTGGTGCTCGACGAGCCGCTGGCCGGACTGCACGGCGCGCTGCGCACCGACATCGCAGGACAACTCGCGGAGATCGCCCGGGAGCGCTCGGCGGCGATCCTGCTGTCCGGTCACGACACCGCCCTCGTGCACTCGATCGCGGACGATGTGGTCGAGCTGGGCGCCGTCCACCCTGCCGCCGTGTACCCGGCTCGGCTGCGGCAGGAAAGCCACACGCTGAGGAAAACTTTCAGCGTCGCGACCGAGTCGGCACAGCACCCGATGGCCCCGGCCAACGGACTGGCGCTCGGTGATGGGACCGAACCGCCGCCCGCGCCGGACGGTGCCGGAGGGGTGTCGGATACCGGCGGCTTCGACCCGGCAGAAACGGCCTCGGCGGTCGGGCGCGAGCAGCGCGCCGTGCGGGACCGTGAGCCGGACGCTCGGCCCCGGTCCGTCGGTCGAGTACGGACCGGTGCCGAGGCTCGTCGTGTTGAGCCGGAGTCAGTCGAGTCGGTCAACGGACGCGAACCGAAATTTGCTGTTATGGACGGTCGCGCCCACCGGGACCTCCGCTCGACCCGGGACGGAAGCGTAGAACTCACGCGCAACGGCCACAGCTCTCCGGCCGTCGTCGCGACGGACAACCAGTCGCCGGACGTCGTGTTACGCGCCCAGGACATCAGCGCCTCGATCAGCGGACACCAGGTGCTCGCCGACATCGACCTCGCTCTGGGCGCGGGTTCGGCGCTCGCGGTGGTGGGCGCGTCGGGCGCGGGCAAGACCACCTTGGCGCGCGTGATCGCGGGTCTGCACCGTTCGGCGACCGGTTCGCTCGAGCTGCGCGGGCACCGGATCGCCGTGGGCGCGAAGAGGAGAATCCGCTACGGCGCAGGTGGAATTCAGCTCGTCACCCAGAACCCCAGGTCCGCGCTCAACCCGCGCCGCACGGTCGCGCAGACGCTCGGCCGCCCGCTGCGGCGGATCGGCGGCGTCGCGCGCCGGGATCTCGCGGGGCGGATCGCCGAACTCCTGGCCGCGGTCGAGTTGTCCGCCGACCTGGCCGACCGCTACCCACACGAGCTGTCCGGCGGACAGCGTCAACGGGTGGCGCTGGCCCGCGCCCTCGCCGCCGAGCCCGCCGTGCTCCTGTGCGACGAGATCACCTCGGCCCTCGACCACACCACCGCGGCGGCGATCATGGGCTTGCTGGACCGGATCCGGGCCGAGCGCGACACCGCCCTGCTGATCATCACCCACGACATGCCTTTGGTCGCCGAATACTGCCCGGCGTTGCTCGTTCTGGATCACGGGCGCGTCGTCGAATCCGGTCACACCGCAACGGTGCTCGCCGCGCCGACGCACAACGCCACCGGCGAGCTGCTCGTCTGAGCCGGCCCGGCCCGAGGCCATGCGCAGATCCGACACGCGGTGGACTGCGTCACCGGATCACCGCGGGCACTCGCCGTCATCTGGATCATGGAAAGGGTGTTGCGAAAGATCGGCGTCTCGGCCGCCGTCGTGGTGATTCTCGGGCTCGCCGGTTGCGGAATCGACCGCACCCCGATCCCGGAGGGCATTCCGCCCGGACCGGGCACGCCGCTGCCCGTGATCGACCTCGACGCGCCCGGCCGCACGGCCGTCCAGTTGCGCGGCTGGGCCGACGATCAGGCCGGTCGGCTGGGCATCCCGTCGATCGCCCTGGAGGCCTACGGCTACGCGGCGGCCGTGATGACCAGAGCCCGCCCGGACTGTGGCGTCGCGTGGACGACGCTGGCGGGCATCGCGAGTGTGGAGAGCAAGCACGGCACCCATCGCGGTGCCGAGGTCGGCCCGGACGGTTCGGTCCGCCCGCCGATCATCGGCGTCCCGCTGGACGGTTCGCCGGGCGTCGCGCTGATCGAGGACACCGATGGCGGCGCCCTGGACCATGACCCGGTGCACGACCGCGCCGTCGGTCCGTTGCAGTTCATCCCGGAGACCTGGAAGCGCTGGGGCGTCGACGCCAACGGAGACGGCACCGCCGATCCGCAGAGCATCGATGACGCCGCGCTCACCGCGGCCAGGTACCTGTGCGCCAGCGGCGGCGACCTCACCTCCGAGCACGGTTGGCAGCGGGCGCTGCTCACCTATAACCAGTCGCACAGCTATCTGCTGACGGTGCGTGACCGGGCCGCGAGCTACAGCGTCGGCCGCCGGGTGTGATCGGCCGGTCCCCGGAGTGCCGGTTACCCGCAGCGCGGCCGGGACGATAGGCTCGCAGCGCACGGCCCATCCCGTGAGACCAACCGTGTCAGCAGCCGAAGGAGTGTCGTTTTCGTGGCCATCATCGAACAGGTCGGAGCTCGCGAGATCCTGGATTCGCGCGGAAACCCCACCGTCGAGGTCGAGATCGCTCTCGACGACGGCACCCTGACCCGCGCGGCCGTGCCCTCCGGCGCGTCCACCGGCGAGCACGAGGCCGTCGAACTGCGCGACGGTGGTGAGCGCTACGGCGGCAAGGGCGTGCGCAAGGCGGTCGAGGGTGTGCTCGACGAGATCGCGCCCGCCGTCATCGGCCTGGACGCCGTGGAGCAGCGCACCGTCGACCAGGTGCTGCTCGATCTGGACGGCACCCAGGACAAGTCCCGGCTCGGCGCCAACGCCCTGCTCGGCGTGTCCCTGGCGGTGGCCCGTGCCGCGGCCGAGTCCTCGGGCCTCGAGCTGTTCCGCTACCTCGGCGGTCCGAACGCGCACGTGCTGCCGGTCCCGATGATGAACATCCTCAACGGCGGCGCGCACGCCGACACCGGCGTGGACGTGCAGGAATTCATGGTCGCCCCGATCGGCGCTCCGACCTTCAAGGAGTCGCTGCGCTGGGGCGCGGAGGTCTACCACGCCCTCAAGGCGGTGCTGAAGGCCAAGGGCCTGGCCACCGGCCTCGGTGACGAGGGCGGGTTCGCACCCGACGTGGCGGGCACCAAGGTGGCGCTCGACCTGATCAGCGAGGCCATCGCCAAGACCGGCCTGAAGCTGGGCAGCGACGTGGCGCTCGCGCTCGACGTCGCGGCCACCGAGTTCTACACCTCGGGCAGCGGCTACAAGTTCGAGGGCGTGGTGCGCTCGGCCGAGGAGATGGCGCAGTTCTACGCCGACCTGATCGGCGCCTACCCGCTGGTGTCCATCGAGGACCCGCTGTCGGAGGACGACTGGGACGGCTGGGTGACCCTGACCGACCAGATCGGCGACAAGGTCCAGCTGGTCGGCGACGACTTGTTCGTCACCAACCCGGAGCGCCTGGAGGAGGGCATCGCCAAGGGCGCCGCCAACGCGCTGCTGGTGAAGGTCAACCAGATCGGCACGCTCACCGAGACGCTGGACGCGGTGGAGCTGGCGCACCGCAACGGGTACAAGACGATGATGTCGCACCGGTCCGGCGAGACCGAGGACACCACCATCGCCGACCTCGCCGTCGCGGTGGGCAGCGGCCAGATCAAGACCGGCGCCCCGGCGCGCAGCGAGCGGGTCGCCAAGTACAACCAGCTGCTGCGCATCGAGGACGCGCTCGGCGATTCGGCGCGCTACGCAGGCGACGTCGCGTTTCCCCGCTTCGCGTTCGAAGGCTGACCTGCGGTGCGAGCGGCGGGCCCGGCGGAGGTGGCGTGCGTGACCTCGCAGGGCCACGGGAGTACCGCGAAGTAGAGACCGAGGCGTGAGATGACGGAGCGACGTGCGCGTGGGACCAGTCCGGCCGGACGCGGGGACCGCCGCACGTCGCGTGCCGCCACATCCCGCCCGGCCGACTCCGCGGCCAAGCGCGGCCGCAGGCGATCGGAGGCCGCGGAGAAGCCGAAGCCGCGCAAGAGCGCGTCGCGTTCCGCCGCCGACCGGCACGACCACACGTTCCTCGGCTTGTCCACCGGCAAGGCCGTGATCCTCGCGATGGTGGTGTGCGGGCTCGCACTCACCCTCGCGGTGCCGATGCGCACGTACTTCACCCAGCGCGCGGAAGCCGCGCAGCTGGCGCAACAGCGCGCGGAACTGGAAGCGGATCTGGCCCGGCTGCGGGATCGTCGTGCGCAGCAACAGGATCCGGCCTTCATCCGCACCGAGGCGCGTGACCGGCTGCGCTTGGTGATGCCGGGGGAGACGCCGTACATCGTGCAGGTGCCCGGCATCGAGGCGCCCGCCCCGCCCCCGGCGCCCACCAGGGCGCGCGAACCCGATCCCTGGTACACCGAAGTGTGGCGCAGTATCTCCGAGCCGCAGCCCACACCGGCGGCCGCGCCGCCCGCCGCCCCGCGACCGCAAGCACCGGAAGGACTGGAAGGACCCAGGTGACCGCACCGAACGACCAGGATCTCGCGATCATCGCCGAGCAGCTGGGCCGTGCCCCGCGCGGCGTGCTCGCCATCGCCTACCGCACCCCGGACGGGATCCCGGCCGTTGTGAAGACCGCGCCGCGCCTGCCCGACGGCACCCCCTTCCCGACCCTGTACTACCTGACCGATCCCCGGCTCACCGCCGAGGCGAGCAGGCAGGAATCCGCCGGTGTGATGCGTGAGATGACCGAGCGGCTCGCCGCCGACCCGGCGCTGGCCGCCGCCTACCGCGCCGCGCACGAGAGCTATCTGGCCGAACGGGACGAAATCGAATCGCTCGGTACGGATTTCACCGGCGGCGGGATGCCCGAGCGGGTCAAGTGCCTGCACGTCCTGATCGCCCACTCGCTGGCCAAGGGGCCGGGGGTGAACCCGTTCGGCGACGAAGCCGTGGCGCTGGCCGCCGAGCACGGCCTGCGTGGCACCGCGATTCCTGCTGACTGGCCCGCGCCTCGGCCGGCCGGCCCGCGAGAGACTGGAGCACAGCGATGAGTGACCGGGTAGCCGCCGTGGATTGCGGCACGAATTCCATCCGCCTGCTGATCGCCGACGTGCTCGGCGACGGACGCCTGGCCGACGTGCACCGCGAGATGCGCATCGTCCGCCTCGGGCAAGGGGTCGACGCGACCGGCTCGCTGGCGCCGGAGGCGATCGAACGCACCCGCGCCGCACTGGCCGACTACGCCGCGCTGATGCGCGAAGCAGGGGTCGGCCGGGTGCGCATGGTGGCCACCTCCGCCACCCGGGACGCCGCGAACCGTGAGGACTTCTTCGCCATGGCCCGGGCCGAACTCGGCACCGTGGTCGCGGGCGCCGAGGCCGAGGTGATCACCGGTGACGAGGAGGCGCGGCTCTCGTTCGCCGGCGCGATCGGCGAACTGTCCGAGGCGGCAGGGCCTTTCGTCGTGGTCGACCTGGGCGGCGGATCGACCGAGCTGGTGTTCGGGGACAGTGCCGGGGTGCGGGCCGCGTTCTCCGCGGACATCGGCTGCGTCCGGATCACCGAGCGCTGCCTGGCAGGCAACCCGCCCACCGCCGAACAGGTCGTCGCCGCCCGCGCCTTCGCCACCGAGCGATTGACCGAGGCGTTCACGCACGTCCCGGTGGACGGCGCCCACACCTGGGTCGGCGTCGCGGGCACCATGACCACCCTTGCCGCGGTGGCGCTCGATCTGCCCGAATACGACTCGGAACGGGTGCACCTCACCCGGCTGACCATGGACCAGATCCACGACGTCTGCGACCGGCTGATCGCCATGGACCACGATCAGCGTGCCGCGCTGGGCCCGATGCACCCCGGCCGGGTCGACGTGATCGGCGGCGGCGCGGTCATCACCGAGGTGCTCGCGGAGGAATTGTCCCGGCGTGCGGGCATCTCCGAAATGGTGGTCAGCGAGCACGACATCCTCGACGGCATCGCCCTGTCGATCGCCTGACCGCCGCCATAGCGGGAGCCGTCACGCGCACGCTCGGTCAACCCGGCGGAAGGTGTCCGTTCAGCTTCACCTCGGCGTGTGGCTCGGCTCCGGCGCGAACTGCGGTCCCACTCTTGTGGCGCGCCTTGCCGACCGCGATATCGGCGAGCCGGGAGAGCGATTCCTTGTTCCGGGGCACCAGCAGGAGCTCTTGCAGCACGTTGGGCACCAGAACGCCCAATCCGCGTTCGGCATGCTCGTACATCCGGATCTGGGTCTCCTCGGGCGCGGTCTCGACTAGTTCCAGACGGATCCACGCGGCGCCCAGCGGCGAGAGCTTGGCCTCGAGTTCCAGCACGTGCGGCGGATTGACGGTGACGACCTGCGTAGTGTCGTTCGCGGTGATCGGCCACACGCCTGCGCTGTAGTGCAGCTTCGAGCCGACTGCGGGCCAGTTGTCATCGACGTCGCGGATGTGCGTCGCGCCGACCACCCAGGCGCAGAACAGCCACCCGTCGGCCAGGACGGCGAAAACCTCATCCGGTGTAGTCGGCACGGTGATTTCCACGTGGACCATCAGCTCAACGCTTTCTGGGTGGCGGCCTCGGCCGGTTTGCCTGTCGCTTGCGGGGTGCCCGGACGTGCGGCGGGCAAACCTCCGTCGTTGCCCGCTCCGGTCTCGCTTGAACAGAACACACGAATCCTCCGCCGCACGGTCTCGGATGGGACTCTTCGGAGCATGGTTGAAGCGGCGACTACGACTACCGATGGCGGTCGGGACCCGGCCGCGGACACCGTCGTGGTCATCGTCGGCGCCTACGGCGGCCTCGGTTACTCGTCCACCGTGCTGAGCGGCTGGTTCGCCAACCGGTTGCTCGGTTGCGGAACGCCTCCTGTTTTCCGGCGGCATCGTGGTCGTGGCCGGGGGCTTCGCCCTGGCCGACCTGGCGGTGCGCCGGTAACGCTCGGCCGGACTTGCCGTGACCACCGGGTTCGCACCGGAAGCTTTCCGGGCTGAGGAGATGGCACTGTATTTTTTCTCGGTTGGTATCGAAACGTCGATGTCGGGTAATTTTGCCCGGTTCTATGACCCAGGTCACGGGTTCGCCTACTCCGGTATCACCGGAACGGTCGTGGCGTTTGCGGGGCTGATCGTCGCCGCCAGCGCACCGCCCATCAGCGAACTCATGGCAGGCGTGCATCAGCGCGCCGCGCGGGTACAGAACACCCAGCACAGCAGCACGATCTAAGGAGAACGCGTGACCAACCCCGGGCCACAAGCCGATCCGACGGGTGACGTCTCGTCTCGGTGGGGCGGTTTGTTCCGCACCAAATCCATCGAACAGTCGATCCGTGACACCGACGAGCCCGACTCCAAACTCCGCAGGGAGCTGACCGCCTGGGATCTCACCGTCTTCGGCGTGGCCGTCGTGGTCGGGGCGGGCATCTTCACCCTCACCGCACGCACCGCGGGCAATGTCGCGGGTCCGTCCGTCTCGCTCGCTTTCGTGTTCGCCGCGATCGCCTGCGGGCTGACCGCGCTCTGCTACGCCGAGTTCGCGTCGACCGTTCCGGTCGCGGGTAGCGCCTACACCTACTCCTACGCCACCTTCGGCGAACTCGTCGCCTGGATCATCGGCTGGGACCTCATCCTGGAGTTCGCGCTCGCCGTGGCGGTGGTGGCCAAGGGTTGGTCGCAGTATCTCGGTGAAGTGCTCGGCACCACCTCCCCGGTCGTGCACATCGGTTCGGTGAGTTTCGACTGGGGCGCGGTGCTGCTGATCACCGTGCTCGGTGTGCTGCTCGCGACCGGCACCAAGGTGTCCTCGCGGGTGTCGGCGGTGGCGGTCGCCATCAAGCTGGGCGTGATCGCGCTGGTGCTCGTCGTCGGCCTCACCTATTTCAAGTCCTCGAACCTGTCGCCCTACATTCCGCCGTCGCAGGCCGGTGAGCGGGGCGAGGGCATGCGGCAGTCGCTGTTCTCCTACCTGACCGGCGCCGGGGACAGCAACTTCGGCTGGTACGGCCTGCTCGCCGCGGCCAGCCTGGTGTTCTTCGCGTTCATCGGCTTCGACGTCGTCGCCACGACGGCGGAGGAGACCAGGAATCCGCAGAAGGCGGTGCCGCGCGGCATCCTCGGCTCGCTGCTCATCGTCACCGTCCTGTACGTCGCGGTGTCGCTCGTGCTCACCGGCATGGTGCCCTACACCGACCTGTCCGGTGGCGACGCGACACTGGCGACGGCGTTCGGCATCCACGGGGTGACCTGGGCGAAGAACATCATCTCGATCGGCGCCCTGGCCGGGCTCACCACGGTGGTCATGGTGATGTACCTCGGGCAGACCCGGGTGCTGTTCGCGATGGCGCGCGACGGGCTGATGCCGCGCAAGCTCGCGCACACCGGCAAGAACGGCACGCCGGTCCGCGTCACCGTGATCGTCGGCGTGGGGTGCGCGCTGCTGGCCGGGTTCGTGGACTTCGGCACGCTGGAGGAGATGGTCAACATCGGGACGCTGTTCGCGTTCGTGCTGGTGTCGGTCGGCGTACTCATCCTGCGGCGCACGCGCCCCGACCTGCCGCGCGGCTTCCGGGTTCCGCTCGTGCCGCTGATTCCCATCCTGGCCGTGCTGTCGTGCCTGTGGCTGATGCTGAATCTCTCCGTGGAGACCTGGCTGCGGTTCCTGGTGTGGATGGCGATCGGCTTCGTCGTCTACTTCGCCTACTCCCGGCGCAACTCCCTGCTCCGGAAGACACCGGCCGCGTAGGCACCTACGGGCCTGTTCGGGCTCATCGGGTATCGGCGGATAGCCTGACGCGGTGTCGCAGCGTGAGTTGGTTGTTCTCGGTACCGCGAGTCAGGTACCGACGAAACAGCGAAACCACAACGGGTATCTGCTCCGGTGGGACGACGAGTCGATCCTGTTCGACCCTGGTGAGGGTACGCAGCGGCAGATGACCTACGCCGGTGTGTCCGTCACCGGGCTCACCCGGATCGCCATCACCCATTTCCACGGCGACCACAGCCTGGGCCTGGCCGGAGTCGTGCAGCGGATCAATCTCGATCGGGTGCCCCATCCGGTCGATGTCGTCTTCCCGGCGTCGGGCGCCGCGTATTACGACCGCCTGGTCAACGCGACGTCCTACTATCACCGCGCCGAGCTGCGACCGCGTCCGGTGATCGGCCCCGGCCCGGTGGACCTGCCCGAGGCGCCGTTCACGGTCACCGCGGTCCGGCTCTCGCATCCGGTGGATACCTTCGGCTATCGGCTCAGCGAGCCGCCCGGCCGGCGCATCCTGCCGGACCGGTTGCGCGCCCTGGGGCTGCGCGGCCCGATCATCTCCGAGCTGCAACAGCGCGGCAGTGTCGAGTTCGGTGGTCGCACGGTCACTTTGGCGGAGATCAGCGAGCCACGATCCGGCCAGAGCTTCGCCTTCGTCATGGACACCCGGTTGTGCCCCGGTGTCCAGGAACTCGCCGCCGACGTCGACATGCTCGTCATCGAAGCCACTTTCCTGGACGCCGATGAACACTTGGCCACCGAGTACGGCCACCTCACCGCAGGCCAGGCGGCGCGGGCGGCCGCCGACGCCGGTGTCCGCGCCCTGGTCCTGACCCACTTCTCGCAGCGCTACCGCGACCTCGACGAGCACTTGACCGAAGCGGCGAAGTACTTCTCCGGCGAGATTCACATCGCCACCGATCTGGCCCGAATCCCGCTGCCGCCCCGCCGCTGACGGCGCGCCACAAACATTCGCCGCGACGAGATGCTCCGCGGACGCTAACACCAGCCCGCCGCCACCGATCTAGTTCTCTGGGACGCCTGCCAACCCGGGTGTCGAACTACCGCCACCGGCGCTGGTCAACCGACCACGCCGTCCGGCACCCGGCAACGGCCGACGTCCCGCCACCCCGACGAATTGTCGGAATTCCGGTACAGCCGTACGACTCGGTACGCTGTCCCGGACGCCCCTATAGCCCAATTGGCAGAGGCAGCGGACTTAAAATCCGCCAAGTGTCGGTTCGAGTCCGACTGGGGGCACCACGGAACCGCAGGTAGAACGTGTTTCCAATCGTCCGGCTCGACCGCGTCGACGCCCTGTTCCGCATGAGTCCGCAGAAGTCGGTGCTGCCCGTTCATCACGTCCCAGCAAGTACGCGCGGCCTACGACTGAACTATGAAACGGTCGGGCGCATCTGCGCCGTGCAGCCGGGCCGAGGCGATCTTGCCCGCGACCGCACGGAACAGCATGTCGTCGCGGCCGGTCTCGGGGCGGATCGTCTCGGCGACTTTGTCGAGACGAAGGGTGTGCTCGGTCCCGGACACGTCGGTGTAGGCGTAGCGGACCTGTTGCTCGTCCTCTTCTATTTTTCGAACCTCTGCGTACAGCGCCATGGTCGGTGGGTTCAGGGGCTCAGCGCGAAAGGCCGTGGGCGCGGGCGATCATGCGTTCCATGAGTGTGCGGGGGAGGAGGCGGCGCAGGGTGAAGAGGGCGGGGGCGTTGCTGCCGATGGCGTAGAGGGATTGGGGATGGTCGGCTTCGATCGCCTTGACGATCGTGGTGGCGACCTTGTCCGGAGTGATGCCTTTCGCCTGCTTTTCGTCGAGTTTCGCCATGAAGGTCGTGAAATCCTCGGTGTGGGGCGAACCTTCGGTGAGGTATTTGGTGCGCCGCTCGCGGAGGCCGGTGTCGATCTGGCCGGGCTCGACGGCGGTGATCCAGACGCCGAAGGGGGATTCCTCGAAGCGGGCGGCGACCGCGAAGCCGCGCACGGCCGCCTTGGTGGCGACGTAGGAGGAGCGGTAGGGCATCGGGAAACTGGCGAGCATCGACCCGACCATCACAACCCGCCCGTACCCGCGTTCGCGCATGCCGGGCAGCACCGCTTTGGTCAGGGCGACCGGGCCCAGCACGTTCAGCTGGAACAGTCGCTCGACGGCGTCGGTGGGCAGTTCGGCCAGCGGACCGGCCTGGCTTTCGCCCGCGTTGTTGACCAGCACGTCGACCTGGTCCAGACCGGCCGCGAAGGCTGCTATCGAGGTCGAATCGGTCAGGTCGAGCGCCCGGTACTCGACCCCCGGCACGAGGGCGTCGGAGCCGATGGCATCGGGGTTACGGCTGGTTCCGATCACTCGGTACCCCCGCCCGGCCAGCGCGGCGGCCGTGGCCTTTCCGATTCCGGACGACGCACCGGTGACCACAGCGACGCGAGACATAGCGCTCCTTTCGACAGCAATACGCTGACGATATCGTCAGCTCACCGATCCGCGCTACCGGGAAGTAACTTCGCGTCGCACGCGATGTAGTCGGTCGGGTACGGAGCCAACTCGCCACGAGTGCACCGGCCCGTCCGCGCGGCGGCGGGAAACGGGAATACAACGCGTGGTGGCGGATCGGGGATTGCCCATTGAATTCTCCATGGCGGGTTCAGGACCGCACGCGGCAACACGGCGACGCCGCGCGTGCCGTGCTCCGACCGGTCGTGGGCCTGTGAGCTGGGCGGACGGCTGTGTGCGTGGACGTGAGATGTGCACCGGCGCAGCCGAAATCGTTCACTGGCGGGAAGTCCGCGCGGATGTCGGTGGTCGTGTGATGGGGCTAGTGTTGGCCGGCGCGGTGCAGGCCGGAGACGCTGCCGTGTTACCCCCCGACGCCGAGGAGAATGTGGTGGTTGTCGATACCGTCCGCGAGGAACAGGCGATTCGTCAGATGACGGAGCGACTGGTCGAAAACTACACCGAGACTTATTCTCCGGAGCATATCGAGAGCACCGTGGGTGCGGCCCGGCAGAAGTTCGCCGGCCGCCCGGTGCGGCAGTTCGTGCCGATCCTGATCGAGCGACTGGTGCGCCGGGAACTGGAGAAGTCCCCCGAAGCGGAAGTCCAACCCGCGACGGTACCGATGGAAAAGGCTCCCGGACCCGCCGCGGCCGCCTCCGGGAAACTGCCGGATCTGCGTGAGTTGTGGTCGTCGAAGAAGCGTTTCGCGCCGTACGCGGTGGGTGCCGTCGTCATCGTGACGGTGATCGCCGTCGTACTCGCCGTGCGGCAACCCGCTCCCGAGGCGCCCGCCGCCGCCCCGGCCCCTGCCGCGCCGCTCACGGTGGTCCACGGTGTGGTCGGGTCGGAGAAGATGGCGTTCTTCCAGGACCCGAAGGTGATCGACGCGCTGGCACGCAACGGTGTGCGCGTCGAGGTCGAGCCCGCCGGGTCTCGGCAGATCGCCACCTCCATCGATCTCACGAAGTTCGACTTCGCTTTCCCGTCCAGCGAACAGGCGGCCGAGCGAATTCAGCGGCAGCGCAACGTGACCGCCAAGTACACGCCGTTCTCCTCGCCGATGGCGGTCGCGACGTTCACCCCGATCGCCGATCTGCTCGCGAAGGCCGGAGCGGTGCGACCCGGCCCGGTGTCGACGCTGGACCTGCGCCGCTACCTCGATCTGGTCCGCAGCGGCAAGCGCTGGGACGAACTTCCGGACAACACCGCTTACCCGGTGCGCAAGAACATCCTGATCTCCACCACCGACCCGCGCAGCTCGAACTCCGCCGCCATGTATGTGGCCGCGGCGAGCTATGTCGCGAACAACAACACGATCGTGCAGGGCCAGAGCGCCGAGCAGGCGGTCCTGCCCGCGTTGTCGCGGCTGTTCGTCGGCCAGGGTTACACCGAGAACACCACCGAGGGGCCGTTCAACAACTACCTCGCCACGGGGATGGGTCCGACGCCGATGGTCTGGATCTACGAGGCGCAGTACGTCGAGGCGACCGTGCGCGGACAGGCCAAACCCGAGATGACGCTGTTGTATCCGTCTCCGACGGTGTTGTCCCGGCACACGCTGGTGCCGTTCGGCGCGACGGGTGACCAGCTGGGCCGCCTGTTGTCCACCGACCCGGAGTTGCAGCGGCTGGCCGCCGAGCACGGCTTCCGCACCAACGACGGCGCCCAGTTCGCGAAGGTCGCCGCCGAACGCAACGTCCCGGTCGCGCCGGATCTGCTGGACGTGGTCGCCACCCCGACCTACGACACGCTGGAGCATCTGCTCGACGGAGTCACCAAGACCTACAACTGAAGCCCGTCGCGCCCGCGTTTCGGTGGAGACGATCCGGGCATCCTCTTGGCATCAGATGCCGCAAACCACGGCGGGCATCGCGGCGGGAGGAAGCACAAGTGACAGCGGACGACGGGCCATGGGAGATACCTCCGATCGATGACGCTCCGGACATCGCGCGCGACAGCGCGCCGCAACCGGGAGCGGCGATGGCCGACACCAGGAACTGGCCGGGCTATGGATTGTTGCTGGTCGCCGCGGCGGTCGCGATCGTGTCCGCGGTGTTCGCGGGCTGGGGGTTCGGCCGTCTCTCGGTCGCGGCCGCGATCATCGCCGTCGTCTTCCTGATCGTCGGAGTGGGCATGATCGTGCTGGAGCAGGTGCGCGCCCGAGCGAAGGCCCGCCGGCACACCGAACAAC
This sequence comes from Nocardia abscessus NBRC 100374, assembly GCF_000308455.1. Classification (GTDB taxonomy): domain Bacteria; phylum Actinomycetota; class Actinomycetes; order Mycobacteriales; family Mycobacteriaceae; genus Nocardia; species Nocardia abscessus. The sequence goes on along the minus strand of NZ_BAFP01000120.1, from coordinate 25,454 downwards.
CCGCCGAGCACGCAACCGTGCCGCCGGGATACTGACGATTCCTCAATCCCTGGGCAAGAAGCCCGATTCGATGAATTCCCGCACGAACGTATCCACCACCGTGCGGTCCACCGCCGGGCAGTCCACTCCCGTGCCTGCCAACGCGGCGCGGCTGTGTGCGTCGGCCCAGTCGAGGTGTCCGGCCAGCTCGGCGAAATCGGTGCTCAGCAGCGCTGCGCGCACCAGCGAATCGTCGCCCATCGCATCGCGGCGCCGGGCCTCCCTGACCAGACCCGCGCGCACCGTGTCCTCCGGTACCGTCGCCACCGGCAATCCGTGCGCACGCAGACTGGCGAGGATCTCACCGACCGCTACCGGAGCCCGATTGACCAGGTGGTAGACGGTTTCCGAGCGCGGGCGAACCGAGATCTCGACGATCGCGCCGGACACGTAGTTCACCGGAACCAGGGAGACGGTGGCGTCGCCGACATCGGGGGCCATGCCGAGTGTCGCGGCGGCCCGCACCATGTTCCACAGCGAATCGTCGGTGCTGTTCACGCCGACGCTCGGGCAGCCGCAGATGGTGCCCGGCCGGTAGATGGCGATGGGCACCCCGCGCTCACCGGCCTGGCGGACCAGTTCCTCGGCGGCCCATTTGGAAGCGAGATAGCCGTTGCCGGACACCTGGTCGGCGCGCAGGCGGACGTCCTCGGTGACCACCGGCGTGTCCGGCGTCGTCGCGACGGCCGCGCCCATGGTGGAGACCAGGTGGAACGGCTTGACCCGCCGAGTCGTCGCCAGCCGCAACAACTCTCGGGTTCCCTCGACGTTGGCCTGCCGTAGCCGCGCGTACGGGTCGAGGTGATTGACGCGCGCGCCGTTGTGATAGATCGCGTCGATGCTGTCGGTGAGGCGGTCGTAATCGCCGGTGTCCAGGCCGAGGCGCGGCGTGGTCAGGTCGCCCGCGACGACCACGATCCGATCCGCGGCGCAGGTCCCGTTGAGCCGGTAGCGGTTCAGCGCGGTGAGGATCCGGTCGATTCCTTCCTCGGCGTCGTCGGCGCGCACGACGCACCACACCCGTGCTTCGGTGCGGTCCAGCAGTTCTTGCAGCAAGTGTGCGCCGAGGAAGCCGGTCGCGCCGGTCAGCAGGACCTCCTGCGGCTGGCCGGTGTGCGCGGGGGCGCATCCGCCGATGCCGATTTCCGGTTCCAAGACCGCGTCCCGCTCCGGTGTCGCTGCGATGGGCGAGGCCGCCCCGGCCAACCGTGCGGCGAGGCCGCCGACGGTCGGAGCCGCGAGGATGGCGGACATCGGCACGTCGCGCCGCAACCGGGCCGACAGCCGCTGGTGCAAGGTGAAGGCGAGCAGCGACGATCCGCCGAGCTCGAAGAAGTCGTCTTCGGCCCCGATCGGGGACACCGCGAGCACGTCGGCGAAGACTTCCGCGATCGCGCGCTCGAGCTGTGTGCCCGGACGGGAGCCGGTGCGTGCGGCGAACACCGGCTGCGGTAGCGCGGCACGGTCGAGTTTTCCGCTGGTGTTCACCGGGAACGCGTCGAGGGCCAGCACCGCAGACGGCACCATGTACGCCGGCAGTACGCGCGAGACCGCGTGACGCACCGCGTCCGGGTCGACCGTGGCGCCCGGCGTGGCTACGACATAGCCGACCAGTCGATCTCCGGCATCGGAACTTTTGACCGCCACCGCCGCCCGGCCGACCGCCGGATCGGCCAGCAGAGCCGCCTCGATCTCGCCGAGTTCGATGCGGTGGCCGCGGATCTTGACCTGGAAGTCCGTGCGACCCAGGTAGTCCAGAGTGCCGCCGCGGTTCCAGCGCACCAGGTCGCCGGTTCGATACATCCGCTCGCCGGGGTGCAGTGGATCGGCGAGGAAGCGTGCCGAGGTCGGGCCGGGTGCACCGTGATAGCCGCGGGCGAGCTGAACGCCACCCAGATAGAGCTCGCCGGGCACGCCGACGGGAACCGGCCGCAACCGCTCGTCCAGTACCTGGCATCGCGAATTCCATTCCGGCACACCGATGGGGATGCCGGGCGCGGTGCGGTCGGCGGCGGAGACGGCGTGCTGGGTGATGCTGACCGCTGCCTCGGTCGGCCCGTACAGGTTGTGCAGGCCGCCCCGGCACACACTCGCGACGCCGCGCGTGGTCTCCGGGGGCAGCGCCTCGCCGATGACGAAAATGGCTCGTAGCGAGCGCAACGCGTCCGCCGTCGCGTGCTCGGCGAAGATCGTGAGCATCGCGGGAACGAAATCGGTGAGCGTCACCCGGTGCTCGGCGATCAGGCGGCACAGCGCCGCCGGGTCGCGGTGGTCGTCCGGTCCGGCCAGGATCAGCCGTGCGCCCGCGCGTAGTGGCAGGAAGTAGCCCCACAGGGACACGTCGAAGGTCGCCGGAGTCTTGTGCAGATACACGTCGGTGGCGTCGACGCCGTATTCGGCCTGCATCCAAGCGAGTTGGTGCGCGATCGCCCGGTGCGCGACCACCACGCCTTTGGGGCGGCCGGTCGATCCGGAGGTGTAGAGGACGTACGCGGGGTGGTCGGCGTGCCGTCGCGCGCGGCGTTCGGCGTCGGTCACGGGCGAGGCGTCGAAGCGGTCGAGGTCGAGGGTATCGACGTCGCAGGCGTCGGTGGCCGTGAAATCGTCCGCGCCGGTGGTCAGCACGCACCGGGGAGCCGCCGATTCCAGGACGTACCGGATGCGTTCGGCGGGATGGCCGGGGTCGATCGGCACCCAGGCCGCGCCCGCCGCCACGATCGCGTACAGCGCGACGACCTGCTGGATCGACCGCCGCATCGCCACCGCCACGACGGTCTCCGGACCGGCGCCTTGTTCGATCAGCCATCGAGCCAGGCGCGCGGACCGCTCGCGCAGGTGCGCATAGCTGAGCGTCTCGGGCCCGCACACCAGCGCGATCGCGTCCGGCGTCGCCGTCGCTTGCCGCTCGAACGCGGCGGTGAGCGGTCCGGCCGAAACATTGTGCTCGGATCCCGTGCCCCAGAACCGGATTCGCTTGTGTTCGACCGGATCCATGATGTCCAGGTCGCCGACCGCGACGCCGGGATCGGCCGCCACCTGGAGCAGGATGCGGATGTAGCCGTCGAGGAAACGCTGCACGGTGTGTTCGTCGAACAGGTCGGTGCTGTAGCCGAACCGGATGATGATCTCGCCCGGCTCGCCCTCGGCGTCGCGGGTGTCGACCACGCCGATGTGCAGGTCGGTTTTCGCCGTATCGGCGTCCACGTCGAGGAACGACACGCTCGGCCCGGACAGGTCGAGGGTGGCCTGGGTGAAGTTCTGGAACGCGAAGCCGACCTGGTAGAGCGGGTGCCGTCCCGGCGAGCGCGTCGGGTTGACCGCGTCGACCACGTGCTCGAAGGGAACGTCGGCGTGCGCGAAAGCGCCCAGGTCCCGTTCCCGGGTGCGGTGCAGCAGTCCGGCGAAACTCTCGGCGGAATCGATGCGGGTCCGGGAGACGGTCGTGTTGACGAACATGCCGACGACATCCGCGAGCGCGGGCTCCGCCCGATCGGTCATCGGCACACCGATGGCGATGTCGGTGCTTCCGGAGAGGCGGGCGAGCAGGACGGCGAGCGCGCAGCGCATGACCATGAACAGGGTCGCGCGGTGGGCGCCCGCGACGGCGAGCAGGTCTCGGTGCAGGGCCTCGGGTACCGAGCGCTGAATGGCCGAGCCGCGTAGCGTGGCCACCGCCGGTCGCGGCCGGTCGGCGGGCAGGTCGAGTTCGTCGGGCAGGCCGGCCAGCTCACCGGCCCAGTACGAGAGTTGCCGCGACAACAGCGAATCCGGATCGTCGCGGGAACCGAGCAGCTCCCGCTGCCACAGGGCGTAATCGGCGTACTGCACCTCCGGTGGCCGCCAGGCCGGCGGCGCGCCCTCGGCCCGGGCCGCGTAGGCCAGGGCGACGTCACGGGCCAGCGGCGCCAGCGACGAGCCGTCGGCGCAGATGTGGTGCAGGGCGCAGACCAGGACGTACTCGGTGGGCGTGCGCAGCAGCCGGACGCGCAGCGGCACCTCGGCCGACACGTCGAAGCCCTGCCGCAGGATCGAGCGCGCCCGGTCGGGCACCGCGTCGTCGGGCAGTTCCTCCACGGCGAAGTCGGCGGCCACACACTCGGCGGCGAGAACCTGCTGCCGGGGTCCGGCTTCGTCGGCGGGGTACATCGTGCGTAACGACTCGTGCCGTTCGACCGTGTCGGCGAATGCCGCGCGCACGGCCGGGACATCCAGCTCCGACAGCCGCAGCGCGAAGCCGACGTTGTCCACCGAGGACGCCGTGTCGAACTGGTTGCGCAGCCAGAACCGCAGCTGGGCGGGGGAGAGCGGGATGCGCGCAGGCCTGGTGCGCGCGCGCAGCGCCGGGCGGGCCGTGTCGAACCGCTGCGAGCGGATCGCCGTCGCCAAGGTGGCGGCCGTCGGATGGTCGAACACCAGCCGCGGCGGTACGCGCACCCGCCAGGTTTCACTCAGGCGCGCGGCGACCTGCGTCGCCAGCAGCGAATTGCCGCCTGCGGCGAAGAAATCGGAGTCGGCGCCGAACCGCTCCCGCCCGAGCACGCGGGCGAGAATCTCGGCGACCAGTTCCTCGCCGAGATCGGCGGCGGGCCGGTGGTCCGGCTCATCGAGGGCACGCACGCGCAGCGCAGGCCGATCGGCCTTGCCGGTCGGGGTGCGCGGGATTCGTTCCAGGACCGTGATCGTGTTGGGCACCATGTACTTCGGCAGCAGCGCCGCCAGCGCGTCCGCCAGGGCGGCGGTGTCCGGGACGTGGCCCGGTTCGGGCTGGACGAACGCGGCGAGCGTGGTCTCGCCCGCGGCCGTCTTCCGATCGACGGTCACGGCCAGCCGGACGCCGGGCCGCGCGGCGAGGATCGCGTCGATCTCGCCGAGTTCGATCCGGAAGCCACGTACCTTCACCTGGTCGTCGGCGCGGCCGAAATAGTCCAGGTGACCGGTGGTGGTACGCCGGACCAGGTCGCCGGTGCGGTACATCCGGCAGCCGGGCGACCCGAACGGATCGGGCAGAAACCGTTGGGCGGTCAGGCCGGGTCGTCCGTGATATCCCCGCGCGACCCCGGGCCCGGACACGTACAGCTCGCCGACGACGCCGGTGCCGACCGGACGCAGCCGGTGATCGAGCACCTGGCAGCGCATGCCGCGCACGGCGGATCCGATGGTGAGCGGTTCGTCCGGCGACAGCGCCGGGCTCAGCGTCGCCATGATGGTGGTCTCGGTCGGGCCGTAGGCGTTGTGGAACAGGCGTCCTTCGGTGGCCCAGTGCCGCGGCAACATCGGGGGGCAGGGCTCGCCGCCGACCATGACCGAGCGCAGCGCGGGCAGTCCGGCGGGTTCGATCGAGGCCAGCGCGGAGGGTGTCAGGAAGACGTGGGTGATCGCTTGCCGCGCGAGCAGTTCCACCAGGGCGCTACCGCCGTAGACGGTGGGCGGGGCGACGACCAGCGTGGCGGCGCGGGAGATGGCGAGCAGCAGTTCCAGCACCGAGGCGTCGAAGCTCGGCGACGCGAAATGCAGCACCCGCGCGTGCTCCTCCAGCGCGTGCCGGGCGGCCAGTTCGGCGCACAGCGCGGCGAGCCCGGCGTGGGTGACCGCGACGCCTTTCGGGCGTCCGGTCGATCCCGAGGTGTAGATCAGGTACGCGGTATGGGCGGCCCGCAGGCGTGCGGGCCGTTCGAAGTACGCGATCGGGTTCGGCGGGTTCGCCGCTACCCGCGCGATCACCTGGGCGTCGTCCAGCGCGAGCCAGTTCACCTCGGTGGGCAGCGCCGCCGCGTGCCCCGAGCGGGTCAATCCGAGCGTGGCGCCGCTGTCGATGACCTGAAACCGGATGCGGGACGGCGGAAGTGCCGGATCGATGGGTACGAAGGCGGCGCCGGTCTTGGCGATCGCCCACACCGCGAGCACCGAATCGGCCGAACGCGGGAGTGCCACCGCGACCGCCGTTTCGGGGCCCGCCCCCGAGGCGAGCAGCGTGCGCGCCAACCGGGACGAGCGGGCGTCGAGGTCGCGGTAGGTGATCTCGGTGTCGTCGCACACCACGGCGACGCGGTCGGGATCGTGTTCCGCCGCGGCGGCGAGCAGCGCGGCGAGCGTGGGCGGGCCCGGATCGGCTGATCTGCGGCGGCGGGCGCCTCGGACGGGTGGACGAGGATCCCGGATACCGCTGGCCATGACTTCGTCCGTTCCGCGTAGCAGCAAACGCGGAGATGTTATAGCCGTCCGGCGGTATTCTTCACCGATGAGAAGGCGCCGCTCAGCCTTTCCGGACCGGCGCTCTCGTCATCCGTCGGCGTTCGCCACGATGCCGTCGGGCACGCAGTGAGTCCGAAGGCGAAGCGCGAACGGCAGCCCGCTAACGGGTGCCGTGCCCCTCGCAGGCCGTCAGCGCGGTGTTCTTGGTGGCGTTGAACCGGTCGATCGCCGCGTTCAGGGTGTCGGTGTCGGCCCGGCGGTCCAGCGTGTCGGCCAAGGCATTGGTGTCGTCGCGGTAGGCGCGCAACGGGTTCGCGATCGCGGACGGCACCTCTCTGGACACGTTCTGGTCGACCGAGCGCGCATTGTTGCGCAGCGTCGAGACAGCGGTGTCGGCTTTGCCGTTCGTATCGGGATCGCTGCGGCCTTTTGCGTTGCTGGCATCGATGTAGTCGTTGAACGCCCGCACCGAGCTGCCGTTCGCGGCGAGGAAGGCGTCGCACGCCGATCCGGTCGCGCGTTCGACGGCGGCGGTCCGCGACGACGAGGCGGCGGCCGAGGAGGAGGTGACCTCCGAGGCGTACGCGGCCAGGTCGGTCCGGTTGACCTCGGCCGTGCCGGAAACCTGCTGCGCGCAGGCGCCGATGATCAGCACGCCCGCGGCGGTGGCCATCGCGGCGGCGAGCAAGCCGGCGCGTTCGAGTAGTGGCATGGTCGGTCCCTCACTCCCCTCGGAAGTCCGGCCGGGACAGAGGAACAGAGCCGGACAATCCGACCGTACGTTGTGCGGGCGAGCGACGTGCGCCCGCACCGGTATCGATGATCAACCGATATCGGCGCGGGCGGCGGTTCAGCTCTGGCCGGGCATGGCCCGCATCTGCTCGATCTCCGCCTGCTGGGCGGCGATGATCGTGCCCGCGAGCGCCTTCGCGTCGGGGTTCCGGCCATCGGCCAGTTCGGTTTCGGCCATGGCGATCGCGCCCGCGTGGTGCTCGATCATCATGGTCAGCCACTGACGGTCGAAGTCCGGACCCGATGCCGCCTGCAGCGCCGCCATCTGCTCGGCGGACATCCTGCCGGGCATTCCGTGGCCGCCGTGCCCTTCGCTCGGGGTGGGCGCCGGCTTGCCGAAGCTCTGCAACAGCGTGGTGATCTGCTGCATCTCCGGCGCCTGTGCCTGCTCGACCTTGGCGGCGAGCGCGCGCAGCTGCTGGTTGTCGGTATGCGTGGGCACCAGCCGCGCCATTTCGACGGCCTGCGCGTGGTGCGGATACATCATCTGCAGGAACATCACGTCGGCGTCGTTGTGCTCGGCGCGCGCGGATGTGCCGGGGGCGGCCGAAGCGGTCGTCGAGCTGCCGTGCTCGGTGGTGTGCCCGGTGTCGGCGTCGCCGCATCCGGCGAGGCTCACCGCGGCGGCCGCGGCGAGCACGAGGGGCAGGCGGGTACGGGTGGAGAACATGGGTGGCTCCTAGCGAAGTGCGAAGTGCGAAGTCTGAGGACGGAGTGGACAACGCCGCGACCGTGGTTCGGACACACGGCGGCGGCGGAGGTGTCAGATCCGCAGAATCGCCAGTTCAGCCCTGGTGAGCACGGTCCACGGCGGCGGTCGTTCCGGCCGCGGCCGCCAGTGCCGCGGCCGCGCCACACCGCGGCCGGGGCGATCGACCGCCATGCGGTAGAGCAGCACCAACGCGACCAGTGCGACGAGGGAGACCAGGATGAACACGCAACCGTGCAAGGCGCTGTGCGCGCCGTCGCACCCGCCGCCCGCGCAGTGGGAGTCGTCCGCGGTGAGGGCCGCCGCGACCATCGAGCGTGCTGTTTCGGCCCAGGACGCGGGGCCGGTGATCGCCCTTGTGACCTGCGCGGCATAGGAATCGGCGGAAGCGACTATCGGCGCTTCCATGGTGGGCGAGAACCCACTGCTGTCCGGGTGTGTCGGCTCCTGTGGCTGAAGCCGGTCGTGGCCGATCGAAGTGCTGTCCGCGGGCGACGGTACTGCGTCTCGATGGTGATGCGGTCTGGTCTCGTCATGATCGGAGGCCGGTCGCGGAGTGGAAGCGGCCGGTGGCGCGCCAGGCCGTCCGGTTCCGTCGACTACTGCTTCGGAAGCGGGGGTCGCGTGCGCACCGGCGGCGTGGGTGTGGGCCCCGGATCCGAAGATCACCGAGTGCATGGCGACCACCCCGGCGAGCAACGCCAGCACACCGAGCAGCCGGGCGAGCCCGGCGGCGCGGCGGAGGCGGCGTTCGACCACAAGTGCCGAGTCTAGTCGCCGCCGGTCCGCCGCTGAACATACCCCCTGGGTGTAGGGGTATCTATGGGCTCGCGATGTCGATGACCAGCCGGGTCGGGTTGGACAGCGCGCTGACGCTGAAGGCGGGCCGGTCGGCGTGGAGGCCGATGAACGACTGGGTGGCGCCTTCGAACACCGTCGTCCGGTAGACGCCCGCGACGCCGGGGACCGCCGAATCGACGGCGGGGTCCGGGCCCGCGTACGGCGTCACGCCGCTGTCGAACGGGTAAGCCGAGCCGAGGATGCGCACTTCGAGGATCGACCGGCCCGCCACGTCCACGGGATTGCCGCTGCCGTCCTGCACGGCGGCGTCGGTGTAGCGGACGAGCCAACCGGGCGTGCCGACCCCGCCGAGGTCGTAGACCACGCGATCGAAGCCGGACTGCCGCCCGAGGCGAATGTCGGTCACTGTCAGCGCGGCGTCGCCGGACGCCTTGCCCTGCTTCGGCGCGGTGTCCTGGGGTAGTGGAGCCTGCGCAACCGCGGCCGACGTGCCGGTGATGGAAGCGACCGGGAGACCCGGTGTGGACTGGTCGTCACCACAGCCCGCGAGAAGTGCCGTCGCGACCGCGACCGTGAGCACCATCCTGTTGCGCATGGCCCGATGCTACTCAGCGGAGGGGCTCGGATGGCGTAACCGGAGAGTGTTGCGGCTGATTCGCGCTCAGGTGGCCGCGTGCGCGGGCGAGTGTGGACGCGGCTGGTATGCCGGTGCGACCGGGCTGATTGCTAATCGATTGCCATTCCTGGTGTTCGGCGTGTAAGGGTCCTGGCGTCACGCGTGTACCGGTTGCCGTAGGCAGTTCACTTTCACGAGGGCGCCGACCGGAGCGGATGTCTGCGGCGACGCGAGGTTTCGGTATCGAATTGCGGGGCAGTGATTTACGGATGCGACAGGGATTGCTCGCGGGCGGCGGTCGGTGGTGATGATGGAGGCGCGGTGTGGCGCCGAGCCGAGTCCGCTGGTCGGGTCGACGGCGCAGTCGATCTCGTGGATGGTGCGCTCGGGCGTCCGCAGCGTGACAACCGCACCGTGCGCGTCGCGGTGATGTCCGCCCGCCGCACTCCGTCGGCGACGAGCGCGTCCGGCGGTCGTCTCGCACGATCCGGTGACGGCGGGCACACGGCGGTCACGCCGGCTGTCCGGCGTCGACGCGAAACAGTCTGTCGGCGTGCGCTTCAGCGCGCGCACCGGTTCGCCGCGCAGGTCGCGAGATCGATAGGGCGGGGTGGGCGCGACCGGTGGGCAACGATCTAGCACACTTGAGGTGTGGGACATGTCGAGGACGTACTGAGCCGGCTGCGGCGGTATCCGGACGTGGAGGCACTGAATCTCTACGCCGTGGACGCCGCTGATCGGCTGATGCTCGACGTCGCGGCCGACGCCTTGGCGACCGCTGATAGCGGAAAGGTAGCCATTGTCGGTGACGCCTATGGCGCGCTGACCCTCGGCGCCATCGCGGGGCACGATCTGCGCGACGTCCGGGTGCATCAGGATCTGCTCACCGGCGAACTCGCGCTGGCCAACAACGCTCGCGTGGCCGGCCTGTCGGACCGCTACACCGCACACCCGCTCGGCGCCGGGTTGCTGCGTGATGCCCAGGTGGTGCTGCTTCGCCTACCCCGGGTGCTGGCGGGGCTGGCCGAGGTCGCCGACGCCATCGCGCGCTACGCCGATCCGGCGGTCGAGGTGTTCGCGGGCGGGCGGGACAAGTATCTGACCAAGGCGATGAACGACGTTCTGGCCCAATCGTTCTCCGAGGTGCGCGCCAGCCGCGGCAGGCAGAAGTCGCGGACCCTGCTGGTGGCCGGACCCAAACCGGTGGCGGGTCAGCCGTTTCCGGTGCGCGATCGGCTGGACGAACTGGGTCTCGAGGTGGTCGCGCACGGCGCGGCCTTCTCCGGGGCGCGCCTGGACATCGGCACCAGATTCCTGCTCGAGCATCTGAAGCTGATGAAGCCGGACGCCCGCGACGCCATCGATCTCGGCTGCGGTACCGGCATCCTGGCCGTCGCGCTGGCCACCGCGCGGCCGGGCATCAAGGTGACCGCCACGGACCAATCCGCCGCCGCCGTGGCCTCGGCGCGGGCGACCGCCGAGGCGAACGGTGTCGCCGACCGCGTGTGCGTCGTGCGCGACGACGCGATGTCCACCGCCGCGGACAACAGCGCCGATCTGGTGCTGTGCAATCCGCCGTTCCACGTCGGCGCGGCCGTGCACACCGGATCGGCGATCAAGATGTTCGCCGAGACCGGGCGGGTGCTGCGCCCCGGCGGAGAGCTGTGGACCGTGTACAACTCACATCTGAACTATCGGGCCGTGGTCGAACGGATGGTGGGCCGGACCGAGGTGGTCGGCCGCAACCGGAAATTCACTGTGACTCGTTCCGTGCGTGGTCTGCACGACCCACGGCAACGGTAGAGTCCGAATTGTCTGGTCTGCGGGACTCCCTCGGGAACCCGCGACGGATGACAAACGTTGGACAGGGCAGTTGGATATCGAGTGGACCAACTCGATGATCAGCGGCAACGACTCCAGAAAGGGACGCCGTTCACATGCGTACCACGAGCAATCCGGTTTTCAGGAACCTGCCAAGGCAGGAGGGCGGTGGATACGCCAGCTTCGGTTCGGGCGTGACCTCCGCGGGACAGTTCGGCAACCAGTACGGTCAGCAGCCCCAGCAGTACGGGCAGTATCCGCAGCAGTACCAGCAGGCTCCCCCCACCACCCGGGCGATGACCATCGACGACGTGGTGACCAAGACGGGCATCACCCTCGCCGTGCTCGCGCTGTCGGCGATCGTCTCCTACGGCCTCACCAACGCGAACACCTCGCTCGCCCCGCTGTTCGTGATCGGCGGCGGCCTGGTCGGCCTGGTGCTGGTGCTGATCGCGACCTTCGCGAACAAGATGGACAACCCGGTGCTGGTGCTGTCCTACGCCGTCGCCGAGGGCCTTTTCCTCGGTGCGCTGTCGTTCATGTTCACCAACATCGCGGTCGGTGGCGTCGGCGGTAGCGCGCTGATCGGTCAGGCGGTGCTCGGCACGTTCGGTGTCTTCGCGGGCATGCTGGTGGTCTACAAGACCGGCGCCATCCGGGTGACGCCGCGATTCACCAGGATCATCGTCGGCGCCATGATCGGCATCCTGGTACTGGTGCTGGGCAACCTGGTCGCGAGCTTCTTCATCGACGGCGGCCTCGGCCTGCGTGACGGTGGCCCGCTGGCGATCGTGTTCAGCCTGGTGGTCATCGCCATCGCCGCGTTCAGCTTCCTGCTCGACTTCGACGCCGCCGACCAGCTGATCCGCGCGCAGGCCCCGGAGCGGGCCGCGTGGGGTGTCGCCCTCGGCCTCACCATCACCCTTGTCTGGCTGTATGTCGAGATCCTGCGGCTGCTGAGTTACTTCCAGAACGACTAGCCATTCGGCAAAAGGGCGGTCGCCGGTTCTCCGGCGACCGCCCTTTTTCGTATGCCGATCAGCTCAGACGTTCGATGACCATCGCCATGCCCTGACCGCCGCCGACGCACATGGTCTCCAGACCGAACTGCTTGTCGTAGGTCTGCAGGTTGTTGAGCAGCGTGGTGGTGATCCGGGCGCCGGTCATGCCGAACGGGTGGCCCAGCGCGATCGCGCCGCCGGAGACGTTCAGCTTGTCCTCGTCGATCTTCAGCTCCCGTGCCGAGCCGAGCACCTGCACGGCGAACGCCTCGTTGATCTCCACCAGGTCGATGTCGTCGATGGTCTTGCCCGCCAGCGCCAGCGCGCGCTTACACGCCTCGATCGGGCCCAAGCCCATGATCTCCGGCGACAGGCCGGACACGCCGGTGGACACGATCCGCGCCAGCGGCGTCAGACCCAGCTCCTCGGCCTTGGTGTCGCTCATGATCACCAGCGCCGCTGCGCCGTCGTTGAGCGGGCAGCAGTTGCCCGCGGTGATGGTGCCGTCCGGGCGGAACACCGGCTTGAGCGCGGAGACCGCCTCGTAGGTGACGCCGGCGCGGGGGCCGTCGTCCTTGCTGATCACGGTGCCGTCCGGCAGCGTCACCGGGGTGATCTCCCGCTCGAAGAAGCCGTTCTTGATGGCCTCTTCGGCGCGGTTCTGCGAGCGCACGCCCCAGCGGTCCTGGTCCTCGCGGGTGATGCCGGTGGAGGTCGCCACGTTCTCGGCGGTCTGGCCCATCGCGATGTAGACGTCGGGGATCAGCCCGTCCTCGCGCGGGTCGTGCCAGATGCCCGAGCCGCCCTCCGCGGTCTTCGCGGTGCGCTCCTGCGCCTCGGTGAACAGGGGGTTCTGCGTGTTCGGCCAGCTGTCGGACGATCCGTTCACATACCGCGACACGGTCTCCACGCCGGCGGAGATGAACACGTCGCCCTCGCCCGCTTTGATCGCGTGGAACGCCATCCGGGTGGACTGCAGCGACGACGCGCAGTAGCGGTGCACGGTGGTGCCGGGCACGAAGTCGTAGCCGAGCTGCACGGCGACGACGCGGGCGATATTGAAGCCCTGCTCGCCGCCGGGCGAACCGCAGCCCAGGATCAGGTCGTCGATCTGGGCCGGGTCCAGGGCAGGCACCTTGTCGAGCGCTGCCCGCACAATCTGCGTGGTCAGATCGTCGGGCCGCAGGTCGACCAGCGAACCCTTGCGGGCCCGGCCGATCGGGGAGCGTGCGGTCGAAACGATGACGGCCTCAGGCATGAGGACTCCTTGGGTCGGACGGTTCTGACGAACCCTTCGTTCGGTTACTCATGGGTTCGTACCGAATCTACGTCCCGCCGTGGAGTACGGGAAGCGGGTGTCCCGCCCAGCGCCTCGAGCAGTACCGGCAGCAATTGCGCAGCGGCCAGTTCGTAACCCGCCGCAGACGGATGGAAGCCGTCGGCCGCGAAGAGGAGTTCGGGTGCGGCGCGGAATTCGGGGGCGAGCAGGTAGCCCATCCGCACCGGATGCCCGCCCGCGACCGTCGTCGCCACGTGCTGTGCCCTGGCCAGCCGCAGGCTCCAGTTGTGCACGACGGTGCGCAGCGGCTGCGGGATGGCCGTGACGGTGCCCAGATTGGGGCAGGTGCCGACCACCACCACCGCGTCGGCGCGGCGCAACCGGGCGACGGCAGCGGCGAGCCTGCGCGCGGAGGCCCGGATCGAATGCTTCTTGGTGACGTCGTTGGCGCCGACCAGGATGACCGCGGCGTCCGGCGGCGGACCCGCGACGAACATCGCGTCCACCTGACCGGCCAAGCCCTTGGACGTGGCGCCGGAGATCGCTTTGGTGCTCAACCGGATCCGCAGGCCGGTCGCTTCGGCGAGGCCGCGGGCCAGGCGGACGCCCGGCACCTCGTCGGCCACCAGGCAGCCGAGGCCCGCCGCGGTGGAGTCGCCGAAGATCATCAGGTGCAGGTCGGTGTGCTTTCCGGTGCGCCACGGCTCGGGCTCCGCGCAGCCCGCGGTGTAGATGCCGTCCGCTTCCGGCGGCTTCGAGGTGTCCCGGCCGATCGCGCCGCGGGCGACGCCCGCCTGAGCCATGAGCAGGCGATAGGTCGCCCACCATGCGGTGCCCGCGCCCGAACCGGCCAGCACGGCCGCGGCGCCGGTCACCGCCGCGGTACGCCAGCGAAACTGAGGTGCGCTCACGGCAGGAATTTTACGAAATCCGGCCGAAACGACCAGTGGCCGACCGCGTCACCCACGGTCGGCAACCGCTCGGATGCGGTCGACCGGATATCCCTCCGTCAGGCCGGGACCAGGAACGCGCCGCGGGCCGGGACGCTCGCGGCGTCGGTGGAGATGGTGACCTCCACCAAGCCCGGTCCGGTGTCCTGGAACAGCGCGTACTGGATGCTGCCGTAGATGCCGGTGACCACCGTGTTGTCGTAGCTGCCCGTGGCGCCGGTGGTGACATTGCGCCACGCCACCGTGGTGCGCACCTCGCACAGCGGCGCCAGCGGATAGATACCGGGCCCGATGCCGGTCACGGGTAGCGCACGAACATTGAGAATGGCGCGACCGGGCCATTCCGGACTGGTGTCGGCCCAGGTGCGGATGCTGGTCCAGCACAGACCACCGCGCGCCAGTGTGGGCACCTGCGGGAACTCGACGGTCGCCGCTTCCGCTTGCGCACCGGATCCGACCATTAGAGCCACCGCCGATCCGGCCAGAAGCATTGCGGCCCGGGCGATGTTCGGCTGCCTCATGGCAGCGATCCTAAGGGTGCGCGCGCCGATTCGCCGGTAGTCCGGGCCCGCTGCGTGCGGCGTGCGCGAACTCACAGTTAGTGCGTCTGCAACGATGGGGTCCATGCGCATCGCGGATCATGTCGTGGATCTCATCGGCAACACGCCGCTGGTCCGGTTGAACTCGGTCGTGGGACCGAACGCGGGGCTGGTCGCGGCCAAGATCGAATACCTCAACCCCGGCGGCAGCTCGAAGGACCGGATCGCGGTGAAGATGATCGACGCCGCCGAGCAGTCCGGCAAGCTGCGGCCCGGCGGCACCATCGTCGAGCCCACCTCCGGCAACACCGGCGTCGGCCTCGCCCTGGTCGCCCAGCAGCGCGGCTACAACTGCGTGTTCGTCTGCCCCGACAAGGTCAGCGAGGACAAGCGCAACGTGCTGCGCGCCTACGGCGCCGAGGTCGTGGTCTGCCCGACCGCTGTGCCGCCGGATCACCCCGACAGCTACTACAGCGTCTCCGACCGCCTGGTGCGCGAGATCGACGGTGCGTGGAAACCCGACCAGTACTCCAACCCCGGCGGCCCCGACAGCCACTACGAGACCACCGGCCCGGAGATCTGGCGCGACACCGACGGCAAGGTCACCCACTTCGTGGCCGGCGTCGGCACCGGCGGCACCATCACCGGCACCGGCCGCTACCTCAAGGAGGTCTCCGGCGGGAAGGTGCAGATCATCGGCGCCGACCCGGAGGGCTCGGTGTACTCCGGCGGTACCGGGCGGCCGTATCTGGTCGAGGGCGTCGGCGAGGACTTCTGGCCGTCCGCCTACGACCCCGCCGTGCCGGACGAGATCATCGCGGTCTCCGACGCGGATTCGTTCGACATGACCCGCAGGCTGGCCCGCGAGGAGGGCCTGCTGGTCGGCGGTTCCTGCGGCATGGCGGTCGTCGCGGCCGTCGAGGTGGCGCGGCGCGACCCGGACGCGGTGGTCGTGGTGCTGCTGCCCGACGGCGGCCGCGGTTACCTGTCGAAGATCTTCAACGACGAGTGGATGAGCTCCTACGGCTTCCTGCGCGAACGGCTGGACGGCACAGCCGAACCACTCGTGGGTGACGTGTTGCGCGGCAAGTCCGGCGAGCTGCCCGACCTGGTGCACACCCACCCGTCCGAAACGCTGCGCGACGCGATCGAGATCCTGCGCGAGTACGGCGTGTCCCAGATGCCCGTGGTCGGCGCCGAGCCGCCGGTCATGGCGGGCGAGGTCGCGGGCAGCGTTTCCGAACGCGATCTGCTGTCGGCGGTCTTCGAGGGCCGCGCCCACCTGACCGATTCGGTGGCCCAGCACATGAGCCCCTCGTTCCCGCTGATCGGCTCGGGTGAGCCCATCTCCGCCGCGACCAAGGCGCTCTCGGACACCGACGCGCTCATGGTCGTCGAGGACGGCAAACCGGTCGGCGTGATCACCCGCCACGACCTGCTCGGCTTCCTCAGCACGGGCAGCCTCGGCAAGTAGGCGCGGCCGCGCGCTAGGCCGGTCTCCTGCCGCGCACCGTTTCGCGCACGCCGCCGGTGATCAGGTCGGTCCATTCGTCGGCCAGCAGGGCCAGCCGGTACCAGGCGGCGTGCACGCGGGCGTCGGACACCTTCTCGGCGGTGTGCAGTAGGTGGCTGGCGTGGACGTGGGCGGCGGCCATGCGGTCGACCGTGGCGCCGAGGGATTCGGCGCGCAGACGGTCGGCCGAACGCTTGCGCGGCAGTTGCTCGACCACCCACGCGTCGATGGTCGCCACCAGTTCGGCTCGGCGGCAATCTATTCCGGCGGCGGCCAGCGGATCGCAGTGGCGCTGCCGGTGTAGCGCGGCCAGTGCCCTGGCCCAGGCGACCAGCGGGTGGTCTTCGCCCGAATCGCTCGGGTGACCGCCGAAGGCGGCGACCAGTTCGCGCTGATCCGGCAGTGTGCGGGCGACGCCGTGCGAGCGCCGCGGCAGGTGGTCACGCACGAACATGGTCGGCTCCCAGTGCATTCGGAACCGACCGGAGTGCGCTGCGGTCGATCGAGAACGTGTGCATCGTGCACCTCCGATTGGGTGGTGGTGGAGGCATCGCCCCAATGCCCGTGTCCTCCTATATCATCCGCGTTCGCGCTGGCCTGAGGGTGACGCTCAAATGGCACCTGAATGACAAGAGGTAACAATCCTCTACCGCTTCCAGCCCCGATCCTGTGAGGTCTACCGCGGCACATCCCGATACATCCTCGCTCGGTGTGCGAGGCGCGAGAACCTCATCCGGGGCGTGCGGTCGGTCAGCCGGGCAAGAGCTGATGGGACATGGCGAAGACGGCGGCGCCCGCGCGGGTGTGCTGGCCGGTCTTGCCGCGGAGTTCGGTGAGGTGGTGGGTGACGGTGCGTTCGGGAAGAAGGAGTTCGGCGGCGATCTCGCGGCCGCTGCGGCCACGGGCGGTCAGGCGGAGGACGTCGACCTCGGTGTCGGAGAGCCCGTGGGCGGCGTGGTGGGCGCGGTCCTCGGCGGCCGCGATCACGGCGGCGCAGGCGTCGCCGTCGAGATGGCCCGCGGTGACCTCGGCGCCCAGGTGAGCCGCGGCTTCGGCGGGACGGGCCGCGGGACGATAGGGCCGCGCCTCGGTGCAGGCCGCGAAGACGTCCGCGGCCGCGAGTAGTCGGGAGGCGGGCGAAGTGTCCTGCTTGCCCCGGGGATAGCCGCTGCCGTCGAGCCGCTCGTGATGACCTGCCGCGAGCTCGGCCAGATCTGCCAGCCCGGGGCAGCGGCGCAGGATACGTTCGGTCCAATAGCTGTGCAGGCGAACGCGTTTCCAGTCCGCGCGGCCGAGCGGGCCGCCGCGGTCCCAGACCGCGCTGGACACCGCGGCGCGGCCGAGGTCGTGCAGCAGGGCGGCGGCCCGCAGTGCCGCCCGTTCGTCGGCGGGCAGGCCCATCCTGGTGGCCGCGGCCGCGGCCAGTCCGGCGACATGCGCCGAATGTCCCAGCAGGTAGCGGCCCTTCAAGTCGACGATCATGGCCAGCGCCAGGCTGGGCCGGTCGAGTTCTTCGACCGGAAGTGAGCTCGGCGTGCCCGGTTCCGCGGCCAGGACGGCGGCGAGCAGGTCGGGTACGTCGAGCGCCTCTCGGATGAGGGCGGCGTCGCAGACGGCGACCAGGTCGGGATCGAGGTGCCCGCCTGCCCGTCGCCGCAACTCGGCGAGGACGATGTGCAGCCGCCGCGCGATAGTGCCCAAGGCGGCGCGGGGCCGGTCCGGCTCGGCTGCCGGGTCCGCCGGATGTCCGATGCCACTGGGCGAGGTGTCGCCGTGCCCGGTCGCGGGTTCCTGGCCGACCGCGTCGAGCGCGAGCACCGCCTGTTCGGCCACGTGCAGGATTCGACCGGGAAGCGAGATGGCTTCTCCGTGCAGCTGTTCCGGCGCACCGAGTCCGTCCCAGCGTTCCTCCACCTCGGTCAGCGCGCGAACGGCGGCGTTCGGCAGACCCAGTCGTGACCCGAACGTCCGGACGATCTCGCACGACGAGCGCAGGGCCTGTTGCGGCGCGCCGGCCGGCATCTGCGCGACGAACCGATTGCGCAGTGCCGATTGGGCCGCGGGCGACCAACTCCCGAACCGGCGCAACTGCGCGGTGAAGACGCCGGGATCGCCGGGATCGAGCACGTGGCACGCACGCTGGAAGGCGATGTCGTCGGCGTAGGCCTCCGCGTTCTCCGAGGCTCGGCTGGTGCACCCGACCGCGCCGAGCAGGGCGGCGAGGAAGACCGCGCGGCGCTCGGCGTCCGGCAGTCCGATCCGTTCGGCGAGGCCGGTGGCGAGCAGGCAGGTGGCCAGCCCCTTCTCGAACGGCATTCCGGTGGCGAGATCGGTGGTGAGCGACAGCGCCGCGAGCACCTCGGTGGCGCGGATCGACGACATGCACCGACAGTAGTGTCCGCGCGCGGGTCGCGCAGGACCGATTCGCTTCTCGTGGAACGGAATCCGCGTCCCGTGCCGCATGCCGGGAATTAGCCCGTGCGCGACCGGAACAGGCTCACTTCCGGTCTCCGACACGGTGAATTCGATTCCACACCGGTCGGAAATAAATATGGCAATTTACTCGCGAATGCGGACTTCGAGGCAAGTATTGGAGGTATAACCAGGCGGGACGCAATCCTGGCAAACACTCATGTCGCCGACAGACAGCGAAGGGAAGGTAATGCGCACCTCCGGTTCGGCCATCGATTACCAGCAGGGGCTGTCCGACGCGTGGAGTTCCGTGGCGACGTTCGTGCCCGAGTTCGCCGGGTTTCTCGTCATCCTGTTCATCGGCTGGCTGGTCGCGAAAGCGACCGCCGCGATCGTCGGCAAGGTGCTGCGACGGATCGGATTCGACCGGCTCACCGAGCGCGGCGGCATCGGGCAGGTGCTGTCGCGCAGCCGGTACGACGCCGGTGAGGTCCTGGCGAAGCTGGCGTACTACGCGGTCCTGTTGATCGCGCTGCAACTCGGCTTCGGGGTGTTCGGCCCGAACCCGGTGAGCGAAACGATCACCGGCGTGGTCGCTTGGCTGCCCAAGGCGGGGGTCGCGATCGTCATCCTGGTGGTCGCGGGCGCGGTCGCCCACGCGGTGCGCGACATGGTGGGCAGCCTGCTCGGCGGGCTGTCCTACGGCGCGATGGTCGGCCGGATCGCGGCGGTGTTCGTGTGGGGCGTCGGCATCGTGGCGGCACTCGACCAGGTCGGCGTGGCCACCTCGGTGACGCTGCCGATCCTGGTCACCGTGCTCGCCACCATCGGCGGCATCCTGGTGGTCGGGGTCGGCGGCGGCATGATCCGCCCGATGCAGCAGCGCTGGGAGAACTGGCTCAGTGGTCTCGAGGAGCAGATGCCCGCGGTCCGTGGACACGCCGCGGCATACCGGCACGGCCGCGCGGACGCCGCTCGCGAGCAACTGTGGATGGATCAGCAAGCGGCGCGGGGGCAGCAGTGGGAGGACCGGCCCGGCCCCGATGAAGACTGGCTGTGGGACCGGTCGGTCGGTACCGACGAGGGAGGGCAGTGGCAAGGTGGTCCGGCGCGGCACTGGGAACAGCACGGCGCGCGGCCCCGGGGGCGGCACCGTGGGGAGGGGTCGAGGCCGGTCTATCCGCAGCCGGGGGACTACCTCGATGGGGACGATTTCCGCTAGCGACCCGCCTGGAGGCACACCCCGTTGTGATGTGCCTCAGCGTGGCAATTGTCCAGTTTTCTCTGATCGGCGATTTTTATCCGCCACGGTTCGTCAGATAATCGAACTCCAGAAATTCGAAGTCCGAAGCGTTTTCAGCGGAAGGCATTCGCATCCGTCAAGGCCCGGCCGAGCACCAGCTGGTGCACCTCGGCGGTGCCTTCGTAGGTGAGCACCGACTCCAAATTGTTCGCATGGCGAAGCACGGGGTAGTCGAGCGTGATGCCGTTGGCCCCGAGGATGGTCCGGCACTCGCGAGCGATGGCGATGGCCTCGCGCGTGCTGTTCAGCTTGCCCGCGCTCACCTGTTCGGGCGTGACCGCGCCGCGGTCCTTGAGCCGCGCGATGTGCAGCGCGAGCAGCTGACCTTTGCCGAACTCCAGCGCCATGTCGGCGAGTTTGGCCTGGGTGAGCTGGTAGGCGGCAAGCGGCTTGTCGAACACCTCGCGGGTCCTGGCGTACTCGATGGTGGACGCCAGACATTCGCGAGCCGCGCCCAGCGCGCCGAAGACGATGCCGAACCGCGCCTCGCCCAGGCAGGCCAGCGGCGAGGCCAGGCCGCGCGACCCGGGCAGCACCGCGTCGGCGGGCAGGCGGACGTCGTCGAAGTCCAGCTCCGCGGTGACCGACGCGCGCAGCGACAGTTTGCGGTGCATCTCCCGCGCCGTGAACCCGGGCGTGCCCGCGGGTACCAGGAACCCGCGGATCACCTGCTTGCCCTCGTTCTCGGTCTGCGCCCAGACCACCGCGACGTCGCTCACCGACCCGTTGGTGATCCACATCTTCGAGCCGTTCAGCACCCAGTCGGCGCCGTCGCGCTCGGCCCGGGTGCGCATGCCGCCCGGGTTCGAGCCGAAGTCGGGTTCGGTCAGCCCGAAGCAGCCGAGCGCGCGGCCCGCGGCCAGCTCGGGCAACCACTGCTGCTTCTGTTCCTCTGAGCCGTATTTGTGGATCGCGGTCATCGCCAGCGAGCCCTGGACCGAGACCATGCTGCGGACGCCGGAGTCGACCGCCTCGAGCTCCTGGCAGGCCAGGCCGTAGGTGGTCGCCGACATGCCCGCGCAGCCGTATCCCTCCAGATGCATGCCGAGCAGGCCGAGCTCGCCCAGTTCCGGGGCGATCTCGCGGGCCGGGAAGGTGCCCGCCTCGAACCACTCCGCGATGTGCGGACGCAGCCGCTCGGCCGCGAAGGCCGCGACGGTGTCCCGGATCTCGCGCTCGTCCTCGGACAGCAGCGCATCGGTGGCGAAGAGTTCTTCCACGGTGACCATGGACTCAGCGTAAACGGGGACGGATGCGAGGAGACCGAGCTCACGTCGCCGGTCTCGGACGCAAGATTTCCGGCACAGAAGTGATGCGCACGTAAATTCGATCGCATCGAAGGGCGCGAGGGCGCCGTGCCGACGCCGTTGCGGAGATTTGCCCGATTTGCCCGCGCGCACGGTCGCGATATGCAAGACCGGGAAGTTGCCCGGGCATCGCCCCGATTAGGCTGGCCCTCATGAGCGAGCTGGGATTCTCCACACGGGCCGTGCACGCCGGGTACGAACCCGATCCGCAGACCGGCGCGGTGAATGTGCCCATCTACGCGAGTTCGACGTTCGCCCAGGACGGCGTCGGCGGGTTGCGCGGCGGTTTCGAATACGCCCGCACCGGCAACCCGACGCGGTCGGTGCTGGAGGCGAACCTCGCCGCGCTGGAATCGGGCCGCTACGGCCGGGCGTTCGCGTCCGGCATGGCCGCGACCGACTGTGCGCTGCGCGCCACGCTGCGTCCGGGTGATCACATCGTGATCCCCGACGACGCCTACGGCGGCACCTTCCGGCTGATCGACAAGGTCTTCAGCCAGTGGGGCATCGAGCATTCCCCCGCGCACGTGTTCAACGTGGACGAGATGCGCGCCGCGATCCGGCCGAACACCAAGCTGGTGTGGATCGAGACCCCGACCAACCCGCTGCTGAGCATCGGCGACATCCCCGCGCTGGCCGACGTCGCGCACGCCGCGGGCGCGAAACTGGTGGTGGACAACACCTTCGCGACCCCTTATCTGCAGCAGCCCCTGCTGCTGGGCGCCGACATCGTGGTGCACTCCACCACCAAGTACCTGGGCGGGCACTCCGACGTCATCGGCGGCGCGCTGATCACGAACGATCCGGAACTCGACACGGCGTTCGCGTTCCTGCAGAACGGCGCGGGCGCGGTGCCCGGCCCGTTCGACGCCTTCCTCACGCTGCGCGGCATCAAGACCCTCGCGCTGCGGATGGAGCGGCACTGCGACAACGCCGAAACCCTGGCCGAGTTCCTGTCCGGGCACCCCGCGATCTCGCAGGTGATCTACCCCGGCCTGCCCGAGCACCCGGGCCATGCCGTCGCGGGCAAGCAGATGCGGCGGTTCGGCGGGATGATCTCGGTGCGCCTGCACGGCGATGTCGAGGCGGCGCGCAAATTCTGCTCGCGCACCGAAGTGTTCACCCTCGCCGAGTCCCTGGGCGGCATCGAATCGTTGATCGAGCATCCGGCCGCGATGACGCACGCCTCCACGGAGGGTTCCGAGCTGGAGGTGCCCGCGGATCTGGTGCGGCTCTCGGTCGGAATCGAGGATGTCAGCGACCTGCTTGCGGACATCGAGCAGGCATTGAGCTAGGTTCACGGATATGAGGAAGCGGCCGCACCCGATGATCGGGCGCGGCCGCTCGTG
Organism: Nocardia abscessus NBRC 100374; assembly: GCF_000308455.1. Lineage (GTDB taxonomy): Bacteria > Actinomycetota > Actinomycetes > Mycobacteriales > Mycobacteriaceae > Nocardia > Nocardia abscessus. Next base: position 2,831 of record NZ_BAFP01000120.1, on the reverse strand, counting down.
TCCGCGGGGGTGTCGGCCGGGCGCGGGGCCACGGCCGAGTGCATCAGCTGTGGTAGGGCTCGGCGCTGAGCAGGGTGACCTTCATCGTGTTGCCGTTGGGCAGCGTGTACTCCCTGGTCTCGCCCACCTTGGCGTCGATGAGCGCGCCACCGAGCGGGGAGTTCGGCGAGTAGGTCTCCAGCTTGGAATCGTTGAGGCCCTCCTCGCGCGTGGCGATCAGGAAGGTCTCGGTGTCCGTCTCGTCGCCGTCGTAGTAGACCTTGACGACCGACCCGGGAAGCGCGACGCCGGATTTGGTGGGGGCGACCCCGACCTTGGCGTTGTTCAGCAGCTCCTGCAGCTGGCGAATGCGCGCCTCCTGCTGACCCTGCTCCTCGCGCGCGGCGTGGTACCCGCCGTTCTCCTTGAGGTCGCCCTCTTCCCGGCGTTCGTTGATCTCGGCGGCGATGACCGGACGGTTGGCGATGAGCGCGTCGAGTTCGCTCTTGAGCCTGTCGTGCGACTCCGGGGTCAGCCAGGTCACTTGCGTCTCAGTCATCTCGATCACTCCCTAGTAGTTGTTCCCGGCGGGCCGGGATTCCCTGAGCACCGGCGTGTACCCACCCGGAAGCGGGCACGCACCAGTCGACGGCTAGAGCGATCCTGGGAAGTTCAACGAACCCCGACAGGCCCTTGGTCGCGGGCAAGCTCGCAAGCCCGAACCGTCAGCGCTGGCCGCCAATGCAGCAAACACGGCTCCGAGCCCCGGAACCGTGTATCACGCCATTTTAGCATGATTCACAAATGTGCAGGTCGGAGTTGATTTCGTGGGCAGGTCGCCGGTGAATGCGCGGAAATCAGCCAGCTCGTAGATAGCCGGGTACCTGATCGCTGCACGCGTAAACGCTGCCAGAGGCGGGCCGTGCGGATGAGCGCACGACGGTGGTCAGTTCCACCGTCCCGCTGCCCGACGGTTCGACCAGCACCTCGCGGCGGCCGAGTTCGGAGCCGTCACGCGCCATGGCGCGAACGAAACACACGACCGGCCGCTGTGGGTCGGCCCTGGTGACCTTGAGCCGGATGGTCATGGTCGAGTCGTCGACGACGACGTACCCGAGCTGCTCGGCCTCGATGTCGTCCGGCCCGTACTTCTGGTATCCGAGATAGGCGATGCCGAGCCCGGCGAGCACCACGACCACGCCGAGCGCGGGCGCGACCCAGCGGCGCCGCTTGCGGGGCCGGGTGCCGTAGCGGTCGGCGGGCGGGCCGCCGGGCGACGCGGCCCTGGCCTCGGCGTCACCGCCGGCTTCCGGCGCGGGCTGGCTCATGCTGGTCGCTCCCGGGGGGTACGTCGGAACAAATGTGGGTCGAATGGAACTATAGGTAACGAAGCCCCGACACCCGCGACCGAGAGCGACGGAGAACGAGACGTGAGTGGCCTTCGCCTCATGGCGGTGCACGCCCACCCAGACGACGAATCCAGCAAGGGTGCCGCGACGACCGCCCGCTACGCCGACGAAGGACACGACGTCCTCGTCGTGACGCTGACCGGCGGAGAGCGCGGAAGCATTCTTAACCCGGCCATGGACACGCCAGGCGTCCTGGAGCGGATCCACGAGATCCGCCGCGAGGAGATGGCCGCCGCGGCCCGCGCGCTCGGCGTGCGCCAGCACTGGCTCGGCTTCGTCGACTCGGGCCTGCCCGAGGGCGACCCGCTGCCGCCGCTGCCCGAGGGCTGCTTCGCGCTGGTTCCGCTGGAGGAGGCCACCGAGGCCCTGGTGCGCGTGGTGCGCGAGTTCAAGCCGCACGTGATCACCACCTACGACGAGACCGGCGGCTACCCGCACCCCGACCACATCCGCTGCCACGAGGTGTCGATGGCCGCGTTCGAGGCGGCGGGCGACCCCGAGCGCTTCCCCGCGGCGGGCGAACCGTGGACGCCGCTCAAGCTGTACTACGACCACGGCTTCAGCGTGCGGCGGATGGAGGTGTTCGCCGCGGAGTACGAGCGTCTCGGCGAGCCGTTCCCGATGCAGGAGTGGCTGGACCGGATGCGCAAGTACACCGCCGAGCGCGGTGACTTGTTCTCCCGGATCACCACCCAGATCGAGTGCTCCAAGTACTTCCCGCAGCGCGACGACGCCTTGCGCGCGCACGCGACGCAGATCGACCCCAACGGCGCGTTCTTCGCCGTGCCGCTGGAGATGCAGCAGCGGTTGTGGCCGACCGAGGAGTTCGAGCTGGCCAAGACCAGGGTGAGCACCGAGCTGCCGGAGACCGACCTGTTCGCGGGCATCGAGGACGAGCGGTCGTGACGCTGGTCCTGCTCGCCCAGACGCCCGGCACGCCGACCGGCCCCGAGTTCGGCAAGGCGTCGCCGCTCGGCCTGGTCATCGTGCTGCTCCTGCTCGCGGGCACCTTCCTGCTGATCCGGTCGATGAACCGGCACATCAAGGGCCTGCCCGCGACCTTCGAGCCCGAGCACCCGGAGCCGGACCAGGAGGCCGACGAGGGGACCGAGCACGGCATCACCCGGCGTGCCGAGGAGTCGAAGGGCGCCGACCCCGACGGGCGCGCCGAGTCGAGCTGACCGGCGCACGGCCCCGCTGAGCTGCGCGTTGTTACCTTTCCGCGTTCTCTTTCGTCACTGAGATAGTCGCGGCACGAACCACGGCCCCTCCCGGGCGGCCGGTATCGAATTCGTTGCTCGCGTCTGCTTCCGAAGGCTGAGAGTCAGGACAGGCAATGACATTCGACGAACTGCGGACCGCGCTGCCCGGCCGCGTGCTGGTGGCCGGTGACGAGGGCTTCGAGAGCGCGGCCAGGCCGTGGACGACAACGGTCGCCCAGCC